>JAKSKR010000016.1 GCA_024401645.1 Paludibacteraceae bacterium | reverse complement strand
AGAAAACGAAAACATCAGAAAACTTTAACTACCATTTGGTATATAAACACCTAAATTTTTCCGTTTTAAAGTCCTATAAATTCCGTTATATTAAATTAGGAATGGTTATCAAATTTTTGCAATACTTTTTTTGCCATTTCTAAAACCTCGCTTCCGCTCAGTCCTAAACTGTTTCTATTTAGTTTACCTTCGTTCATTGATACTGCATATTGCAACCACTGATAGTGATATGCCTTTCCTTGATTATAGTAATGCAGTCTAGTCTTAACTGTCGAATTGTTCTCCCAGCTTTTATGTTTCTTGTCACAATACATATAATAAGAATACGATACAAACCAGGAAGCTCCCATTTTGACTAAAATTTCGCCGCCTTCAAAGTTAAAGCTGTGTCCCTTTTTCTCCATATTTTTTTGATAATCATTATCTTATCGAATCATTGTCAAACCACAATTCAGGGTCATAGTTCCATTGTTTCTGTGGTCCCAAAACATACCATATTGTTTTGGCATACATATCTATAATCATGACCTCCCCCCCCACGTTGAACGGTCATACTTGCTGTTATGTAGATATTCTATCTGTTCAAACGACTTCTGACTATATTCCGAAAAACCTCCAAATACAAGTTTATCCCTATCCAACTGCCAGTTAGTCCACCCTCCCCATCCGTTTGGACGCCTTACATAAGGTACAGCCAACCCTGTATCTTTCTTAATGATGAATCGAAATCTAAATTTTGAAAACTTTTTCCTATTCTGTGACATAAGGCTATCGGCTTCTTCAAAACTGATTGTTAAAGGAGAGCCATTTCTCTTATCAATAAGAATTGGCGGTTCTGGTATTATTATACTGCTCGCAGTTAAACACACAAGCATTAATGCGAATAACGATATTATCTTTTTCATGTTTTACTCCTCCAATTTTAAAGTCCTATAAATTCCGATATGTTAAATCTTAAAAATTATAGCTAATTCAAATTCACCAACTTACAGAATTTTTCTCTCAAAAAAATCAACATTTTCGGGCGGATTTAACAAATTTCCTTCATTTTTTTTGCGAGATAAATGGTGAAACGAATACTCGTTTTGCTTGTCCCCAACAAAGATAATGCTAACATTTGACTTTTCATATATCATTTTCTCAATTCGCTTCCTGTGCTTTATAGAGTCATCCAAATTTTGGCAGTAGCGGAGATAGAAATGATAGTTTGTTAACAGAATTGCAAATCGGTGAAGCGTAGCGAGCCAAAACGGCCTTTTTGGACATAGTTACCACTTGGAAAGGCCTGGAATTGTAAATCGGTGAGGCTTTATACCGAGCCAAAACAACCATCAAAGATGTCTTTGAATTGGAAAAATCGACGATGCGCAGCGAGTCAAAACTGCCTAACGCAGAAAACGTAACAACGTTCGTGGAGCGCTGCGGAAAAAACATCAGAAAACTTTAACTACCTTTTGGTATATAAACACCTTTTCTAATGACATATTACATGCTGATGTAATGTAGATTACTCGTTTTGACATATAATGACCTCTACAAATTATCGATACAGATTCAAGAATCCCTTGAAAAGAATCAAGAGAGTTCACCATTAGAAGAGTTCGACATAGTCGCCATCGGTACGGACGAGGTGCGCCATTGGGTATTTGCCCTTCCACCACACCGACGTGGCAAGGGAACAAGAGCTGTCGACGACCAGACGGTTGAAGGAGAAGAAACTGGTGAGCTTCTGGAGTGGAATGCGGACGTCGGACGATATGACAAGACAATGGACCGGAATGGGTTCTGAAGGCGACGGAAGCTTGCTGATGTCTTTGTTTAAGACATAGGCGCAATGTTGACCTTCAACCAACAAACACGAAGGCGAGATTTGCGCATAAGAGACATGGTGACGCGCCCAAAAACCGGCAAGCATATGTTCCACCTGGGTGCTATCTGCCGTAGCATACAGATGGTTTCCTGACACCCCGAAGACATTCACCACCGACTCGTTAGGCACATTGGCCACCACAAGTCCGCTACTACCCCAACACAACACGCAACGCCCCACAGAAATGCCTACCAAGGCCAACACACACGCAACGGATGCGAACAGATGGGCATAGCGTCTAAAAGACAAGTAAAAAGCCATCAAAACAACTGCCGACAACGCCATAACCAACTCGGGAAAACGAAAATCTACGCCATTGACATAAGCACCAGGAAGTGCTGACATGACACCGACTGCCCAATTCATGAACTGCGCCACAGCCACCAAGACCGAAAACACCAAAGAAGACAACATTGGCACAAAGTTAACCGCCAAATAGGCCAACGTAAGGAAAATGATTAGCGCAGACAAAGGAACCACTACCAATCCAGACAACCAAAACACAAACGAGAACTGATGGAAGTAATAAAGGACCAGAGGTGCGGTTCCAATTTGTGCCGCAATGGAAACAGCCGTCAGCGACCAAGCCTTATCAATAATTTTCGGTATACCAACCTTTAAGAACGAAGGGACTGCTTGTGGCAAAGACAAGTTACCAAACGAAAACAAGCCATAGATGCGGGGATGGAAATAGAGAATGGAAAGCACAGCAACATAGCTGAGCTGAAAGCCGACATTGAACAGATAGTCGGGATTGGCAACCAACATTAAAAAGGCCGAAGAAAAGACAGAAGCATAGGCATAGAACGGACGCCTTAACAAATAGGCACCCTGCAAGAACGAGAACATAACCGCCGCACGTACCACCGATGGCGAGAACTGCGTGAGCCACGCATAAGCCCAAAGACACAAAAGGACAAGGATGGTGCGTACGATGCGCCTACGAAGCAGATTACCGCCTAAAAATAGCGAAAGAAGGGAATTGCAAAACAGAAAGACAACGCCAACATGCAAACCACTAACGGCAAGCACATGGCTTGCACCAGCAAGGGCATAAGACGATTTCAAGCCAGCATTTAAAAAGCCCTTGTCGCCAAAGACAAGGGCTGATATTAATGCTAGTTCATTGTTATGACATCTTTTTTTTTCAACGATCCAATCAAAGAATCGCGGAAAGTAGAAGCGTGGAAGTCATTGTCATCCGCAATAACCTGCCATGCGCCATCTTCAACAAAGAAGGTATTTGGTTCAGACATCAAGCTAATCTCGTCGTCGTGCAACTGAATAGCAGCTGGCTGCGGCGAAAGCAAAAGAGAGTCGCCAGGACCAAGATTAGCACTAGACTCGCTACGAGGCATGTAGACATAAGCAACAAAAGATTCAGCGGACTTTGTCTGTTTAGCCTCATCGACCTTAGACATGGAAATCATGCACTTTACAGAAGCGTTAGAACATTCCTGCGGAGCAGAAATAACCTTACCCATATAATAACTAGAGGTTTCGCTTGTGCCGAACATCTTGGTATGATAATTGAAAGTCATGCCGAAAGAGAACATGAAGAAGGCCAAGGCTACACCAAAAAGCCATCGATAAGAATATTGGATTTCGTCCTTCTGTTTTAGAATGAGATAATGCAACAAGAAGAACATAAAACCAGAAACCAAAAGTACCGCAACGTACTTTACACTAAATCCATAAGAAACCGCAAGGGCACCTAATACGAAGAAAAGAGCCATTCTTACAAACGGAATCTTACGCAATACAGAAAAAACAGCTGACATGGTTAAATAACAGCAAAAAAAATAGTTAGTTAAATTAATGACTACAATTAGGAAACTGCTAAATGTTACACAGTTTCGAAACAATGAATATTATAAAGCCTTAAGGTCTTTGATGGTCTGAAGCGGATTAGCAGAATTGAAAACAAAACTACCAGCAACCAGAGCATCGGCACCAGCCTCGATCAATCTCTTACCAGTTTCGAGGTTAACGCCACCATCGACTTCAATAATAGCAGAAGAACCCTTCTTAATGATGAGTTCCTTAGCGCGGGCAACCTTATCTAAAGCATTTTCGATAAACTTCTGTCCGCCAAAACCAGGATTAACCGACATGAGCATAACGACATCGATGTCGGCAATAATCTCTTCAAGCAGAGATATAGGTGTATGAGGGTTAAGAGCAACGCCAGCCTTCATGCCAAGCGCCTTGATGCGCTGAATGGTGCGGTGAAGGTGGGTGCAAGCCTCATAGTGAACAGTAAGAACCTGTGCACCGAGTTTATGGAAATCGTCGATGAACTTATCAGGTTCAACAATCATAAGATGCACGTCAAGCGTCTTCTTGCAAACGCGGTTAACAGCACCAATGACCGGCATACCAAAAGAGATATTAGGAACGAAAACGCCATCCATCACATCGAGATGAAGCCAATCGGCCTGACTCTCATTGATCATATCTAAATCCTTCTGCAAGTTAGCAAAATCGGCAGAAAGTAAAGATGGAGCAATAATAATGTTGCGCATAGTTCCTTAATTTTTTGTGCAAAATTAATCAAAATTCCTTAAAAAGTATCCGTAATGTAGAATTAAGATATCAACACCCCAGCAAAGCAAGTGTGCGAGATACCAATCCACACACAAAATTATACAAGAATTATGCCATGGCAAGTTTTACAAAACGATAGTTATCAACAATATAGCATTTTAGCAACAAAAACAGAGAAGAGGAATGCAGAAAAAACGGTCTTCCAATACTGGAAGACCGTCACTTTTTATCGCAAATATAAAATCTATTATTCAGCTACAACTGAGAAAGGAACTTCTACGCTAACTTCCTTGTGAAGGCGAACAACAGCAGTGTAGTCACCAAGAGACTTAACAGCGCTCTTGATAGAAACGATCTTACGATCGATTTCAACACCCTTCTTGTTGAGTTCTTCAGCGATCTGAGCGTTAGTTACAGAACCGTAGATAGAACCGTTTTCGCTAGCCTTAACAGCGAAGGTAAGAGAAACACCGTCGAGCTTAGCAGCTACTGCCTGAGCATCAGCCTTAATCTTTTCGAGCTTCTTAGCCTGCTGCTTCAAGTTTTCAGCGAGGACCTTCTTAGCAGATGGAGTAGCCAAGATAGCCTTACCCTGTGGGATAAGGTAGTTCAAGCCATAACCATTCTTTACGTTTACAACATCGTTCTTAAAACCAAGATTGTTGACGTCTTCTAACAAAATGATTTCCATTAATTAATCCTCCTTTAAATTACTTCAACAAATCGGTTACATAAGGGAGCAATGCGATATAGCGAGCTCTTTTAACAGCCTGAGCGACCTTGCGCTGGAACTTAAGAGAAGTACCAGTGATGCGACGAGGCAAAATCTTACCCTGTTCGTTCAAGAACTTCTTGAGGAATTCAGGATCCTTGTAGTCGATATACTTAATGCCATTCTTCTTGAAACGGCAATATTTCTTACGTTTAACATCAACAGAAGGTGGAGTTAAATATCTGATTTCTGAAGATGCGTTATTTGCTTGTGCTGCCATAATTTATTCCTCCTTATGCGTTTTTAGTTTTAGAACGACGTTTAACAGCATATTCAGCAGCGTTCTTGTCGAGCTTGGTGATCATGAAACGGATAACCTTCTCGTCGCGACGGAACTGAGTTGTTAAAGTGTTAATAAGTGATGGTTCTGCGTCGAACTCGATCAAAGAATAGAAACCAGTGGTCTTGTTGTCAATTGGATAAGCCAATTTCTTCAAGCCCCAAGCTTCTTCGTTGACGATAGTTGCGCCACCATCAGTAAGAACGCTCTTGAAGCGGGCAGCCGTTTCCTTCATCTGAGGCTCAGACAAAACGGGAGTCAAAATGAAAACGGTCTCGTAATGATTTAACATAAAATAAAATTATTAATTTTTGTTCGTTCTTATGAACGGTGCGCAAAATTACAACATATTTTCTGAATATCAAACACGAAGCACACAAAATTATCAGTTTTCGTCATACGTTTTCGCAATACATACCTATATATAGAAAATTAATTGCATTTTTCATTGATTTAACGTGCTATTTTCTTAAATTTGAACATTACAATCCAAAATAGGGATTATTATGCCCACCGTTCGACTAATAAACTCAATTCCGGAGGGCCTAAACGAAACTAAAATTCCAAGAAGGAACGAATGAAACAACTCGAGCAACTACATAAAGTCATAACCCTGACGCTGCTGGGAATACTGTTGTCAGTATGCACAGCGTTTGCCCAACACCCGGCACTTAGCGGCGGTTATGGAACACAAGAAGAGCCATATCTGGTTTCTACGCCAGAAGACCTGATGGCAATAAGCATATACGTGAACACAGAATCGGGCGGCGAACTCTACTACTACGAGTTGACGAACGACATTGACATGAGTAGCATTGAAGAGTTCTTCCCCATTAACGACATGCAGTACCCGCTTGACATGTACAAAGTCAGTTTCGACGGCAAGGGGCACACCATTAAGAACCTGAACATAGCGAAAGGCGTCAACTACTGCGGTCTCTTCGGAAAAATCAACGGCGACCACCTGACCATTGCCAACCTGAACATTGAAAACATAAACATTGACGTTGACCCTACCGCAAGCATGGTGTATGTGGGCGGTATTGTGGGCCAATTCTACAACAACAGCAGCATAAGGACTAGCCAGATTACGAACTGTACCGTATCGGGCAACATCAACATGGAGAACTACACGCAAGCCTGCATTGGCGGTATTGCGGGTAGCTGTACGAACATTGACATTAACGACTGTAAGAACTACGCCAACATAAAGGTCAGCTACGGAAAGGTGACCGAGAACAAGGAAAACGGTATTGGCGGTATTGTGGGTAAGACACAAGTGCCACAAGCCAACGGCATAACCAAGCAGCTAATTGCCTGCTGCAACTACGGTAGCGTGGAAGGTCCGATGAACGTGGGCGGTATTGCCGGATATACCCTTGGCATTAACATTGGCAAATGTAACAACAGCGGACGCATAGGCGGCTACGACAAGAACGTAGGCGGCATTGTGGGCTACGCCAACTCGACCCTTATAGACTTCTGCTGCAACATTGGTGCGGTGAAAGTGGTTGTTGACGAGTTTACAGACCTTTCTACCCTTAACGCCAAGTTTATTGCGGGCATTGCCGGTTACTATAAGGTGACACGTACCGTTACGAAGTACTACCCTTTTGCCGACAACCTAAATGCTGGCTATGTGGACGGATGGGACTACACCGCCGGTATAACCGGTTGGGCAGACGGCTGGGTGTATAACAACGTGAACGTGGGAACCATTTCGGACGGCAGCAAATACAAAGCCAACTGCAAGACCAGTTCGAACATTGCATGCTACCCTTATTCTGACGGACAAGACAAAAACAAGTATTACGGCGGCGAACTCTACGACAAGCAGATGAGCTTGCAGACCGACTCAATGAACGGAAAGGTGTTTGAAGGCATTGCCAGAATTGCCGAATTCTATAGCAACCAGATGCTTTACGACTCCATCTACAAAAACTTCGTAGCATCGCTAGAAATAGATGGTCCGCACCAGGGTGAATACGAATGGTCTTACAACGAAGGGCTATATGCCGTACCAAACAATACAGACCCCGCCTTTAACGTATTGGCGTCGGCAGTCATAAAGCTCGACACCAGCGACCGCGCCAACGACGTGAACCACCAGTTCCGCGTGGTAATGATGGAAACCGAAGACGAAGGTCCAACCATCGTATCGGCATCGAACAACAAGATATGTAAGGTACAAGGCGCCTCAATCGGCCTTGTCGGCACAGGTAAAGACACCTTGCGCATCTACTACAAAGGCATTATGCGCGAAGTTCCGCTCATCATCAACTCGGTAGACACACTCATGTTCTCGGGCGGTTCGGGTATGCCAGACGATCCGTACCTCATTTCATGTCTAAAAGACCTGAAAGAGTTGGAATTCCTCGTAAACAAGCACGTCCACGCCAAGTATCCAGACAAAAACTGGAGTTACAAGAAATACTTCAAGGTAACCGAAAACATTGACGACAAGTTTACCGGTTGCATTGGTATTGGCGGAGACGACTTTAAGATTTTCCAGGGTAACTTCGACGGTAACGGGAAACGCGTCACCCTAGACATTGAAGAAAGCAACGGCAATGCTGCCCTATTCGGCATTGCCAATGAGCCAGCAAGCATAAAAGGACTGGAAGTAAACGGCGAGATATACAGCTGCAAGACCGGTGCCGGCATTGTTGCCATTGCCGACCACATAACCCTAATGGGTTGCCTTAACAGCGTGAACGTGGTGGCAACCGACACTGCTGGCGGTGTGGCTGCCATTGCCAAGAACTGCATAATAAGCAACTGCGGCAACAACGGCCTAGTAAGAAGCAACAAGTTAAGCGGTGGTGTGATTGGCTACGCTGAAGAATGTGAAGCCGACAATCTTGTAAACGGAGGTTCGGTCCTCTCGGCCAACACAGCGGGCGGACTGCTAGGCTCAACACCAGGCACTACCCTAAACCGAGGCGTCAACTACGGCTACACAGGCAGGACAGTTGCAGAAATAGACGGCACAAAGATTGGCTACACCATTGGCGACAAGAAGAACGGTACAGAAACCAACACCTTTTGGAACGCACAAACCAACACCATTTGGGATGCTACTTGGGAGACCGAAGGCTTAAGCACAGCCTACATGATGACCAATGCAGGCTTTAAGCACGACCTGGGTTCGAACTGGGAGACCAGCAGCGACACCACCCTACCATTGCCATACCTGCTCACCTACTTTGAAGGCAGCAAGCTGATGACCATGCCATTCAGCTTCGACAACGAGTGGAATACCCTAAAAGACATTAACGGCAACGTGAACGTGCCTGCAAGCTGGTTCAACACAGCAACAACCGACTTTGGGCTAGGCACCCACAGCGAGAAGCTTCGCCCTTACGAAAGCGGCAAGATTGTACCTAGCGAATTTGGTGCCGATACCTTATATATATTATACTTCCACAAAGGTGCAGCCGATGCCACCCAACACTACCGCAAAGTAGTGCCACTATTTGTGAGTGCCGGCTACCTTGGCGGTGGTAACGGAACCGAAGATGATCCGTACCTCATTAAGACAGAGGAACAGCTAAACACCCTCATTGCCGACGTGAACAACGACTACTATTGCGTAGACACCGTTAGAAATGCCAGCTGGCACAAGTATTTTAAGCAGACAGCAGACTTCAGCACCGAAATAACCTCGCCAATAGGCAAGGGCGGCCGCGAACGCTACGAGTGGAACGGTTACTACGACGGTGACGGACATAGCCTGAACGTGAACATAAGCGCAGCAGCCAATACCGGACTGTTCGGCGCACTGAAGAAGGGCGCAAGCATTAGTCACCTGACCGTAAGAGGTAAGGTGAACGGTAGCGACAACGTAGGTGCCATTGCCGGTGTTGCAGAAACCGGCAGCAACATAACCGACTGCCACAGCTACGCCAAGGTGAACGGTGAAAACAAGGTTGGCGGTATTGTGGGTTACAGCAACGGCGCAAACATTGCCGAATGCTGCAACAGCGGTGCCGTACACGGCAACAGCCATGTGGGCGGCATAATGGGCCACACCAGACAAAACAGCGAAAACCACGACTTGCTGAACATTGGCGACGTGGTAGGTAAAGAATACGTGGGCGGTATTGCCGGAGAGGCTGACACCTGCGACATTAGGCGTGCCGTGAATGCGGGCCTTACTGTGGGTAAGAACTGCACCGGTGGCGTTGTTGGTAAGTTTGCATGGGGCGGCATTAGCAACAAGCTGCTATTTGAGTGCATGAACTACGGTTATGTGGACCCAGACGGCACACACAGCGGTGCAATTGTAGGTGAAAACGTGAACTACGGCACCAACGTCACCCTCTGCTTCTACAACAACCAATTGACCCTTGCCAAGGCCATAGACGGCATGGACAACCAAGGCTTTGCAACCGGACTAGACACCCGCAACCTGCTTGGTAACAGCCTAGATGCACAGAACTACTACTTAAGCGAATACTGGGACTTTAGCAGCAACCACTACCCAATGCCAACAGCCTTGAACTGCGCAGAAGCAAAGGTGGCAAGGAATCCGATTCTGCTAACCGCCAAAGAAATATACCTTAACATAGGTAACGAATTCACCGTTGTTAACGACGACGATGTAACCTGGAAGAGCACCAACGGCAACCTGAACATTGAAGGCGAGCAAGTGAGCTTCAACCATTCGGGCCTAGACACCTTGGTGGCAGAACGTAACGGCGTTAGCAAACGCCAACCAATATTCATTACAAACGGTTTGTTCTCGGGCGGTAATGGTAGCAAGGAAAAGCCATACCTGCTGACTTGCAAGCGCGACATTCACGACCTTGCCACCTACGTGAACACCAATCTGCTAGAACCAAACAAGAACAAGAACTGGAGTGAAGGTCTGTACTTCTCGCTAGAGAACGACATACCAGAAGACAGCGTCATAACCAAAACAATAGGTACACCAGACACCGATGACGAGATAAGGTACATACACTTTGGCGGAACCTTTAACGGCCACGGCCACAGAATGACCGTGAACCTATATGGCGAAGAGAATAACGTGGGCCTATTCGGTTACCTTAGCAGTACCGGTTACATTGACTCGCTTACCATAGGCGGTGTTGTGAAGGGAACTTCGAACGTAGGCGGCTTTGTTGGTTACTGCGAGGAAGGTACAATAAGCCACTGCCAGAACGAGGCCACCATTATTGGTAACAACGATGCCGGTGGCATTTGCGGCTACGCAAGCTACGCCAACATAAACGGCTGTAACAACGCCGGAATGGTGCTCAGCACCGAGAACAAAGCCGGCGGTATTGCGGGCGAAGCAAACTTCACGAACATAGAAGGCTGCACCAACATAGCCACCATTGAAGCCTTGACATTAAGTTCATACTCGGGCGGAATTGTGGGTAAGGCAAGCAACAAGACCGAGATTAACTACTGCCTAAACGCCGGTATGGTTATTGGCGAAAACAAGATTGGCGGTATTGTGGGCGAGGCAGCCAGCACAAAGATTAACGAATGCCTAGTAGCCAACGAAATAGTGAGCACCAGCATACTGCTAGACGTAATGGAAGGTTACATTTGCGGCTCGTATGCCGGAGCTACCCACTACACCAACTGCTATTACGACAAGCAACTTGCCGCTATTGAAAACGCTAACGACGAAGGCGATGCCGTTGGACTTGCCACAAAAGCCATGACAGGCACAGCACTTGCTAGCATCTTGAATGCAGAGAAGTGGACATTCGACGATGACAACTATCCGCGTCCGAGCAACGACACCATTGCATTGTTGGCAGCATCGGCCATGGAACTCGTTGCCAAAGACGACAACAAGAATGTAAGCGATGCCATTGGCCTATACACCTTCGACAACTGCCAATGGAACTCGTTGGACAAGAAGGTGAAAGTGGTAAAGAACGAAGGTCAGCTATTGGCATTTGGTAAAGACACCATGACCGTTGCCTACAACAACCTTGCAAAGAAGATAGCCATAGACATTACCTGCATAACCCTACACAACCAAGACACCATTGTTGGTTGCGACTCGGTAAAATATGAAGGCAAGTGGTACTTTGAAGACGTTGAATTTAACGACACCCTAAAAAGCACCATTACCGGTTGCGACAGCCTTGTAGGCATAAGGGTTGAAGTACACCACTCTACCACAGCACCAGTGCAACCAATTATTTACGGTATTGGCAGTGTAGAATATAACGGCAAGACCTACGACAAAGACACTACCGTGGTAACCCGCTTGACCAATGCCGCACTTTGCGACAGCGTGGTAACACAGCAGATTAGCATAGTAAACACCATTATTAGACGCGACACGGTGCTTGCCGGTTGCGACAGCACACTGTTCAACGACAAGTGGTTCACAGCAGACACCACACTGGAAGAACACCTGAAAGACGAACAGGGACGCGACACCGTGATTAAGTTCACCTTCATTCCGGTGAACTACAGCGAGGCAGAGCCTACCAGAACCGTGTGGGCATATGACAGCATTGCCGTCAACGGCAAATACATCCTTGCCGACACCCTAATAGCCGACACCACCACCCTAGCCAACGGTTGCACACACATAAGCTCAACCCAATACAAGTTGGGCAAGACCGTTAGGAAGTACAGCAACAGGACCTACTGTGGCAACGGCATACTATACTTGAGCACCGGCAAACGCGAAGTGAGCGAGCCTTGTGTTGTGAACGACACGACAGAAAAGAGCAATGAGCTTTTGGCAATCACCATCTACAACGTCAGCATTATGACGCCAAAAGACACCACCATTACCCTTACCAACTGCGAGTCGATTACCTTTAGGAACACAGTCTACACCGAAAGTACACAGATAGACGAAGTGATAGAGACCGAATGGTGCGACAGCACCGTGCACTACGTTCTGAACGTGTTGAAGCCAGTTGTGCACGAAGAAACCATTAGCGACTGCTACAAAGTAAAACACAAGGGCATTGACTATACCGACAATGCCGTTGTTTACGACACCCTACGTGGAATGGCACACAATGGTTGCGACAGCATTGTTGCCACCAACATTGTGGTGTACCAACCAACAAGCGACACCCTAGACACCTATGGATTGGAATTTAAAGACGTTTACGGTTACCACGTAACGAACGACTCGACCATAGTAGACACCTTGGTGAACAGCGTGGGTTGCGACAGCTTCCTTGTAACAAAGGTTCACATCACCCACTTCTATAGAGACACCATTGACAAATATGGCTGCGACAGCCTGATGTACCGTGGCGAATGGTTCAAGACTTCGACATACATCATTTCGGACACCTACAATCCGGAGAAGGCATGGGACGACCTCGACCAAGAAGAAAAGTCGTACTTGCAGAAGACAGAAGTCATCCACATCATCATCGGCAACTACGAAGAGTACATCACCAACATAGACAGTTGTGAACAGATAACCTTCAGAGGCAAGGTCTACACCGAAAATGCCGAGATTAGAGACTCGTTCGTATCGTCGACCGGTTGCGACAGCATTATGGTGTACCGCCTACGCCTGCACCAACCAAAGACAGAAGGACAGCTCTCGCTAACCGGTTGCGGACGCGTAAGTTATAACGGAGAAGTGTTCTTGACCGACACTTCGTTCGTAAGACACATTACCACTAATTGGGGTTGCGACAGCATTTGCAACGTGAACATTGTTGTAAGACACCCAGACGAAGTGTTCACCACCGTATCGGGTTGCGAGAACGTGACCTACGACGGCGAAACCTTCACACACGACACCACGCTGGTGCGCGTGTTTACCAATAAGGGCGGATGCGACAGTACCGTACACGTAGACATTAAGGTTTACATGCCAAGCTACCACACCGTAACCTACGAAGGAGAGTACGACGTCGTATATAAAGGCAGAAAGTACACCCGAAGCACCGTTATGCACGACACGCTTGTGAACTACCGCGGTTGCGACAGCATACTGACCATAGCCATTGTGGTTTTGAAGAGCCTAGACTACCCTCTCATCGTTAACAAGTACGACTACATGCTACTTTGCAACAACAACATAGGCAAAGACAAGTATGTAAGCTACCAGTGGTACAAGAACAACGAGCCTGTGCATGGCGAAACAAAAGCCTACTACAGCGAATACAAGGGCAGCAAGCTGAACGGCTGCTACCAGGTTTACGTTAAGACCACCGACGGCAGAGAATACTTCTCGGAAGAAACATGCATTAAGGAAAACAAACCGTTGACCGTATATCCGAACCCTGTAGAGATAGGCGAAAGCATATCTATAGAATACGACTTTACGGAAAGGGAGAAGAACGGCTTGTATCTAGACGTATACAACAGCGCAGGTTCGAGGGTTTACCACGACATGCCAACACAATACCCAATAGTCATTCCAGGACAACACCAGAAGGGCTACTACTTCATTTTGATTACGACAGGAGAAGACAAGAACATGGGTGCAAAATTCATCGTAAAATAAGAAACAGACTCTACTAAACAAGATATATGAAAACACTAAATAAAATAATGAGCACAATGGTGCTACTGACACTTGGAAGTAGTCGCACATACGCTGACCAGACCGCCCCTGAGGCATTTGACTTCAGCGTAGAACGATCGATATGGGGTTCAGGTCCAGTAAGAAACATTGAGCCAGAAATAAGACCAACAACCGTAACGACAGAAACAAGAACGTATGGCGACACCGTGATAGTGACCCCATTCGAGAAGTTCGACCTGTCTGATTTGGCTGCAGACCAAGAAAAGAGACGCCAAGAACTGGCTAAACAACTGATGAAAGAACGTAAGGTGAAGTCGCCAGTTCCACTTTTGAACGAAGATGCACACTCGCACCTTGGTGTGGGCCTTTATGGCGGTATGTCGAACCTGATAATAGACTCGCCATTCGGTACGACCAGCGGTAGTTTCACACCCGGATTCATCGTTGACTACTATTACTTCTTCAACAAGAATTGGGGTGCACGCGTAGGCTTGGGCTTGTCTTATTCACGCTGCAACTTTAGCAGCAACGGCGAATTTAGAGACAGTTCGAACTACGTAGACTTTGAAGGCGACTCGGTTGCACTAGGCTATAAGGTTGGTGAAATAGACGAAGACTTTAAGACCATTATGCTGGAATTGCCAATAATGGCCGCCTACAACTACAAAGACTGGGCATTTTCAGCCGGTTTCAAGTTTGGTTTCCCACTTAGCATTAAGTACGACCAAACCATGAAAGACGTAGACATAACCGGTTACTACAACTTTACCGACCCAATTTACTCGGCCAAGGCACTAGGAGCCATGCAGGACCAGAACTTGCGAAAGAAAGGCAAGTTCTCGGAAACACCAGTCTACATTATGGCCGGCGTGAGCGTTGGCAGAAAGTTCAGACTGACCGACAAGTATGACATTGGCGTGAGCGCCTTTGCCGACTACTCGTTGAATAGCCTGCAGATGCGTTCGAGAAACGACAAGGCCAACTACCAGAACAGCTCCGACGAGTACTACCTCATCCGCAACGAAGAGTTGACAGACGAACGCATACTTACACGCGAAGATCCGGGTGCAAAGACAAACACCGCCAGCACACTGTGCAGCAAACGCGCAGTAGACGGTAAGCGCGTCATTCGCGACATCAACTACTTCAACGCCGGACTGAAAGTATCGTTCTACTTCAGCACCTACGGTAACGGAACCGACGAGGCAAAGAAGGAAGTTGAACGCAAGGCTGCCCTTTTGCAGTAAAATTAAATTCCACTAGAATAAATGAAAGACCTTATTACCATATTAGGGCCTACAGCGTGTGGAAAGACCACCTTTGCCGCCCATTTGGCCAAAGAGTTGGGCACCGGCATAATTAGTGCCGACAGCCGACAGATTTACCGCCGAATGGACATTGGTACCGGTAAGGACCTAGCCGACTACACCATAGACGGACAGACCATACCCTACTACCTCATAGACATAGTAGAGCCCGGCTACAAATACAACCTCTTTGAATACCAACGAGACTTCTTGAAAGCCTACGAAGAGTTGAAAAGCCAAGGCAAGCAACCCATACTTTGTGGCGGCACAGGCTTGTACATAGAGTCGGTATTGAAAGGCTACCGCCTATCGCCAGTACCCGACAATCCGCAACTTAGGGAAAGCCTCGGCGACAAGAGTCTGCCAGAACTCATTGAAATTCTGAAAGGCTACAAGACACTGCACAACGTTAGCGACCTAGACACCTGCAAGCGTGCCATACGTGCCATTGAGATAGCCGACTATTACAAGAATACGCCCGTAGACAAAGAGCCATTTCCTGAAATAGAGTCGACCGTAATAGGGTTGATGATAGACCGCGAGGAGAGAAGAGAAAAGATAAGCCGACGCCTTAAAGCCCGCCTAGACGAAGGACTGATAAAGGAAGTTAGCGACCTTATAGCAGAGGGACTAAACCCAGAAGACCTCATCTACTACGGATTGGAATACAAGTTCGTTACCCAACACGTTACCGGCGAACTGACCTACGACGAAATGTACAGCCAGCTGGAAATTGCCATTCACCAATTCGCCAAACGCCAGATGACCTGGTTTAGGGGAATGGAGAAACGAGGCATACACATAGAATGGATAGACAGTAGCCTGCCTATGCAAGAAAAAGTGGCGCAGGCAATAGACATCATAAACAAAGCATAAGAACAAATGGTAGAACAAGTAGAATTCAGCTTAAGGGAAAAGAACCGAGGTTTCTGGCTGGTGACCGACGAGATTGTGAACCAGCTGCCAGCACTACCCGAGTTTGGACTGCTGAACCTATTCGTGAAACACACCAGTTGCGCATTAAGCATAAACGAGAATTACGACCCAGCGGTTAGAGACGACATGGAAGAAATCTATAACCGCCTAGTCAAAGAAAATGAAGGCTACTACACCCACATAGAAGAAGGGCGAGACGACATGCCAAGCCACGCCAAGAGCACACTGACCGGCGTGAGTTTGAGCATACCCATAACGAACCACCGCCTAAACATGGGTATATGGCAAGGCATATACCTATGCGAATTCCGCAACCAAGGCGGACCTCGAAAAGTGGTAGCCACCATAATCAGCTAAATATTAATATCAAATAAAAATACCAAAATGGAAAACGAAAATCAGAATCAGCCAAACGGCCAGCAGAACGAACAACCACAGAACGGACAGCAACAGGGTCAGCCAATAGATACACCAGCATTCATTAAGAAAATGTTGGAAACAATGGGCTGCCAGTGCCAGGAGAACCCAGAAAACAAGTATGAGCTCCTGTTCAAGTACCAGGGCGAAAGCTTTGCCATCCGCACCCAGGTTGGCTACCCATTCGTTCGCATACACGACATGTGGTGGTACAGCGTAGACATGGACAACCTAGACGAGATAGTAAGAGTAAGAAAAGCCGTTAACGAGCTTAACATTGCGATGCCAGGCTTCTCGGTAGTGTACACCATGAGCGAAGAGGAAAAGATGATGGGCATACACACCATGGCAGAACTATTGATGATTCCGGCAATACCAAACCCTGTAGGTTTCTTCCAACACGTACTTGGCGGTTTCTTCCAACAGAAGAAGAATTTTGCACAGTGCCTAGACGCCATTAAGAAGGCAGAAGCACAGAATGAAAGCAAGTAATTAGAAGCAAATTAAAAGTTTTTCACTTAAAATTTTCATAGAACGATTTAAAGTTGTAATTTCGCAAACTGAAACATTTTAAGAGAAAAACAAGAAATTAAATAAAATGGCAGACAACAATTTAAAGGAAATTGACAAGCAAGTCAGTGAAGTTGAAACCAACGAGATTAACGAGATTGAAAAGATTGACCAGGCTCTCGACAGAAGTAAGGAATTCATTGTAGACAACAGTAAGATGATTACCGTTGGAATCTTGGCATTCATCGTTCTCATCTGTGGCGTAATCTATTACATAAAGGGTTACAAAGAACCTCGCAACTTGGAAGCAGCTGAAATGATATTCCCAGCAGAGCAGGCATTCCAGATGGACTCGTTCAATGTTGCACTTAACGGAAACGGACAGGTTGTTGGTTTCTTGTCTATCATCAACGAATATGGCAGCACCGATGCAGGTAACATGGCAAAGGCATACGCCGGCATCTGCTACAAGAAGCTTGGTGAAAACGAAAAGGCCATTTCATACCTCAACGACTATTCAAAGGACAGCAAGTCTACACTTGCACCTGCAATTGAAGGCGCAATTGGCGACTGCTATTGGGACTTGCAGCAGGAAGATAAGGCAATTAGCGCATACAAGAAGGCAATTAGCTCAAACGACAAGTTGGTTGCTCCTATCTACTTGAACCGTCTTGGTCTTCTTTACATTAAGAAGGGCGACAAGGAAAACGCTAAAGCACAGTTCCAGACAATTAAGGAAAAGTACAGCGAAAGCATGCAGATGCAAGATGCTTTGAAGTACCTTTCAATGTGCGAATAAGCCAATTAAGGTAAACATACAAAGGGCCGCATAGTTTATGCGGTCCTTTTTTAATAATATAACAGCAAAAGTTTAAGAAATGGCAACAACAAACTTATCGGCATACGATGCCAATAGCGTACCTAGCGCAGCAGACATGTGCTTTGTGATTATTGTTAGCGAATGGAACAACAACATAACCTTCGGATTGAGAGACGGCGCAATTGATGCCATCCTTCAAAACGGCGGTAAGGAAGAAAACATTACCGTGATGTACGTGCCAGGCAGCTTTGAGCTGACCTTCGCCAGCAAGATGGTAGCCAACAGCCTTAAGGAAAAAGGCATGGACGGCAACACCGCCATTATTGCCCTTGGTAGCGTTGTAAGGGGCGGCACCCCACACTTCGACTACGTGTGCAGCGGCACAACCAACGGCCTTGCAGCCCTAAACGCCGACAAGGAATTGGAAGTACCAGTCATCTTCGGTTTGCTGACTACCGATGACATGCAGCAGGCAGAAGACCGCGCTGGTGGCAAACTAGGCAACAAGGGCGTGGAATGCGCCATAACCGCCATTAAGATGCTCGACTTTAAACAGAAGGTTGACGAAATTTAAGATTAAGAAACACACTTCTTATAGGCTCTGTACACGACACCGTTTACAGAGCCTTTATATATTAAGAAGCTGTTAAAATGTTTGTTTTGTCAGCCAAATAAGATAATAGTTCTGACCATAGTTTATAAAAATACATACAAAAAAATGAAAAAAGCACTTTTATCACTACTTGCTTTTGCTACTTACCTAACCTGTAGTGCACAAACCATTAAGAATTCGAAATTAGAAGAAGATTCTTGGGGTTGGCACAACTCACTCATCAACTGGCGTTGTTTAGCGTCGCACCCCTGCGGCATTAAGGATGGCTTGGTATACATTAAAGCAACACCAACCAAATTCTTGCCACACGATTCACTATATTGCTACGACCCGAAGACCGAGCAATTCACTGGTAAGACATCGTTAGATGGTGGCATTCTGCTTACGGACAAGTACAACATCAAGCAATTCAAGTTTGAATTCGAGAAGGAAAGTAAAGTTTGGAAACTCGACATGGAAACGTTTGCCGAAAAAACGTTGGAAAAGAAATCGACCAAGAACATACTCACCTTCGACCTACCAAAGGGAACAGCCTACAATCTGTACCGCAACATATCGGCCGACAGCTCAAAATACATCAACTTCCTATCGATTGAAGTTGAGAAAGACGTGCGCCGCCAGTACTGCATAGTTTATGACCGACTGACCGACGAGATAACAAAGCGAGAACTAGAAATTACAACCAAGTTGCCATACTACATAATAGACAACGTGCACGTCACCAACGAGGGAGATCCGCTACTCACCATAAGATCGTATGACAAAGACAAGATTAACAAAGCCGACAACAAGTGCATTGAGTTCCAGCTCTTCACCGAAAACAACGTAGAGAAGACATACAGAAAGATAGAAAAGGGCGAAAGCATAAAGACCGTAACCGCTAAAGAGCTTCACGACGGACGCATCTTCTGGGCAGCCCTAACCCGCACAGACAAGGAATCGTACCTCTACCATTCCATGACAAAGAAGAGCGATATAGAAGACTGCGAGGTTAAACGTTACGAATTCAGCGACATGTGGAAAGAACACCAGAAGACTAGCTTAACCAAGTACTCGCAGATGGACATTGACTATGTGCAAGAGCTAGACAACGGTAAGATTGTACTCAGCGGGTTCCCCTACTCCATAATTACCACCTGCACAAACAACAGCTGCGTGAACAAAAATTGGTGGGGCGGATTCTACGTAATGACCATCAATAAAGAAAACGATGTGGAGAACTGCAACCTTGTAGAACGCCGCGCAAAAAAATTGAATTCCTTAACAGCGAGCCTGCAGGAAATGAACATCTACTACGACGCCTTTACCTACGGCAACGACTTTTACCTTATGTTCAACGAGTCGACCAAGAAGATTGAAAAGGGCAACGTAAACGCCTTCTACAAGATTAAGGACAAAGAAGGATACATCATGCTATACAAGCTAGACGAAGATGGCAAAAGTGAGCTTAAGAGCATTTCTGGCTCTACAGCCTCACAACGCATATATAACCGTTACCTTGGTCACGACGGCAACAAATTCTACGTCTTGACCCGTAATAACGACCTAGGATCGGTTTCCACAATTGAACTGCCAGCCGTAAGCACCAAAGACTTTACCCGCCGCGAAACTAAGAAGACTATTGCAACAACAGAAGTAAAGAAGAGCACACCGGCAGAAAAGACAACAACCACAGTCCAAAGCAGCAGACGTAAGCGCACAGTAAAACGATAAACAACAATTCATAAACGACAAAAGGGAGCCGAGAAAGCTCCCTTTTGTCGTTATAGACCGTTCTTACAGACCAACTTACTCCACTAAAGACTCCTGACCATATTCGAGATTGGATGTACTCCTCCAATACCATACCATAAGCAAGATACTGACGACGGCAGAAACAGCCACAAGAATGGAAACGTAAATGTCGCCACCTAAAATGGAGCTTAACGTTGTCTCCTTATCGCACACATTGGCAGTAATGACAGAGAGAGAATTGACACAGATGTGCAAAATTGCCGAAAGAACAATGCTGCCGGTCTTGTAGTAGAACACGCCCAGAATGATGCCGATAAAAGTAGCCGCAAAAATTTGAATTGGGTTACCATGAACCAAGCCGAACAAAAGGGCAGAGATAACGATAGCTACCAACGGACTAACACCACGGCGCAACAAGGAGCCAACTATACCTTCACGAAACACCAATTCTTCGACAATAGGACCAAGGACTGCAAGGAACAAGATGCCCCACACATTCTTTGACAGATTCTCGAAAACGTCTTCCAACGTATTGGAAATTTCGAAGACCTCGGCAATACCATTTATTGCAAGAATGCCCAGCAACCCCGCCACCAAAGCCACAACAACCTTGCCCACCTGCAAATTCCGGCAACCGAAAACAGTCTTCCAACAAATCAGCCTTAATGCTGATATAGCAGCAATGGAGAGAACGCCCGCCAAAAATGTAAGGGAAGCGAGAAGAATGGGATTCATAGCCGACATAAGAGCCTGACTATCGCCCGACATGAGAACGTTAGAGAATTCAGGGTCGATTAGGCAATTCAATGGTGCCAATAAGAATCCGACAAGCAGTTGCATAACCAAATAGATTACAACAACTAAAACAGGCTTGATGTACTTTTTCATGATTGTAAAATTTACCTTCGATAAAGGTACTAATATAAATACATATACAGAAGTTAAAGACGAGAAATAAGAGTCTGCTACAAAATTATAGGCAGTATTGCGGATTTTCAGGGCACTTATGCTCTTTTATACCATAAACATTCTTCCTAAATTTGCCATAATGAAAAGGTTATTAAATAGACACTTATGACACATACAACAAGAGCTATAGTCGTTTCGGTTATAACGCCATGCGCGTTCTTACTACCACTTATGCTAGAAATAGTATTCTGCAAGATATTTGGACTAATGTGTAGTGAGAAAACATCGTACGGACTAATATGCTCCTTATTTATTGCCCTATCGGCATTGCAAGCATGGGGATACCTAAAAAAACGAGACAAGAAACATGCCCTGCTTCGAATGATGGGTTATGCCATAACCATATGGGGTATGTTCTACATGCTAAAATTGGACAGCAACACATTTTTCCACGGTGATGGGCAGAGTGTTTTAGGCATTTTCACCTCCTACCCAATGTGCGCCATAGCAACAATTGTGCTTGGCGTGGTTACCGAGATAGCTAGCACAAAGACAAAACAGATGAAAAAGTAAAATCCGACCGAACAAATCATAGCTAATAATCAACAAATTAGGAAATAATTAATATTTTTTGCAAAAAAGATTGTCTAGAATTTGGAATAAGCGAGAATTTATCCTAACTTTGCATCGCAAAACAAAACAAAAGGGTACATACCAGAGTGGCCAAATGGGACAGACTGTAAATCTGTTGGCTCTTGCCTTCGGTGGTTCGAATCCATCTGTACCCACAAATACTTGCGGAAGTAGCTCAGTTGATAGAGCATCAGCCTTCCAAGCTGAGGGTCGCGGGTTTGAACCCCGTCTTCCGCTCAAAGACATAAGAAATCAGGTTTCGAAAGAGATCTGATTTTTTTCTTTATAGATAATTAGATACATAAAAACACATGAATTGGAAAATTAAATTCAACAAAACAGACATCATAATAATCGGCATACTTATTTGCTCTGCCGTATACCATTATAGCACCACCCTCAAAACCAAGCCACGAATTACATTAGAAGAAGAAGAACGCCTTCATTCAGGGAATTTTAATGGCGTATACTATGTTGATTTAGGACTTCCAAGTGGAAACTTGTGGGAACAAGACAACGAAGGAGCCAGAGAATACTGGGAATGTGGATTTTTTACTGCTTGGGGAGAAACCGACGAGAAAACAGAATATTCCGATCACACATATAAAACTTACAATGAAAAAATTTTGAACAAATTCACCACACCTGTATTTGACAAAAAAGGGAAAATATGCGGTAGGACACTGAAAGACGAATTCTTTTCAAAAAAATACGATTTAATAAGACGCATACCCACTCAAAAAGACTACGAAGAGTTGATAAAAGAATGCACTTGGGAATATTTAGGGTATGAAGGAAATTTGCTTGGAACATCGAAAAGAAATGGGAATACTATTGTCTTTCCTTTAACCGGGAGAAAGATAGGAGAAGCACATGAGCATGGTTTTGGCTATTACTGGACATCGTCGCTCAACATAGAAGACCCTAGCCAAGCATACTACTTTCATATTAGCACAGAAAAAAAGCCCTGCATAAAAGCAGCAAAAAGATATTATGGTATGTGCACGCGATATATAACTGCAGGATTCAGCAGTGACAAAAAACAGCTAAATTAGCCTTTACAACCCGGCATAAGCATTAAAAAACCATATTAATTGGATTAAATAAACAGAAAAGGCAACCTTATGGTTGCCTTTTCCAGTTTATTGAGACTATAAGAATTAGTCGTTAATGAGGTTGTTACCAGTCATGTCGGCAGGCTGCTGCAATCCCATAATGTGAAGGATAGAAGGAGCAACGTCGGCAAGAACACCATTTGCAACCTTAGCAGACTTGTGGCTGTCGTTGCAAACATAGATGAAAGGAACTGGGTTAAGAGAGTGTGCAGTGTTAGGAGTACCGTCGGCATTGATAGCGTTATCGGCATTACCGTGGTCAGCAATAATTACAGATTCGTAGCCGTTAGCCAAAGCAGCAGTAATAACGTCCTTTACACAAGCATCGATAGCAACTACAGCCTTTTCGATAGCTTCGTAAACACCAGTGTGACCAACCATGTCGCCATTAGCGAAGTTTACAACGATGAAGTCGTACTTGTTTTCGTTGATAGAAGCAACCAACTTATCTTTAACCTCGTAAGCACTCATTTCAGGTTTCAAGTCGTAAGTAGCAACCTTAGGAGAAGCAACCAACACACGTTCTTCGCCATCGTAAGGAGCTTCGCGGCCACCATTGAAGAAGAATGTAACGTGAGCATACTTTTCGGTTTCAGCAGTATGCAACTGCTTCAAGCCCTTGCTGCTGAGGTATTCGCCAAGCGTGTTGGTAACGTTTTCCTTAGGGAAGAGGATGTCAACATTCTTAAATGAAGGATCGTATGGAGTCATGCAATAGAACTTGATGCCCTTGATAGTAGACATGCCAGCTTCAGGCATATCTTGCTGAGAAAGGACAGTAGTCATTTCCTTTGCACGGTCGTTACGATAGTTGAAGAAGATAACAACGTCACCTTCCTTAATGCGGCCATCGACGTTCTTGTCGAGCATAGCAGGCATGAACTCGTCGGTAAGGTTTTGAGAGTCAGAAGACTTGTCGTAGTTAGCCTGGATAGCAGCAGGAAGGCTTTCTACCTTTTCGCCAACACCATTAACCAACAAATCGTAACCCTTCTTTACGCGGTCCCAGTTCTTATCGCGGTCCATAGCATAGTAACGGCCAATAACAGTAGCAACGTGACCAGCGCTCTTTGCACAGTGGTCAATCAACTGCTGAACGAAGCCCTTACCGCTCTTAGGGTCAGTATCACGGCCATCCATGAAACAGTGGATGAAAGTATTGTCAACGCCAAACTTCTTAGCAACGTCGCACAAAGTGAAGACGTGTGAAAGAGAAGAGTGAACGCCACCAGTAGAAGTCAAACCCATAAGGTGAATATTCTTACCGTTCTGCTTTGCATAGGTGAAAGCAGAAACGATGCCAGGGTTTTCGGCAATGCTACCATCGGCACAAGCTCGGTTGATTTTAACAAGGTCTTGATAAACGATGCGACCAGCACCAATATTCAAGTGACCAACTTCAGAGTTACCCATCTGACCGTCAGGCAAACCAACGTTTTCGCCAGAAGCCTGGAGCTGAGAGTTAGGATAGTTGGCATTCAAATAGTCCATGAAAGGAGTTGGAGTGTTGTAAATAACGTCACCCTTACCCTTGTTTCCGATACCCCATCCATCGAGGATCATCAATAAAGCTTTGCTCATAAGATTGTGAAGTAAAATATATTTTCTAAAGTTTGTACAAAATTAATAAAGATTGCGTTATGATTTGATTTCTACCTCTTCAAAAAGGGTGTCTTCTGCCCTATTTTTTAACATATCGAGTCTGTGTCTCCCTTTCTGTGTATTTCCGAGAGAAGAATCAGATTCGGCAGAAGCATAGGCAGAACCATTATCTTCCTGACTACCACCCGAACGGAAAGCAGAAAACGCATCAGAATCGCTACCCTTCTTAAAAAGGGAAAGGACACCAAACAACATTTTCATGGCACCCACCCCAACAAGAAGGACTGGCACCACCAAGAAGATGAAAAATAAAAACAATAACGCTGCCATAGACAAATGAAATTAGTAAGCCCTGCGTGCAACCTCGGCTACCGACTTCGACGCATTGATTGCATAGAAATGGATGCTAGGAACATTGTGGGCAATTAAATCTTTGGCCTGCATAGTGCACCACTCAATGCCACACTGTTCCTGTTCAGCCTCGGTCTTACACTTTTCTAACGCATCGATGAAGTCAGATGGTATATCGACACGGAAAGTTTTTGCCAAAACAGGCAACTGCGAGAAACGCTTTACAGGTTTCAGTCCCGGAATGATCGGCACATTGATGCCATTGGCACGACAACGATCGACAAAGTCGAAATACTTGGCATTGTCGAAGAACATTTGCGTAACAATGTAAGAAGCGCCATTGTCGACCTTCTGTTTCAACCACTTCATATCGGTATCGAAGTTCAGCGCTTCCTCGTGTTTTTCGGGGTAGCCAGCCACACCATAGGTAAATGGAACAGCAGGCTTATCTGGGATGGAAGTGCCATCGCAGAAAATGCCTTCGTTGAACTGGTTAATCTGCAACTCTAGTTCGGTAGCGTGCGAATAACCATCTTTAACCGGCGTAAAACGCTTATCTTGCGGAGCCTTGTCGCCACGCAAAACCAAAAGGTCGTGGATGTCGAGGAAGTTCAAATCGATGAGTACATATTCGGTCTCTTCGCGTGAAAAACCGCTGCACAAGATGTGAGGCACAACGTCGATATTGAACTTGTGCTTGATGGCAGCAGCAATGGCAACAGTGCCAGGACGACGACGCAAGGTTACGCCCTCGTAAAGGCCTTCGTTGGTGTTGCGATAAACCAACTCGCTACGGTGGGTAGTGATGTTGATGTACTTTGGATCGAACTCGCGAAGACGTTCAATGGAAGAGAACAAAGAGTCGAGGCTGTTGCCCTTAATTGGAGGTGAGACCTCGAAAGAGAAAGCCGTAGACTTATTATTTTGAATTTTATCAATAATCATAAAGCTTATAAAAATCGTCTAAAGTTAGATTCTGCAACTGTGAAGACGGTATTTCGGACAACTTACCATCGACACAATGAATGACGCGACCTGGGAACATCGTAATCCAACGCATGTTGTGTGTTGCCATAACAACCGAAGTACCCGACTGAAGCACCTTTTGGATGAGTTGCATGATTTCCAATCCCGTATGTGAGTCGAGGTTGCCAGTTGGCTCGTCGGCAAGCAAAAGCTGCGGGCTGTTGAGCATGGCCCTAGCCATGACCACACGCTGCTGCTCACCACCAGAAAGTTCATGCGGCATCTTATATCCCTTATTCGACATACCAACGAAATCGAGCACTTCCTGAATGCGGTGTTCAATGGCCGACTTGTCGGTCATATCGGTAGCACGCAACACAAATTCGAGGTTGGCATTAACGCTGCGGTCGGTTAGTAACTTGAAGTCTTGGAAAACAATACCCAACTTACGGCGGAGATAAGGAATCTGTTTTTCCTTAATTACCTTCAAGTCGTAGTCGAGTACCCTAGCATTGCCATCGGTAATCTGCGCTTCGGCATAAAAAGACTTCAGCAATGTAGACTTACCACAACCAACCCTGCCAATAAGGTATACGATTTCGCCTTTAGCCAATTTGAAATCGACATTACGAAGGATATCAATATCGTTATATGAGATATTGACATTGTTATAGTCGATAAAGAATTCGCTATCGTTCATTCAATAATTATTTAGATGCTTCGTGACGACGGCGGTGCAATTCAGCCACCACGTCTTCGATGCGCATGTTTTTTGAAGAAAGGAGAACCATGAGGTGGTAAAGGAGGTCGGCCGACTCGTTAATTACCTGTTCGTCGGTGCCATGAGTAGCCGAAATAAGTGTAGAGAGCGCTTCTTCGCCCACCATCTGAGCCATGCGGTTAACACCTTCGGTCAACAACTTGGTAGTGTAAGAACCCTCTGGCATTTCCTTCTTACGTTGCTCAATCAAGTCCTGAAGTGAAGAAAGGAAGGTAACATCGGCAGTGTTGGTATCGCCCCAGCAAGTGTCGGTACCAGTGTGGCAAACAGGACCAACCGGATTAACCTGCACCAAAAGTGTATCGTTGTCGCAATCAACAGCCATAGATACCAAGTTGAGGAAGTGCCCACTGGTTTCGCCTTTGGTCCAAAGTGTCTTACGGGTACGGCTATAGAAAGTCACCTTCTTTGTATCGACAGTCTTTTGGTAAGCCTCTTCATTCATGAATCCCAACATTAGGACCTTACGAGTGTTAGCATCCTGAACAATAGCCGGAATTAGGCCACCCATTTTTTCGAAATCTAACTTCATATTTTGAGTAAAGATGTTTTAATTAACAGAAAGCAGACAAGTCTGCCAGTTTGATGTATCCTTCATAAATGGCCTTGCCGAAGATAACAGCAGGGACACCAGCCTCGCAAAGACGTTGGATATCGTCAATAGAGCTTACGCCACCACTTGCAATGAGATATAAATCGGGATATTCGGCCAAAATTGACTTGTAGAGATCGGTAGCCGGGCCTTGCAACATACCGTCGCGAGAAATGTCGGTACAAATGACCTTTGAAATGCCCTTCTCCTTGAACTCGCCAATGAAAGGAATAAGGTCTTGCGAAGTAGTCTCTTGCCATCCACTAACGGCAATCTTGCCATTTTTGGCATCAGCACCAAGAATGATGCGTTCGCCGCCAAACTTGCTAATCCAAGAAAGGAAGGTTTCAGGGTCCTTAACAGCAATGCTGCCACCAGTGACCATTGCAGCACCACATTCGAAAGCAATGCGAAGGTCGTCGTCAGACTTCAATCCACCACCAAAGTCGATGGTAAGATTGGTTTTAGTAGCAATTTTTTCGAGCACCTTGTAGTTAACGATATGCTTTGCTTTCGCGCCATCGAGGTCTACACAATGCAAACGCTTAATGCCTGCATCTTGAAACTGCAGCGCCACTTCTAGCGGGTCTTCGTTATAGACCTTCTTCTGGTCGTAGTCGCCTTGCGAAAGGCGTACACACTTGCCATCAATAATGTCGATGGCAGGAATTATATCGATTTTCATTGAGGAATTTACTTTTTAATGAGTTTATAAGACTTGTTGCCGCCCTTGAAGGTAACATTTACCACATAAACACCGTTAGGCAAGCCTTCGGTTTGGAGGACAACAGGCACAGCACCATTGGTACGTGCAGAAAGAACCGTTTGACCTGACATTGACACCAGGTTAATGTAACCCTCGCCATCATAGTCTACCTCAATAGGTTCAACAACAATGTAATCTTCGAAAGCTGTTGGATAAACATTGAACTTTGAAGATTCTACGTTCTTTACATCCATTAACTGAACAGGGTCTTTCTTTGCAGCAATATTAGCAATAGCGACAATGAAAGGAGCATTGTAATCGCAACCGCCTTCAGTTTCAGTAAAAGACGCTCCACCTTCAATAATATTATCAAAACGTCCGGTACCACTAGGTCCACCAATAACACCACCACTAGCAAACATAAACTCACACTTGTTCTTGGTTGAAGATGGCGGATTGTCGTTTCTACCCATGGCATTGCGATGGTGAATACGGAAAGTCATATCGCCCTTATAACCATGCAAGAACGGATGGTTAAACTCGTTGTTGCCCAAGATGTAGTCAACAACACGCTGGTTGAAATTCTTAACCTTTTCAATTTCATCGTCAGAAGCAAGGACACCATCATCTACCAACTTTGCATAAAGGGCAGCAGCAGTTGCGCCACCAAGAGCCAACTTATTGGTACCCCATCGACTAGCATAATATGGGAAACCGTTAGGATCGGTGATAGCATTAGCCAAGTGAACCTTAAACACATTCTTACGAAGGAAGTCTGAAATGGTGCCACCCTGACCATTGTTAGCCTTTGCATCGGCAACAGCCAGATAGTAATAAGCATAATCGGCCTCTGTATCCCATGCCAATGGAGAATTTGACTCCCACTTACCTTGCAAATAACCGAAAGCTTCGGTCTTATAAGACTCGTCACCGGTCAAGTTATACATTGTAATAGCAGCCAAGCTCAATTCATCGGTCCATTCCGAATTAGGATTACTGTAGAATTCTGGGATAGGAGCCTGTTGAGATTTATTGTTTTTAGCATAATTATATGCAACAACAGCAGCATCGGCACACTTTTGCTTATAGTCAGCATCAGGATAATGCTTTGCCATAAGAGCTAAAGCTGTTGCATAATTTGCAGCTTGCGGACCACCAATAGTCGTAGAAGAAGAGAATGGACGAGGATCGCCACCCAATTCAGGGCTCAAATTGCTCTGGTTTGAACTGGTAACCCAACGGTTATGATCGCCTGGACAACCAACATAGTAAACAAATTTATTACCGATAAAACACTTCATAAAGTAATCGGTAGCAATTTTCACCTCATCGAGTACATCTGGTATTTTATTAGGTGAACCATAAGCACCATCGTAGTTGTCTTGGAAAGCTTGAGGCCACAAATCGTAAGCCACCAACAACGAAATGGCAGCATAGCCCATAGTTGTAGCCACCTTAATGTGGTCACCACAGTCGTGCCAACCGCCAGTCAGGTCATAAGAGCCATTGGCCCCGTCATTTTCCTTACCCTGTCCATCTTTTGCATGACAAAATTTCTTAAGGACATCAGGGTTATTCTTCAACATCCAGTTATTGGTCTTACCACAACGTTGACCGCCAAAGAACTTCAAGCCCATGTTCAAAGCTTCACGGTAATCGGAACCTGAATAGGGTGAATTATAGGAAGAAAAATCGTAAGCAGAAACTGAAGAAGCAGTCAAAGCTGCCATCAATGCTACGGAGTAAAATCTTTTCATAAGCAAAATATTACTTTTATCCAAACAATATACAAAAATAGGCAAATGAAAAGGGAATAGCAAAAAAAAAGGCACTTACTGCAAACGCAGCAAGTGCCGTATAAAGTGAAGACCTTGAAATTAGAATTCTGCAGTCTTTGGAGTACGTGGGAAAGGAATAACGTCGCGGATGTTCTGCATACCAGTAACGAACAACAAAAGACGTTCGAAACCAAGACCAAAACCAGAGTGAGGACAAGAACCAAACTTACGAGTATCGAGATACCACCACATATCCTTCATTGGGATGTTAAGTTCCTGAATACGTTTCAACAACTTGTCGTAGTTTTCTTCACGTTCAGAACCACCGATAATTTCACCGATAGTTGGGAAGAGAACGTCCATAGCACGAACAGTCTTGCCATCTTCGTTCTGCTTCATATAGAATGCCTTGATTTCCTTAGGATAGTCAGTCAAGATAACAGGGCGCTTGAAGTGCTGTTCAACCAAGAAACGTTCATGTTCAGAAGCCAAGTCGCAACCCCAGAATACTGGGAATTCGAACTTATGGCCCTTTGCAATAGCGTCTTCCAAAATCTTGATACCTTCAGTATAAGGCAAGCGAACAAATTCGCATTCAATAACACTCTTCAAACGTTCGATAAGAGACTTGTCGATCATGTCGTTAAGGAACTTAAGATCGTCAGCACAGTTATCGAGAGCCCACTTAACACAATACTTGATGAACTCTTCAGCAATGTCCATGTTGTCCTTGATGTCATAGAAAGCCATTTCAGGTTCAATCATCCAGAACTCTGCCAAGTGACGAGGAGTATTAGAATTTTCAGCACGGAAAGTAGGGCCGAAAGTATAGATATTACCAAGTGCAGTTGCACCAAGTTCACCTTCAAGCTGACCAGATACAGTCAACGAAGCCATCTTGCCGAAGAAATCGTCATCGTAAATAATGCTTCCATTTTCATCCTTCTTCAAGTCATACAAGTTCTTGGTAGTAACCTGGAACATTTGACCAGCACCTTCACAGTCACTAGCAGTGATGATAGGAGTGTGGAAATAGAAGAAACCCTTCTGGTGGAAGAAAGAGTGAATGGCCATAGCCATATTGTGGCGGATGCGGAATACTGCACCGAAAGTGTTAGTGCGCGGACGAAGGTGTGCAATTTCGCGAAGATATTCGAATGAATGTCCCTTCTTCTGCAAAGGATATTCATTAGGATCGGCCTTACCATAGATTTCGATAGAATCGGCCTGGATTTCTACAGCCTGACCTGCGCCCATAGACTTAACCAACTTACCCACTACTGAAAGGCAAGCACCGGTAGTAACATCTTTCATTAAATCGTCGCTGAACTTAGAAGCATCGGCAACAATTTGAATATTATTTATAGTAGAACCGTCGTTAAGAGCGATAAAGCTAACATTCTTATTACCTCTTTTAGTACGTACCCAACCTTTAACGTTAATAGTTTCGTCGTAGGTTGTCAATTTGATTGCATCTACAATCTTAGTTCTACGAATTTCCATTTTTATTAATTAATATGATTGAAAAAAAGGAGACAATAATCTCCAAATACATTTAAACTGCGCAAAATTAATGAAAATAAAAATTAAATGCACAATTCGAGCAAATGAATATGCCTAACAAGATGAGAACTTACAATTTAAAAGTAAATAAAACAAAAAAAAGAGGAACTCTTTCGAGTTCCTCTTAATTATATTGAAATTTACTATTTAATCTTAAAGATTACTTAGAGTAAAGTTCGATTTCAACACGACGGTTCTTAGCACGACCAGCCAAAGTAGTGTTAGAAGCAACTGGGTTAGCAGAGCCATAACCGAAAGACTGGATCTTAGAAGCAGGAACACCCTTGTTAACCAAGTATGCCTTAACTGCAGCAGCGCGGTCCTTAGAAAGCTGCAAGTTCTTAGCAGCCTGACCTGAATTGTCGGTGTAACCCTTAAGAGTTACAGTCCATTCGCTGTGAGACTTCAAGAGAGTAGCAAGACCATCAAGTGATGAGTAAGAGATCTGCTTGATGATAGCCTTAGAAGATTCGAACTCAAGCTGTGAGAAAGCAGTCTTGATGATTTCGTCTTCTTCCTTAGTAGGAACGTAACGTACAGCTGGCTTAGTATCCTTGATGTGCTTGTTCAAAGAATCCTGAGTAGCCTTAAGTTCGTTCTGAAGTTTAGCGATCTGTGCGTTCTGGTTGTTGATCTGTTCTTCAAGACGTGAAGTCATTTCAGCAGCCTGGCGCTTCTGTTCGTCAAGCAAAGGAGTGATATCAGGTACTTCAACCTTTGGTTCGTAATCAACAAGAGCTACGTTGCGAACGTTGCGGTCACCAGCGAACTTGTAACGGATGCCCAAGTTAGCCATCATGTCCCAAGAACCACCATCTTCCAATGGGTGCCAAGACTTGATAGTAGCACGACGAACCTGACCGTTCAAACCGATTGCGATAGCCTTAGATACATTGTATTCAAGGTTCAAGCCAGCCCAAGCCATAGGAGCAGAGCCATCTTCTTCAACGTTCTGGATTTCGTAGTTGTAAAGCATTACACCAAGACCACCGTTTGCATAAGCATTGAACTTCTGCCAACCAGCTGAGCGATACTTAGCCAAGATGTTAGAAAGGTTAGCTGATGCGAACAAAGTGATTTCGTGAGCAGCGTTATCGTAAAGAGCCTGATTGTTACGAGCCCAAGTGTAATCAACACCAAGACCCCACAATGGGTTGAAAGTGTATTCTACCTGACCACCAACCTGTGGGTTGAAGTCTGAGTTAGGAATCAAAGCTGCGCGATCGTTAGAATTTGATGCGTTGATAGCGTTGATACCACCGTGAACTTCAATAGACCAGTGGTTCAAACCCTTAGAAGATGCTGAATCTGCAGCAACTTCTTCCTGTGCAAATGCGTTGCATGCAACTGCAGATGCAACAAATAAGCCTAAGAATTTTCTCTTCATAAAAGATATTCAAATAAATTAAAACTGTTCAATACTATAAATTCAATGAATTTGTGTTGCAAATATATATATTTTTTTTGATATATGTTTTACAACACAAATCATTTTTTTTCAACAATTACTTTTCGCTAAGCTGATCCTTGAGAGCTGCAAGAGCAGAAATATCGCCAAGAGTAGCCTTTTCTAGAGTAATGTTAACGGTGTCAGCCTTCTTAGGAGCAGACTTCTTCTTCTTGCTTTCACCATCTTCACCTGCCTGCCAAGTGCGAGTGTGTGAAAGAGAGATGTGGTGAGTATCCTTATTGAACTCAGTTACGCGGAAGTTAAGCTTTTCGCCTTCCTTTGCAACTGAACCATCTTCCTTAGCGAGCTGCTTTGAGAATGCGAAACCTTCAACGCCCTGGCCAAGAGATACAACTGCACCCTTATCCTTGATTTCGGTGATAGTACCTTCTACTACAGAATCAACAGCGAATGAAGATTCAAGAGCATCCCAAGGGTTTTCGTCAAGCTGCTTGTGACCCAAGCTGAGACGACGGTTTTCCTTGTCTATTTCAAGAACAACAACTTCGATGTCTGCGCCAATCTGAGTGAATTCAGATGGGTGCTTGAACTTCTTAGTCCAAGAAAGGTCAGAAATGTGGATAAGACCATCAACACCTTCTTCAAGTTCTACAAATACACCGAAAGTAGTGAAGTTGCGAACCTTTGCAGTGTGCTTAGAACCTACTGCATACTTAGTTTCGATGTTTTCCCAAGGATCTGCCTTAAGCTGCTTGATACCAAGAGACATCTTGCGGTTTTCGCGGTCAAGAGTCAAGATAACAGCTTCAACTTCGTCGCCAACCTTCAAGAAGTCCTGAGCAGAACGGAGGTGCTGTGACCAAGACATTTCAGAAACGTGGATAAGACCTTCTACACCTGGAGCGATTTCAACGAATGCACCGTAGTCAGCCATAACGACAACCTTACCCTTAACCTTGTCACCCACCTGGAGGTTAGCATCAAGAGCATCCCAAGGATGAGCAGAAAGCTGCTTCAAGCCGAGAGCGATACGCTTCTTTTCGTCGTCGAAGTTAAGGATAACAACCTGAAGCTTCTGGTCGAGAGAAACGATTTCTTCAGGATGAGAAACACGACCCCAAGAAAGGTCAGTGATATGGATAAGACCATCTACGCCACCAAGGTCGATGAATACACCGTAAGAAGTGATGTTCTTAACAGTACCTTCAAGGATCTGACCCTTTTCAAGCTGAGAGATGATATTCTTCTTCTGGTCTTCGATTTCTGCTTCGATAAGAGCCTTGTGTGAAACAACAACGTTTCTGAATTCCTGGTTGATCTTAACAACCTTGAATTCCATAACCTGACCAACGAATGTATCGTAGTCGCGGATTGGCTTAACGTCGATCTGAGAACCTGGCAAGAATGCTTCGATACCGAATGCATCAACGATCATACCGCCCTTAGTTCTGCACTTGATCAAGCCCTTAAATACTTCGTTATTTTCAAGAGCTTCGTTAACACGCTGCCAAGAGCGAGACAAACGAGCCTTCTTGTGAGAAAGAACCAACTGGCCCTTCTTATCTTCCTGGCTGTCGATGTAGCATTCAACCTGATCGCCAACCTTCAAATCTGGATTGTAACGGAATTCGCTGCTAGGGATGATACCGTCTGACTTGTAACCAACGTTAACAACGACTTCGCGCTTGTTCATTGCGATAACAGTACCGATAACAACTTCATTGTCCTTAAGTGCATTGAGGGTGTTGTCGTACTTTGCTTCAAGAGACTCATGGCTTTCTGCAGCCTGAACGTCACCATTTTCGTAGCTAGCCCAATCGAAATCTTCGATAGGATTAACCTGTTCTGTAAGTTTGCTCATTTTAAATGAAAATAATTAATAATTAGTAGTTTGACATTATGTATATAAAATCGGGTGCAAAATTACGACTAAAAATTCAAATAACAATGCTAAAAACGCCGTAATTTTCTGATTTTAGGCACAAAAAGGTAAAAAATCAGTTCAACTGAACAAATTTTACCTATTTTTATAGTGTAAAATTCAGAAGCAATGGCAGAGAAACTGAAATTGACCATATTAGGAAGGGGGGCATCCCTTCCCTCGAAGACATCGAACCAAAGTGCACAAATATTGGGAATGCACAACAAGCTTATGCTCATTGACTGTGGTGAAGGGACACAAAACGCCATCAGGCAACTAGATGTAGCGCTTGCACGCCTTAACCACATATTCATTTCGCACTTGCACGGCGACCACCTTCTTGGCTTACCAGGATTACTGTCTACATTGGGCATGTTGGGAAGAAAAGGAGCTTTATGCCTTTATGGTCACGCTCCATTGGAAAAATACATACAACAACAGATTGAGTTCTTTGGTGAAGACTTTGGTTACCCGATTGAATTCCACCCTATCGATCCGTTCCACGAGTCGGTCATTTACGAAGATAAGGCAATGAAGGTGACAGCATTTCCGCTAAAGCACTCAATACCCTGCAATGGGTTTGTTTTCGAGGAGAAACCTAAACCATTGCACTTAAACCGAGCTAAAGCCGATGCCTACAACGTACCAACCAGCCAATACCTTAATATAAAGAACGGCATGGATTACGTTACCCCCGAAGGGATTGTCATCCCTAACAAAGAGCTCACCTTGCCAGCCGACGAGAGTAAGAAGTACGCCTACTGCAGCGACACTGCCTATAACGAAAAGATTATACCTTATATAGAAGGAGCAGACTGTCTTTTCCATGAAGCCACTTTCCACAGTCAACATAAGTTAAGAGCGAAAGAGACACAACACAGCACGGCGCAACAAGCAGCTGAAATAGCAAGAAAGGCAAAAGTAAAACGCCTAATAATAGGTCATGTGTCAGCCCGATATTGCGACTACACTCCCCTACTAGAAGAAGCGAAAGCCATTTTCGAGAATACCGAGATGGCAGAAGAAAAAAAGAGTTACTGGTTCTAAGAAGTTGTTTAAAAATTTTACGAAAGATTTCTATTCATGTGGTCGGACTACATTATTAATAATAGAGAGATTAAGAAATACTATGGCGATAGGGATCCAATCTTGAAAGGAGCAGCCTGCTACAGTATTGAACTAGATTGCCAAACACGAAACGTTAGATTGGGTTTCGAATTCTTTGATTGGCCCAAGCCACTACCAAAGGATTGGAAAATTGACGAATGGGCATGCGTTGAGATGGAGTTGGAACTTGAAAACGTCCATTTCAACACCGTTAATGCAAACCACAACTTTGTACCGTGTTCCGTCAATATAGATGCTAGTAACGCCACTATTAGCCTACAGGTTTACGGCGAAAACAATAATTGTATTCTTGACTTGAATGCACAAAAAGCCACTGTTATAAATTTTGGATATTACAATCACTATTGGGATTAGTTATGTGGACCAACTTATTAGACAACGTATGCATTAAAGCCCTATATGGAGACAAAGTTCCGGCTTTAGATAACATAGACCTGGTGATGGTAAAAATTCACCCATCATACCTTACTGTACAGTTGAATCTGTTTGACATGCCAGCCCCTATACCCAAGCGGTGGATAGAGAAGGGATATAACGCATGTTCATGCACATTAGACATATACAGCAAAACAAATCAGCTCACATACAAATCAACCAATTTAAACATCAGCCAATACACCCAAATGTCTATGTCAATTTCAGCCGAAACGGACGGGAAGAAAAGAGTTGAAATAAGAGATAGCACTAACAACGTGTTTATTGACGTTGTTGCCGATGGCATACACGGAATGATTGGCGGGATAAACAGAAAGGCATAATCCTGTAGTTAGTAAAAAAACAAGTGCACGCCCCAAGCTAACGAGGCGTGCACTTTGTATATTTATCGACAATCGTTTTACTGACGTGAGTTGACTATTGTTTCCAACACCTTAATGGCTTCGGCAACCGAAGGAACATCGTTGAAAGTAACCGCTCTGCGGTCAACACCCTTGAACGTACCACGTGCAGGATGCTGCACCACATAATCGATGACTGCGCCAAAAGACTTGGAATTGTAATAAGGTGAGTTTTGGGCCGCAATAAGGAAAGCCGTCATGTGCGAGTTCTTGAGAACCAACTTTTCAAAACCAAGCGAAATAGCCAACCAACGCAAACGCACCAGCAACATTAGGTTTTGAGCTTGTTCTGGTAGCGGACCAAAACGGTCGACCAAGTTATTCTGGAAGCGTTGCAGCTCGTCTTCATCCTTCACATTATCGAGGTCGCGATAAAGGTTCATACGTTCAGATACGTTGCTGATGTATTCGGCTGGGAACATAAGTTCCATATCGGTTTCCATTTGGCAATCGGAAACAAAACTTTCATCATCGCTAGCGTCGGCATTTTCGTCACCATAAAGATCGGAGAACTCTTCATTTTTAAGTTCATCAACGGCCTCGTTGAGAATCTTGTGATAGGTTTCGTAACCAAGATCAGCAATGAAGCCACTCTGTTCGGCACCCAACAAGTTACCTGCGCCACGAATATCCAAATCTTGCATGGCAATGTTGAAGCCACTACCAAGGTCCGAGAACATTTCAATGGTTTGCAAACGGCGTCGGCTATCGTCGGGCAAAGACGACAACGGAGGAGACAACAAGTAGCAGAATGCCCTACGGTTGCTTCGGCCTACACGTCCACGCAGCTGGTGCAAGTCGCTAAGACCAAAGTTCTGCGCATCGTTAATGATGATGGTATTGCAGTTTGAAATATCGATACCCGACTCAATGATGGAAGTTGAGAGAAGTACGTCATAATCGAAATTCAGGAAATCGAGTACTACCTTTTCCAAATCTTCTCCCGGCATTTGACCGTGGCCAATGACCACGCGCGCAGATGGCACCAAACGATTGATGAGGTCTTTCAGCGGTTGCAACGTAGCAATGCGGTTGCTAACGAAGAAGACCTGGCCATTACGGTCGAGTTCGAACTTGATGGCATCGCGGACAATGTCTTCGCTAAACTGCGCCAGTTCGGTTTGGACGGGGTAACGGTTCGGCGGAGGCGTCGTCATGATGGAAAGGTCGCGAGCACCCATCAGCGAGAACTGGAGGGTACGCGGTATAGGTGTTGCCGTAAGTGTCAACGTATCTACATTGACCTTCATTTGGCGGATTTTCTCCTTTGTAGACACACCGAACTTCTGCTCCTCGTCGATGATGAGGAGTCCAAGGTCCTTGAATTTTACAGTTTTGCCAATCAGTTTATGGGTACCAATAACCACATTAATCTTACCATCGGCAAGGTCTTTCAAGACTTCTTTAGTAGCCTTGGCAGAACGCGTGCGGCTCAAGTAGTCGACCCTGCACATCATTCCCTTCAGGCGTTCCGAGAACGTTTGGTAGTGTTGGAAAGCAAGCACAGTGGTAGGCACCAGGACAGCGACCTGCTTATTGTCGGCAACCGCCTTGTAAGCAGCCCTGACAGCAATTTCGGTTTTACCAAAACCCACATCGCCACAGATAAGTCGATCCATAGGTTCGTCCTTTTCCATGTCACGCTTCACATCGGCCGTAGCCTTTAGCTGGTCAGGTGTATCTTCGTAAATGAAAGAGGACTCCAATTCTTGTTGGAGGAAACTGTCGGGCGAGAAAGCGAAACCACGTTCTTGGCGACGGCGTGCGTACAAGGCAATAAGGTCTCGGGCTATGTCTTTCACCTTCTTCTTGGTGCGTTCCTTCAAAGCCACCCAAGCACCCGTGCCCAGTTTGTTCACCTTTGGCTCTTCACCTTCCTTGCCACGGTATTTTGAGATTTTGTGAAGGGCATGAATGCTGATGAAGACCAAGTCGTCGTCCTTATAAATAAGTTTAATGACTTCCTGCTTCTTGCCATTGATGTCCATAGACATAAGTCCACCAAAACGACCGATACCGAAATCGATGTGTGCCACATAGTCGCCCACTTGCAGTGTTTTCAGCATTTTCAGCGTCATGGCAGCCTTACCGGCACGAGCCCTTTCGGAAGCAAGGTTGTACTTGTGGAAACGGTCGAAAATCTGGTGGTCGGTATAGCAACAAATACGAAGGTCCTTGTCGACAAAACCCTCGTGCAAGGTTTTCAGCACAGGCGTAAAAGGCGCATTGCGCTGCATGTCGTCAATAATCATCTGCAACCTATCGGTCTGATGGGCATTAGACGTCATAACAAACACCTTGAACTTGTCGTCGAGCATTTGTTGGAAATTATCGACTAACAGGTCGAAATTCTTATTGAAGACCGGTTGAGGGGTTGAATGGAATTCGATGACAGCCGAATCGGAGAAGGCATTGTGCAAGCCAAACTCAATCAACTTGAAATTGTTGACAAGTTCCAAGAAATCGTCATGACGGAAGGCGTTCTCAAATTCAGGATTTTCGTTATCGAGATTGAGCAGGCAATCGCTAGCAAAATTGAAATCGGAAAAGGCCAGCAACGAATTGTCTGGAATGAACTTTAGGAAAGGAACGTTGTCTGCATTGGCATTATTGACATCAGACACAATGGAGAATTTCTCCTTCTTCTCTCGAGACAACTGCGAATCAACCTCGAACGTACGGATAGAGTCAATATCGTCACCAAAGAAATCGACACGTATAGGCAGGTCAGACGAATAAGAGAATACGTCGAGAATGGAGCCACGAACCGAGAATTGACCAGGTTGGTAAACGAAATCGACTTGTTCGAATCCAAAATTAAGCAATTCGAACTTGACGGCCGACATCGTAATATTCTGGGCCACCTTCAAGGTGAGCGTCTTTTTCTTTAAGGAAGCCGTAGAGATGACCTTTTCGAAAAGAGCATCGGGGCAAGTGACAATCATTACAGGTTTGTCGCCGGCCTCAACAGCATTAAGAGTTTCGGTACGGAGGACCTCGTTACCAGCATCCCTTTCACCGTACTTTACAGCCCTCTTGAATGAAGAAGGGAAAAAATAGACGTCGAGACCACCAGTAATTTGAACAAGGTCGTGGTAAAAGTAAGCCGCATCCTCCTGGTTGTCGAGTACGAAAAGGATGGTGCGGTCCATTTGTGCAAAAGCCGTTGCAAGGAAAGCCGACTTTAAGGAGCCAGCCATACCTTTCAACCAGAGCCGATTGCTTTTATTGGCAGAATGCCACTGCTTAAACTTTTTCAGCTGGGGGTGTTTCTCCAGCAAGGAAAGCAATTCAGAAATTTCCATATTAGAAATAAAAAAAGGTAGTCAACAGACTACCCTATTTTACTAATCTTACGAAGTTGGTCTTCGTCAATTATCTTAATCTTACGTCCATCTAGGGAAATGAGTTTCTCGGCAACGAACGTCGAGAGAGTTCTGATGGCGTTTGAAGTAGTCATATTAGAAAGATTAGCCAAATCTTCGCGAGAGAGGAAGATGCTGATTGTGGAACCATCAGATTCAACACCATAACTATCTTTCAAGAAGAGCAAAGACTCTGCGAGACGACCACGAATATGTTTTTGAGTTAGGCTAACCGCTCTCTTATCGGCAATACCAAGGTCAACCGCCAAAGCTTGAATGAAGTACCACGCCAAATCCTTGTTTTCGGAAATGAGTTTGTAGATGACTTCCTTTGGAATTGCATAGATGACAGTCTGTTCGAACGCGCAAGCAGCAGTTACGAAATCTTCGTCGGCGAACATGGCACGGTAACCAAGCATTTCAAAAGGCTTAACCATGCGCACAATTTGGCTTCTACCGCCAACGCCCGTCTTGTAGATTTTAACCTTACCCTTTACAACACAATAAACTAATGTTGGGGTATCGCCTTCGCAATAAATAATCTCATTCTTCTTATAATTCTGAACGATATAGTTCTCCTTCAAATACTTCAATTGATCAGGAGACAATATTTTCCAAACGTCAGAAACCTCATCTATACTTTGATACTCTGTTTTAGGAGTCTTCACCATTTCTATAAATCTGATAATTATATGCAAATATACATAAATCCGCTCAAGTTACAACGAAAAAAGTCCATTACTTACACAAAACAACAGAAAGAGAGAGTAAAATAAAAAAAATGAAGAAAATCAAAATGTAAGAATAACAGGACTTCCAAACAAAAACAGTAACACAATGACTGCAAACAATGACATTTCAAGTCAAAAGGATAGAATTATCAACAGCAATCAACCAAAACCGCCATAAAAATCATTACATATTGATATTTTTCTTTTGATTTTTTTCATCAAAAAACTTGCACAAATATGTTAAACAACATAATTTTGCAACACAAATCGAGAACAAACACAGCGTTCTTGATAAAGAAATAGAATAAAAACATTTTAATTCAATAAAAAAAATGATCGCTCTTAATCTCATCGTAGTAAAGTTGGTGAAGAAGGTTGTTAAGTTCTAAATTCAGAACTGCGCTAAACCCGCACCAAAAGAAAGGCCGTGTTTCAAAAAAAAACACAGTGCCTATTCAACGTCAATAAAGGAAAATTCAACATAGTTTTCGCCGCACTTGGAATTCACTTTCAAGTGCGGCGTTTGCATTTATAGTTAGTCCCAAAACAATCAAAAAGCGACAGGAAAACGGATTAAACGAAAAAAATAGTCCTATCAAAGTTCAAATTAATTTCAGTTTGAATTAACTTTGCACTAATAATTGGATATAAATGATTAGGAAGCTACTCTTTGTGCTTATATGGGTCAGCGCCATTATAAACATACAAGCACAAACCGATACGACTACAAGGAAATATAGACTGACAACCGAAGGTCTTTGGTTGTCGGTAGGTCATAGCCACACTTACGACAACTACCTATCGAGCCAACTCTACAAAGGCATTTCATTTGGTGCCGGCATGGATCAGACCCGCTTTTACTCGGCTGACTACCAAAAGATTTCAAAATACGACGGCATGGACTTTCATGCTGCCCTAGAAGAAAATGCCGCCCGAAATTCGCGCTTGATTCAGATGTACTATCGCGGATTTTATGGAGCACACTACCATATTGACCTAAATGAACGTGTGCAGATAATGCCAGGCGCCTACACCGACGTTGAACTAGGCTTAAAATACCTACCCCACAACGGCAACAATCCGGTTAACGTTATAGGAAGTTCCAGCTTTTGGCTATCGGCCAGATGGCAACACAAGTTCAAGATAGGCAAAGAACCATTCAGAATAATAGAACACCCATCCATTTCGGCATGTGGCATTCAATTCTCGCCGAAATACACCCAACTCTACTACGACATTGCCTATATTGACGATTACGATGGGAATATTGTGTTCACACACTTCGGCAACAAACTACATTTCAGGAACGACATTTCGGTAGACTTTCCAATTGGTGAAATTACAAGATTGCGCGTTGGCATGACAACAGAACGTATGTTCTACGACGTTAGCAACCTGAAAGGCAGACTCTTTGAAAACGCGTTAAAGATAGGCATTGTGCGCCGCTCGTACGTCTTCAAAGGGAAGACGCCTATACCAGAATTCTTCGTAGAATAATCCAACAGATTTAGACCAGGAAAAATGAGAAAGAAATTATATTGGCTAATAGGTCTAGCGTTGGCACTCTTCAACATAACAGCTTGCGACAAAGACCTAGAAAACGACAACGACATACAGGAAAACTTCGAGACACTATGGTCAATTATTGACCAACGTTACTGTTTCTTCCCTTACAAGCAAGACAGCATTATGGACTGGGACAAGGTTTACACCCTGTACCTTGTAAAGTCGTTACAATGCAAGACTACCGAAGAACTATTCTATGTTTTCGGAGATATGCTCAACGAGTTGAAAGACGGGCACGTCAACCTGATTTCGAAATTCGACGTTAGCCGATACGACTTGCAAGGCAACCGCCCAGACAACTTTGTTTCGAACACCATAAAGTCGGACAACTACCTAGGGAAAGACTACAGAAAGGCCGGAGGCTTACTTTACAAGATTCTGCCACAAGACAGCATTGGCTACATCTACTATTCCAGCTTTTCAAATTCAATATCAGAGGCTTACATCAACAACGTACTCCAACACATGAAGAAATGCAAGGGGTTGATTATTGACGTAAGGGACAACGGTGGTGGCATGGTCACCAACGTAGATCTGTTAGCTTCGCACTTCAACGACAGCAAACGCCTTGTTGGCTATTACCAAAGGAAAACAGGTCCGGCACATGACGCCCTTTCCAAGCCACAAGAAATATACCTTTCTGCCGGTTCGGGTGTCACATTTACCGACAAGCCAATAGCCGTGCTTACCAACCGAAACGTATTCAGTGCAGCCAACCAGTTTGTTGAAGTAATGAAAGCACTGCCCAACGTCACCATTATTGGCGACAAGACCGGTGGAGGCACAGGCATGCCAACATCTGACGAATTGCCTTGCGGATGGATGATAAGGTATTCAAGCGCCATCTATCTCGACAAAGACATGAACTGCACCGAATGGGGTATTGAACCCGACATTGAAGTCAGCCTAGACATGCAAAAAGCCTGTTTAGAAAACATTGACACCATAATAGAAGCTGCAAGAGAAGACATTTTGAAGAAAGCAAAAGACTAACATGGAGAAGATATGCAGATTCATATCGGAATGGATGGGCATTCTAGTTCTTATATGTGCCATTGTCTCATTTCTCTGCCCTGTAATTACAGACAGCATTAGCACCAATTGGATTAATCCGCTACTAGGTTTCGTAATGTTCGGCATGGGCCTCACCTTAAAGCCCGAAGACTTTAAAGTCGTATTCAGCCACCCCAAAGACATCGTTGTAGGCAGTATTGCCCAATACACCCTTATGCCCCTAATAGCATTCGGGCTATCGAAAGCCCTAAACTTGCCAACAGACCTTGCCATAGGCGTCATTCTAGTGGGTTGTTGTCCAGGCGGAACAGCAAGTAACGTCATCACCTACTTGGCAAAAGGCGACATTGCCCTATCGGTAGGCATGACCGGTGTCTCTACCCTATTGGCCCCAATCTTAACCCCACTCATTGTCCTTGCTCTTGCAGGAAAGAGCATCAACGTAGAAACAGCTAAAATGTTCATCAGCATTTTGCAAGTTGTTGTGGCACCCATCCTTTTAGGGTTCATCATCAACCATTTCTTCCCTTCATTCACAAAGAAAGCCACCAACTACCTACCCGCATTTTCGTCTATCACCATCGCCCTCATTGTCACCATCATCATAGGCAAGAACAGCGACAAGTTGAGCGAAAGCGGCATGGTTACCATAATGGTCGTAATACTTCATAACCTGTTAGGATTACTTACCGGTTTCAGTTTGGGCAAGCTCTTGAAACTGAATCACAAGAAATGTACAGCCATATCGGTTGAAGTAGGCATGCAGAACAGCGGTCTAGCCAGCAGCCTAGCAAACATACATTTTGCGGCTTACCCAATGGCCACCATACCAGGAGCACTTTTCAGTGTTTGGCACAACTTGAGCGGCGCACTGGTTGCAAAACTTTATTCGAGTATGAAAGATAAAGAATTTGCACAAGAACAAGAAAAAGTGTAAAATTGCACCTCGTAACAAAAGGAGAAGCCGAAAACCGTTAAAAGAGTAGGCAAACAAATAGTATATTAAATAGGATGAACAAGCTAGTTAAAAACCTTTGGGTACTTTTTACCCTTGCACTAGTTGGTATTGTTGCAAATGCATGCCACGACAATGACGACGACACAGAAACCGCAGCAAACGTAACCGGCACATGGATTATGGTTGACCAGAAGTTTGTTGAAGAAGACGGAAGCGAACAGCCTGGCATGATGCAGAGCCAAGAGTGGTACTTTGGCGACGATGGCGTACAATACGTCATTAACGACGGCTACGTTGCCAACGACAAATACACCTACACCATTAACGGTAAGAAACTAATTCTTACCCCAAACAACACAGCCCTGAACACCGAAGAATTTGAGATTGTAAAGGTAGAAAACAACACCATGGTGTTGACCATGAAAGATCCATACGGAGGAAACGGTTACATTAAGTACACCTTTAGTCTTAAGAAATAATGGACGAAAAATTTCTTGAAACATTCGAGGGCAAACTGCTCGACACCCTGTTGCGCATCAGCAGCCAAAACGGGCTGACCGACAAGCAGCTTCTGCAAACCGAAGATATAGGCAAACGTTGGCAACAGCTTGCCCCCGAATATATGGCCGACGCCGTACCAAACATACAAGACTACCCTAGTTTCTCGGTAGGTTGTGCCCTATACCTTGGTATGGGCGTAGCTTGGGGATGGGATGCCGATTGGGAGACCTACAAGAATGCCGAATATAAAAGCTATTACGGCGACCAGGGCTTCGACAACATGGACGACCACATTACCGAGCACCTTTACGGCATTAGGAAATGGACCGACGAAGCCAAGCAATTTCAGGCCGGCATTAAGCAGATAGCAGAAGCCACCGTTAGTGCCATTAGGCATGAACAGATTGAGCCACAGAGTCAATTGGCATTCTACATGTTCCACAGCGCCTGCAAGGTCATGTTCTTCATTGGTGCCAGCATAGGCCTTAAACGCCTGGGCTACAAGTTTGAGAAAATTGACTTTAATTGAGACAATGACCTCATAAAGAACAATAAAAGGCAATAGAAATCCGTTGTTTCGGAATAAATGCTTAATTTTGTTTAATTATTAAACATAGACAAAGAAAAAATGAAAGACTTAAGCTATGCACTTGGCATGATGGTTGCCAACGACTTCAAGAGAGGCGTATTCAAGAACATTGACGTTAACGAATTTGCAGAAGCAGTGAAGGCAGTGTTCAACAACGAGCAGCCACGTTTGGGTGCAGACGAAGCCAACCAAATAATCAACACCTACTACCAGAAGGCACAGATGGAGGCTTTCGCAGAAAATAAGAAGGTCGGCGATGCATACCTTGCAGAAAACAAGAAACGCGAAGGCGTAATTACAACTGCCAGTGGTTTACAGTACGAGATTATTAAGGAAGGTACTGGTAACAAGCCTAAAGAAACCGACACTGTACGCTGCCACTACGAAGGACGTTTTATTTCTGGCGAAGTTTTCGACAGCTCATACAAGCATAACTCTCCAGCAGTATTTCCAGTTAACGGCGTTATTCCGGGTTGGGTAGAAGCCCTTCAAATCATGCCTGTAGGTTCAAAGTGGAAGCTACACATTCCATCTGATTTGGCATACGGCCAGAGAGGTACAGATGGTATTATGCCAAACTCGACCTTGATTTTCGACATCGAGCTTTTGGAAATCCTTTAAAAACAAAAGAAATGAAGAAACTAATATTTGCAGCAGCGGTACTGTTGGCAACAACAGGAGCAAATGCGGCAGGCCTCAAGACCACTAAAGACAGCGCAAGCTATGCCTTGGGCGTGAACGTTGGTTTAAGCCTAAAGCAACAGTTAAGCACATTGCCCGAAGGCGCCATTAACATGAACGTCTTTGAAGATGCCCTACTTAACAGCCTTAAGGTAGACACCAGCAAATTGGCCATAAAGCCAAGCCTAACACCAGAAATCATCAACAGCTACCTGATGCACGTACAGGAAGTACAGAATGCAAAAGACAAGGCTAAAAACGATGCATTCTTTGCAGAAAACGCAAAGAAGCCAGGTGTAAAGACAACCGCCAGCGGTTTGCAGTACATGGTCTTGAAAGAAGGTACCGGCATCAGTCCAACAGCAAACGACAAGGTTAAGGCCTACTACACCGGCACATTAACCAACGGCACCAAGTTTGACGGCACCACCGACAATCCTGCAGAATTTGAGTTGAACCGTGTCATTAAAGGTTGGACCGAAGGCCTTCAGTTGATGAAAGTAGGAGCGAAATACCGTTTCTTTATTTCGCCAGAACTAGGCTACGGTTCACGCGTAATGCCAAACATACCAGCAAACTCAATCTTGATTTTCGATGTTGAGCTTGTAGACGTAGGCAAGGCAACACCTGCTGCGCCAAAGCAACAGCAGGCACCAACCAGCAAATACAGTTTCAAGCAATACCAGCGCTAACATTGCGCTAGTTGAAAGAATAAAAATTATAAACACAGAATAATAAAATGAAATTAACAAAGATTGCAGCACTTGCATTTGGATGCGCTGCACTTATGGCATCTTGTTCAGGTGACATTAAGACCGTTTCAAAGAATGTAAAACTCTCAAAGGGAATGGATACCGTTAGCTACAGTTTAGGTTTCAACTTTGGAAACAACTGCAAGCTTCAGATGGAGCAAATTCCATTTGGTGACCCTGAAACCATTTTGAACAAAGAAGCCATCATTAAGGGTTTTGCTGCTGCGCTTTACAACGATAGCACCATTAGCGAAGACACTTTGAAAGTAGCTACTAAACGAATTTCAGACGCTTTCATGAAGAAAGAACAAGAAAAAGCCTGCGCAGCATTCGAACCTACTGCCAAGAAGTACGAAGCAGAAGGTTTCAAGTCACTTGAAAAGTTCCCTGAATACTACGGTCCATCAGTTCTATTGAAGGTGACAGAAGCCGGCAAGGGCGATTCAATCAAGTATACAGACATCGTTTATGTTGATTATGTTGGAAAGTTGACAAACGACACCATTTTCGACAGCACAACAGGTAAGGAACCTGCCATCCTTCAGCTTCAGAGTTTAGTTCCTGGCTTTACACAGGCTATGACGAAGTTGACAGAAGGTTCAAAGGCAACATTCGTTATTCCTTCAGAACTTGGTTATCAAAACAGAGAAGTTGGTCCTATCCCAGCTAATTCAACCATCGTTTTCGATGTTGACATTAAGAAGGTATTCCACAGCCAGGAAGAAGCAATGAAGTTTATTCAAAAGTTGCATCCTGAAATGGCAAAAGGTCAGCGATAAATAGCAAAAGACTATAGATATGAAAGGTGTGCCCATGTGGTACACCTTTTTCATTGATGCACAAGACAAGCATCAATACAAAAATTTAGGGAATTAATATCCCCGCTATAAGCATCACCTTCAACGAGGATGGAAAACAAAGATTTGCGGCTCTTTTCAAGGCGAATGTTACCAAAATGCTGGCAATGATGTATGGCAATAGATTGCTATGCAGCCCAAGAGTTAATAGTGAAATCACTGACGGTAGGATTGAGATTACAGGAAATTTCCATTGGATTGACCTCTTGAAAACAGCCATAAGCATGAAAGTGGCAACAGAAGAACAAGAGCATCAACAAAAATAAGTAACTTTGTTGTTAAGACAGAAAAAAGGAAACCAGATGGCAAAAAAACAAGCAATAGCTCTTTTGATAGGAAGTGCAAGCCTACTATTCGTAGCTTGTAACACATCTTCAGAAATGAAAGAAGCCACAAACAGCATAAAATTAGTAAGCAGTGCCGACACATTAAGCTATGACATAGGCTACCGATTTGGTCAGCAACTCACCAAACAAATTGAAAAGAACGATGTTCTTGGTAACGAGAACCCTATTGACCTAGATATTGCCATTAAAGGTTTTGCTTCTGCCCTTTACAATGCCCCAATTGTTAGCGAACGCGATTTATACGAAGCCCAAACGAAGGTGATTAATAGCCTAAAGCAACAGAAGAGGAGTGAAGATTCGAAAGCATCGGTTGAGAAGAAAAACCAACTGAAGGCCAGCGGCTACCAAGAAATAGAAGGCAAGAACGGTGCCAGCATCTTAATGAAACTAACAGAAGAAGGGAAAGGCGACACCATAAAAAGCACCGACTTCGTATTGGTAGACTGCGAACTGAAATCGGCCAAAGACGGAAAGATATTCGACTCAACCATTGGAAAAGAACCCGCGTTGATGAATCCGGGAAACTGTTTCCAAGGCCTATCGCTAGCCTTTAGCCAACTGAAGAAAGGCAGTAAGGCAAACATATACATTCCATGGGTCCTTGCATTCGGCGAAGCTGGCATGGGTCCTATACCCGGCAGCACAGACCTGGAAGTCAACCTTGACGTAAAGGAAGTGTGGCACACACAGCAAGAAGCCATTAAATGCCTAGAAAAGACCAATAAACCCCAATAAAACCACCGACCATAAAAAGATATGGCTGAAAAATTCAAGCAACAGATATTTGTGGCAGCATGCCCTGGTTTCTTTCCAGAAACAGCATTCGAAATGGCCAAACAATTGGCAAAAGCCTATAGCAAAGACATCTGCTTTTTGGGCATCTGCTTTGGCAAGAAGGAACTAGACAGCAGCTACGCCACCACCTTCGAGCAATGGGTTAAAGACAACCAAAACGATTGTGGCGAAATAGGCATAAACTATAAGGTTCTAACGCCAAGCGACGACTTTACGGAAGTGATTGAAGCCACAGAAGCATCGATGCTGATTTTTCAGTTGAACGAGAAATATGCACCGTTCAACAAGACACAAACACTGCTCGACAAGTGCAGGGACCTGCGTATACCCTACTTCTTTGTACGCGAAGGTCAGCAAATTGCATTCGACCGCATTCTTGTGCCAGTAGGTTTCCTTATGGAAGAACGCGAGAAAGGTCCTTTCAGCAGCAGTTTTGGCCGTTTCTTCGACTCTGAAATCATTCTGATGCCAGCCAAAGACTACGGCACTAAAGCAAGACAGAACACCGACAGCATAAGAACACTGATAGAAAAATCGAACATAAAGTGGCAGGAAATTGCAGCCACCAAAGACAGCTTTAAGGTTGAACTAGAAGCCGCACAGCTTGCCCCAAGCATGAATGTGGACTTGCTGATGATTTCGGCATCGCGCGACTATGGACTAGACGACATTCTACTTGGCCCAAAGGAACGAAAGGTCATTAACCGTTGCCAAGTTCCCGTTATGGTCATAAATCCAAGGGGCGACCTTTATGCGTTGTGCGGATAAGCAGACGAAGAACTAGTTAGGGACGAGAGGGGAAACGCACCTTCGGAGACTAGTGAATGTTTCGGGCAAACATATATTCAACCATATTTCAAAAAAAGAGGAAGATTTATGATCAGCAATTTAATTGCGAAAATTCTAAATATAGCAGAAAAGCAGGTTAGCGCAACCCTTAAGCTACTGGCAGAAGGTGCAACCGTACCTTTCATTGCCCGCTACCGTAAGGAAATGACGGGTTCGCTCGACGAAGTTCAGATTCAACAGATACAAGAACAGAACGACAAATTCTGTGAACTGCAAAAACGTAAGGAAACCATTCTTTCGACCATAGAGGAACAAGGCAAGCTGACCGACGAATTAAGAAAGAAAATTGAAGACTGTTGGGAAAGCAGCGCCTTGGAAGACCTATACCTACCCTACAAGCCAAAGAAACGCACCCGCGCAGAAGTGGCCCGCCAAAAGGGTTTGGAACCACTGGCAAAGCGCCTGATGATGCAGATTGACACCGACAACCCCGACATCATAGCCAACCGCTACGTGAAAGACGGTGTTGCCGACACCGACGAGGCCCTAAAAGGCGCACAAGACATTATTGCCGAATGGGTAGCCGAAAGCGAGGGCGCACGCAACCGCTTGCGCAACACCTTCCGCCGCACAGCCACCATTAGCAGCAAGGTGGTAAAGGGAAAGGAAAGCGAGGCCGAAAAATATAGCGACTATTTCAACTTCAGCGAACCGCTTCGCCGCTGTTCGTCACACCGCCTACTTGCCATGCGCCGTGGCGAGGCCGAAGGCATGTTGCGTGTCGACATCAGTCCCGAAGACGATGACGATAGCCTAGAACGCATTGAACAGTTATTCGTAAAGGGCCGTTCAGCAACCGCCAACCTGGTTAGCGATGCTGTTGCCGACGGTTACAAGCGCCTACTGAAGCCATCAATACAAACCGAATTTTCGTCGAGCAGTAAAGAGAGTGCCGACGAAGAAGCCATTCGTGTGTTTGCCGAGAACCTGCGCCAGTTGTTGCTGGCTGCACCACTTGGCCAGAAACGTGTTCTTGCATTAGACCCCGGTTTCCGCACCGGTTGTAAGGTGGTTTGCCTCGATGCCCAAGGCGAACTGAAGCACCACGACGTCATCTTCCCACATGCCCCACACAGCAAGACGGCAGAAGCCGCAGCAACCATTGAAAACCTCGTCAAGAAATTCGACATTGAGGCCATTTCTATAGGTAACGGCACAGCAAGCCGAGAAACGGAGCAATTTGTAAGGGGACTGAAATTTGCCAAACCGGTACAGGTGTTCACCGTTAGCGAAGACGGTGCTTCGGTCTATTCGGCCAGCGCTGTTGCCCGCGAGGAATTTCCGAAGGAAGACGTAACCGTTAGAGGTGCCGTTTCGATAGGCCGACGCCTGATTGACCCACTTGCCGAGCTGGTTAAGATTGACCCTAAAGCCATTGGCGTTGGACAGTACCAGCACGACGTAGACCAAACCAAGCTGAAAAAATCGCTCGACAACACCGTGGTTTCGTGTGTAAACCAGGTGGGCGTGAACGTAAACACCGCCAGCAAGCACTTGCTGACCTACATATCGGGTTTGGGACCGCAATTGGCACAAAACATTGTGAACTACCGCACAGAAAACGGACCATTCACCAGCAGAGCCCAACTGAAAAAAGTGCCACGCCTGGGCGACAAGGCTTTTGAACAGTGTGCCGGTTTCTTGCGCATTCCCGAAGCCAAGAATCCACTCGACAATTCAGCTGTCCATCCCGAATCGTATGCCATCGTACAACAAATGGCCAAAGACCTAAACGCCACCGTGCCAGAGTTGATAAGCAACAAGGAACTACGCCAAAAGGTAGACTTAAAGAAATACGTAACCGCAACAGTTGGTCTGCCAACACTGCAAGACATAATAGCCGAATTGGAGAAGCCAGGCCGCGACCCTCGCGAACAGCTGACCGAATTTCGTTTCGACGAAGGCGTACACACCGTTGATGACCTACGAGAAGGCATGGTGCTACCTGGCATAGTTACCAACATAACGAACTTCGGTGCATTTGTCGACATAGGCGTACACCAAGACGGTTTGGTACACATTTCACAAATGGCCGACCACTACATCAGCAACCCAACCGACGTGGTAAGTCTGCACCAACACGTAGAAGTAAAGGTGATAGAGATAGACCACAAACGAAACAGAATAGCATTAAGCTTGCGCAAATAAACGGTTGGAAACAAGACCATAGTTGATGTCATATACAAAAGGGAGGTGTATTAGTATGAATTACTATACACTTCCCTTTTTTGCTATTTGTCTTTACTAGGAGTAAAAAGGATAGGTAGGCGGAGTTTTTGAGCAACTGGCCTGTTCTTCTTCGTGGCAGGCTTCCAATGACCGGAAGTTAAAGTCACCACCCTAACGACTTCAGCTTCAAGAGCTGGGTTTGATGTTTCAACACGAACATGGACAACTGAAGAATCGGGATTTACCCAGAAATCAACAAAAAGCTTTTCCACACAGACGTCGGTGACCGAAATAAGTTTGAAGTTCTTTACAAAAAAGGAATAGAGAGAATCTTTGCCACCTATAAATTCGGCCGGAGTGTCGACGCTATATATAATACCTTCTATATCTGTATCATCAATGTACACCATTCCGTCACCCGCGCATTTGTCCTGTTCGCTAGCGCATACCGCAGTCGCCGGAAAAAGATAAACAGCCAAAGCTACGATTAATATGTTTTTTCCTATTGTCATAACAAAGCCTTTTTACAAACATAGTAGAAATGAGGAATAAAAACAACGCCATAAATGCTTAAATTTGCGCAACAAAGAAAGTATTCGATAGAACATGAGCAGAGCAAAATTCGAGAAACTGGCCAACGAGATGGACAAGGAAGACCTGGTTGAGATAATAATGGCGTTGTATGACGCAAAAAAGGAAGCGAAAGACTACTTCGAATACTTCTTGAATCCGAACGAAGATAAAGCCGAAGAGAAATGCAAGACGGTGCTCCAAAAGGAATTTACGAAAACGGGCATACGCCCACCCAAAGGGCGCATAAGCAAATGCAAGAAGGCGCTAGACGACTTTGAAGCCTTGCACCCCAGCATGGAGAAGGTGATAGACTGCCGCTTGCTTCTTGCCGAGCTTTCGGCAAAATTTGGCTTGAAGAACTGGCGCACTTGGGAGAAATGCCACAAGACCGTAGAGAAAAAGTTTAGGGAAACCCTAATCTACATTGCCGACCAACATGCCGTGGAACGCTACCGCAACCGTATAGATTCCATTCAAACCATAGCCGAACGTGCCGGCTATTGGGAAATTGAGAGAGAAGACATTGACACAATACTGGCAGAAGGCCTGTTTTAGAAAATTTTGAGACACGCCTAAGAGCCAACATGCAAGGCATGGGTAAAGGTGCAGACCAAGATGTTGAACAAACAATAGAAAATGATTAACTTGCAGTGTTATTATGGAATAGATTAGAAATATGACGATGATGAAAGAAGATATACTGAAAAGCCTAAATGAGCAACAAATTGAAGCCGTAAAAGCCACCGAAGGAAAAGTGCGCGTTGTTGCGGGTGCCGGTTCGGGGAAAACCCGTGTACTGACATCGCGTTACGCCTACCTAGTAGAAAGACTGGGCATTGACCCCGCCAACATTCTTTGCATGACCTTCACCAACAAGGCAGCCCAAGAGATGAAGACACGCATACGCAAGATGGTGGACCTAGGTGCCGTGAACGACTACGTCTGCACCATACACGGATTGTGCGTAAAAATACTCCGAAAGGAAATCTACCGCATGGGCTACCCACAGAACTTCATCATTATTGACGACGACGACCGCAAGACCCTGATGAAACAGGTAATGGAGGAACTGAATCTGACCAAGAAGGATTTCACGGTTGCACAACTGCTAGACAATGTTGACATGGAGAAAGGCCGACAGATGTACCTCGACCTTATGATGCCTAGCGTTGACATTCCACAAGATAACCCGAACGCCACATTCTACCGGTTTCTGCAACTACAGAAACAGAGTTTCCTGCTCGACTTCAACGACCTCATCTTCTTCACCCTCTACCTATTCAAGACTATTCCGGAAGTTAAGGCTTACTGGCAGAACGAGTTCGACTACATTCAAGTAGACGAGGTACAAGACTGTAGCAAGTCGGACTGGGAAATCATCGACACACTATCGGAAAAGAACGGCAACCTTTTCATAGTGGGCGATCCGGACCAATCCATCTACGAATGGCGTGGTGCCAAGCCCGACCTGTTCGTTGGCTTCAAGGCCGATACCGACATCATTCTCGACCTCAACTACCGTTCAACGCCAAACATTCTAGACGTAGCCAACTCTGTGATTAAGAACAACGTGTGCCGCGTGGAGAAGGAGCTAAAGACTACCATTCCAAGCGACACCATCGTCATACACAAGCACGCCAAGAACGAGGAAGAGGAAGGCGCATGGATTACCAAACAGATAAAACACTACCTAGACAACGGCCGTGAGCCCAACGACTTTGCCATTCTATACCGTTCAACAGCACAGTCGCGTTCGGTAGAGCAAGCCCTAATGAGGCAGAGACTGCCATACACCATTTGGGGCGGCGTGCGTTTCTTCGACCGAAAAGAAATTAAAGACTGCATTGCCTACCTTCGCCTTGTGGAATATGGCGACGACCTTTCGTTTAAACGCGTGGTGAACGTACCCTCGCGAAAATTCGGCAAGGCGAAACTAGAGGCCCTTGAACAGATTGCCAAAAGCGAAGGCACAACCCTTTTCAAAGCCCTGCAAAACCACCAAGACGAAAAGCCGTTCAAGAGTGAACCCATAAAGGGTTTCTTGACAACTTTAGCTGTCGCATCGGCACAGAAGAACAATGTTTCCATTGCCGACCTGCTAACCATGGTGCTCGACAAGACCGGGCTTGACCAACTCTACCGCGAAGACACCGACGAGGTGCGCGTCGACAACATTAACGAGCTCATAGGTTCCATACGCTACTACGAACAAACGAACATCAACGAAGACGTTCGCCTAGACACCTACCTGCAAGACATTGCCCTGTTTACCAACAGCGACTACAAGAAAGACCAGAAGACCATTAAGCTGATGACCATACACCAGTCGAAAGGTTTGGAATTTCCGTACGTGTTCGTAACAGGACTTACCGAAGGCATATTCCCTAGCCACCGTTCCATTCGCGACCGCAAGGCAGAAGGTTTGGAAGAAGAACGCAGACTAATGTATGTGGCAATAACCCGTGCAGAAAAGGCACTGTACCTAACCGAATCGGAAGGCTACAACTACTCTACCAAAAGCGAGAAATATCCATCGCGTTTCCTATCGGAAATAAGCAAAGACCTCATAAAGGTAGAAGGGCACATAGACCCTGCCTTGCTGCTAGAAAGGGATATACTTGTAAACCAGCTCAACGCAGAAATCAGCGAAGATGAAATGCCGTTCGTGGAAGGCGACATGGTGAAACACGAGGTGTTTGGCGAAGGGGTGGTACTCTCGGTCAACGAAGAAAGGAAATCGTGCGAAGTAGACTTCGGGAACAAGACCAGGAACATACAGTGGCAATTCCTAACAGCATGGTAAGGCGAAAAAGCCGCAAGCGGTTGATAAGTTAGAATTGGTAAGGGCCGGAATTAGCTAAAATTTGCATATATTTGCAAATTGTTAAAAAGAGACACGATTAGCAAAATGAAAAATTACCAGCCAAGAACCATTTGGTTAACGCTTATGGTTATTGTGGCATTGTTGATTCAATACAAGTTACCCGGACTTACACTAGAAACCGGCCTAATTAAAAAATGGCTGGGAATGGAATATTCTGAAAAGGAGAACATTCCAATGAAAAAAGTCGATCTGTTAGGAGACCTTCGTATAGACACCCAAAGGCTAGAGGACGACAAGACAGACAGCACCCTATTGGCGCAACTGAACGCGGCACAACAGATGACTGTTGCGCCCCAGAATGCCGTACCTGCCGACAGCAGTGCAACTGGCACCGACAGTTTGAAAACGCCAGAAACAGCACAAATTCCATCTTCGTTCGTAGTCATTGACAGCGCAAAAGTGAAGGAAAACCAACTTTTGGCTGGCTTTAGAGACACCACACCAAGAACCGAAGGCATAGTGGAAATTATAGACTACGGAACAGAAAGCAACCTGGGTATGGACCGTTTCTACGCCGCACTTGAGCACGTAAAGGAACGCCCTGTAAGAATTGCCTTCTTCGGAGACTCGTTCATTGAAGGTGACATATTAACCGGCTGGTTAAGAAACCTAATGCAGCAAGAATGGGGCGGCAAGGGCGTTGGCTACATAGAAATTGCCCCTGAAACCGCCGGATTCAGAACCACCGTTACCCACCGCCACCATGGTTGGGACTTGCACAAATGGTTAAACAAGAAGACCTTCCAGAAGCAGAACCAAGGTCTTAGCTGCCACTACTACACCACCAAGAGTAAGGCTTGGATGGAAGGAACGTCGGTAAAACGCTATTCACAGAACTTTAACCAGACCAACTTCTACTTCTTACCAAGACAAAAAGACAAGATTAAGCTTGTGACCAACGACACCACCATCTACTTCGATTGTGACAAGTCGGACACGCTTAAAACCCTGACTTACAACAGTACAAACCCGTTGCAGAAAGCCCGTTGGTCGCTTGAAAACGAAGGTTCGGAATCCATCTTCTTCGGTATGTCAATGGACGGAAACACCGGTATTTCCATCGACAACCTAAGCATGCGTGGTCAAAGCGGCACACAGTTGCTCTCGGTACCACAAACCCACCTACAGGCCATGCACAAGGTTAGAAAGTACGACCTCATCGTCCTTCAGTTTGGCTTGAACGTAGCCAGCACACAAGGCACCAACTTCAGCCACTACCAGCACGAAATGGAACGTGTGGTTAACTACCTGCACCAAGCCTACCCCGAAGCCGGATTCCTAATTTTGAGCGTGGGCGACAGAAGATACAAGAACAACGGCAACCTGGTAACCATGCCAGGCGTTAAGAATCTTAGCCTTTACCAGCACAACGTTGCCGTACAGACAAAGATTGCCTACTGGAACATGCTAGACGCCATGTTGCAGCTTGGCGGTATTGACAGCATGGCAAAAGCCAAGCCAACACTTGCCAACCAAGACTACACACACATTAACTTTAGAGGAGGACAACTGATGGCTGAAAAGCTGTTTGAAGCTATAAAGTCTGGCAGAGGCCGCTACGAAAGAAAAGAGGCTTACATTAACGAAAAGAGAAAGGAGATGAGCAATGAGACTAAATAAGCTATGTTTACTATGGCTAATGGCCACCATTTGCACATCTTTTTCGTGCCAAGGACAAAACGACACCCAAAATAAGGCGAAAGCAGATACCCTTGCCATTAAGCAAGAATCTAATGCTGCCCCAGTGGAACTGGGCAAGCCTGTGAAGGTTGGCAACTCGAAGCCAACCACCTTTAAGGGTACAAAACCAAACATCATAACCCGAAAGGAAAAACTATATCCTTTCTTCGACACCCTATTGGCCATGCAACGCCCAACACGCATTGTGCACATAGGCGACTCGCACGTGCGCGGCCATTCGTTCACCGTTGAGGCCCGTAAGCGTTTGGAGAAAGAGTGGGGAGCACAAGCCGTTGAACCACAGGTTATTGAATACAAGACCACCGCATTGGCAACAGAAACCGGCAAACCAGGCCTGGTTTACCATGCGTTTGGCAAAAACGGTGCCACTTGCCTAGACTTCACCACCAACGAATACATACAGAAAATTGTGTCGCTAAAGCCCGACATGATCATCATTTCGTTTGGAACCAACGAATGCCACGTCAAGAAATACGATCCGGCACCACACCGCAAGGCCCTCGACAAGATGTTGAAGCTACTGAACGACTCATGTCCGAACGCCATTATAGTGATGACGACCCCTGGCGGTGCCCACTTCAGCAAAAAGCGTACCGTGGTTAAAGCCGTGAAACAGAAAAACGGCAAGACCATCAACAAGAAGGTTAACAACACCATATACATTGAAAATCCGAGCACCGCAACATGCGTGAACACCATCACCACCTTCGCCAAGGAGAACGACCTAGCCGTGTGGGATATGTTCTACATTGGTGGCGGCAAGGAGTTCTCGACCAAGAACTGGGTGAACAACCGACTGATGAAGAAGGACTACGTGCACTACACACTGAAAGGCTACAAGATACAAGGCGACCTTCTAGCCGAAGCAATACTTAGAGCCTACAACGACTATTTAAAGAACAAGAGCAATGGAGGAAACAACTAATCTAGCCACAATATTGTCAGATAACCTTTTTGGTTCTATCGACTGGAGCAAATTGGGCCATTTGTTCGTGTACGACCCACAAGACCCAATCTTGTTCTGCACAAGTCTCTTCCTATTCATGTTCTTGGGTTTCAGCATAATTTACCACTTGCTGAACAAAAAGACCGAGATGCGCTTATTGTTCGTTACCCTATTCAGCTACTATTTCTACTACAAGAGTAGCGGACTCTATTTTTGCCTTCTTGCCCTGGTAACGGTCATCGACTATAACATTGGCCGCGTGCTGAACGCAACGTCGACACCACGAAAGAGACGCAAGCTAGTAGTAACCAGTGTTCTAATAAACCTAGGCCTACTCTGCTACTTTAAGTACACCAACTTCCTTTGCGACGTTTTCAGTCCATTGTTGACTGTAGCCAGCGATGCCCTGTTTGAACAGGAAATGCCAAAGTTTGGAGATTTTGACATCATACTGCCCGTGGGTATATCGTTCTTCACCTTCCAGAGTATGAGCTACACGATAGACATCTACCGCAACAAGCTTACTCCGGTGAAGACCTTGCTCGACTACGCTTTCTACGTGTCGTTCTTCCCACAGTTGGTGGCAGGCCCAATTGTACGTGCAAGCGACTTCATTCCGCAGATACGCAAGCCCGTCTTTGTCAGCAAAGAGATGTTCGGCAAGGCCTTGTTCCTAATTATAGCCGGCATCATTAAGAAAACGATCATATCCGACTACATCAGCATAAACTATGTAGACCGCATATTTGCCGAGCCAACACTCTACTCGGGTGTTGAAGACCTGCTTGGCGTATATGGCTATACCCTACAAATCTACTGCGACTTCTCGGGTTACAGCGACATGGCAATAGGTATAGCCCTTCTGTTGGGTTTCCAGTTCCCGCTTAACTTTAACAGCCCTTACAAGAGTACCAACGTTACCGAGTTCTGGGCACGCTGGCACATATCGCTTTCGAGCTGGTTGCGCGACTACCTCTACATTTCGCTAGGCGGTAACCGCAAAGGCAAGATTAGGACCTACGTGAACCTAACGCTAACCATGCTGTTGGGTGGCTTGTGGCACGGCGCCAACTGGAACTTCATCTTGTGGGGCGGCATGCACGGACTTGCACTGGTGGTACACAAACTGTGGATGAAGTTCAGAAACAGAGACAAGCATAGTAAGAGTCCACTGCCAGTACGCATTTGGAGCACATTTGTGACCTTCCACTTTGTATGCTTGTGCTGGATTTTCTTCAGAGCCTCATCAATCGACAAGGCAATCAGCCTCATTCAGCAAATCTTCCTAGATTTCCGTGGTCAGGCCCTGCCACAAGTCATTACCGGCTACTGGGGTGTGTTTACACTAATGGCCATAGGTTACCTTAGCCACTACATTCCAGACAACTGGATGCAGAAAGGCGAGAACGTTCTGATAAAGACTCCGCTTGTATTGCAAGCACTGGTAATGGTGATTGTTATCTGGTGTATGATTCAGGTGAAAGGCAGCGACATTGTGCCATTCATTTACTTCCAATTCTAAAACACGTACACATACACGAATATAGCCCTAGGTGATTTCACCTAGGGCTTTTTGTTATAATTTATCACATTCAAAGTCCTTAAATTAAGCATTTTGCGCATTTGTACAAATCTTTCACATTGGACATTTATTTCACTTTTTAGTACTATTATTACCACCAATTTGCACTGTTATTTCAAAAGTAAAAGGAGGGCATATCTTTTTTTTGAATTTGATTTGGAGGAATAAAAAAGGATGTATATTTGCGATGTCCGAGAAACAAAAAAACGAGGACGACAAACTCAAATTCTGGAAACATTTAGAATAAAAGTAGACCAGAAAAACACAACAGTAGTAAAAGAATTAAAAAGTAATATTGAATTATTTATGAGCAACAAAACAAACAAAATGTACCGTAGCTTAAAAGCAGGTGTGCTTGGTTCAGCTTTCTTGTTGGCATCAGTGTCGGCATGGGCAGCAGACCCTTGTTCACAGACAACCCAACTATCGGGTGGTACAACAATCAGCAACCAGAACAAGACTGGCAACACCAGCACTGGTTACCAGTACGAAATTTGGCGCGACGGTAACGGCGGTTCATTGACCCTTTACCCAAAAGACGCATGCTTCAAGGCTGAATGGAACAATGCCGGCGACTATCTTGGCCGTGTAGGTAAGACATTCAACAACCCACAGTGGAACAACCTAGGTGGCGACCTTGTCGCACAATACGCATATAAGAAGAGCGGTAACGACGGAGGCACATATTCATACATCGGTATTTACGGATGGATGGATAGCCCACAGATTGAATACTACATCGTAGACGACTGGTTGCACGACAGAGGTAATCCGGGCGGTTCATACATCGGTAAGAACTATGGTACCATTACCGTAGACGGCGATGAATATGTCGTATGGTCAGGAACCCGTACCGGCGCATCAAAATGGGGAAACTCAACCTTCACCCAGATTTTCAGTATCCGTAAGACCCGTCGTCAGTGTGGTACCATCAACGTATCAGAGCACTTCCGTCAGTGGTCAAAGCTCGGTTTGAACCTTGGTAAGGTTATGGAAGCCCAGATTTTGGCAGAATCAGGAGGTGGCTCAGGTTATGTAGATTTCACCTATGCTACAGTAACAATTGAAAAAGCAGGTAGCACCAATACTGGTGGCAACACCAATACCGGCGGCAATACCAACACTGGTGGCAACACCAACACAGGCGGCAACACCAATACTGGTGGTAACACAAATGCCGGTGGTTCAACCGCAAGCGTAGACCCTTGTTCACAGTCAGGTACAATGCCTAGCGGCGGTACAAGAGTTACCTCAAACGGTATTAAGGATATTGGTAACGGTTTCAACTACGAGTTGTGGAGAGACGGCAACTCTGGTTCAATGACCTACATTGGTGGCAAGAACGACTGTGCATTTAAGGCAGATTGGAACAATTCAGGTGACTTCCTTGCACGTGTCGGTTTCTACTACGGTGGCAGCAACAGCAAGACCTATAAGGACATGAAGGGCGACATTCACGCAGCCTACAAGTTCAAGAGAAGCGGTACTGCAGGTGGTTACTCATACATCGGTATCTATGGTTGGACTAACACTCCACAGATTGAATACTACATCGTAGAAGATTCATGGAACGGTATGGGCACCCCATACAACACCCAGAGAAAAGGTTCATACACCATTGACGGTGAAGGAACATACACACTTTACACCGGTACTCGCACAAATGCACCATCAATCACCGGTAACTCTACATTTACCCAGGTATTCGCTGTTCGTTCACAGGCTCGCACTTGCGGTACCATTAACGTAAGCGAACACTTCAGAAACTGGGAAAAGAACGGCGTTCAGATGGGCGGTCTTTACGATTGTAAGATTCTTTGCGAAGCCGGCGGTGGTTCGGGTTCAATTGAATTCCCATATGCAACCATGTGGTATGGCGACAGCAATGGTCCTGCAGTAATTCCTACAGAACCACAGGCACCATACAAGAGCGCAATTGCACTTCCTGGCACCGTAGAAGTTGAAGATTACGACAAGGGCGGACCTGAAGTATCGTACTACGACACCGACAACGAAAACGAAGGTGGAGCATACCGCGAAGATGGTGTAGACGTTGTAAAGGCAGGAACAGGCTATGCAATTGGCTACACTGCAAAAGGCGAATGGATGAAATACACCCTTAACGTAAAGGAAGCAGGCGAATACTACGTAGAAGCACTTGCTGCTAACGGTAATGGCGAAATTGGCATTGACCTCTACATCGACGACAAGAAGGTTGCTTCACTTTCAGGTGAAAGCACAGGCGACTGGGATACCTATGAAAAGATTCAGGGCAAGACCAGCACCATTTCTGCCGGCGAACACATCCTTAAGGTTCAGTTCACAACTGACTACAACAACCTCGATTACATCAAGTTCTCAACAGAGCCTTCAAATAATAACCAGCAGGGCAACGAAGGCAACCAGGGCAACCAGGGTAACCAAGGTAATACCGAGACCCCAGTAAGCGGTAGCTTCTTCGATGAAGATGGTGCATACTTCGGTCCTGACTGCGACG
>JAKSKR010000015.1 GCA_024401645.1 Paludibacteraceae bacterium | reverse complement strand
TCTCACAGACACAAGAAAGGGTATATCATAAATGTTCATTATGATACACCCTCATGCTAATAATCGCCACTCGTGGCCAAAACTTAATATTACTCAAACTTGTCTTGTTCTACAGCTGCTTGGTGCTTGCGCTTGATGGAGTAAGAAAGCAGCAGTTCGTGACCGGAACGTGCATAGTCTGAAACCTTACCCAGGCTGAAGTCGAAGCAGTAGCCGAAGCGGAAGTTGCTGTATTCCAAACCGGCGGTTATTGCCACCGGATTCGAGCTGAACTTCTCCATCACGTCAGGATGGTAGGTTACCCCTGCCCAGAAATGGCGTTGGTAGAATGCCGTCGCGTTCAACTCTACAACGTTGGTCTTGTTCTTGTGCATCAGCGAAAGGGCCGGTGCCAATATGAAGTCTTGAGACAGGTCGATGTTGTAGCGGCCGTACACGTAGCAGTGGCGAGAGGCCACCATGGTTGTGGTCTTGTTCTCGGTAAGGTGCGTGAGCGACGCACCTATCAGGAACTTTGGTGCCACCAGCTCCATACCGAAGTCGAAGTCGGGACGGACCTTGGTCTGCCTGGTGTCGGGGAAGGTGGAGGTCCCCACCTCACTCTGGTCGTCGACGGTGTACTGGCTCGGGTCGAAATTGCTGTACTGCACGCCGGCGGCTATACCTAGCGTCAACAGCAGACGGTTGTTGACCTTTGCACAGTAGTCGTACACCAACTTGGGCGCATACATCTGCTTGGCCACGCCTATGTCTTCGTAGTTCATGCTGAAACCGGCACCCGAGTTGATCTTCTTGAAGTGCGTCTGCACGTTGAACACGCCCGACTTCGGCGAGTAGTCGGTTCGCAGCCACTGGGCCTTGCCCAAGAGGAAGAGGTCTATATCCTGAACATTGCCAATGCCGGCCGGGTTCTTGTTTATGCGTGAGAAAAACTGTTGAGACATGGTCAAGTCTTGCTGAGCATGGGCACTGCTGTACATGCCTGCTGCCATTAGTACCGTATATATCAGTTTCTTCATTGTCGTCTCAATGCTTAATTGTTTTGCTTAATTTGAATTTCAACACGGCGGTTCTGCTCGTGTTCGGCCTCACTCTGTGCGTTAGGGATAACCGGATTCTCGGCGCCATAGCCCGCGGTGATGATGCGCTTGGCATTGAATCCCCTCTTCACAAGTTGCTTCTTGATGAAGTCGGCTCTCTGTTTCGACAGGCGCTTGTTGGTCTCGGCACGGCCTCGGCTGTCGGTGTAGCCGTTGACTACGAAGGTCACGTCGTCGAACTGCTTCATCACGCCTACCAGCTCCTCGAGCTGGACCTCGCACTCGGCCTTCATGTCGGCCTTTCCGAGGTCGAAGAAGAAGAGCACCCAGTTGAAGTCGAGCGGTTCCTCCTCGCGTTTCTGCGCCCTTAACTCTGGGTCGCTGGCGAAGTCGTAGATGGCGGGAGAGAAGATGTCCACACCGCCACGCCCCTCTGCCCTGTCGGACAGGAAGTAGACGGACTTGGATGTGCCGACCAGATTGCACTCGTTGTCTTCGGTGTTGTACACGTCCAGGTTCTCGGCCTTGCCCCACGTGCCGCTTGCCTTGTCGTAGCGAGACATGTAGATGTCCATGCCGCCGGCACCGTCTTCGCGGACGGCAGAGAAGTACATGACGCTGTCGCCTACAACGTAAGGGAAGTCCTCACGACCGGGGGTGTTGACGTTGTCGCCGGCTGACTGCGGGCGGCTCCATGTTTTCTTGTCTGAATCGTAGTCGATGTACCAGATGTCGCGGTCGCCCTTGCCCTGCTTGAAGTCGCCCGAGAAGTACAGGCGCTTGCCGCCGTTGGCGAGCGATGGGTTGAAGAAACCCTTCACGCCGTCGTGGTAGAAGTTGTAGCGGCCGAAGATGAGGGAGCTGCCAACGATGGAGTCTTCCACTTCCATGATGCCGTCTATCTCTATCTTCTTCTCGCCGAGGAAGCCGTAGGGGTACTCGGTCGCCTCGTAGATGACGGTCTGGTCGCCCTCCGACTGCTTGACGTAGTATATCTTTTTCTGTAGGCTGTCGTAGGCAAACGTGCCCGCCATGCCTAGCGCCATCAGCTTGCGGTTGACCACGAGCTCGCCCATGTCCATGTCTTCCTGCGATGCAAAGGTGTACACCGTGTCGTTTCGCGCGAACGCCAGTGAGTCGCCTACGTAGGGCGACAACGGCATCTCGTTGGCTGGGGTGCTCTTACCCGAACTCTCGAAGTAGTAGCGACCGCTGTTGAACTGCTGGTCGAGAGAGTATCCAACTACAGATACCCAGACCAGTGATAATGTCAGCAATAATCTTTTCATAACGTATCTCTATTTGGATTCTTTATTTGAACACAACCAATTCTACAGGGCCTCGGTGTACACGTCCGTCCTTCATTGTCACTACATAGAAGTAGGTTCCTGCCTCGGCAAATTCGCCGCGGTACATACCGTCCCAACCATCGTTACCTTCGTGTACCAACTGTTGGTAGCGGTTGAAGATGCGCACTTCATAACCCTTCATGAAGTGGTCGTTGATGCCATCTTTAGTAACTGGTGTGAATGCGTTAGGGATAACCGTATTGTCGGTGTTCACCTTTTCGAATACCGGATAGACATCGTCGTCAACGCCCACTACCACGGTCTTGTGGGTTGAGGTGTCGCCGTCGCTCCAGCCTACGAACTTGACGCTGTCGTTGTCTATTGGCTTGATGACGAGTACGATGGTGTCGCCCTCTAGGTATTCGCCGGCGCCCTCAATGGTGCCGTAGGTGGTGTCGATTTCTGGGCTGATGACCACACGCTGCTTGTCGCGGAAGCTTGCGGTGAGCACGGTGTCGCTCTTGATCTTAATTTCGCGTTCTGCCTCGGTTGAGCCGTCGCTCCAACGTACGAAGATAGACGAGTCGGTCGCCGTTGCCTTGATGCTTGCCACCTCGCCGTATGCGTAGTAGCCCTCGCCGCTAACCGTACCGTTACCCACCACCTCAAGTTCAACCTTGAAGGTGTCTTGTTCGAAGACTGGGTAAAGAACGATTGGGCTGTTCACGGTCGTATCGATTGCAGCAACAGTGTCGCCATGCATCCACTTAACAAAATGGAAACCTTCAACCGCTTCGGCCTCAATGTGAGCAACCGAGCCAATTTCGTAGTCGCCAACGCCGTTAACAATACCATTGGTAGCAACTGCACTAACCGGATAGAAACCTTCCTTATAGCAGTAAGCAACTACGACAGTATCGCTCAAGATGGCCACCTTGATTTCTGATGTTGTGTCGCCGGTGCTCCAGTTGTAGAGCACGTAGCCTTCGTTTGGCTTAACCGAGAGTGTTGCGGTATCGCCATAAACGTAGGTCATTGGGCCTGCAATAAGAACAGCTCCGTTGTTGCAGTATGCCTTTATGCTGAAACTGTCTAGGCGGAACAACGCGGTTACCATACTGTCGCCGGCAACAACCAATTGGAGGGTATCGCCGGTTGAGCCGTTGTCCCAACCGATGAACTTGTAGCCCCAATCGGCCTGAACAGAAAGGCTAATGGTGTCGCCCACCATGTAGTGGCCCGCACCGTTTACGGTTCCGTGTTCGGCAAGTACGTCTACATATACGCTGTTCTTATGGTAGAAATAAGCAGTTACCACCGTATCGTTCGTCACAACAATTCTAGTTGTAGCGGTGGTGTCGCCATTCTCCCAACGTTCAAATATGTAGTTGCTGTCTGGCATAGCCAACAACGCTACGGTAGTGCCATAAGGGTAAACGCCCACACCGGCAATGCCGCCGTTAACACAACCCGACTCTACCTTAAAGCTGTCGATTGCAAAATATGCGTAGATGACGGTGTCGCTCTTAACTGTGAGGTAAAGCGTATCCTTGGTCCAGCCATTGCCCCAGTGGGTGAAGTGGTAGTTGGTGTCTGGCTTGGCAACGAGAACGACGGTGTCGCCCTTGCTGTACATGCCAACGCCGCCTGCGCTACCGTTTTCGGCTATAACGTCGACCTTGATGTCGCCCAAAGCTTTCATGAAGTAGGCGGTGATGGTAGTGTCGCCGGTAACTACATGGTTCAGAAGGTTGGTAGTGTCGCCGGTACTCCACTTGCTGAAGATGTAGCCTTCTATTGGTGCAGCTACCAATTTGGCAGTATCGCCGTAGGCATATTCGCCCTCACCCAAAAGAAGACCGAAGCCTTCCATCTTGAGCGTCACCATGAAGGTGTCTGGCTCGAAGTAAGCCTTAATGACCGTATCGTTCTTAACACTGATGTAAAGGGTGTCGTCTGTTGAACCATTCTCCCAACGTACGAAGTGGTAGCCTGTGTCTGCCTTTGCAACCAAGGCTATGCTGTCGCCTACCGGATAATAGCCGATTCCGCCAGCCGAACCGTTATCGGCAATAACGTCGACCTTAACGTCGCCTTCCTTATGGAAATATGCGGTGATGCTCTGGTCCTTTTCGGTTATGACAGCTATTGTATCGCTAGTTGAACCATTGCTCCAACCTCCAAATACATAACCAGTGTCTGGAATTGCGACCATGTATACGGTATCGCGGTAAGTGAACTGGCCACCACCAATTACCTTACCACCCATTTCGGCAATACCCTCTACCTTAAATGTATCTGGCGCAAAGTAAGCCTCGAAAGTGGTGTCGGAAACAACAACTGCCAACAAGGTATCGTCTGTTGAACCGTTGCTCCACGTTTCGAAATGGTAACCATATTTTGGTTTAGCAATAAGCACTATAGTGTCGCCCTTGCTGTAGGTACCAGCACCGTCTACGGCACCCTGACCTATAGGGTAACGGACAAGGACATCGACCGGTATCTTTTCCTCTGCCGGACCAGCAACAGAATCCTTACCGAAGTAAGCAAAGAAGAGCGTGTCGCCGGTTACAGTAAAGCTTAAGCTGTCTACTGTCGTTCTGTCGCCCCAATACAAGAAGTGATAGCCAGGGTCTGGTACAGCATACAAGTTAACCCTGTCGCCAATCTTGTAGTAGCCGGTACCCTTCACAGTACCGTTCTCTGCCAAGGCATCAACCTTGAACTCGTCTAACTTATAGAAGTATGCCGTGATGGTAGTGTCGCTTACTACCCTAACCACAATTTCTTGTTCTTTTTCGCCAGTGCTCCACTTGTCGAAGATGTAGCCGCTGTCTGGCATTGCCTTCAAGATAACCTCCCAACCATATACATAGACGCCAGCGCCAAAAACCATACCGTTCTCGGCAACAGTCTCGAGTTTGAAGGAATCGATTGCAAACAAAGCGCTTATCTTTTCGTCGTTTCTCACCACCATTATCAAAGTGTCGCTGGTAACACCATTGTTCCAACGCACGAAGTGGTAACCCTTGGCAGGAATAGCAATCAGTACGGCATCGTTGCCTTCGGCATAAGAACCGCCACCCAAAACTTCACCTTCACCTTCAACATAGGTGTAGATGTCCCAATATCTAGTATTCTGAAGTCTTGGTTTCACAACATAAGAGGCTCTTGACTTACAGCCATTAGCATCGGTCACCTCAACATTGAATTCCCTTTCTTCTTCAACAACGGTTTTAATTACGGAACCAACGCCATCGTTGCCCCAATTGTAACTGACGGCATTTTCGCTATAGGCAACCAAAGACACTGATTCGCCAACGTAAACAACATCAGGATCTGTTTCAATCGTAATCTTATTAATTGGAAGGGAAGTCACTTCTACCTCGGTAAAAGCACGGCAACCAAAATCGGAAGTTGCTTCTACAAAATATTTTTTACTAGTATATTCATCCTCTTTTCCTCTAATCAAATCGGTCAACACAGCACCCTTTACCTCTTGGTTAGGCCAGAAGAACTGAAGTTTTTCATCTTTTTTACTTACAGCTTCCAGTCTAACGCTATCGCCTGGGCAGACTGAAAGATTTCCGACCACTTCAAAAGTTGGATTAGGTTGAACTTTCACCGTAAAGTCGGAAACAGAAGAACATGTCACATTATTCTCGTAATGCTTCAATCCGTGCAAAGTGTACGTTTGGCTTGCAAACGATGGGCCACCATAAAATGCGCCAGGAACAGAATCACCACTAGCTGTTGTCCAATACATTTCATCGGCAAAGTCAGAAGCACCATTAAGTACGACATCATAGCCTTCGCACACCACATCGTAACCGTCGTTGGCCACAAACAAACGTGGATTATTGTACACACGAACAACTGCAGAGTCAGAAGACTGACATCCATTTTTATCTGTAACCCTAACAACATAACCGTAAGAGCCAGCACTATCACAAGGAACAGTTATTGCACGTTTATCGAATACTGACGTTCCACCGAACCATTCATAGGCATAATCTTGCTGTTCTGCATCCACACTCAAATACGCCACGCTGCCTTCACAAACATTAGCGCCTTCTGTGTTGATTCGGAAGTTTGGTACGGCAACATATTCTACTGCGTATTCAACCAGACTTCGGCAACCTTCCTTGCTAACACCTTCAACAACGAACACCTTATAACCAGCAGAGTCGGCATGAGCCTTCACCACATCGGTAGAAAGGCTATCGTAATCGAGCCACAAATACGAGTCTGCACCATTCACTTGTAGTTGGAAATCAGATCCCACACAAACTTTACTTACACCATTAATAAACAATACAGGCTGCTTGTTCAGACGAACATTAATGTCGGCCTTAGCCTTACACCCACCAATAGTAGTGGCCTCTACACGGAAACTCTGTAAAGGTTCAACCTTAAGTTGTGGAACGTAAACACGGCCCGTGTCACGGTTGGTCCAGCGCCAAATGTTTATACTGTCGGGGTTCGATGCTACAGTTTTAAGCAACAAAGGCTCATATTCACAAAGATCAACAGTATTCAAAGAATCAGCCATCAACTCCCTATCGTTAGCAAAAGCCTTAATGCCAATGCTTGGAATGGCCTCATACGACACAGTTGCATCTACCGAAGTAAGGGTAAGACCATCCATCACCACAAATATTCTCCAATTATCGGCTTTTCTGCCAACCGGTTTCAAGAAGAACAAAGCCTCTTTCTTACCATCGGCTACAATATCTTCGCTCAAAGTCTGATTTTCATCGTCGAGGCTCTTAACGACGACCTTACACTTTTCGCCATTGTTTAAATATTTAACTTCGAACGAGTAGACCTCGTCAGGACAGATGTTTTCGCCAGGCATCAATTCAGTGCCATCCATACGGAAGGCGTGCAAGTCGATGTCAGACTTACCACTACCCCAAACTGCATTCTTATAGAAATAAGCTGTGAAGGTAGAATCACTCTTCACATCCACCTTTATGCTTGCTGTTGTTTCGCCATTACTCCAATGGTCAAACAAGTAACCAGAATCAGGAATAGCGACCAATTCGGCAGTACTACCGAAAGTATACAAGCCAACACCCTCTACATTACCATTTTTAGCAATTGCAGAAAGCTTGAAAGTATCTAACGGGATAATTGGATCAACCACTATATAGCAAATTCCTGTCGATTTACAACCCCACTTATCGGTCACTTGGTAACTATAATTGTATGCGCCAGGAGCCAAAACACCTAGATTAACCGATGCACTATTGCCATTACGAACCACAATGCTGTCGGTATCGTCAATCTCAAACTTCAAATAAGAACCTAACTTGCTATAGGTTGACCAGTAATATGGTCCTGAAGTTGGAGCTGTTGAAACCAAGCTATTATATTGAGAATCTTCACCGAACACCAATTTCACCGGTTCACCTTCACTAAAATTACCCACCTCTAAATTCCATTTCGGAACAGGGTTAGGCTTGATGAACATAAATGCAGAGGCCTCGCAACCACCATCAAGCCTCACATTAAGGCGAATCCACTGTCCATTTGCATTAAGGTGTGTGATAACGGACCTTTCGTTCGATGCGAGCATCTGGTAATCCTGTTCGGGACGCATCTTCCCGTCAGCGAACAGCTTCCTTAAAGTTTCAACATCGTAAGTGCTATCGAAAATAGTATCGAGAACACTCCATGTACGTTCAACCACATACTGGTCATGGTCTGCAGTTGTTGTCGAATCCTTCAACTGAACATAACCCGAGCATAACAAACTTGGTAGTATAGTTGTCTGCATATTGGCAGGACGTAAGGCAACATCTAATGTTGCGCCACATGCACTATTATCAGTCAAGCTCATCACACAACGAACTTTCTCGTAAAGACCGAGGTCTGCAGCACTTGGAGCATCTAGATAATTATCCTTTACAAGGGCTTTATCAATAAGTGAAACACTTCCTGTTTTTGACACACCATACCACTCATACTTCAAACCTGCAGGAGCCTCTACTCGTACAGGTTCATCAGCCTTACAATACTTAACATTCAACTTAATTGGCTGAGTGCGGGCTGCAAAATAAAGGTAACCGAAGTGTCCTCCTGGTTCTATACCTTTCCAAACACAGTCATGGTTACGCAACATAATTCTAATAGTACGCCCCAAATATTTGGACAAATCATAAACTGCAGTTGTCCAAGGTGTATGAACTAGACCTCGAGAAAAGACACTTCCAGAACTAGACCTAATTGAATAGTATTGTTCTCCAATCATTTCACACGGAGACAAAATATTGCTTCCACATTCAACTCCATTATTATCGTCAAAAACATCCACTCCTCCATTTTTTTCAGAGAACAGAACACTCAAGTCAAAACTAGGAGCTATTGAATTTACACTTGGAGCATGGTCACCTTTACAATCTGGAGTCGTTGCCACATACAAATAGCAAATGGTTAGTAAGCAATTGCTTTCATTTACATTCAAATCATAATACGCTCCTTCTGCAGATGTAAAAGACCCATATTTTTCATCTTTAGAAAACAACAAAGAGCCTCCATAGAGATTTTTATTACCAACGGCAGCGGCATCTCCATATTCTGCAGCATAGCATAGCCCATTACTCGAAGAAGACACAGAACCTATACGCATTGAGTTTTTGAATCCATCAGGCACCGTATAAAATTCATAGCCAGAAGGAACCTCCTTCATCGACGGATTATACAATGGATCATAGCTAATAATTCCTTGTGTATTAATACCATTAATATAAAAGCGAGGAGCACAAACAGAAAAGCCTCCACTCGATGTATTTAACCAACTTTGCGAACTTTTGTTGTCAGCCTTCCAACTATCAACTTCAGGCATGTACGATGCTACCGATGTTTCATAACCATCTTCGCCCGAGCCTCCAGTTGCCGACGCACCACATCGGGTCCAGTCATACCTCATAGTTTTCGAGTCAAAACTACCCCACAAAAGGTGCCAACCTTCAAGCGAATTACCTACAAGATCTTTATATTCTTGTGCAAATACAGTGCATGGGCTAGACACTACCATTGCACCAACAGCTATACGTTTAATGAAATGAAGGAACGAAGAAAACTTCCTCATAAAATTTGAATTAATTTCGTTTAGTTAAATAGATAGAATACCCATTCTGTTACAAAACAAATACCCTAAATATTCGTTGTTTATTCGGTTTAAGATGGATTCGCACACATTTTATGCACACAAGAATTCCAACCTTGCAAAGATATAGATTTTCAACTAAAAATTTATCATAAGAAGAATTCACATCACAATTAATAAAGCAAAAAAGGCATTCCGCAAATGGAATGCCTTTCTATCTGTAAAATTCTAATTACTCTTTTCACTCAAACTTGTCTTGTTCTACAGCTGCTTGGTGCTTGCGCTTGATGGAGTAAGAAAGCAGCAGTTCGTGACCGGAACGTGCATAGTCTGAAACCTTACCCAGGCTGAAGTCGAAGCAGTAGCCGAAGCGGAAGTTGCTGTATTCCAAACCGGCGGTTATTGCCACCGGATTCGAGCTGAACTTCTCCATCACGTCAGGATGGTAGGTTACCCCTGCCCAGAAATGGCGTTGGTAGAATGCCGTCGCGTTCAACTCTACAACGTTGGTCTTGTTCTTGTGCATCAGCGAAAGGGCCGGTGCCAATATGAAGTCTTGAGACAGGTCGATGTTGTAGCGGCCGTACACGTAGCAGTGGCGAGAGGCCACCATGGTTGTGGTCTTGTTCTCGGTAAGGTGCGTGAGCGACGCACCTATCAGGAACTTTGGTGCCACCAGCTCCATACCGAAGTCGAAGTCGGGACGGACCTTGGTCTGCCTGGTGTCGGGGAAGGTGGAGGTCCCCACCTCACTCTGGTCGTCGACGGTGTACTGGCTCGGGTCGAAATTGCTGTACTGCACGCCGGCGGCTATACCTAGCGTCAACAGCAGACGGTTGTTGACCTTTGCACAGTAGTCGTACACCAACTTGGGCGCATACATCTGCTTGGCCACGCCTATGTCTTCGTAGTTCATGCTGAAACCGGCACCCGAGTTGATCTTCTTGAAGTGCGTCTGCACGTTGAACACGCCCGACTTCGGCGAGTAGTCGGTTCGCAGCCACTGGGCCTTGCCCAAGAGGAAGAGGTCTATATCCTGAACATTGCCAATGCCGGCCGGGTTCTTGTTTATGCGTGAGAAAAACTGTTGAGACATGGTCAAGTCTTGCTGAGCATGGGCACTGCTGTACATGCCTGCTGCCATTAGTACCGTATATATCAGTTTCTTCATTGTCGTCTCAATGCTTAATTGTTTTGCTTAATTTGAATTTCAACACGGCGGTTCTGCTCGTGTTCGGCCTCACTCTGTGCGTTAGGGATAACCGGATTCTCGGCGCCATAGCCCGCGGTGATGATGCGCTTGGCATTGAATCCCCTCTTCACAAGTTGCTTCTTGATGAAGTCGGCTCTCTGTTTCGACAGGCGCTTGTTGGTCTCGGCACGGCCTCGGCTGTCGGTGTAGCCGTTGACTACGAAGGTCACGTCGTCGAACTGCTTCATCACGCCTACCAGCTCCTCGAGCTGGACCTCGCACTCGGCCTTCATGTCGGCCTTTCCGAGGTCGAAGAAGAAGAGCACCCAGTTGAAGTCGAGCGGTTCCTCCTCGCGTTTCTGCGCCCTTAACTCTGGGTCGCTGGCGAAGTCGTAGATGGCGGGAGAGAAGATGTCCACACCGCCACGCCCCTCTGCCCTGTCGGACAGGAAGTAGACGGACTTGGATGTGCCGACCAGATTGCACTCGTTGTCTTCGGTGTTGTACACGTCCAGGTTCTCGGCCTTGCCCCACGTGCCGCTTGCCTTGTCGTAGCGAGACATGTAGATGTCCATGCCGCCGGCACCGTCTTCGCGGACGGCAGAGAAGTACATGACGCTGTCGCCTACAACGTAAGGGAAGTCCTCACGACCGGGGGTGTTGACGTTGTCGCCGGCTGACTGCGGGCGGCTCCATGTTTTCTTGTCTGAATCGTAGTCGATGTACCAGATGTCGCGGTCGCCCTTGCCCTGCTTGAAGTCGCCCGAGAAGTACAGGCGCTTGCCGCCGTTGGCGAGCGATGGGTTGAAGAAACCCTTCACGCCGTCGTGGTAGAAGTTGTAGCGGCCGAAGATGAGGGAGCTGCCAACGATGGAGTCTTCCACTTCCATGATGCCGTCTATCTCTATCTTCTTCTCGCCGAGGAAGCCGTAGGGGTACTCGGTCGCCTCGTAGATGACGGTCTGGTCGCCCTCCGACTGCTTGACGTAGTATATCTTTTTCTGTAGGCTGTCGTAGGCAAACGTGCCCGCCATGCCTAGCGCCATCAGCTTGCGGTTGACCACGAGCTCGCCCATGTCCATGTCTTCCTGCGATGCAAAGGTGTACACCGTGTCGTTTCGCGCGAACGCCAGTGAGTCGCCTACGTAGGGCGACAACGGCATCTCGTTGGCTGGGGTGCTCTTACCCGAACTCTCGAAGTAGTAGCGACCGCTGTTGAACTGCTGGTCGAGAGAGTATCCAACTACAGATACCCAGACCAGTGATAATGTCAGCAATAATCTTTTCATAACGTATCTCTATTTGGATTCTTTATTTGAACACAACCAATTCTACAGGGCCTCGGTGTACACGTCCGTCCTTCATTGTCACTACATAGAAGTAGGTTCCTGCCTCGGCAAATTCGCCGCGGTACATACCGTCCCAACCATCGTTACCTTCGTGTACCAACTGTTGGTAGCGGTTGAAGATGCGCACTTCATAACCCTTCATGAAGTGGTCGTTGATGCCATCTTTAGTAACTGGTGTGAATGCGTTAGGGATAACCGTATTGTCGGTGTTCACCTTTTCGAATACCGGATAGACATCGTCGTCAACGCCCACTACCACGGTCTTGTGGGTTGAGGTGTCGCCGTCGCTCCAGCCTACGAACTTGACGCTGTCGTTGTCTATTGGCTTGATGACGAGTACGATGGTGTCGCCCTCTAGGTATTCGCCGGCGCCCTCAATGGTGCCGTAGGTGGTGTCGATTTCTGGGCTGATGACCACACGCTGCTTGTCGCGGAAGCTTGCGGTGAGCACGGTGTCGCTCTTGATCTTAATTTCGCGTTCTGCCTCGGTTGAGCCGTCGCTCCAACGTACGAAGATAGACGAGTCGGTCGCCGTTGCCTTGATGCTTGCCACCTCGCCGTATGCGTAGTAGCCCTCGCCGCTAACCGTACCGTTACCCACCACCTCAAGTTCAACCTTGAAGGTGTCTTGTTCGAAGACTGGGTAAAGAACGATTGGGCTGTTCACGGTCGTATCGATTGCAGCAACAGTGTCGCCATGCATCCACTTAACAAAATGGAAACCTTCAACCGCTTCGGCCTCAATGTGAGCAACCGAGCCAATTTCGTAGTCGCCAACGCCGTTAACAATACCATTGGTAGCAACTGCACTAACCGGATAGAAACCTTCCTTATAGCAGTAAGCAACTACGACAGTATCGCTCAAGATGGCCACCTTGATTTCTGATGTTGTGTCGCCGGTGCTCCAGTTGTAGAGCACGTAGCCTTCGTTTGGCTTAACCGAGAGTGTTGCGGTATCGCCATAAACGTAGGTCATTGGGCCTGCAATAAGAACAGCTCCGTTGTTGCAGTATGCCTTTATGCTGAAACTGTCTAGGCGGAACAACGCGGTTACCATACTGTCGCCGGCAACAACCAATTGGAGGGTATCGCCGGTTGAGCCGTTGTCCCAACCGATGAACTTGTAGCCCCAATCGGCCTGAACAGAAAGGCTAATGGTGTCGCCCACCATGTAGTGGCCCGCACCGTTTACGGTTCCGTGTTCGGCAAGTACGTCTACATATACGCTGTTCTTATGGTAGAAATAAGCAGTTACCACCGTATCGTTCGTCACAACAATTCTAGTTGTAGCGGTGGTGTCGCCATTCTCCCAACGTTCAAATATGTAGTTGCTGTCTGGCATAGCCAACAACGCTACGGTAGTGCCATAAGGGTAAACGCCCACACCGGCAATGCCGCCGTTAACACAACCCGACTCTACCTTAAAGCTGTCGATTGCAAAATATGCGTAGATGACGGTGTCGCTCTTAACTGTGAGGTAAAGCGTATCCTTGGTCCAGCCATTGCCCCAGTGGGTGAAGTGGTAGTTGGTGTCTGGCTTGGCAACGAGAACGACGGTGTCGCCCTTGCTGTACATGCCAACGCCACCTGCGCTACCGTTTTCGGCTATAACGTCGACCTTGATGTCGCCGTCCCTATGGAAGTAAGCGATAAAGCTCTGGTCCTTTTCAGCAATGACCGCAATGGTATCGCTAGTTGAGCCATTGCTCCAACCATTGAACATGTAACCGGTATCTGGAATTGCAACCAAGTAGGCTGTATCACCATATAAATAGTTACCGCCACCGGTTACAGCACCGCCCATTTCAGCGATGGCTTCAATCGTGAAGGTATCGCGTGCGAAACTTGCACTAACTGTGGTATCGCCCTCAACAATCAAAGTGAGTGTATCGGTAGTTACGCCGTTGCTCCACTTGTCGAAATGGTATCCATATTCTGGTTTAGCAATAAGCACTATAGTGTCGCCCTTGCTGTAGGTACCAGCTCCTTCTACGGCACCCTGACCTAGAGGGTAATTAACAAGGACATCGACCGGTATCTTTTCCTCTGCCGGGCCAGGAACTGAATCCTTACCGAAGTAAGCAAAGAAGAGCGTGTCACCGGTTACAGTAAAGTTCAGGCTGTCTACTGTCGTTCTATCACCCCAATACAAGAAGTGATAACCAGGGTTTGGAACGGCATACAGGCTAACCTTGTCGCCAATCTTGTAGTAGCCGGTACCCCTCACAATACCGTTCTCTGCCAAGGCATCAACCTTGACCTCGTCTAACTTATAGAAGTATGCCGTGATGGTAGTGTCGCTTACTACCCTAACCACAAATTCTTGTTCTTTTTCGCCAGTGCTCCACTTGTCGAAGATGTAGCCACTGTCTGGCGTCGCTTTCAAGACGACCTCCCAACCATATTCATAGACGCCAGCGCCGGAAACCATACCGTTCGTGGCAACAGTCTCGAGTTTGAAACTGTCAATTGCGAAGTATGCGCCAATCTTTTCGTTAGCATTCACTACAAATCTCAACGTATCGGTTGTTACACCATTGTCCCAACGCACAAAGTGGTAACCCTTGCCAGGCATTGCAAGCAGTACGGCCTCTTCACCTTCGGCATAAGAACCGCCACCCTTAATTTCGCCTTCGCCTTCCACATAAGTATAGACATCCCAATACTTGATGTTCTGTTGTTTAGGTTTAATGGTATATGAAGCCATAGCCTTACAACCATTTGAATCGGTAACCTTAACGTTGAACTGTCGGTCTTCTCTAATTACGGCTTCAATGACTGCATTTTGTCCATCAGAACCCCAGTCGTAAGTCACAGAATCAGGAGAAGATGCAGTCAGCTTAACAGTTTCGCCAACATAAACTTCTGTTCGGTCTGCTTCAATTGAAACGGTAGGATTATTGAGGACATTTATACTCAAAGTCTTGTTTGAAACGCAGCCTGCCAACGCACCTGTCAATTCAATATTTCGACTTTCAGTTGTATTACCAAGTTCAAAATTAATATCGTCAGAAACAATAGTTCCATCCTTCCAAATAAATTCTCTAGCACCACGTGCTGAAAGTGTCAATGGCTCACCCGAACAAACATTTATAGGAGATTCGTCATCAACTTCGGTTTCAGAGCCATTAGATACTACAACAACCTTAAGATTTGGATGTTCCAGACTTTCTATCATACGTTCATCAGAACCTTCACAACCAAATTCATCATGAACAATTACCTTGAAGATTTTGTTTTCTGTTATCTCTGAAGTTATTATCTGTTCTTTACCATCAGCACCCCAATCGTAAGAATAAGAGCTTGAATCTGGCACAATTGCTTTTAAAGTAACTTTTTCGCCTTTACATACATCTTCCCTATCTGATTCTATAACCACCAATGGCGTAGGATGAACCTTGAATGTGAAGACAGAGTCGGCACGACAGCCATTCATCCAACCTGTCAACATAACGCTAAATGGACTAGCAGTTTTAACATTTCTTGTAAATGTACAACCTTCAGCATCGGTAGGTACGCAAGTAACATCTGGCTGATGTGACCATACATACTTTTCTGCACCATAAGCAGTAACTGTCATTGTTGTATTTTCGCAAGGGAAAGTGTCACCAGAGATGGAAAGTTGAGGTAATTCTTTAACCTTAACAGTAAAATGTTCAGTACTAGAGCAACCTGGCTTATTAAGTAAGATTGCCGTTACTGACATATCGTGACTACCTGCCTTTGGCATGATCTGGTTGAAGATATTTGTTGTATCCTTACCATTCCAAACATAAGTACGAGCAGTTTCATCGCCAACAGCTTCCAACTGAAGAACTGCGTTAGCACAGATTTCAAGATCGCCGTTAATAGTGAAATTAGGACGAGCAATTGGAGTAATTGTACGAGTTATTTCGCCTTGGCAATTGTTAGCATCCACACCTGTAAGTTTAACAGTTGTAGGCTGATCCTTAACAAGTACAGAAATAGCCAAACTATCTTGTGTAATGCCATCATAAGTCCACTGATAGCTGAGAGCACCAGAACCAGTCAATTCTGTATAAGTATCCATACAAGGTTGTAAATCGCCTTCTATGTTCAACTTTGGCAAGTTATTAACTTTAACGATTGCTGAAGCTACGCCACGGCAACCGTCGGCATTGTAACCATACAACGTATAGGTATTATTACCAAGAGTAGTTGCAGGTGTGGTATAAACCGAATCAGTCACGTTATCGGAACCTAACCATTCGTAACGAGTAGCACCCTCTGCGGTAAGTTTAATATCAGAACCGTAGCAAGCAACATCGTTCGAACGGATAGTTACTTGTGGAATTCTAGAGATCTGAACATTGATATAAGCATCACTCAAGCAACCATTAACAGTAGTGCCAATTACATGGTGTCTATAGGTCAACTTGTTCTTAATAGTATCTCCAGGGAAGAAGGTCTCACTAGCAGACTTTGCACCATCGTCCCAAATCCATGAAGTAATACTTGCTGAATTTGTATCAGGCAGAGCAACGAGTTTCAACTTACTGCCTTCGCAAAGAATAACAGAAGTATCGGCATTCAAAGTCAACTTACCCGTGAAGTCATCATCGCTAGAATAAGCCGCAATGTTGATTTCTGGAATTGCATATTGAACAATAGTAATATCTTTCGTCTTTGAGCAGCCAATAGAGTTTGTTACAGTTACCGAGAAGGTGTCACCACCAGCAGAGACTGTCGACACGGCCATACTGGTATCGCCAGTCAACAAGCCACCATTCCAAGTGTATGTCCAAACATCTACATCAGGCGCTCCTGCGTCAGGCACAACAGCGAGCTTAACTTCGGAAGCAGAACAAACGCCAGGAGCAGAAGTGGAAACAGAGAATGCAGGAGCAAACATTCTGAAGTTCTTCTTATAGTTCTTCCAGTTAGCTGCAGCCTTGTAATCGTCAACACGTGAACAAGGAACTATTATTGCCAAAGTATCTGGACAATTATCAAATGCAGTAGCCCCAAGCTTTGTAATAGGATCTAGCACACGTTTACATTCAACAGTGTCGAGACTTGAACAATTCAAGAATGCATTAGAGCCAACCGAAGTCACATTTTCAGAGAAGACGACATGGCGCAAAGAATCGCAGTTTGCAAATGCATTATTACCTATTGTCTTCAATGCCGTAGGTAGCTCAACATTACCTAACTTATTACAACCGTTGAATGCGTCATTTCCAATAGCAGTCACTTTATTAGACATTGTCACCCATTCCATAGCGTTACAACCCTTAAAGGTAGATGCCGCAATTGAAGTAACGCCGGCTGGAATGTCCATTGACTTCAGTGAACTACAATTTGCAAATGCTGAAGAGCCAATGGTCTTCATATTTTTAGGCAACTTCACATATTCCACCTTGTTGCAACCCGAGAATGCATTCTTACCAATTTTAGTTACGGTAGATGCAAGTTCAATGTTCAGTAATGCCGTATCGTTAGGCAAGGTATAGTCACCTACATTTGTAACCCCTTCCTTAACAATGATTGTTGCAATAAAGTCGAGGTATTCGTTCCAAGGTGCAGGATTGGTTGCCGAATAATCGTCCATAGCTCCCTTACCTTCAATTTCAAGAACGCTATCGCAAAGTAGCAACCAATTAGTGTTAGCGCCACAAGCACCTCTGGTCAAAGTATCAGGTACAAAAATGGCCATTAGAACCGTATCGCTAGTAATTCGCACGGCACGCGGATTATCGGTAATACTATCGTTCCACATTTCGAAATGGCCACATTTAGGTGTTGCCAAAATGGTATCGACAGACACACTATCCACACAAGAACGACCAACAATAGCCGCATAACCCAACGATTTACGATTCGAATAAGTACGAACATCGTAAAGTCTGGCTTCATCGAAAATGACGTCCGCATAATTCTTCCAAATTGGCTCCAACGGATAATCTTCCAAGCGGCTACAAGGCACATAAATCTTCATGTCCTTTGAGACGCCATTGAAAGTTGAGCCCAACTTAGTCAACGGATTGTCATATCGGCGGTTACGCAAGGTGTCGAGGCTTGAACAACCATAGAAGGCATTACTACCAATATTTGTAACACTTGTAGGAATAATAACCTGCGTCATATTTGTACAGTTGCGGAAGACGTCAGTACCTATCGAGGTGACTGTATTAGGAATAAACACCTTCTTTAATGACGTACAACCGCTAAACATACTTGAATTAACTTCAGTTACACTACCTGGGAAGCTGAAATTAACAAGCGAAGTACAATTTGTAAAGCAAGAAGAACCAATAGATAAGACACTATTTGGGATCTTCACATTTTTCAATGAAGTACAGCCATAAAACACCGAGCCATCAATGGTTGTCACCGTGTTTGGTATCACGATTGTTTCCAAACTCGTACAGTTCGTAAATGCATGGTATCCAATCTGTTGAAGATTACCCAAATCTACGTTCTTAAGGGACGTACAATCCTTGAAGTCGTACCTTCCTAACAACCTTACTTTGCTTGGTATCTTTATACTTTCCAATGATTTACATCCGCCAAAGACATAAGAATTCAATACTATGTTACTCACTCCAAATGTAATGAGACTCTCTGGCAATTTTGCGTCCTTCAAATTCTCGCACATATAGAATGCATAGTTTCCTATCATGGTGACGCCTTTTGGCACCACTATCGCCTCCAATCCCGAGTATGCAAAAACGTAACCGCCCAAGGTTTCCAAACTTGTCGGCAACTTTATATCCTTCAACACCGTACACTCGTAGAACGTGTAGCTTTCTATCGCCTTTATCTGCGCCTTGATGTCGACACGCTTCAAGGCATTACATTTGTAGAACGTATAACCGCCCAAAGTCTCAACACTCTTTGGTATCACAATACCTTCTAACGATGTACAACCACCAAAGGCATAAGAGCCGATTGTCTGTACATTTTCTGGTATATCAAACGACGTAAAACCTGAACAACCATAGAAACCGTAATTACCAATTTTCTCCAAAGTCGATGGTAAGGTTACCTTCTCCAAGTTTGAGCATACGTAGAATCCATAATTACCGATGGTCGTGGCACCTTCTTCTACAATCACCTTCATAATCTGGGATGTATAGTTTGCCCATACCATATCCTTCGACGACGCGAAGTCGTACATCGGGCCGGTACCGCTAATTACCAAGTTACCCTCTGAATCGAGAACCCAATACAAGTCGTCACCACATTGCCCCTTAACGACGATTTCCGCAAAGGTTCCCACATAGTCGACATCGGCATCCACAACCACCTTGTGCACACTGTCGGTGCTGCCGTCACTCCATTCTGCGAAACGGATGTTGTCGGCAATGACTTTCGCACGCAAGGTCCTAACCACCTGGTTCGACTCGCAGACGGCATCCGAAGCTGATACGGTTCCCCAACTTTCTTTGTTGCTCTTTACGGTCAACTTGTAGTAATCGCCTACCGACGCCAACTTGGCGGTTATAGATTTCCAGTTGGTCGCTTTCTTATAGTCTGCCAACAAGCCACATGGAACATATACCTTTGTATCGTCAGTACCAATAGCACCAGAGCCAAGTGTAACCACCTTTGCCGTATTCTTTATCACGACTTCTTTCAAGTTTGTGCAAGTTGAAAATGCATTGTTACCAATGCTGGTCACACCCTCGGCAAGTTCAACACGTTCAATCAGGCTGACATAGTTCTGCCATGGTGCCTTGCCTGCCGTATAATTACTCATAGCCCCAGTGCCGCTGATGGTTAGGATGCCACGGCTGTCCAATGTCCATGTCAAATCGGTTCCGCACTTGCCACTGGCAATGTTCTTTACGAAGATGGCGGTCAGGTTCACATTCCTATCCACCACAATGCGGCGTGGGTTCGCAGTCTCGCCATCGCTCCAGTTCAGGAACATGCCTTCACCGATAGTCTTGGCATAGATGCTGTCTACACGAACATTATTCTCACATGCCGTTGCATAGTCTTCTACGGCACCTAGAGTATCTACATTTGCCGATAACACGACCTTATACATGTCACCAACTGACCGCACCTTATCACTGTAGTCGGTCCATGACGACTTATATCCGTCAACTACGCCACATGGGACATAAACCGTCTGACTTGACGGAGCCTTGTAGAATAAATTTGCGCCTGCACTCGTTAGTGGTTGGTCGGCACGGTTAACTACTATGGTGTCTAACGAGGCACAGTTGTAGAACACACCATTCTCCAATTTTGTAACACTCGCTGGAATGTCTATCCTCTTCAAGGATTCACAATTCCTAAAGGCATCGCCCCCAATGGTGGTTATCGTATTGGGGATACTCACTTTTTTTAGACCGGTACAATTGTTGAAAAGCGAAGAACTTATTGAGGTCAGACTTCCTGGCAACTCAATGTTTTCCAAACTGATACAATTGGAAAATACACTGTTTTCCAAAGTAGTCACGCTGCTTGGTATCTTCACATTTTTCAATGAAGTACACCCATAAAACACCGAGCCATCAATGGTTGTCACCGTGTTTGGTATCACGATTGTTTCCAAACTCGTACAGTTCGTAAATGCATGGTATCCAATCTGTTGAAGATTACCCAAATCTACGTTCTTAAGGGACGTACAATCCTTGAAGTCGTACCTTCCTAACAACCTTACTTTGCTTGGTATCTTTATACTTTCCAATGATTTACATCCGCCAAAGACATAAGAATTCAATACTATGTTACTCACTCCAAATGTAATGAGACTCTCTGGCAATTTTGCGTCCTTCAAATTCTCGCACATATAGAATGCATAGTTTCCTATCATGGTGACGCCTTTTGGCACCACTATCGCCTCCAATCCCGAGTATGCAAAAACGTAACCGCCCAAGGTTTCCAAACTTGTCGGCAACTTTATATCCTTCAACACCGTACACTCGTAGAACGTGTAGCTTTCTATCGCCTTTATCTGCGCCTTGATGTCGACACGCTTCAAACCATTACACTTGTAGAACGCATAGCTGCCCAAGCTTTCCACACTTGCTGGAATGGTAATACTATCTAAAGCAGTACAGGCATTGAATGCATAAGAGTCAATGGTCTTCAAGTTGGTTGGCAACTGAATACCTGTAAGTCCAGTACAACCCGAAAAGCTGTACTTGCCTATTTTTTCAAGTGATTTTGGGAACTTGATTTCATAGATATTCAAACATGCAAAAAACGCATAGTCTGAAATTTCGGTCACGCCTTCTTCTATTACAAGGTGTTTAATTTCACTTCCATACGAGCTCCAAGGCACCTCACTTTCCTTGTTGTAGGTTGCCATGGCACCTTTACCATAAATGGTAAGGATGTCGGTGTCGTCATCGAAAATAAACTTTACATTTTCACCACAACTTCCACTGCCAGAAGTCGCAAATACGTAGTTTATACAGAATATAAATGTAACAAATAGAAGACCTATCTTCTTCATGACTTTTGTTTTGTTTATTCGGTTTAAGAAAGGAAGTGCCCATAACGCACTTTCTATAAAATTATTGCAAATATAGCTCCTTTTTATTGCATATTCACAAAAAAAGTTGGGTGAACCTCTTTGGTCCACCCAACTTTATCGCCAATTAGCAGCTTACTGCCTTTAATCTTTCTTTGCCACGCTTGTTGCTTTTGTTCCGTTAGAACCCTTCCAAGCGCCATAAACCTCATAGCCAATAACGCCAAGAACAGCCAACAACATAATGAGAGACAAGATTGAACTCATGTTACGCAAAGTCCAGTAAGTCTCGGCATAGTTCTTAAACACGATGGTGTGTTCGCCGGCAGGAATGACCATTGAACGCAACAACCAGTTTGAACGGAAGAGACTTGCAGGTTGACCGTCGATAGTGGCTGTCCATGCTAGCGGATAGTAAATTTCGCTAAACAATGCCAAGTTCTCGGTCTTTGACTTTGACTTGTAAACCACCTCGTTCGGCTTGTAAGATGTCAACTGAATGCTTGATTCTGGGTCAAACGCCAAACTCTTGCCTTCAAGTTCACCCTTAAACTTATTGACTACCAACGCAGTCTTACCTGGGTTAACGCTTCCCAACATCTTAATTTCCAAGTCATCGGCAGTATAGGTTGTACCTCCAAGGGTTGTATCTTTCAATATTTTGTAGTTCTGCACGAACCAAGCATTACCCAATGCCTTGTTGTTCTTCAACGGAGCAGCAGCATCGTTGTAAATGAGGTAACGCATGTTCAACATGTTCAATGCAGGGGTATTGGTGAAGACACTGTCGAGGTCACCCAATGTGCGGATGCCCTTGAACGACTCTTGAATATACTGCATTTCTGGTGCAATGTGCATGTCAATCAAATCCTGATAGTCACGCAACTTTGCCGCATTGTATCCACCAATTGACTTGTGGAAATAAGGCACATGTGTGTCGTTAAACGGATCGCGGAAGGTAAGTACACGGTAAGAAAGGTCCTTATCTTTCAAGATTTCCGCATCGGCAACAGTCTGCTGGTATGGATGGTATTCCAACTTCTTGGTGAAGTTATCCTCGTCGCAATAGCGGCGGCTAACGCCCCAAAGGTCTACCAAAGTCAAAATGGCAATTGCACCCATTGCAACATTGACATACTTCCTGTTTTCCTTCTTTATTACATACCAAAGAATTGCAGCAGTCGCCAAAATATATAGAAGTGAACGGAAAGCATCGGAAGAAGCCAGGCTTGCACGGTCTTCAATCAAAGCTGCAGTAAACCAATCGCCATACTGCTTGGTATAACCATCATCGGCAGCACTAGAGCATTCCAAGAAAAGGGTTGGTGCAGCCCAAACCAATAGACAGAATCCACCAACAATTCCAACCGAAATTGCAAGGTATTTATTAATCTTCTTTTCGTCATAATCGCCATCAAGGATGGTCTTGAGCGCCATACAGCCTAAAATTGCGAAGGTTAACTGTGGCATTACCAACGCCATTGATGGTGTACGGAACTTGTTGTACATTGGCAAATGGTCGAACAGGAAATTGTTAACGATTGGCGCATTGTTTCCCAAGCTCAAAATAATGAAGAACACGGAAGCACCAACCAGCCACCACTTGTACTTGTTCTTGCTGATGAAGAACGACAAGACAGCCAAGAAGCAGACAATTGCACCCAAATAGACAGGGCCAGATGTGAATGGCTGCGTACCCCAATAAGTTGGCATACGCATAGGGCCAGACACCTGGTAGTTATGCATGCGCAAGGCAGTAGAAATGTGCGAATCTGCGCCCAACTCGCCGCCACTTTCGCCACCATAAGAGTTTGGCACCAAAAGGGTTGTCAATTCGCCCAAGCCATAGCTCCAAGCGAAAGCATAGTCGCGATCCAAGCCTGTACTCTTGTCGGTCTTACCATCGGCAGCTGCCGACAAACGTGAAGGGCCACGGGTACTAACTGCACTCATTTCGTAGTTGCTGTAAAGGCGGTCGGCTGTTGAAGCAATGGCCAAGAACGAGCCCAGCACCAAGAATCCGGTGGTCTTTACTAATGACTTATAGTCTTTGTTGAGAATCTTGCCAATAGCGAACGCTAGGAATAGGAATACGCACAAAATGGCAAAATAGTAAGTAATCTGAATATGGTTACTTCTCAATTCCAACGACATAGAGGCTGCAAAAACCACAATACCCCACAACCACTTTTGCTTGAACAGCAACATAATGCCAAGCAACACAAGTGGCAAGTAAGACATTGCCCAAGCCTTACAGACGTGACCTGCCGGCAGAATGATGATGAAGTAGGACGAAAAGGCATAAGCCACGGCTCCGAACACCGAAATTCCAATACCATAGCCCATGGAGATGAGGAACAGATACATGCCGAACATGGCCAAGAAAATGATGCCGGCATCGGTTGAACCTAAAAACCAGAACACCTTAAGACCTGCATCGAACAGATAGTTACGAGGGCCGTCGGGCGCTGAAATTGTGTAACTTGGCATACCCGAGAACATTGAGCCTGTCCACGACACACCTTCACCAGTTCTGTCTTGGTAATCGCGAATTTCCTTATTCATACCGATGACTTTTTCCGAGTCGCCTGCCACAATCATCTTCCCTTCGAAGACGGCCGGCTTAAAGAAAATAGCTGCTACGGCAATAAAGAAAACCACAACACCCAAATGAACGAAAAAGTTTTTCATTTTGTTTTCTATTGTATTTTTATTTATTTCTTGATTTGTTTGAGTCGTTCAATCATTTCACGAGCAGCGCGTTGGCTGACGGGTTCCTTACCCAACAATTCGATGAGTTGGTCATATTCCGCCAACATTTTCTCGCGCTCTGGCGCTGGTGCAATAATCTTTTTCAATTCAGCCTTTACACTCTCGGCATTGAAGAAGTGGCCCAACAGTTCGGTCACCACCTCACGGTCGGCTATCAAATTGACTAACGACACGTGCTTTACCTTCACCAGTTTGCGAAGAATCCAGTAAGCAACCCTTCCGCCATCAATTTGGTAGACAACCACTTGCGGAACGCGCATCAAGCCAGTCTCTAACGTAGCGGTACCCGACGTTACGATGGCCGCATGTGCCTGTTGCAAAAGCTGATAGGTTTCGCCATACACAATGTTGCAATCATACCCCTTTGTGTATTGTTCATACAGTTGATGATCCATTGCAGGCGCACCCGCCACCACTATGCGGAACTGCGGATAGGCAGCCGCTGCCGCCAGCATATCGGGCAAGTTGTGTGCCAGTTCGCGCACACGGCTACCCGGCAACAATGCCAACAGGGGCTTATCGGTCGGAACACCAGTTCTTGCCGAGAAAGTCTCTAGGTTTTCGCCTTTGTGTTCGCGTGCCTCCACAGCATCTACACACGGGTTACCCACATAGCTCACCTCGCAGCCACGCTTGCCAAACCATTCCACCTCAAACGGCAGAATGCTGAACACGCGATCGACGTACTTGCTTATTTTCTTCACACGCCACGACTTCCATGCCCACACCTTTGGTGCAATGTAGTAGAAGACTGGCGTACCAGGCATTTCCTTCTTTACATATTCAGCCAAGCGAAGGTTGAAACTTGGATAATCGACCAAGATGACAACATCGGGTTTGTAGTCCTGCATCGCCTTCTTGGCATTCGACATTATGCCAAGAATGGTGCGAAGGTGAAGAATGACCTCAACGAAGCCCATATAGGCCATGTCGCGGTAATGCTGCACCAACTGGCAACCCTGCTGTTGCATAAGGTCGCCACCCAACCCCATAAAGTTGGCATCGGCATCTTGCTCCTTCAACGCACGCAACAGGTTCGACGCGTGCAAGTCGCCCGACGGTTCACCCGCAATAACAAAGTACTTCATAGAATTGTACGCAAGAAGAACAAGGCAAAGAACAACATGGTACCAGTTATGTAACCTTGACCCATTTTCCAACGCTCGGTCTTGTAAACGAAAAAGAATCCGAACAAGCTAGGCATCAACGCCATAATGAAAAGCGTCGACATCTGTCCGGTTTCATCGTGCAAAATGAAATTCAAGAACTTGTCGATGGTATTGAATAGCTTGAACATGTCGGTCATATACATTACCAACAGCAAGCAAAGGGTTGGCAACAACATTGAGGTCAAGAAACCCAACCAGAAATTATTGAAGGTATGCGGTTCTCCATCGTAATAGTGAACGTCATCCTTCTCCGAAAAATCGTCAAAACCCATATTTATCTTTATTTGTTATTTTTCATTTTTGAAAGGAAGGTCTGTGCCGTCATGTCAATGTTCAACGGAACGCACGAGGCGCCACCATGTGCCAAGACATATTCGTCGGTACCTTCCGCATCAGGCTCCAAGCAAACAAACTCACCACCAAGGGTGTATTGTTCATTTCCGCTCTGTGCATCCTTGCCCACATAGTCAAACTCTTTCACCCATTTGCTTCTAGCCTGTCGGCACCATTGCAAACCGCCTTCTATTGGTCCGTGTGGAAAGTTGACGTTAAGGCAAACCCCATCGGGCAGGCTAATAGTGCCGTTCAGCAAGTCTGCCACCAACTGTTTCACCAACGGCAAGCCGTAAGTGTAGCAAATGGGTTCGCCCATGCGGAAACACTGCGACAAGCCCACCGAAGGTATGCCGTTTATGCACCCTTCAATAGCCGCCCCCATGGTACCCGAATAAACAACGTTGATGGAACTGTTCGACCCCTTATTGATTCCCGACAACAGCAAGTCGGGCTTTCGGTCCTTGCATACCGTATAGAATGCCAACTTAACGCAATCGACCGGAGTTCCGGTTGCCGAATATATTTCTAGGCCTTTTTCCTTTCGCACGCAGCGGAAGTCGAGGACGCCCTCGCACGAGACTGCACTCGACATACCCGACTGTTGCACTTCGGGAGCAAGAACTATGATGTCAGCCAAAGGCGATATTTCCTTAACCAACAGGTCAAGGCCTTCGGCTCTTACGCCATCGTCATTAGAAATTAATACGAGAGGTCGTTGCTTATCCATAAATACATTAACGCAATAAGGATTACAAAATTACGAAATACAAACAGAAACAACAAAAAAAGAAAAACCGCCTCGCTACAATCATCACTGATTGTGCGGGCGGTTTCCCAAATTTCAAATGATACAGAAGAGAATTATTATGCGTTGTAAGCAGTTTCTCCGTGTTCGTAGATATCCAAACCTTCTTCTTCAATACGGGCTGGAACTCTCAAACCGTGAACCTTATCGATAATCTTGAACATTGCGAAACCGGTTCCGAATGACCAGATTCCGTAAACCAAGATACCCAAGCATTGTGCGCCAAGGAAGCCTGCACCTGCACCGTAGAAGAGACCGCCTTCAACTGAAAGCAAACCAGTGAGGAATGTACCAAGTACGCCACAAGCCAAGTGAACTGATGTTGCACCTACAGGGTCGTCGATGTGAAGCTTTTCGTCGATGAAAGATACTGCATACACTAGAACGGTACCGCAAACTAGACCGATGATAGCTGCACCACCAAGCGATACGCAATCGCAACCGTCGGTAATACCAACCAAACCTGCAAGTACACCGTTGAGTGCCAATGAGAGCGATGGCTTGCCATATCTCAACCAGCTTATTGCAAGAGCAGCAACACCACCTGCGCAAGCTGCCAAGTTGGTAGTCATGAATACGTGGCTGATAGCAGTGCGGTTAACTTCGCCAGCAGCTGCAAGCTGTGAACCTGGGTTGAAACCGAACCAACCGAACCAGAGGATGAACACACCAAGAGCACCAAGAGTCAAGCTGTGACCAGGAATTGCACGGCTCTTGCCATCCTTGCCATACTTACCGATACGTGGGCCAAGAACAATAGCACCTGCAAGTGCAATCCAACCACCAACAGAGTGTACTACGGTTGAGCCTGCAAAATCGTGGAAAGTGTAACCGAAGGTTGACATCATGAAGCCATTTTCAGCGTCGTTCATCAACCAACCACCACCCCAAGTCCAGTGACCAGCAATTGGGTAGATAACCAATGAGATGATAACAGAGTAAACCAAGTACATTGAGAATTTAGTACGTTCTGCCATTGCACCAGAAACGATGGTTGCTGCAGTTGCACAGAACACAGTCTGGAAAATCAAAACGGCTTCCTTTGGCATGCTGCCGGCATCGTAGAAGTCGAGGCAACCAAGGCTTGGAACGCCACAGAATGAAGCAACGTCGCCACCAAACATAATGCCAAAACCGAAGAGCCAGAACAAAAGAGATCCGAACGAGAAGTCAACCAAGTTCTTTGTCAAAATGTTGGCAGTATTCTTTGTACGGGTAAAACCAGCTTCAACAAGGGCAAAACCAGGCTGCATGAAGAACACAAGCATTGCACCTAAAATAACCCATACGGTATCGAGTGAGAAAGCAACATCGCTTGCTGTAATTTCCTTGCCATCAATCTCATAGACCTCGGCAGAAGCAGTACCGCATGCTAAAAGCGCGGCTGCCATAAAGGCCATCCACCTTTTCGATGGCATATATTTACGAATTTTATCCATAATTCTAATTCTTTTGTGGTTTATATATTCAATGTTCTATTCGTGGTGTTATTATTTCTTTTCTTCGTCGTAAAGTGAGATGTCACCTCTATCGCCAGTACGGATGCGAATGGCATCTTCAATAGGAATTACCCAAATACGTCCGTCACCAACATCACCCGTACGGGCTGCCTTTACAATGGCCTGAACTGTCTTTTCAACATTAATATCGCGAACCACAATGGAAATAAGCACACGTTCAATAATACTAGTATCGTACATTACACCACGGTAAATACGTGACTGTAACGACTTACCCATACCTCTAACATCGTAGAAAGAGAACCATTCGATGTCGGCTTCAAGAAGAGCATCGCGAACATCATCGAATTTGGTTTTTCTGATAATGGCTTCTAGTTTCTTCATATCTGTATATTTTAATTTGACTTATCTAATGGATTTGATTTAGCCTTAAAAAGTTAGGCCAAACACAAGTGTTGCCTGTTCGGTATAAGGGTTAAGAACACCTTGTGCATATACTGGCAAACTGAATGAAGGGGTGAACTGCAATTCCTTTGATGCCTTTACTGAAAGGTTTACAACATTGAGTTTGTCGGAATACATACCTTCGAATGGAGTAAGACCAAGAGCGAAATCTACATCAACAGGTCCTGCCTTAACTGGGTAGCCAAGTTCAATGTAGGTAGAGAACTGCTCATCGTCTTCTGCATCCTTGTCGTTAACCAGGTTAACGTTTGCAGCAACTTTCAAAGCGAACTTGTTACAAACTTCTGCGAAGTCGAATCCTGCGTTAAATTCAAGGATGTGGTTATCATAATTGCCATAGTTAGGGAATTTTTCACCTTCTGCTCTTGAGAATGGACCACAATAATCAGTAAGACCGAATGTCAAACCAGAAACGGTATAAGATGCAATCCAGTCAAACTCGTTTACACCATGCTGGAAGTCGGTTGATCCCCATACACCCAATGAGAAGCCACCTGCATTCATGGTAATACCAGGCTGGAATGATGCACTAGTCACATTAATACCACGCCATACATAGGCACTTACCAAATCAGCACCTGCTGACACTGTAACTTTTGGTTCTTTTGCAGCTTCTTCCTGTGCAAATACAGGCTGTGCCAATACGGTTGCTGCTGATGCCAATGCAATAGTAAAAATCTTTTTCATACCTCAATAATTTTTGTAGTTACACTTTTAAAATCTCTTACTGTTTGAAAGCAATCTTTCAAAATCATACTCAAATTGTAAACCGGAATTCAATTATATTTCCTTTTTGTTTACAATGCAAAGTTACGGTGTTTTGGGTTCTCCAAATAGAAATGTGACTTCCTTTGCAGAAGTTTTGTGTGCCGGTTAAAAAACAGATAGAAATATTATTATTTGAATTTCACTTTATAACAAATCAACTCAAAATTGTGTTAATTAGAAATTATGTTTTACAGCATAAATTAAACAAAATGATGATTTATCTCTATTTTCACTATCATTATAACACAAGAAAAAGTCCAAACCCGAAAAAGTTTGGACTTTTTATCACAAATCAGCTTAAAAAGTTACAATATGTAATGCACCTGCTTAAACAAGTAGGTACGGTGTTCGCCCGACCTTAAACGGAGTTCAAACTCTCCGGCAGGGTGAATTGTCACAATCTCGGCTTCAAACCTTTCTCCTCTTTCATCGGCATAGGCATAGAATCCGTCTTTCCTATAAAGACAGGCCATATAGTCACGACGTATGTCACTACCATCGCCATTAGCCAATTGCATATAGCGCTCCATAACGCACTGTCGGAAAAGGACGGCAGCCTTCGTCTGATTGAATTCTTGTCCCGTAATCTGTACCACGGAAACCGGATTAGGCGCATCGCTCCTAAAAGTAGATTGATTCAAATTAATGCCAACACCCAACATCACGTAGGCAATTGACTTCCCCATAAGCATAGCCTCGTTTAAGGTACCGCTAATCTTCATGTCGTTCCAGTAGACGTCATTAGGCCATTTCACGGTTACATTGGTCAAGTGGGCATATTTTGTCAGAAAATCGACAACCGCCAATGCCCCCATTTGGGTAATAAGGAACTGTTCGTCAGCTTTCAAGAAATCGGGGAAAAGCACAATGGTTCCGGTCAGGTTCTTCCCGGTTTCCGACTCCCAACTGTTTCCAACCTGACCACGTCCTTTGGTTTGTTCGTCGGCATATATCAAGGTTCCCTCTTGCAAATCTGGCGTATTGGCATTGAGTAGCTTCTGCATTTCATCGTTTGTAGATGTTGTGCTCGCCAAGTGTATGATTGTATCCATAAAGTCAAATTAAAAAAGCGGTTGAAACCAACCGCTTTATGTGATATTAATTAGCCGATTTTGAAACTTGCTGAACTTTCGACTGGAACACCTTTTCGCCCTTTGGCACATCGTTCGTTACCCAAACATTACCGCCAATGGTAGCGCCTTCGCCAATAGTTATTCGGCCAAGCACTGTAGCATTGCAGTAAACCACCACGTTGTCTTCCACAATTGGGTGACGTGGCAAGTCCTTAATAGGGTTTCCATTTTCATCGAGTTGGAAGCTCTTTGCGCCTAGCGTAACGCCTTGGTAAAGTTTAACGTGGTTACCTATAATTGCGGTTTCACCAATAACCACACCAGTGCCGTGGTCAATGGCAAAGTAATTGCCAATGGTCGCACCTGGGTGTATATCGATACCGGTTTCAGAATGTGCCAATTCGGAAATCATTCGAGGGATGAGTGGCACTCCAAGTTTAAGCAAAGCATGTGCTATACGGTGATTAGAAACTGCCTTAATGGTAGGATAACACAAGATGATTTCGCCAAAACTCTTTGCTGCTGGGTCACCATTGTAAGCAGCCACCACGTCGGTCATCAGCACTTCGCGCATTGCAGGCAATTGAGACAAGAAGTCAGACGCAATTTGGCGCGCCTTTTCTTTCTTGCTCTCCAATTCCGACTCATCGGCAAATCCATCGAAGCAAAGACCCGCCAACACCTGTTCAACAAGGCACGCGTTCAGTCGTTCAACGTTAACACCAATGTGGTATTTAAGGGTGTTACTGTCAACAAAAGAGTGACCGAAATAACCAGGGAAAAGCACCTCACGTGTAAGGTCTACAATTTGAGACAATGCTTTACCCGAAGGGAATGGGACGCCGTCGTTGGTATGATGGTATGCATTCTTAAGGGATCCGAAATCGGACAATGCATCAATGACAGAAATCAATTTAGAATCTATGTTTCGTTGTGTTGCCATAATTCAATGTGTTATAACACTGCAAAATTACAAAAAAGCGCTATAAACAAAAAGCGTCCGACGGTTAGTCGAACGCTTTTATATGGAGTTGCATCAACAATTACTGACGCATGAGAGTGAAGTGACCAGTATAAGTGGTTTCCAACTCTTTAATTTCAATTTCGTACCAATAGTCGGTAGAAGGCATTGGCTTTCCATTATAAGTGCCATCCCAACCTGGGTCAGAGCCGTAGTAAGTAACCAACTTCTTACCCCAGCGGTCGAAGATTGAAATCTTTGCATTAGGGAATGCTTCCTGAAGAATCTTGCTTGAGAAGTTGTCATAAACGCCATCGCCGTTAGGTGATACAACTGGCTGAATCTTGATGACAGGAGCCACAACAACGAATGGGAATGAATGCTGGCAACCAGCTGCATCGACTACAAACACTGTGTGTCTTCCGTAACGAACATCTGTCAAAGTTTCGGTATCGTAACCCTCACCTGCAATCTTATCTACATAGAATGTGAACGGAGAAGTACCGCTAACCACATTAATTCTACGTTCGTTGTAGTCAACAGAATCGACACTAACAATTTCAGGGAGAGGAGCAATATCCAAAGTATAAGAATCGAAGCCCTTACATTCACCTCTAGTCATGTCTACAAGGTATTCAGATGTGACGGATGGCTGAACATCAATTGAAGCTGTTGCAGCGCCATCGATTGAAGGATCTTCCTGTGATGACCATACATAAGTATCAGCACGATAAGAAGAAGCATCGATTGTTGCAGTCTTGCCTTCGCACATTGCAACAGGGGCTACAATGTTACCGGTCAATGGACGGTCAACGCGAACAATAACCATCTTGGTTGGATATTCACACTGGCCATTAGCAGCAGAGAATCGGTAAACCTTGGTCATAATCAAGCTTTCACCACCTTCTGGATATTCAGGAGCTACTGTTACAGAGTGACCAGAAGTTGAAGACATAATATCGTCGTCAGCTTCCCAAGTAACATCGGTTTCTGGCGGAGTTACCTGAAGTGGGATTTCCAACTGAGTCATACCGTCACCACAGATAGCCAAACCTTCAGGAATGGTAATCTGAATAGGAGGCAATACTTCAATGTTGAGTTCCTTAACAATTTTCTGTTCATCGACGCCCTCGCCTTCACGGTAAATGAACTCAATTCTATAAGTTGCATTTTCAGATGGTGATACGTTACTTACACGAACAGCCTTTTCTTCATCATCGTAGTACATCGAGTACATATCGGTTTCGGTAGTACCAATGATTTCTGTAACCTTAAGCTTCATCTTTTCTGGGTAATAGAAATTACCCGTACCGGTAGTGTCTATCAAAAGGTCAGCTTGCGCACCTTGGCAAATCTTTTCAGAGAGTCTTGCACGCATCTTCAAACGTGCATCAACCTTAACCTTAACGGTAGTGTCAGCGTTACAATAATTAGGGTCTGACATTGTTACAGTGTAGTCATGATCCTTTGTAACCTTCAACTTGTATGGGTTATTCTGTGGTGAAGCCACACCGTTCTCCGTCCAAACAATTGTTGAAGGATCACCACTGGTTGGTTGGGTGAACGTAATTGGCATTGCAAGAACACTATCCTTACGTGCCACATAGAAGTCTTGCATGTCGAACTTGATGTAAGGCTTAACGTTCAACAAGTTCTCGCCATTCAAGTCTTCCAACTTACCTTCTTCCTTACAACCAAGGTTTGACACCTCGTAACTATATACACCCTTATCGCTCAATTGAGCAGGATTCAAATTAAGCTTATTATCGGTCAATGTAAGAGCTTGACCATCGCGATACCACTTAATTTCAGGTGTATTTTTACACTTAATATTCAAGATTGATGAGAAGTTGTCGTTCTCGCAAATCTCCATGTTCTGCTTGTCGGTTGAAACCTTAACACTTGCATCTACAATGTTGATGTCGAAACCAGTCTTACAAACATTTGAATAAGTCAAATGGTATGTCTTATCACCTGGTTCGTCAATGACAAGTTTCGCAGAACGGCCAAGAACCTCACCATCTGCAGTCCATTCATAAGCCGAATTTTCGTCAGCAGTAAGTTGTGCTGCATCAATTGTGAGTTTATTACCACAAGTAGTGAATGTAACACCGGTACGTTGAGCAGTAATAACCTTCTCCGTTGAATTCTTTTCTTCGTCAAACACAACGTTACCCTTTACAGGTCCATCGTTAAGTACCACGCTATAGCTACCTACAGGAATGTCGGCACATACACCGGCTGTAACAAAAGCATTATACTTGTACGAGTTACCTGGCTGACCTGCAAGAGCAGGTGTTGTATATTCAGGAACTGTAGTGGTAGTTGCGTCATTGTTAGTTTCGCACTTCCAAGTGTACTTAACGCCACTGGTTGGGTTAGTACCTGCGTCACTTGAACTTTCATCCCATTCAACATTAAGGGTTGCTGGTGTATTAGGGCAGGTCATGTCACCAGTTACAATCAAGTCCTTGACAAAGTGAACATCTACATTTACATGTTCAACAGTAGACTTACATGTTGAAGATGCAGGAAGTCCGGTCTTTGTATCATTCGTAACTTCAAAGTAGGCGTAGCAATAATAAGTACCAGGCTGTTTAATCTCACTCGGATTGTCTACGGCAGTAGACTGATCTCGGTCTAACCAAGCCTTTGCAGCACCAATACCGCTAGAAGAAATCTTCCAAATCTCATCGCTCGCCAAGTTAACAGATTCATCCTTTGTACCACAGATTGGAGAAGGATTATTGGTAATCAACTTTGGCTTTGCATAAACGGTAACAACCAATTCTGAAGCCGAGCTTACAGCACCAGAGCTAATCTGCCTTTGAGCCACATAATACTTTTTAACTGATTCTGTACCCGAAGGAACAACCGATTCTGGAGTAGGGGCACCTGAAGCCTCTGTCGTTAAAGTCTCATCGGTGTACCAAACCAACTCATACTCCGATTCATTGTGACCTCTAGGAACAGTAATTTCAGCTACAAGTGGAACTGTGGTTTCACCTTCGCAATAATTTACTTTGTAAACTTTTGGCATTGGAGCCGAAGAAACGGTAACCTTAACTGGCGTGCGAGTGCTTTCGCAACCCATGCTGTTCTTTTGGCTTACCCAATAAGTCAATGTTACATCTTCTTCCAAGCTTGCATCGTAAGCAGGAGTAAATGGTTCGCTAGAGCCTGTACCACCGGTTTCATCGGTGTACCATACCAATGTATAATCTTCATCGGCCTTAACTGCGTTCTCATTTTGAGCAAGCAAATTCTTGTAACCAACTGGTGTATTCTCTTCAGCATCGCTCTTTACATACTGAACAGAGAAATCACCTTTAGTAGGAGCGTTAATTACAGTTACCTTAACGGTAACGTCAACAGACTTACCTTCACAAACCTCGGTAGTGTTCGGAATTGCGTAGGTCTGATATACCGAGTAAGTATATTCAGTAGGATTTTCTACTGCAGTATTAGGAATTAGGCTTGTTCCAGAAACCACGTTCGAACCGAGTTTCCAAACCATCTTATCCTTACCATCGGCATACAAGAAACTGCTTTCATCTTTAAAGACATCTACCATTTCTACCACACTTGCTGCTTCAGCATCCTTACAGTATGTGTTTTCACTAACAAGAACGGTAGGAAGGTCAACATCTACGACCTTAACGGTAAACCAAGCAGGATCACTTTCTGCACGTTCCAAATCGGTCAAAGTAGGATCGCCATTCTGTTGAGTTACATAGAATGTCTGTTCACCAACCTGTGCTTCCAATTCTGCAGTATAACGCTTTGATGCATCTTTAGATTCCGCATCGGCCTTAGACTTGTACCAATAAACGTTATAGCCTTCGAGCGGAGTAACACACGAATTCAAATTGAAGGTTGGAACTGAAGACTTACAGATAACCTTGTTCTCAACAGTAGGAGCTGGAGCATCGTTAACTGTTACAGTAAAGTCTGCAGGCTTACCCTTACAACCGGTTTTAGTATTTTCTACATAAACCCAATAAGGGAAATCACCAGCCTTTGACTTATCCTGGTTAGGAGCAACCGCATTATATTGTCCGTCTTCGGTCTTTGACCACATGAACTTGCAGTCGTCGCAAATTTCAATGCTTTCAACGGCAGCACTAACCGATTCAGAAGCACCTTCTGACTTAAGCATCTGAAGGTCGACAGGTGAAACAGTACCAGGAATTTCATCGACAGTTACAGTTTCAGGAGTCTTTTCACTAACACAACCTGTTTTTCTGTCGGTCAAAGTCAAGTAATAGGTTGCGCCAGGAGCAGCCAAACTCTGAAGTTCAGCCACGAAACTCAAGATTGTAAAGTCGTCGCCAGCTTCATTCTCAAGTTTTGAATCGTAACCTGCAATAGTAAGCAATTGGCCTGCAATACCAGTCAAAGAAGTCAATTCCAACTGGCCTTCACAATAAGGGTCAATCGTAATTTCAGGAACTTCAGGCACCTTGTTTGCCACTACGACAATACTGTCGAAACGGTGACAAAGCGAAGCGTCATGGTCTTCATGGTCACGTACTTTCAAGTAGAATGTTTTAGACTCTCCTTCAGGAATATCTTCCCACTTTACCTCAATAGAAGAAGTTGCCACTTTTTCTTCAGCTTTCAATGCTTTAGTATCGTCATTAAAGCTCTTTGTATCGTACCAAAGGATATCGAAATCATCACCATCTGAATTCTTCACATCCTTAACACTCAAAGTAGTGCTACCGGTTTCCTTACAAAGGAATACGGTGTCAACCTTCAAGCCAGGAACTTTTTCGACTGTCGATTCAATCTTAGGATCCTTGTCTGGCTTGTTACAAGGTGGGCAATAGTATTTAGATGGTAATTCAATTCGTCCACATGTATATTCAGTTAACTTGAAGAACTCTAAGTTATGGATGTAGAAATTATAAGCATTCTTTGAATATGCTTCAGGGAAAATAGAATGTGTTACACTACCATCAACCAACGAGACTGCACCATCAAAAATCTTATCGCCCTTTGCAGCTGTAGTTTCCAGCAAAGCCACCTGAGCAGCAGAAGTAACAGTCACAACAATACAGTAAGCAGTGCCTCGAACTGGATTTACAGGAAGTTCAACACCACCAAAGTCTAGAGAAACAAGTGTAGGATCGAGGACTGATGGCACAGTTTTAGTTGCCGATCCCATCTTACTAGTAGCAACAGGCAAATAGCTTACATTACCATTTGTACATATTGTAGTTGCGTATACAGCAGCATCCACTTTTACATTTGTTGCAGCCTGATTGCTCTGAACTGACTTCATTACAAGGTCAAATTTGCCCAAAGACAAATTTGAAGTTGCCATAAATGTGAAGAAGCAAGATTCAGAACCATTATGGGTTACATATTCTGCAGAAGCAGGGATAGTTCCCTTTTGTAGGCTTGCATTCTCTAAGAAATAGCCCTCAGAGCGTGTCTTGTCTTCAATCCAGATAGAATAAGTAGTATCTGGTTTATCCTTTTCCAAATTTTCATTTACCTTAACGTAGTTACCGGTAACAGAAAATTCTTGATCACCACCTGCTAAAACCTCAAATGTATCTAATGCAGTACCATCTTCAGGAGCATCGTAAACAACCCATGTTGTTTTAGTTCCAGCCTTATAGAACTTGTTGTTAACGGAGAATGCGAAATTAATGTTGTCGAGCTCTGTAGGAGCTGTTTCACGGTCCTTACCTACGCAAGAAAGTGGCTGCATAGTGTCAACAGGCATTTCCATGTCAATCACCTCAATTTCCGCATAAGTGTCAGGACAGTTCTCACAAGGTACGTTCTGACCAACATAGTAAATGTCTACACGGTACTTACCTGGTTCTAATACAGGGAGGGTGATGACATTATACTTATCTTTCTTTCTATCGGCCAACGGCGAATTTTCTGTTGACGTGTTCAAAACAACGCCATCCTTAGTCCACTTATAGAAGTAATTGTCTTCACTTCTCTCCAAAGGAGTGAAACCTGAATAAAGAGAATCGACAGTTCCTGGGCACTTATAACGTGGGCCTACCATATAGGCTTCAGGACACAAGTCCTGTGGCGTACAGTTAACTTCAATCTTCTTAAAACATGTTGAAATTTCAGAGACATTACCTGTACCCAACGTACCAGCATTACCAGAACCACCAGGCAACTCGGTTGTACCCCAAACATAGAAGTCACCCTTGCTGTTTACCATACAACCAAACATATCGCCACGGGCAATGGCTACAGCGTCATCTACTCGCGTTTCTGTAGCATAACCATTTTCGCCCTTACAGTAGTTACCGTAAACAGGACCAATGCTTTGAGTATTTTGCAATGCTGCATATTTAGAGTTAGGGATTGTACCACCTGACGAACCACCTTTTTTCGCACCAGTGTTTGATCCCCAATACAAGATGTTACCTTCCTTTGTAACAGCAGCTGCAGAGCCGTTACCACCAATAACCTGAATGGCATCGGTCAAGAATGGCTCGCCAGACTTTTCTTCATATTCTCCAGAGGTAACCTTTTCGGCGTAAGTAATTGCAGAGGCAGGATATTGTAACTGCTTACCGCAAGTACCCCACCAACCGTTGTTACCCCAAGCATAGACATAACCGGTAATACCATCAACAGCCATACCGCCAGAGTCAGACAAACCGGAAGTACGTACATTGGTCAAATACTTACCTGAAGATTTTGTACCTGTACCGTCACCAATTTCAACAGGAGCAGCAATATAAGATTTTGCGCCTCCGTCTCCACCACGGCCATTCCAGTTACCCATTGAGTAAACCGTACCAACCTTAGCGTCTGGCGAATCGCCCACAATAAACAAGATGTTGTTATCACCACCAGTTACGTGGATAATATTTTTTATGATTTCACCGTTTTGATCACGAATATAGACTGGTGTTTCAGTTGCTTCTTTCAAGAACTCGCCAGGCACAGAAGATTCATTACCACCCCATACTACGCAACTACCATCTTCCAAAATGGCAAGAGAAGCACCAGATGTAGCAGTAATGTACTTTACGCCACCAAGATAGTCACCGCCCTTGTTACCCTTAAGGTCGTATCCGGGAGCCTCACCACACTTAACCGGCAATGGTTTGCCACCTGCCAAATACTTAGATGCAGGCTGACCACACTGTGAATAGGCGTTTGCGCCCCAACAATATACGGTACCATAACAAGACAAGGCGACACTATGGCCACCAGAACCTGCTGACACCATTGAGAATGTCAAGTCATCAGTATTTACCAAACTTGGAGATGGGACAATGCCACTGGCAGCGTCAGCCGGGTCTTTCAAGCAGAGGCAGTTCGACTCATTCAAGCCCCATGCAAATATCTGTCCCTTGCTACACAGCGCAATTGCGTGATTACCGCCACCGGAGATAATCATACTCTGTGAGAAAGCACTTCCAACCACTAACATTAGCAGCGAAAATGCAGATACTAAACGTTTTATCATAATATTAGTCTTTTTTTCGAGCCCTATATATACATTTACTACTTTGCAAATATAATTAATGGATTGCAAATCTTAAAACAAACACCCCAAAATCTTTCATTTCCGGAAGGTTTGCACACAAGAATTGCCTATATATGTTTCCGAAAACACACATAGCAAATTCAGCCTACGACTAAAATCGTTGGGTTGCGTTTTGAACGGCTATAGTAACGGTTGGTGGAATCTAGACGTTTCAAGCCAAATCCACCTAAAGTAATAACAAATAGATTTTAATAATCACTCCATTTCCAGTTCGTCGTTTTCATCCTTCTTGTACAAGTCCGACAAAACAGCCAAGAAACGGCTAACTTGCTTAACTGCAGCTTGGGTTCCTTCGCTAATTTCGCGTTTCTGCAAACGCAACAGCAATATTTCGTACATCATGTTCAGCGCCAGTTCCACGTCACTCACCTCTGCCGGTGCCGACGATTTCTGGCGGAATTCAGCCAAACATGGCAACACATTAAAGAACATCACGTTATAGTCGACATGTTTAGGCGACTTCAAAAGTGCCAAGTGCAGTTCGTCCATGTCGTCGACAATGTTTCTAACAATTTGCACATGGCCTTTTTGCATGACCTGTTCTTCCTGCATCATAGAAATGAGGTCGGAATACCAAGTCTTCATTTGGCCTTTAACCTCGTCAGACTGTCCGAACTGGTTAATGATGTTGTTCTGTATGATTTCTATATTGAATTGGCAAGCTCTAATCAAATCTTCCACTTGCCACATATATAGCACGTATTCGGCTACGTTTTCCTTTCTCTTCTGATGTGCAATTATCATATTTCTAAACCCTTATCAAACTCAAAAGCCTTTCATATCGCCATTTTCGGTAATCCAAAACGTATTGGTGGGACTCACATACACATAGTCGGCCACCTGGTCGTTCCATTCGCGTTTGAATACCGGATTCCTCCTATATCGGCCTGCGGCATCAATAATGCCCCAATGTTCATTTCCCGTCAAAACACCAACAGCCGCATCGTCGGTTGCCGAAACCGCTGCCGACTCCGAATAAGGCACAACAGCCGCAAATTCGCCACGGAAGGATGTAGCCGCCAAAAACGAAGGCTCAATAATGATTCTGCCTTCTTCATCGGCAAAACCAATACGCAAATCGTCGTCGCTTAAAATACGGATAAGCCCCTCGTGAAAGGCATCGGGCCTAGTCGACCCTCGTTCAACATATACCTTGGCAACTACCGACTTGTCTGGCCCATAAAGCCACCAATATCCTTCATCGTCGGCCGAGACTGTTGCCTTTTTCTTCGCAACCTTTGCAGCATTGCCATTGTCTGGCAAAGAGCCCGCTGGTCGTGAAGCGCCGCAACCACAAAGTGCAACGGCTATTATAAAGTATAAGAGGTTTCTCTTCATTAAGGCCACCATTAATAGGCGTTTTCCTCGCCCTTAATCATATTCCAAACGGTCAAGAACATAATCTTAATATCGAGCCAGAAAGACCAGTTCTCAATGTACCAAACATCGCGCTTAACACGGCCTTCCATTTCTTCCAAAGTCTTGGTTTCACCACGGAAGCCCGTAACCTGTGCCCAACCGGTAATACCTGGCTTACACCAGTGGCGGAGCATATACTTATCGATGAGTTCGGAATACATTTCGGTATGCTTAAGCATGTGTGGACGTGGGCCCACCACACTCATATCGCCAATAAACACATTAATAAACTGTGGCATTTCGTCGAGGTTGGTCTTACGCATAATGGCACCAATCTTCGAAACTCGTGCATCGCCCTTGGTAGCCTGCACCTTATCGGCATCGTCGTTCACGTGCATTGAACGGAACTTATAGCAATAGAAGTCGCGACCATTTTCGCCGGTACGTTTCTGGCGGAAGAAGATAGGGCCAGGAGAGGTCAACTTAATGATGGTTCCCAATATGATATACAATAGAGGGAAAATAGTTACCAAGAAAACACCAGACACCAAGATGTCGAACACACGTTTCAGCAAACGGTTGCCGAACTTGTGCAAAGGTTCCAAACGGAGCGACACCAATGGAATCTCTTCCAAGAATGAGAGTTCGACCTTCTTTTCAATGAAACGACGGAAGTCTGGAACAATAAGACAACGTATGAAGTTCTGTTCTGCAAAGCGAATGGTGCTAACGGCCTTACGGTCGTCACCGGCTGGCAATGCGCAGTAAATGACACGGACGTCGTTATTCAAGGCAAATTCATTGGCATCGGCCAACTTACCTTTCACCAATTCTGCAGGAACCTTATAATCTTCTGGTGCACGATCATCGAAGAAACCCATGAACTTATAGCCATAAGAAACATTGGAAATCAGCTGGTTGTACACCTGGTTGGCAATACTGCCCGCACCCAAAATGATGACACGCTTTGAATTACCGCCACGGCTACGGTATGCCTTCAACATAAGGCGAAGGAACACTCGCCAGCACGACAATGAGGCAAACACCCAAACAGAATAGATAACAAGGAAAGACAACGAGATGTATGTCTTCATGATGTACAAAGAGGCAAACACGATGAAGAACTGAATGATAGAAATCTTCAGCACATTCTTCAAGATGCTTTCAATAAACACCGAGCGTTTATCGAGAACAATACCTACCCACGACAATGCCAACAGGTAGCTGAGGTTAATGATGGCGTAAAACATACGCGTCCTCACCTCATAGTCGCTATCGACATGCACGTGCATGGCATTAGGGAACAACACGGTCAACAAGAACAACAAGCCGTTGACAATAATCAATTCACCTATAATAACGCCCGTCTTAATATACAGGCTATCGTAATCGTGGAAGTCTCTCATTCAAATAAAATTTACAGAAAATTGGACACTACACGCGAACAGTTTATTTCTCTTACAAAAAACATTAAACCAGACGCAAGGTTGCCCAGCATTTCCTTAATTATTAAAACGCAACTACAAAATTAAGAAAATTGGATTATTTTCCGTCCCAATTTGTCTTAAAAATATTAAACATCAATCAATATCGTCCAAAGACGTTTCTCAATTAAGGAACGTCTTAAAAAAACTGAAATCCACACCTTTATACAAAACAGCCGCCATTTTATAACGGCGGCTGATATATGATTACCAAGAACTTATAGATTTATAAAAAACTCAATCTTTATGATTGGAATATTCCACCTCGGTTCTGACCTCTTCGGCAACCCAACGCAGTTGCATATTGTCGGATTTCGACAAATGGTCTACCACGGCCATCACCTGCGCCGTGTGTTTGTTGAAAAGCCCCAACTGTTTCAAGAAATTAGAAATCGCTTTCGCTAGCGACGCCTTTCCCAGCAACAAGTCGGCCTCCACCCTATCAGTCAACACGGTTACGAAGGCCAACGGCCTATCGCTCCTTTCAAGCAACCTCGCAGCCAACAGGTATGCCACTTCTAGCGAGAAGTCGGCACCTTGCGCCAACAATCCCTGCACATAGTTCTCGGCACCTGGCAACAGGCAGAACAAATCGCGGCAAGCGAACTCGGCCAACTCCATTTCTTTCATCTCGGCAGTCAAGCGTTGCACGTCCGACTCTGCCATTGCATCTTTCGGGAACAGCAGCAACGCCAAAAGCATGGTTTCCCTATAGCCAATGTTCCACAAGCAATTGGCAAGTTTGGCATCAGGCTGATAGTTGGCTGCGATGCGGCGTAGCGACGGATAAGGCACGCCATAGTTCTTCTTGTAGGCCATAGCACCCATACTACGCGAGCCAATGCCATTCTGCTCGCCCTGTATGGCGAGCTTTATCTGGTCAAGTTCGTTCTTCAGTTCTGCGTCGAAAGGAAAGAAAACGTGTTCCATATTATTTATTTTTTTGTAAATTTAAAGTATTGAACACATAAGAGCAAACACTTCAACAAAAACAAGCATTTAGAAGCTTTTTATTTTTTTTTGAGAATTCTTTCGTAAAATTTTTAAACAGCTTCATATATTCTATCACAACAAATACACTTTATAATTATGAAAGGCGCATTAATAGGAGATTATGTGGGTTCCATTTATGAATTCAACAACACGAGAGACCCCAACTTCAAGCTTATTGAAAAAGGTAAGGAAATAACCGACGACTCCATCTGCACCATCGCCACCGCTTACGCCATACTGCAGGGCATTGAATACGGAGACGCCTACGTTGAAATCTGCCACAAGATGATGAATCCGATGGGTGCATACGGTTCCGGATTCCTAAACTGGCTAATCACCCCAAGCCGTAAGCCTTACAATTCTTGCGGCAATGGTTCGGCAATGCGCGTCAGCCCCATAGGTTGGGCATTTGACAAGGAAGATGTCATGTTGGCAGAAGCACAGAAGTCGGCCATGTGCACGCACAACCACGAAGAAGGCATAAAGGGTGCCCAAGCTACCGCGCATGCCATCTGGTTCTTCCGCAAATACGGCAACGATTTAGAGGGATTCAAGAAACTCATGAGGCAGTACTACCCCGAATGGGAATCGTTTGAAAAACCCTTCGATGAATTCAACGCCATCTGCCAAAACACCGTTCCACTATGCATACAAGAAGTGGCAAACGGCACATCGTTCGAAGACACCATACGCAACACCGTGCTTCGCGGAGGCGACACCGACACCAACGCTTGTATTGCCGGCGCCATAGCCGAGGCCAGATGGGGAGCGCCAACCTACTTATGGGAGGCTGCACTCGACACCGCCCCACACGAGTTTAAGCTGATTGTCAACAAATTCGTCAGCAAATACGTTCCTTAACGGACGACCGGCAGAAAAATATTTCGAAAAAATATTACTTTAGACTTGCACGGCTCACAAAAAGTCTCTACCTTTGCATCGCAAAACCAAAATGGTGGGATTAGCTCAGTTGGTTAGAGCGTCGGATTGTGGTCCCGAAGGTCGTGGGTTCGACCCCCATATCCCACCCATTTTCAAGTTTCAAAGCGTCAATTGAAAAATTGACGCTTTTTTTGTGCATTTAATTTGGTTTGGTACAACTTTTGCAATACTATTGTAAAACGAGGATGATTAACACCTCGCCAATTATTGCTATTTTTGTATAACACATTAAACGAGTTATTAGAAAAATGACAAAAGTTCTCATCATCGGAGCTGGCGGTGTAGCCACCGTAGCTGCCCACAAAGTGGCACAAAACCACAACGTGTTTACCGACATTGTGATTGCTAGCCGTACGAAAAGCAAGTGCGACAAGCTGGCGGCCGACATTCTGAAACGCGAGAATGTTAAAGTTGAGACAGACCAGGTTGATGCCGACAGCGTGCCAGAACTAGTGGCTTTGCTTAAAAAGCACAAGCCTGAATTGGTTATGAACCTTGCACTTCCTTACCAGGACCTTACCATTATGGATGCCTGCTTGGAATGTGGCGTTAACTACCTCGACACTGCAAACTACGAGCCAAAAGACGAAGCTCACTTCGAATATAGCTGGCAATGGGCCTACAAGGAAAAGTTCGAGAAGGCAGGACTTACCGCCATCTTGGGTTGCGGTTTCGACCCAGGCGTTAGTGGCGTCTACACAGCCTATGCTGCAAAGCACCACTTCGACGAGATTGAATACCTCGACATTGTAGACTGCAACGCCGGCAACCACCACAAGGCTTTCGCTACAAACTTCAACCCTGAAATCAACATTCGCGAAATCACCCAGAAAGGTCGCTACTGGCAAGACGGCAAGTGGGTTCAGACTGGCGCCCTTGAAATTCACAAGGCGCTTACCTACCCTAACGTTGGCCCTCGCGAAAGCTACCTTATGTATCACGAAGAGTTGGAAAGCTTGGTTAAGAACTTCCCTACCATTAAGCGTGCGCGCTTCTGGATGACCTTCGGCCAGGAATATCTTACCCACTTGCGTGTGATTCAAGACATTGGCATGGCCCGCATCGACGAAGTTGACTACAACGGCGTGAAAATTGTTCCACTTCAGTTCTTGAAGGCTGTATTGCCTAACCCACAAGACCTTGGTGAAAACTACGAAGGCGAAACCAGCATTGGTTGCCGCATTAGAGGTAAGAAGGATGGCAAGGAGCTCACCTACTACGTCTACAACAACTGCAGCCACCAGGAAGCTTACAAGGAAACCGGCATGCAGGGCGTTAGCTACACCACCGGCGTACCAGCCATGATTGGCGCACTTATGTTCGCTAAAGGATTGTGGAAGCGTGCTGGCGTTTGGAACGTTGAAGAGTTCGATCCAGATCCATTCATGGAAGAGCTCAACAAGCAGGGCTTGCCTTGGCACGAAATTATGAATGGTGACTTGGAATTGTAAAAATAGCCTAAATTAGGCATCTGTTATAAGGGAGTACCCCAGCGGTGCTCCCTTTTCTTTTGCCAATGGCAACATATTTAACCGAGAATTGCAGTCTACCACTTACAAATTGCAAACTATCACTATTTTTTTGTAACTTTGCACAATTTTACAAAACAGCGCGCCTATTTAGTGTGCGGGGGCCGTTTCGGGGCAAGAGATGAAAAGAAGCAAATGAACTGTTAGCTTTACAGTTAAAGAGACGAAACGGACGGGGCTTATGTTTCCCCCTATTTTTTTGTTACTACATCTTCAGAAGGTCTTTGTTAAAAGGAAATTGGGATTTGTGATGACGAGAATAGCATTAGCAGGTACACGCTGTTGCATTTACCAATTTTATTAAACAAAGACTCGAAAAATGGCAACATTTGAAGAACTTGGCTTGCGCGAAGAATTGCTGCACGCCGTGAACGACTTGGGCTTTACCGAAGCTATGCCCATCCAGGAAAAAACAATCCCTTTCCTTTTGAACCAAAGTGAAACCAGCGACTTGGTTGCACTTGCACAAACCGGTACCGGCAAAACTGCTGCATTCGGCTTGCCAACCCTACACCTTACCGACGAAACCCAGCACCAGATTCAGACTTTGGTTCTCTCGCCTACACGCGAACTCTGCATTCAGATTGCAAAGGACTTGAAGAACTACTCGAAGTACATGGATGGCATGAAAGTGGTTGCCGTTTATGGTGGCGAAAGCATTGTTAACCAGTTCCGCCAACTCGACGTTCAGCCACAGGTACTTGTGGCAACACCTGGCCGACTCATCGACCTTCTTGACAGAAACAAGGTGGACTTGAGCCAGATGAAGACCCTCATTCTTGACGAGGCTGACGAAATGCTGAACATGGGTTTCAAAGACGATATTGAGCGCATTCTTGAAGAAACGCCAGAAGAAAGACGTACGCTCCTCTTCTCGGCCACCATGCCTAAAGAAATTGCAGCCATTGCAAAAAAATACATGAAAGACAGCACCGAAATTGCTGTCGGAAAGAAGAACTCTGGTTCTGAAAACGTTAAGCACGTTTACTACGTGACTCAAACACGCAACCGCTATGCTGCCCTTAAGCGCATTGTGGACATGAATCCAGACATCTACTCTATCATATTCTGCCGCACCCGCCAGGAAACGAAAGACGTTGCCGACTTGCTGATGCGCGATGGTTACAATGCCGACGCCCTTCATGGCGACCTTACACAGGCACAGCGCGACTATGTGATGCAGCGCTTCCGCGACCGTACCTTGCAGATTTTGGTGGCTACCGACGTGGCAGCACGTGGTTTGGACGTGAGCGACTTGACACACGTCATCAACTACAACTTGCCTGACGACATTGAGTGCTATACCCACCGAAGCGGACGTACAGGTCGTGCCAACAAGACCGGTGTTTCTATCGCCATCATCCAGCCTCGCGAAAAAGGCCGCATCCGCGACATTGAACGCATCATCAACAAGAAGTTCGAACGCGAAATGGTACCAACAGGTCCTGAAGTTTGTAAGGTACAGTTGGCAGCCTTGTTTGAGCGCTTGCGCAACGTTGAAGTTAACGACGAACAGATTGCACCTTTTGCAAACCTCATTGCCGAGGAAACCGGCAAGATGGATCAAGATACCTTCATCCGTCACTTTGTGGCTATGGAGTTCAACCGCTTCCTGAAGTACTACGATGGCAGCGAAGACCTTAACGTGCCAGACAAGGAAGACCGCCGACGTGGCGAACGTAACAGCGAAGGTCGTGGCGAACGTGGCGGCAAACGCCGTGGTGGTGAACGTGTAAGACTGAAGATTAACCGTGGACGCGACGACCAGTTCAGCCCTAAAAACGTGTTGGGCCTTATTAACGATGCCACTAACGACCGCGACATTGATATTCACGGCATTGAAATTACAGGCCGTTACTCGTTCTTCGATGTCTTCAAGGAAGATGCGCCACGCATTATGGCCGCATTTAAAGACACCTACGACGACATTATGATTGCCGAAGCAACTGGCACACGCAAGTTTGACCGCGATGGCGGACGTGGCGGCGACAGACGTGATGGCGGACGTGGCGACAGACGCGAACGTGGCGGCGACTGGGGTGGACGCCGACGTGAAGACCGTGGCGGTGACAGACGCGAACGTGAACGCTTCTCTCACAACTCGGAACACCACAACCGCAGCTTCCGTAGAAACAAGTAATTTGGACCAACATGGCTGAAGATACCTACAAGACCATTAAGGAACCGGGCGAGGGGCTCTACAAGGAAAAAGGCAGTCGTTTCATTGCCTTTGCATACCCTGTGGCTACTACCGATGAAATTAAGGCTCTTGTAGATGCCAAGAAAAAGCAGTATCACGATGCCAGGCATGTCTGCTATGCCTACCGCATTAACCCGGCAAAAATAGAATTTAGGGGTAATGACGACGGCGAACCTAGCGGAACGGCAGGACGCCCCATGCTGGGATGCCTACAAAGCCAAGAACTGGTAAACGTGCTGTTGATTGTTGTCCGATACTTTGGCGGCATTAAACTTGGCACCAGTGGCCTGATAAACGCCTACAAGGTGGCCAGCGACGACGCCCTGATGCACTGCGAGGTGGAAGAACGCACGATTGACGCCATTTTCAACATTCGTTTCGACTACCTCTACCTCAACGACGTGATGCGCATCACCAAAGACATGAAGCCTACCGTATTGAGTCAAGACTTCGACCTAGACTGCCAAATGGTCTTACAGATACGCATGCAACAAGCCGACAGCTTGAGGGAACGCCTAGAAAAAGTGCAGACACTGAAAATTGAAGAATAATAACAAAAAGCGAGTGCTGGTAACGTCCAAGCACTCGCTTTTCACTTTTAAGAAGACAAACTACAATTTCACACCCAACAAAATGAAAGGAAACAATATGTGGTTGTACCTTGCTATTCTTTCGGCAGTGTTTGCTGCCGCAACCGCCATTTTGGCGAAAATAGGAATCGAGAACGTCAACTCAAACTTGGCAACTGCCATCCGCACGGTGGTTGTCCTCCTTATGGCATGGGGCATGGTTTTCGTCACCAATTCAGCCGGTGACATAGCCTCCATTTCGCCCCGCAGTTGGCTGTTCCTCATCCTGTCGGGCATTGCAACCGGTGCATCGTGGCTTTGCTACTTCTATGCCTTAAAACATGGCGATGCATCAAAAGTGGTACCCATCGACAAGTGTAGCCTTATTCTCACCATTATTTTTGCCGTAATATTCCTAGGTGAGCCCTTGACCTGGAAGACAGTTCTTGGCGCGGCCTTGTTACTTGCCGGCACATTGGTAATGGTGCTTTAAGCCACACCACACAAAAAGAAATGGGAGCATCTTTTCTGGAGAAGCTCCCATTTTTCAATTTCTAAGATTTAATGAATAGGCAACCCAATGGTTTTTTACTTATTCACATAACAGGTCTTGCCGTTTACAACATAAGCACCCCTGCGTAGGCCATTCAATGCATTAGCCATTGGCACCTGTCGACGTAGGCAAACACCGTTCACGCTATAAACATCGACCAACTTATTTGCATCGTCAGCCAGAACAGCTGTGGCAGAAGTCAAATTTGGAACAACGTAATTAGTACAAATAGGCACACGCCCACATGAATAGTCAGACAGGGCACTTAATTTGAGGTTGAAGATAGAGAACTTGTTATCTGGTGTTGTATACGTCGTAGGCAGTTTTCCAAGGTCAGATTTACCACCTTCAATTAGCGTCACAGAACCGTTCATCACCTCATCGTTTTCAACCTTCTTACTTAATGCATATAACGGATCGGACGATTCTATAGTCACAACCACCATATATACCGAGCCTTTAGAACTAGCAGGCAAGGTAACGCCACCAAAGTCCACCGTTACGGTTTGTATGTCACTTACAGTTACATTCGCAGTAGTTTCTGCAATTTTTTCAGAAGGAACATAGACAAGATCATGTCCGCCTGTATTTTTTTCAGTTTTATATACCGAAGCTGTTAGCTTGGCATCAGATGTTATAAGATTTGACAGCGTACGTAACGTCATGTCGAAAGTCCCTAATTCTATGGTTGAATTGGTAGAAAATGTCAAGAAGCTACAATTTGAAGAATTAAAGTCTTCAAAATCTAAAGAAGACACGCCGGAACCAGATGTAACTGCATCATTCTTAACCAAGTAGTCGCTTTTTTTCGTAACATCTTTAATCCAAAGCGTAATTGTGGTATCCTCTAAGAACGTGCGTTCGGTATCGAACACCCATCCTTCAACTTTTTCACCAACCTCCGCCTCTACGGTTGCTAACTTATCATCGCCAAATTGGCTTTCATAAATGTCCCAGGTAGTGCGTTCACCCTTCTTATGATACATGTCGTTAACCATGAACGAGACAAAAAGATTCGCCTTATTGACATTTCCTTCCGGATAGCACTCAACCGTTGGCCATATCGTGTCAATTGGCAAAGCATAGTCAATCACCTCAACCTCTGCAGACGCATCGAAGTTCATGTCACATGGCAGATTAGTGCCGAAGTACATAACATCAACACGATAAACACCAGGTTCATCGACAACTATACTTGGTCGATTAAAGGCATCGGACATCGGTTTTTGCCCTAAAATGTTTGCGGTTGAGTTCAACACGACTCCATTTTTACTCCATCTGAAAAAATACTCACCTTCAGTTCCATAGTATGGTTCAAAACCACAATCTAGAGTATCACTAGAGCCTGGACACTTATATCGAGGTCCACGCAAATCAGCCTCTGGGTACCTATCTTGCGTTTCACATGGCATTTCAATCTTCTTTAAGCAAGTACTAATTTCAGCAACATTGCCAGTACCAAGCGTTCCAGCATTACCCAAGCCGCCAGGAACCTCTGTTGTACCCCACACATAATAATCGCCAGCCTTGTCTATTACAAAACCAAACAAATCGCCGCCGCCAATTGCCACGGCATCGTCAATTCGGGTTTCCTTTTCATTGCCATGTTCACCTGCACAATAGTTAGCAAACACCGGGCCTACCATCGTTGTGTTTTGAGTTGTTGCATAATCAGAGTTCGGAATCACGCCGCCTGACGTGCCTCCCTTCTTGGCACCGGTATTACTACCCCAATATAGTACAGAACCATCTTTTGCCAAAGCAGTTGCAGAACCGTTCCCCCCAATAACCTGAATAACATTTGTCAAGAACGCTTCTCCTGTACGTTCTTTCTGTTCGCCTGAGGTCACTTTTTCTGCATATGTAATCGAGGAAGCAGGGTACATTGACGTTAGGCCACAAACGCCCCACCAACCGTTATTACCCCAAGCATAGACCTGTCCGTCGGCGTCAACTGCCATGGCACCCGCATCGGAATACGCACAAGTTTTCACATTAGTCAAGTATTCGCCAGAAGACTTGGTGCCAGAGCCATCGCCAATTTCAACTGGCGCCGGATAACACGATTTTGAATGAACATCCCCCCCTCGGCCGTTATAGGCTCCCATAGAATAAAGAGTTCCTACCTTTGCATCTTTAGAATCACCGACAATTAGCATAACGCCATTGTCGCCACCAGCCACAAAAATGATGTTTTTTAATCGATCTCCATTTTCATCGACGATATATTTTGGGGTTTCAGAATCTTCCACGAAGGCACTTCCAGGCATCCTTTTATCCGTTCCTCCCCAATAAACACAACATCCGTCATTCAAAAGAGCAAGGCTTGCACCAGATGTAGCCGCAACCATCTTAACATTGCCCAAATAATCGCCACCAACCGTGCCATCTAGGTTGTAACCTTCGGTTTCCCCTTTCGGTACTGGTATAGGCATTTTACCTGACGAATATTTAGACGGAGCCTCTCCACACTGCCCATTGTCGTTTGCTCCCCAGCAATAAACGGTCCCCCAGCACGACAAGGCCACACTGTGGTCACCCGAACCTCCATTCACTTGAGTAAATGTAATATTGCCAGTATTCACAAGAGATGGAACTGCCACAATAGAGTCTGCACCTTCATCTGCCAAACAGAGACTATTTGACTTATTCTGGCCCCATGCAAAAATCTGGCCTTTTCCACACAACGCAACAGCGTGGCCAGATCCGCCATTAATAATCTGGCTTTGAGCAAATGCACTTGCCATTGGCAATGCAAATAACGATAAAGTAGATAAAAAATATTTTAACATATAAAACAAATTAGCAAACGTTACTAAAACAACGTTTATATATTCACAATAACTAATAGATTTCAAAAACCGTGCCAACATTTACAACGTAAACATTTTTCATAACAAAAAAGGCGTAGACTTGAGCCTACGCCTTCAATTATGTTTCACTGTTCGTTACCCGACGTTTTCTCGCGTTCACGTTGCAAGGCCGATTTTATGGCATGTGCCAATTGGTCGGCACAACTGGTATTGCGGTGCCCGCAAGTATTTCCTTGCACAGTGTTGGCAACTTCTTCGGCAGACCTGCCTTCTACCAAAAGTCCAATGGCCTTAAGGTTTCCGTTACAGCCACCAAAGAATTCAACGTTGTGCAGTTTGCCTTCTCCGTCGATATTGAAGCGGATGACCTGCGAACAAACGCCTTCGGTCTTATACTGATAGTTACCCATGCGCTTATTCGTTTAGCAAGAACTGTTTGAAAGAAGCAAAATCTTTTGGCAATTCAATGCTCTGCTTTGTGCCACGCATAAATGCCTGCAGTTTCTCAGGAATTTCAATTGCGCCCACAATAGGCTCAACGGTATCCTTAAACTTGGCAGGGTGTGCTGTTTCCAAGAAGACGCCCACTTCACCTGGCTTCAACTGATCGGCAACTGCCTGGTAGCCGACAGCACCATGAGGGTCGAGCAAATACTTGTGCTGGTCGAACACCTGCTTAATGGTGGTGCGAATCTGATCGTCGTTGTAAGTGCAACCCGAAATCTCGGCACAGATATCCTTATGCGAATTCTTGTAAAGATCGAGAATGCGGGCAAAATTGCTAGGCGCACCAACGTCCATAGCATTGGCAATGGTTTGAACTGATGGGCGTGGATTGTATTCGCCAGTCAACAAATACTGGTAGAAAATATCGTTGCGGTTGTTTGCTGCAATGAAGCGCTTAATTGGTAAGCCCATGCGCTTGCCAAACAAACCTGCGGTAATGTTACCGAAGTTACCACTAGGCACGCAAATGACTGCCTCCTTTTCCTTACCCAACTTCTGCAACTGGGCATAAGCATAGAAGTAGTAGAATGCCTGTGGCAAGAAGCGAGCCACGTTAATTGAGTTGGCACTTGTTAGGTTCATGTGCTTGTTGAGGTCGGCATCCATGAATGCAGACTTAACCAAAGCCTGGCAATCGTCGAACACACCGTCAATTTCTAGTGCAGTGATGTTCTTACCGAGTGTGGTGAACTGGCATTCTTGAATAGGACTTACCTTACCCTTTGGATAAAGCACATAAACGTGTATGCCCTCAACACCTAGGAAGCCGTTAGCTACGGCGCTACCGGTGTCACCCGATGTTGCTACCAACACGTTCACCTGCTTCTGTCCCTGCTTGCGGATGAAATAACCCAACAAACGAGACATGAAACGGCCACCAACGTCTTTAAATGCAAGCGTTGGACCATGGTACAACTCTAGGCTGTAGATGTTGTCGTTGACGTGTACCAACGGAACGTCGAAACTTAATGTATCGTAAACGATTTCCTTCAAGGCTGCCTCTTCTACGTCTTCGCCAAAGAATGCCTTGGCTACTTCGAATGCTATTTCCTGGAAAGAAAGGTCCTTCATGTTCTGGAAGAACGATTCGGGCAAGCGCTTGATCTGCTTCGGCATGAACAAGCCCTTATCAGATGCCAACCCCTTTACCACTGCTTCTTGCAATGAAACTTCAGGCGATTGGCCGTTTGTGCTATAATATTGCATAGTTTTTATAAATTATTCGCTTATGTATAAATAACGTACAAAGATAGGCCATTATAGTGTCTTTTGCAAAAAAGAGTCCATCGGCTTTAGTACCGGCCGGGCATAAAAAAAGCCCGACACACCGTCGGGCTTACATTATTCTTATTTGCTGTTTTTAGTAAGAAACCTTTGGTTCGAGTTCCTTTGCCTGTGCAATCATTCTTTCAACTTCAGAAAGAGCAGGAACGCGGCCACAGATGTGCTTCTGTTCGTTTACTTCTTCCAATTTAGGCTGAAGGTTTGCAGCAACACGGTTGCGGAATTCCTTAACGGTATCAACGCCAGCAGCTTCGAGAAGTTCAGCAAACTGACCACCAATGCCGTTAATACGCATTAGGTCTGCGTGGTTAGTCCAAGTAAGGATCAACTTTTCGCTGATGCCAGTTTCTTCAGCCAACTTGTCGCGGCCAGACTTCTTTGCACACTGTTCAAGAAGAGCTTCTACAGTCTTAATACCAGCAGCAATTAGTTTTTCTGCATATTTTTCGCCAATGCCTTCAATTTCGATGATTTTGTATGACATACTCTATTAGATTTAAAGTTTAACACTACAAAAATAACGGATTATTCGAGAAATGCAAATTTTTGGACGACAACTTTTCCGAATTCATTTCCGGTGCGAATGTCCAATCTTCTGTCCTCCCTTCCAACAATCAACAGTCAGCTGACCATCGGCATATTCGCCAAACACCATGAAGCAGTCGGTTTGAGCGTTGTAATAGGTGCTTTCTACGCCAGAATCTACACGGTCGCGATTCTTCTTTTTGAACAAATAGCCCGCCAAGATGGCTTCCTTGTGGAATAACGAAAAGCCTTCGCGTGTGGCAAATTTCAACTGATAGTGGCACAGACGCTGATTCTCGTAATCGTAAATTAGGCGCATATAGGCAAAGGGTGCGTTCTTTCCCCTCTTCCAAGCCTGCCTTTGCTCGTTGAAAGTGGCTCCCTTAACAAATGCCGTTTCGCCCATGTGGTATTTGTTCCAGTCTTTCTGATTTAGCTCGTTGGCATAAGCCATCTTGAAGCCGGCGTCAGACAGAATTTTTCCGGCATAGAGCAATGAGCCATGCGTGCGAATGGTGTCGAACTCTGCAAATGTCAGGTCGGCAGACTGTATGCGCTTCTCCACAACCGGCTCGGCAACCTTCAAAGTGTCGGCACCAACGGGTTGCTGCGCGACGGCTAACGTAGAGGCCAATGCCAAAAACAAGAATGTTATCTTTTTTCTCATTAGAACTTTATGTTTTATCGGGATTAGTAATTACTGGAAAATATGCAAAAATCGGACCACACGCAAATTGGTGGAAAAACAAAATCCCCTTACAGTTGAATTGTAAAGGGATTACTGCTTTGAACTTATGCTTTCTTCAAGACATAAATTTCGTTAGAGGTTGTCTCGTCGTTCGACAGGTGCTCAACAATCTTAAAGCCATTCTTTTCGGCAATGGCCAATATGCGTTCGTACGATGTGAAGAACAAGTCGCCTTCGGTTTTGTTGAAACGGAAAATCTTCGTCGAGAACACTTCGGTCATCTTCGTCACCTTCTGTCCTTCTTCGTTCGACGTGTTTCCGTCTCGAATAATAATCTGCCCACCCTCCTGCAGATTCTGCATGCACCTTTCAATGAGCGCCTGTTGGCTGTCAAACGGCATGTAGTGCAGCATATCGTTCAAGATGAAGACGTCAGACTGCGGCAATTCGGCTTCTAGTGCATTGCAACTAACGAAACCGATACGTTCGTTACGCGAGAAGCAATGGTTAGCCACCGCTATTTTCTCGTCATCGTAATCAATACCCGTCACCTGTCTATCGGCAGACATGAACATAAGCATATAATCGAGGAAACCATAACCACAGCCAATATCTGTAATTCTGCCCTGTTTAGGCACCATCTGGTTAAAGAGCTTATACGAATTTTCTAGGCGTACCTTCACGCGCATATACCACTCTAGCACAGGTCCCTTATAGATGTAGTTTTGGAACAGGTGGTTGGTGTAGAACTTATTGCCGGTTGTGACGAATGCCTCCATCTGTTTAGAATACTCTTCCTTAAACCAATGAGATACCGCCTTGCGACGTTCTATGTAGCCTGTGCCCCAACTTGCGTCGTCGTGCCGAACCAGTGGCAACATGGTCAGCGTTACATTGGTAGGACGAATGAAGAACATGTCGCCTTTGGTGATGCTTATGGCATTGCCCAACATGATGATGGGTTGAATGTCGAGCTGCAACTGTTCGGCCAGCGAGAAAGCCCCGCTATTGAAACGCCCCAACTTCATGCTCTCGTCGCAACGGTGCCCTTCTGGGAAAACAAGTATGGAATAGCCCTCGTTCACCCTTTCACGTAACGGACCAATCATATTCTCGAAACCGTCGTCAACACAAACCGAACGGAAGAAGCGGTTAATAGGGCCCAACACCGGATGCTTCCAAACCCCGGCTTTCACCACCGGCACCAACTTCTTGCTGTATGCAAACAGGTGCATGATGTCGAGAATGGACTGATGGTTGGCAATGGCCACCACAGGTCGTTCGAAATGAAAGCCCGACAAATTCTGTTCAATATACTTGTTCGGCGAGAGTTTCAACACCAGTTTGCATCCCCACGATGCCAAGCAGCGGAACCAGTAATACTTACGTTTGGTGGGCAAAATGCATAAGAACGGTATGGTGAACATCAAGAGGAACGTTAGGAATCCGAAAAACATCATTGGCAACAAAAGCAACGCACGCATCAGTGTCCAAGGTGCCTTTCCCCTACTTGTTCGGTTCGTAACAAACCAACGCCAAAGCAACGGTTGAATGGTGAACGCTATAAGCACCACCGCCACCATACCTATTACCGAGGTTTGTGCCACACTCAACAGCGACGGATGCTTTGCCATGAACAAGGCACCCATACCTACAACGGTTGTAAATGCCGAGAAGGTGATGGCAGTCTTATGTTCAGTCAGCATCTTCTTACCGGTGCGGTATTCCGAAAGCAAGCCGTCGGTTATGAAGATGCTGAAATCGTCGCCAGTACCGAATATGAAGGTAGATATGATGATGCTAACCACATTGAACTGCAAGCCAAACAATGCCATTATGCCCAAAATGATGAACCAGCTTAATGCCATTGGCATGAACGAAAGCAATGCCAACTCGAAACGGCCATAAGAGAGCAACAGGGCAATGAAGACGATGAGCGACGATACCAACAACACAAAATTGAAGTCGGCGGTGGTGACCTCTACAAACTGCGACATAAAGTGCGGCTTGTCGAGAATGACGACGCTGCTGTTGCCTGCAAAAGCATTGTAGACCTCACCTTTCTGCTCTTCCTTGAGCGATACCTGCGCAATGGCCATGGCCATGTTGTCTTCCGACGTCAGGAAATCTTCAAACAACGGTTCTTTCGAGAAATCGACAGTCCCATATTCTTCGCTCAACATTTCGGCAAATCCGCCAAAGGTTTCGAGCGTGAAACCATAAGGGGCTCCACCCTTTGCAATGCTGTTCAAGACCATGGCCTTACGTATAGGTGTCCAATAGTCGTTCCAAAGTTTTAGGCGACGCTGTTGGGTTGCCGTATCGACCAAAAGGGAATGGGCCGACGAGAACTGGCGCACATCACCTTTCTGTTTGAGGCTTGCCAACGACTGGCTCATGGCCTCGTACTGTAAAATAGCATCGTTGGCACTGTCGGCAACGGCTATGAAGTAAACCGACTTACTCCCCTTCTGGAAAGTGGAGTCGAGCAACGCCTGTGCACGATTGAACTTTTCGGGTTGGTAACCCAAGGCATTCAAATCGGAACTGAACGATACCCGGTTACTCAAGGCCAAGCCTGCCAACGAGGTTAACACAATAACAGCTACCAGCCACTTCTTTCGGCTGAAGTCGATAGACGTGAATTTTTCCACCCATTCCAGCAAACGGCTTGGCTTGTCGCTTACCACATACTTCTCGCCTATCTGCAACAAGTGCGGCAAGAAGAGCAGACAGAACACCGTGGCACCTATAATGGAAAGGGAGGCAAACCAGCCAAAATCTTGCAAGACTTCGCTCTTGGTGAACGTTAGGCTGAAAAATGCACCTATGGTGGTAAAGCTACCAATGGTTAGCGGTTGCCACATCTCGTCGATGAGCTGCTCCATGTTGCTGCAATTCTCGCGGTGTGCCACCACGTGAATGGAATAGCTGAGCAGAACGCCCAAGATGGCAGAGCCCGCACCTACGGCAATGATGGAAAGGCTTCCCCTTAAGAAGTAAAGGACAGCCAACGCAAACAGGCCACCAAAGGCAACTGGCAATACGATATGAATGAACGACAACTTGTTCTTAAATGCAAAGAAGATGACGACGGAAATCAGCAGAAGGGCGAAACCCATCGTGGTCATCATATCGGTAAATATCTGTCTTGCGTTGTAAACCGAAATTACCGGTCCGCCGTAAAAACCAATGTTACAATTGGGGTAAAGGGTGGCATAACGGTCAATCATGCCCTCAATAGTATCGACCAAGATGCCGTTCTCGACCGTATTGTTTGCCGGGTAGCGTGGCGCTACAAACAGCAAGATGCTGCCATCGGCGGTTGCCAAGTGGTCGTCTACCATCTGGTAACTGCCTTCAACTTGCAGTTCTTGCAATTTCGCCATCTGTTTCAGTCCCAATCCAAGCGGGTCGCGCACAATATAGTCCTTCATGAACATACCGGTCGGCATCATCAGCTGGTCATTGTTCCATTCCATCTTGGCCGCCATATTGGCTGGCAACAGAAGGGTGTCGATGTGTCGGTAATCGGCACTGTCGAGGTAAAGGGGCAAATGGGTATAGATGAAATCGGGGTACGATGCCACTTGGCCGTTCCCCACGTCAGATGTTATTTTCTGTATATGGGTTTTGCCGAGTACCGAATCTAATTCGGCAGCAAACCGGTCGGCAATGGGCACCATGTCTTCGCTTGTTGCATTAGAATCGGCAGGTGTGAAAAGGACCATAACCTTGTCTTTCACCTTCAAGTGGCCGAAAACCGATGCCACATTTTTAGAATCGGCTGTTGTGGGAACAAAACGTGTAATGTCTTCTTCGTAGCTTACTTTCGAAGCCAACACCCCAAACACGGCAAACAAACAGACTATAAACGCGAAAAGCAGCCATCGGCGACTGCTGAAGAAATGGTAAATAGAAATAAAAAAGGCCGACATTCTGTGTTATTTGTTTAGTTATGTCACACGAGTCTATGCCACATCCACCAGAACGAAGGCCCTTTTAATGAAGGCGTTTAGAAGTTGTTGTTTGCCAATGCCGACGGATCAATGTCGCCAGTGGCATCGTCATCACCCTCATCAGAGACCTCTATACCATCAATTGGAATTTGACGTTGGAAGGCATCGCTCAAAGACACGATTGTTTCTGTACTTGAAATACCTTGTATAGGTTGCAATTTGTCGTGAATAATGCGAAGGAAGTCTTGGTTGCTCTTCGCATACACTTTAATGAACATAGCAAAGCGGCCCGTTGTGTAGTGGCACTCTACTACTTCTGGAATCTTGTAAAGTTCGTCGACTACCGATTTGAACATGTTGGCGTCTTTTAGGAAGATACCCATAAACGCACACGTGTTGTAACCGATTTTAGCGGCATCGATAATAAATTCAGAACCCTTGATTACGCCCTGACTCTGCAACTTCTGAATACGTTGGTGGATGGCAGCGCCTGACACATTGCAGACACGAGCCACCTCCAAGAAAGGTATTCGTGCATTGGCGGAAATCAATTTTAAGATTTTCTCGTCTAGTCTGTCTAATTCGTGGTGTTCCATATTCTTTTGGTATTGTTCATTACAAATATAGTCATTTTGAAATAAAACGTAACAATTTCACAAAATAATGAAACACATTTTTTGGCATTCCTATCAAAAAGGAAAAAAATGCGCCCCGTTTTAAATCAGACTAACATTCCTGTGCGTTTTACGTAAATAGGCACTAACCTTATGGCTATACTTGGTAGGTTGCGCAATAGCCAATCGGTACAACCGGTCGACTTGCTACCCTTTACGTAAGCGTTTGCACGGTAATTAGGCACCAACGTTTCGGCTTCGTTCTGTATACGCTTCAACTCGGCGGTTGTGGGTTGGTCTACATTCATAATGTAGTTGAACGAAGACAACAGGTAACCTTTCTTCACATAAAGGAAGTCTATCTCTTTCTTAAACTCGTCGTAAACCCCGTTCTGCTTTGCATAGGTCAGCAGCTTGCTGAACACGGTTAAACGCTTAAGATATTTGGTCGGATTCTTGGTTGTCACTACCGAGTTTTCGCGGATGAGGTAGTGATAATAAACCTTGTCGACATGGGCTGCTGTCTGTGCTGTGAAAAGCGCACATGCCACGAAGTAGCTATCGTCGGCACAACGTTCTTCGGGGTAACGGATGTTCTTGTCCATTACAAGGCTACGCTTGTAAAGGAAGGTCCAGAAATAAGACACGTAGTGCGAAAGGAAATAGGCACGGCTATCGTGAGAGATGGGGCCTTCTGCCATTTCGGGATTCTTTAAGATGTTGCTTGCACGGCCGTCAGAAAAGTCTTGAATGCCTTGTCCGTAACAGATGTCGGCATCGAACTGTTTTGCACGGTTATACAAGTCTTCAAACATGGTGGGTTCTATCCAGTCGTCGCTGTCAACAAAGGCAATGTATTCGCCTGTTGCCTGCTCAATGGCATAGTTGCGGGCCATACCTGCACCCATGTTCTGCGGTGTCTTTATAAAGTGGAACTCGGCAGCACGTGGGTGTCCGGCCACACGCTGTTGCGCAATTTCCATGCTGTTGTCGGGACCATGGTCGTCAACAAAGAAAATCTCTAAATCGTCGAGTGTTTGGTTTAACAGCGAGTCGGTACACTTTGCAATGTACTGTGCAACGCCATAAACCGGCAATATAACTGAAACTTTAGGCATTCCTAAATAAATTTAAATCTGGTTAGTGTCTGAATCATCTATCGTGCTCGCTTCGCGGTTGTAGTAACGCGAGCGTTGCAGCTCTTCTTTCAAGAACTTGCCGGTCATGCTCTCGGCTATTTCGGCAACTTCTTCCGGCGTTCCAAAGCCCATAACCTGTCCACCGCGTCGGCCGCCATCAGGACCAATGTCTATAACGTAGTCGGCAGACTTTATGACGTCGAGGTTATGTTCAATGACGATGACCGTATTGCCCTTATCGACCAATCGGTTCAACACCTTCAGCAAGATGCGGATGTCTTCGAAATGAAGGCCTGTGGTTGGTTCGTCGAGGATGTAAAGTGTGCGGCCCGTGTCTTTCTTCATCAACTCGGTCGCCAACTTAATACGCTGGCTTTCGCCACCCGAAAGGGTTGTTGACGGTTGTCCCAGCTTTATGTAGCCCAAGCCAATCTCCTGCAAGGTCTTCACCTTGGCATAAATGGTAGGGATGTTTTCGAAGAACTCAACGGCCTGGTTAATGGTCAAGTCGAGCACGTCGGCAATTGACTTTCCCTTGTAACGAACCTCTAGCGTCTCGCGGTTATAGCGTTTGCCGTGGCACAGCTCGCAAGGGACATATACGTCGGGCAAGAAGTTCATTTCAATGGTCTTGTAACCACTACCGCCACACGCATCGCAACGGCCACCCTTTATGTTGAACGAGAAACGGCCAGCCTTGTAGCCTCGCATCTTCGATTCTGGCAAAGCCACGAACATGTTTCTTATGTCGCCAAACAAGCCGGTATAGGTTGCCGGATTTGAACGTGGGGTTCTGCCAATAGGGCTCTGGTCGACGTTGATGACCTTGTCGATGTTCTCAATACCTTCCAGTTCCCTGTAAGGCAATGGGTCTTGCAACGAGCGGTAGAACTTCTGGCTGAGAATTGGCTGAAGCGTATCGTTTATGAGGGTTGACTTACCACTACCCGACACACCCGACACGCAGATGAGCTTACCCAATGGGAACTCAACATCTACGTTCTTCAAATTGTTACCGGTGGCACCACGCAAGACTAAAGACTTGCCGTTACCAGGGCGCTTAACGGTTGGCACCTCTATTTGCAAGGTTCCTTTCAGGTAACCCGAGGTCAAGGTGTCTTTCTTCATCATTTCTTTCGGTGTTCCCGAAAAAACGACTTCGCCTCCATGGCGACCTGCCTTCGGACCAATGTCGACAATATAGTCGGCTTCGAGCATAATGTCGCGGTCGTGTTCTACCACAATGACCGAGTTGCCAATGTCGCGCAAGTCTTTCAACGACTTAATTAGGCGCACATTGTCGCGTTGGTGCAAACCAATGCTAGGTTCGTCGAGAATGTAAAGCACATTCACCAACTGCGAACCAATTTGGGTTGCCAAACGTATGCGCTGGCTTTCGCCACCCGAAAGGGTAACCGAAGCACGGTTCAATGCCAAATAGTCAAGGCCAACGTCGAGCATAAACTGCAAACGCGACCTAATTTCCTTCAATATATCGGCTGCAATCTTGGCCTGGTTCTTGTCCATGCGTTTTTCCACGCCATCGAGCCAAGCCGAAAGTTCGGCCAAATCCATCGCAGCAAGGTCTGCAATGTTCTTTCCATCAATAAAGAAATGCAGGGCTTCCTTGTTCAGGCGCTGTCCGTTACATTCAGGACAGACACATGTACGGCTAAACTGGTTAGCCCATTTTTGAGCCGTTGCAGACGCATCGTCGTCTTGCTGCATTTCCAAGTATCTGATGACGCCATCGAAATTCAAGAAGAAGTTCGACGTGCCAAGTGTTTCGTTCTTAACGCTGAAACGTTCTTCTGCACCATACAGAATGACGTTCATACCCTCTTCCGAGATTTCGGAGATAGGTGTTTTCAGTGTGAAATCGTATTTTTCGCCAAGGGCTTCAAGCTGTGCAAAAAAGAGCGACTTCTTCGCCTTACCCAACGGCGCAATACCACCATCGGCTATCGACAACGATGGGTCTGGAATAACTTTCTCGCGGTCTATTTCGGTAACATAGCCCAAACCCTTGCAATGTGGGCATGCGCCACGTGGCGAGTTGAACGAGAAATTGTGCGGTGCCGGATCTCCGTACGAGATGCCAGATGTTGGACACATCAACAAACGGCTGAAATAGCGTGGTGTCGTGTCGTCCTTCTTTATAATCATCATCGAGCCTTCGCCCTGACGAATGGCTGTATGCACCGATTCGCGCAAACGCTGCGGATCGTCTTGACTAACCACCAAGCGGTCGATGACGACTTCAATATCGTGATTCTTATAACGGTCTACCTTCATGCCGTGCTTCACTTCAAGCAACTGTCCGTCGACACGAACATAGAGGTAACCTTTCTTTCTTATCTGTTCGAAAAGTTCGCGGTAGTGACCTTTACGCGCCTTCACCAAAGGTGCCAGAATGTTGACCGCCTGTCCTTCAAAATTCTTATGGATTAGGTCTAGAATCTGGTCTTCGGTGTACTTTACCATCTTCTCACCTGTCACGTATGAGTAGGCTGTACCCGCACGTGCAAAAAGCAAGCGGAGAAAGTCGTAAACCTCGGTTGTGGTACCTACGGTTGAACGCGGATTCTTATTCGTGGTTTTCTGTTCAATAGAGATAACCGGGCTTAAGCCACTAATCTTATCTACATCAGGGCGTTCCATGTTGCCCAAAAAGTTTCGGGCATAGGCCGAGAAAGTTTCAATGTATCGGCGCTGACCTTCTGCAAACAAAGTATCGAAAGCCAACGAAGACTTACCACTGCCACTTAAGCCGGTTATAACCGTGAGTTTATTGCGCGGAATAGACACATCGATGTTCTTCAAATTATGAACTCGAGCACCCAACACCTCAATATGGTCAGTTTCAACGAATTGGTTTTCTTCTGTATTTTTAGTCTTTGCCACGATAACGGAACTTTATTTATAGTACAAAAATACTAAATTGTAGCTAAACAAGTATGTAAATAAGCTCAATAGGGCATAAAAAAAGCCCTATAACCAAATTTTGATTATAGGACTTGTCTCTATTGAATGCTTTATTGTTTTTGTCCGGTATACTTGCCTTGTATAGGCAAACCCGAAACTTGCAAGTTCAATGCAAGCGAAATAGCTCCGGTGTTAGAAACTTGCGCAGTTAGCGAGCAACCCGTCAACTCACTCTTTTCGCCATTTAATAACACTTGCGACGAGAATGAACTCTGGTCGAGGTGGTATATGCCAAGGTCATCAACTTCTACTGCAACATCATCGGCAGCTAATCCTGCAATTACGACACCCGAGGCCGAGAATTCACCAATTGAGAGTGTAGTTTTACCATCTTTTTCGGCAACTGTAACATTAGGGTTTCCATTGCCTGCGGACATACCCATTAATGAAATAGCCATAGAGCCAGAATAGTCACCATAAACGGTAAAGTCTTCATCGGCATTGGTGTTTGTAGTATCAACCGATTGTAGGAACGGATCAACGAACGTAACACTATCAGCCTGCATGTGCTGATACTCCCCATTAAACCATACCCACATATCTGCGGCATTAGCAGAAGCCAGCGCACCCAGCGCTAACAACGACAATATCCCTTTTTTCATATAAAATTGTAATTTGTTCTTTCACAAAGATAGAAATAAGTTTACAGATTATGTGTCAATAGCATAAGAAAACACTGACGGAGAAGCCGATGTGTCCCGCTTTTTGCGTGATGGGACAGAGCCCCATCAACTCTGTAGCCGCGGGAAACGAGCGTGGTGAGTCTGTTGCTGACGTAAGGATGCAACAGGGCCACCAACGCTGTAGCCAATGTATCCCGCTTTAATAGTGTGGCGGGACAGAGCCCCGCCGGTTAACATTGCGGTGGGACAGAGCCCCACCGCGACAGATAGTCATGCTCCTGCGGACAAAGCTCCGGTTTTAACCTCGGGCCATGGGTGCGGGACGGAGCCCCGCCGCGACAACGGCCAGGTACGCGCAAAAAGAAAAGTCCCCCGGGTTTCGATTGAAACCCGGGGGACTGAAGAAGGCAGCTGCCTACTCTACCACAGTGCGCAGTACCATC
>JAKSKR010000014.1 GCA_024401645.1 Paludibacteraceae bacterium | reverse complement strand
GCCTTCTGCTTTTTGATCCTTAACAAAATTTTCCACTAAAATTTAAACAGCTTCTTATGTCTATCACTGACCTTTGTGTCTATAAAACAGCCTCGAAAGCAGTTGTCTTTCGAGGCTGTCCGTCTTATTCAACCACCAACTTCAAACGTTGAATGGTTCGTTGGTTATCAATACCAATCAGATATATGCCACTTGGCAGACTGATGTCGACAAATGGTGTTTGCGACTGCATGGCTGAACGATAGATGCACGAGCCATTAATCGTATAAACCGATATGGTGTAAGTTGCGAAAACATTGTCTAAACCAGAGAACTGCAAACGTCCGTCGTTAAAGTATGCGGAAATTTGGCTTGATGCGTTTTCTGCCGATACCGAAGTCGGCAACTCGTCGCCTTGCAATATGCGCCAGTAGGCAGCATTTGTTTCGGGCATAACGTTTTGCTGTAAACCTTCGTTGCTGGTTTGTGCGAACCACCCGCTGTGGGCATATTGCATGGTAACCACTAGCCCATCTTTGTCGTTCACCTTGTTGAGACCAATCTGCTGATGCGCCTTTCCGTTCCAACCCCATAGACCGATACGGTGACCAGCATCTTTCGACTCATCTGGGACTTCGAGAACCTGGTCGCCAAAGTTTATGCGGTACACGCCACCAAGGTCTACCAACTGCGCCCTAGACGCCTCGTCGGCACAATCGCCCAATTTCAAGGCATGGCCATCGGGCTGCAGACAGGTACCCGTTTCTAGCGACATTAGTTTAATCTGGTCGGTATGCAAAACCGGTGTTTCGTTACGTTTCCAAACACGAATCCAGTCACATTCTAAATAGGCAGGATTGTTAGCCGTTACCTGAATAGGCGTTTCCGCCGTTTCCGCCCAACCACCAATTGCCAAGTTTACAATGATGTATTGTGCGGTTGTTTGGCTCAATTCGGCCGGGCGGTTGTAAGAAGCCACCAGTTTGTCGTCGAAATAGAAACGCATGTACTTGTCGTCCCACTCCATACCGTAGTTGTGGAAATCGGCCGACTTATCAGGTCCTTTATGTACACCACCGAACGAAGCCTCGTGGTCCCAAGCCGAACCATGAGAAGCATACCATTCGGTTTTGGTGTAGTGCAAATAGTAATGGTGGTCGGTGCGGCTATGCGGCACTTCGAAAATATCTATTTCAGGTGGCCAACCATCTTGTAGCGTCCAAAACGCCGGCCAAGTGCCTAGCTGCTTTGGCATTTTGAAACGGCCCTCAATATACCCATACTTCACTTCGAACTTGCCTCGGGTATCGATAGCGCCAGATGTGTAGTCTAGCGAATAGGTCTTATCGCCACTCTTGCAAGTGGCAGGGGCTTGCGGGTGACGCTTGGCTTCGCCCTTAATGATGAGTTTACCGTTGGAAACAGACACATTCTCTTCCACGCAATAGGCACGGTGGTTATGTGTATGCCCCCAGTTGTAGGTCGGATTCCATTTGGATTTGTCGAGCTGATTGCCATCAAACTCGTCATTGAAAACCATATTCCATCCATTCAAGCTAGAAGGTGGGGCGGCAACTGTGAAAGCGTAACTTGTGAACGACAAAGCAAGGGTTGCCATACCTTTCAGTATGAAACTAGAACTTGCAGACGATTGTTTTTTCATGATATGTGATACTAACTTCTTTATTAACACATTGCAAAGATAATAAGTATCTCACAAAATCGGCAATAAAAAGCAATCATAAACGAAAAAACAAACAACCAACTATTACGTAGATGCCACTAAATATTGTAGAGAAAACACCCACACGTCAACTAAAAACCATCAAAATAAATACCATAAATAGCATTTCTGCGTTTTGTAAAAAGAAGATTAATCAATATCTTTGATAACACCTAAATACAATAAAAATTAATACCCATGAAAAAATTACTAATCTCGGCACTTGCCCTTTATGCAACAGCCGCCACTGCACAAAACGCAGTAGTATCGGTAAAAGACAAGGAAACCAATTCGAAAGATGAAGTGGTTGCATCATATTACCTTCCGAAGACAGTATTCGACATTGAAATTGAAGCCGTAAACAAGCACTTCAAGGCAGGACCTTACGCAAGCGACGCCAAACGCCTCTTCGGCACCGCGGCAGACATGCAAGACAAGGACGCATGGGAGGTAAAGAACGTGCGCATTAAGCAACGTGCCGAACCCGACCCAGCACAACACTATAAGGTATATGCGGCATACGGTTCAACCGGCTCGCTCATTTCGCTTACCGAAATGGAAATTCTTCGCGGCGTGAACCTACCTATGGGTTTCAACACAGCTTCGAACAAATGCGAGAAACCAACCGCTAACAACTGCCGAGAAAAAAGACACGGCAAGAAGATGTGCGAGGAAAGCAGAGAGTTTAAGACCAACTTCAAATACAAGGAAAACGACTCGGTTCCCGACAAAGGCAATGCCGAATTTGCTTACGACCTTGTTAACAGCTTGCGTATGGCAAAGTCTGACCTTCTGCAACAAAACGGCGACGACGTTAAAGACGTAAATGCCTTTCTTGAAAGCGTAGAGAAAGAAGAAAAGGAAATGACGGCCCTATTCTATGGTAAAACCTGCAACGAAATCAGCAACATGACTTTCTCGGTTTCTCCAGACAAGGAAGGCAACCTAGAAGTCTGCAAGTTCTCTGCCCGCAACGGTTTTGCTGAAACCAGCGAGAACATCAGCATTTCCATCAAGAAGAAGAACAGCACCAGCAAAGTGAGCAACTCGACCGGAAAGAGCGGCTATGTTTACCGCGTGCCAGCCATTGCCGATGTTGAAATTAAGCAAGGAAAAAACACGCTTTGGAAAGGCACCTTGGAAATTCCACAATTGGGTTCTACCGAAAGCCTTCCTGCAGGATTCTTTGATAAAAACGACTTGAAGGCACTTTTCGATAACGAAACCGGTGCCCTACTACAAATTTCGAAATAAACAAAACAAGTAATGAAAAACATGAGATTGATGGCAGGCGCATTGCTTGCCATTGCAAGCCTTACAACTGCATGCGGTCCCAAGGAAACAGAGCAGAAAGCGGAAGCAACCACAGCTACCGACAGTGCCACTGTGTACGAAACGCGTGAGATTACGCCAGAAGCCCTCATCCGCATCTACAAGCAGTTGGGAAAAGAAGCAAACGGACGTGTTGCCGTAAAGATTTCGACAGGCGAATCGGGAAATCCGAACTCGTTGAGTCCGGCACTCATTAAAGATTTTGTGAAACTGGTTAACGGCACCTTGGTTGAATGCAACACAGCCTACGAAGGCAAGCGCCAAACAATTGCCGAACACCGCCAGACCATTCACGAACACGGTTACGACACCATTGGCGTGGTTGACCTTATGGACGAGGAAGGCGAATACAACATACCTGTGCGCGACACTACTTGGATTAAGCACGACATTGTGGGTACACACCTAAAGAACTACGACTTTATGATTAACCTTGCACACTTTAAGGGACACCCAATGGGCGGACTTGGCGGCGTGCTTAAGAACCAATCTATTGGCGTAGCATCTTCTAATGGTAAAGCCTACATTCACACAGCCGGCTACCAAGACTCGGTGCCCGGACTTTGGGAACACGTTGATAACCAAGACGGATTCCTAGAATCTATGGCAGCTGCTGCGCAAGGCGTTGCCGATGTGTTTGGCGAAAACATCATCTACATTTCGGTGATGAACAACATGAGTGTAGACTGCGATTGCGTGGCACACCCCGATAGCGTGAGAATGAAAGACTACGGCATTCTTGCCTCGCTCGACCCTGTTGCCCTTGACCAAGCTTGTGTCGACATTGTCTTCAACATGACTGCTAGCGAAGGTAACGACAATGCACCACTGAAGGAACGCATTTCTAGCCGACATGGCACACACACCATTGACCATGCAGAAAAAATTGGCTTGGGCACCAAGAAATATAAATTGGTGAACATAGACATAAAGAAATAATCCAAATTGGGTTAAACAGAAAAAGGAGTGCACGAGAAACGAATCGTGTACTCCTTTTTATTATATACCTGAATGTCACCTAACATAGTGATAGGCAGTTCCATTCGTTAAATTATTTCCTTTAAAATAAAGGATTTCAGTTAAGTTTCCGTCGCAATCGTACGACTTCAGGCGTCGACTATCATCACGATACTTGAACAAGATTTCACGTCCGAAGGTATCGTATTCAACACGGAACACATCAATCTCGACACCATTCTCCAAATAATATTGCCGGGTGAATTGGCCATTGGTATTGTATTCGTAAAAAAGAGTTTCCTCACTCACTAGCCGTTTGATTTTTACACGCCTACAATCCTTTGTTTTCAATCCAAGTTTATTGTAATAGATGTCATGTCCTTCGGTAGAACCATGCGTCAATCCACACTCCTTCTCGCTTTTCAGCATTCCATTCAAATGGTAGGCATACTTTGCATAATAAACAAGTTCGCCATTGCCATATTCCTCAATGCTTTTAATGCGTCCGCGCCAGCCGTACCTATAAGCACGGTAATCGGTTTCACCTTCATACGCTTTCACAATCCGGCCCTTCCTATCGAAGAAACACTTCGAAGAATCGGGAACAGAAGCAGAAGGCAAAAGTGCCTCCAAGCCATTTCTAACCTCGTCGTTCCGCGTTTTTCTGGGTTTACTTGTTTGTGGGGGTAGACTATCGTATGCAAAGGTTTGTGAGATGACGTTGCCGCCGGCATCTTTTGAAATTAAGCTTGCCATACGACCAAAACCATCGTAACTGAAAATACGCTTTAGTTTGAACTGTTCTAAAGTTCCTTCCGACAACTGATTTTGGATTTGTAATGGGAAAGAGCCGTCATTACTTACTGCTTGACGGATAAAAGTGGCAACTACCGCATCCGAACTGTCTAATTGGAGTTTAGGCACCAAATTATACTCAAATTCAAAAACAGTCCTTATTGGTCCATACACATCAAGAGACTGCGATAGACCTTGATGCCCACAACAAAAGGTTGCGAACAACAGAAGAATTTTATGTATTAGCGAATAATCTATAGTTTTTCAATTTCGTTGATAGACAAACCTGTAACCTGAGAGATTATAGAGAAGTCGACGCCCAACTTTTTCATTTCGCGAGCATTTTCGGCATTAGCTTCTGCACGTCCTTCTGCAATACCAACTGCACGTCCTTCTGCACGACCTTCTGCCAAGCCTTCAACTTTAGCACTTTCTAGCGTGGCATAGTAGTCCCTACTACGGCGTAGGGCCGAATCGTAGAGCTTACGGTCTTCGGGATTCATAGCATAGTAGTCTGAAAGGGTTTCCAGGTGTGCGAATATGTTGTTCTTATCTTTAAATGGCATTGCTGTCATATCTTCCATGTTTTTAATGTTGTAAATCCACTGGTCTAAAGTTGTTTCGCAATTAGACTGTAGTTTGTTGAAAGCGTGCATGTCAATGGTGATAGCCCTGACCTTGTCGGTAAAAGGTTTTGCATTAACCCCTTCCTTCAACTGATTCTTCGAATACAAAGATATGTCTTCGATTATATGTCCATCATTTGTGATGCTGAAATTCATGAAATAGACACCATAAACCGGCATCAGCTTGTAGTTCCACTCGTCACCTTTCATGCCTTGACCCGCAATGGCTCTTGACATATAGTACAATATTCTGTCGCGGAAATACAACTGGCTGCGGCACTGCATCTCGACTATGAACTCCACACCGGCGTCTGTTTTGCAGTACAAATCGTAGATAATGTTGCGTTCATCGCCCGGCAGAGCTTCTTGTTCCTTGTCGAGATATTCCAAATCTTTGATGACGAATTCATTCTCGAACAAAGAATTTAGGAAACTTAACATTATCTGCTTGTCTCCAAAAATACGTTTGAAACCGACATCGGTTAAGGGATTAATAAACTTTGCCATAACACTTTCATTTTTTGCAAACATAATCATTTTTAGCGAGATAATTATCGCCAATCTCTCAAATACTTTCTAAAAAGATACACAATACCATATTCCAATGATGTAACCAGCAAGGAAATCAACAATGTACCCCAGAAGAGTTTGAGCTTGAAGTTATTCTCACCCTCAATCTTTTCACGTTGTTGTTCAAGGTATGTCTTTGCAGATTTCAAATCATTATGCGTAAACACATTCTGGTTTAAATCGTCAAATGCAGTAACATACATAGTGGAATCTTGCTTGGAATCGATCAAGAAATATTCACGTTTCCCATCTGACTTCCGATAGAGTCCAACTACTAAGTTTTCGTTCTCTGCAACCTCAAGAACATTGTAAGCACAGCAATTACCCCTTTGAATTTCATACTCATGATCGTATGCAGACAAACTGGAACCATACTGCGTTTCTAACGTAACAACCTCCCAACCGTCATCATAGATATTATACTTTTCATTCAGGGAGTCTTCGACCTTGAAATAGAGAAGCTCTAAATTAAGGACGAACAAGAATGCAATGAACGCATAATGTTTCTTCGACTTTATCTTTGCAATGAACGTTACAAGGAATGTTGCAAAGGCTGCAAGACAAGGCAGCACTAAAATCAGTATTAAGATAACCATTGTTTTTCCTTTAAAAATGAGGCGAGAACAAAGATAGAGAAACAAAAGTGTTATTCCGTTATATCCTCGTCATGAAACATGGGCAACAAGATATTGAACAGCATGAACAAGATGAAGTCATATGCAATGCTGGCACCAAAAACAAATGCATTAATAATACCAGGCTTTATATCGACATGCCCACAATCGAGCAACAAACTAACCTTCTCCATATTTTCGGGAGCCACATTTGCGAACTCGTTGACCAAGCTTTCTTCGTAACCATAATAGGCCAATTGGAGTTGGACGGAATAATCGTCGAACCACGAAAAGCCAAGTGTTATTATAGCCGACAGGATGAGTGTAACCAACGTATAAAACCACCCGAAATGCCTAAACCTACGCAACGAGAAATAGGCTATTATAGGTGCCACAAACAGCGCCACACAGAACAGTATGTTGATGTAAGACACTATTTGCGGCACATTTAAAGGTTCATTAATCGGCATTGCTCCAATTGATGCGTTGAGAGAAATACATCATAATACCCAAGATGGCGAACAAGCCAATGCTACCAGCCAACAATGCATAAGTTTCCATTTGAATAAGGACGAAAATGTAAACGTAAAGACCGCCTAAAGCTGCGCCAATGTAGCACGACGTTTTCTTCATTTTCAGTATACCAATGGAATACACGGTGAGCAAACCAATAGTCATGAGTGTTGAGATGACATAGGCGAGAATGAAACCCACGTGTTCGGAGAACGACAACAACAAACAATAAAACAACGACAATGCCAATCCAACAAACAGATACTGAACCGGATGAATACTCTTCTTGTTCAACACCTCAATAAAGAAGAAAGTGGCAAAGGTGAGGAAAATGAACAGCAAGGCATACTTGGCACAACGCATACACTTCTGGTAGTGATGAACAGGTAGAATGAAATCGACGCCAAAGGCAGATGCTGAAACCTCTCTCTCGATTTTAGCATTCGGAATGAGCAACTGTGCATAAGACCTGTTGATGTAAGATACCTTCCAATTGCTGGTAAAGCCATCGGCGGTTACATTGCGCGTAGTAGGAAGGAAAGCTCCGTTGAAACTTGGCGAGTCCCAAGATGACGTCAGGTTAACATTGGTATTCTTGGCAACCGGCACGAAGTTGAGCGACTGCGAGCCCTTTAGATTGCACGTCATAGAGAAAGGGACCGATTCGCCAGCCAACAACGTTGAGACATCTACTTTAGCCGACAATTTCTTGCATTCGCCATCTAGTCCGAACCCATTTGGCGTAAGCACCACTTGTTGGTTGCCGAACTGCAGTTTAATCTCGTCGGTAATACCTTTAAGGTTCGACACGGCAAAGTCAATTTCTGCCACCCCACCTTCAAACTGTTTAAAAGACTGCTTTTCTTCTTCGGTCAGTTCAAAGTCGCCCTTAATGGTTAAAGGAGCATTATAGGTCACCACCTTATAGATGCTACGCTTCAGGAGTTCGGTTTCAACAGTTCCGGAAACATCTACATTGTGTGGCAATACATTAAGATGCGAAACTACCGTGTTGTAGGTACACTTTGGCGTACTTGATATTTTAACCGTTTCCACTTCCACACCATCCTCGTTCTTAATCTCTGGGGCTGATTCCACTGTTGTGTTGGCTGTTTTAGTGATAAAAGTCTTACTGACATTAAGGCACGGTGCTATCACCGTTTGTGCGGCACACCATTGGTCCGACACCTCACTGGTCACATCTTGGGCTGTTTGTTCTCGTTCCCTAATAAGATCTTGCACCATGCAGGTAGGTATTAGCAACGATAAAGCAATAACCGCAATAATTACACACTTTAATCCGAGTTTACTAACCAGCTTACCTGAAGCTTTTAGTTCAACATTTTCATTTTCGTTCATCATATTCGTTACGTTTTGAAAAGCACTTTGAATTACAAAGTATAATAGTAAAAAAATATAAGTTGTTATTTCATTGAATTTTTCAAGAAAGACTCTAGTGCATTCAAGTGTTCGGCAAATGCCGCCTTACCTTTCTCGGTAATAGAGAAAGTTGTATTTGGCTTGCGACCTATGAACTGTTTTTTCGACATAATATAGCCTAGTTCTTCCAAGTTCTTGGTATGGCTAGCCAAGTTTCCATCGGTAAGTTCGAGCAACGACTTGAGCGCTGTGAAGTCCACTTCGGCATTGACCATAAGAACGGACATAATGCCAAGGCGCACCTTGCTCTCGAAAGCCTTATTTATGTTCTCTAAACCCAGTTTCATCAGTTTACTTTCTTTCGTAAAGAATGTGGAAGACTATGCCATAAACAATGTGGAAGACGCCGAAACCCAACGACCAGAACAACAACGCATGCTGAATGGTAACGCAGTCGATTAAACCGAGTGCCAATTCGGCATAACCCAGATACTTGATGTTGGAGAACGAATAACCCGACAAATTAACCAATGCCAATCCGTAGAACACCAACATGAAAGACGAGGTTAGTCCATAATGGCCTTGCAAGATGAGTGCGCCACACAAGGCACCGCCAACCAAAAGCGGCAAGATGAAATACCAAAGCATCTTACGGGTTGTGAGGTCGAACTTGAAAGGTATGTTGTTCTTTGCCGCCTTGCGCTTTGCAAACACAAGAACAACCAAAGCACACATAACGAACAGAACAACCGCACCGGCAGTCAGCAGCTTCAGCTTATAGTACTGCGACAAGCCATCGTAACCCAACAACCACCCTGCCACGTATGCTGCAACCAACGCTAGCACACCAATGGCAATAGCCGACAATCCGCTCAATGACAAAACTTTAGTCGATTTCGCCATCATGTCTCTTATTTCACTTAAAGCATCAAAGGCTTCTTTGTTTTCCATTATTGTAAGTATTTAAAAGTACTTTGCGATACAAAGTTACAGATAAAAGCAATAAATGCAAATAAAAGGCAGAAAAATTTTCAAAGGTCAAGAAACAAAAATGTACTTTTGCAGTAGAAAACAAAAGAGACGATGAACAAGATTCTACTCATAAACGACATGGCAGGTTACGGCAAAGTAGCCACAGCTGCCATGCTACCAATTCTTTCCTATTATGGTCTTTCGGTCTACAACTTACCAACCGCGCTGGTGTCGAACACACTCGACTATGGCAAGTTCAGCATTATGGAAACAACCGACTATATGGAAGGCGTACTACCCGTATGGAAGGATCTTGGATTCAAGTTCGACGCCATTGCCACCGGTTTCATCGTATCGCACCGTCAAGCCGACATGGTGACCAAGTATTGCAAAGAACAAGCCGCACTGGGAACAAAAATTTACGTTGACCCTATTATGGGCGACGAGGGCAAGCTTTACAATGGTGTTGATGACAGCCGAATTGCCGTTATGCGTGAAATGATTTCGGTTGCCGACATCACATTCCCTAACTACACCGAAGCGGCCTACCTTACTGGGCACACCTATAAGGAAGAAGGTTGCAGCGAAGAAGAAGCAGTGGAAATGCTGGACGGATTGGTGAAGATTGGTGCAAAATCGGCCCTCATAACATCTATGCGCATTAATGGTAAAGACTGCGTTATTGGCTACAACCACGAAAATGGTGAGCGCTTTGTGCTGACCTTCGACTACGTTGACGCCCACTTCCCTGGCACCGGCGATACCTTCTCGGCAGTGCTGATTGGTCGCCTTGCAAAGGGAGACAACCTAAAAGTGAGCACACAAAAGGCGATGGACGCCATTAGGCAGATGGTTTTGGTAGGCAAGAACGATGCCGACAAAAACAAAGGTCTGCCCATTGAAAAATGCCTTTACATGCTTTAACCCAATATGTGGAAAGACTTTTTCTACTTCACCAAAAGTGAGCAGAGGGGCATAGTGGTGTTGTTGGTAATGCTAGCGTTGCTGGCATGTGTGCGCCTGCTACTACCCCACTTGCAGGAAGGTGTAGAAGAATCGCCACTGACGCAACAGCAGTTGGAACAACTGAAAGCTCTTGAGCAACAGATGAGTCTGGTTCACGCAAACGAACTGCCACAGGGCAAGGTTGACCCTACAAGACTCGACTCTTCGGGATTCGTCAAAGTCGGTTTCACAGCCCAACAAGCCCACGAACTGATGGAACTGAAACGCAAGTACGACAAAGACAACTTCTACTTGCATTTTATGGACTATGCAATAAGGATTAATCCCGAATGGATTAACCACATTAAACAATAAACAACGCTTTACACACCATGAAAAAAGAGATTATGTTGGCAGTCCTTCTTGCCATTGGCACACAGACCGGACTTTGCCAGGAAAACCTTTGGTGGAAAACACCCACCACATCGCCCGAAGTAAATGCCAACAATACCGTCACCTTCCGACTGAAAGCCCCTAAAGCCGTTAAAGTGGAAGTGGTGGGCGACTTCCTAAAAAACGGAGAAAAAGCCGAGATGACCGAAGGCGAAAACGGCATTTGGGAATACACCACTCCCACCCCACTCAATCCCGAACTTTACAGCTATGCGTTTATGATGGACGGCTTAAAGATAAACGACCCGTCGAACGTCTTCATTTCGCGCGACGTGGTCACCATGAGCAATCTCTTCCTCATAGACGGTAAGGAGAGCAACCTTTACAAGGTGCAAGACGTTCCCCACGGTTCGGTTAACCGCGTGTGGTACCACAGCAACAAACTGGGTGCCGACCGCCGCCTGACCATCTACACACCAGCAGGTTACGAAACCAACAAGCAGAGCTACCCCGTACTCTACCTTCTGCACGGCAGCGGTGGCGACGAAGATTCGTGGACAACACTTGGCAGAGCTGCACAAATAATGGACAACCTTATTGCCCAAGGCAAGGCAAAACCCATGATTGTGGTTATGACCAACGGCAATGCCGCCCTACAAGCCACTTGGGGTGAAGCACCGGCAGGCTTCGTAACCCCAACCATTGAATTGCCGAAAGTGACCGACGGCTCGTTTGAAGACGCATTCCCCGAAATTGTCTCGTTCGTAGACAAGGCCTACCGCACCATTGCCAAGAAACAGAAGAGAGCCATAGCCGGCCTCTCGATGGGAGGATTCCATTCGATGCAGATTTCAAAAGAATATCCAGCCATGTTCGACTATGTTGGCTTGTTCTCGGCATCGGCAAGGTTTAAGGGGAAAGGCGAATCGCACGTCTACAACAACTGCGAAGGCAAGATAAGGAAACAGTTTGCCCAAAAGCCAAGCCTATACTGGATAGCCATTGGCAAGGACGATTTCCTTTACGAACAGAATCAACAATTCCGCAAGTTCCTCGACGACAACAAATGCCCTTACACTTATGTGGAAAGCGAGGGCGGACACATTTGGCGCAACTGGCGCAACTATTTGAGTGAATTTGTTCCGCTACTATTCAAATAGACGTTTCAAACATTCAAAAACAAGAAATAATGTCGCACAAATGGCTATCCATCTGCCAATTTGTGCGACATTTTGCATAGTATTGATTATTTTTGCAAAATAAACCACCACTCAACTAAACGATGGAGCAATTCGTAGAAATTACAGAGATGATTAGCGGTGCCTTGTGGGGCTATCCTTTAATAGTCCTATTGGTTGGCACACACATATTCCTCACCATTCGCTTACGCATACCACAACGCCACATTATAAAAGCCATTAAGCTAACCTTTGCCAAGGAGCAGGGGACGCAAGGCGACGTTAGTGCTTTTGGCGCCCTAGCCACTGCCCTAGCGGCCACCATTGGAACAGGCAACCTTGTTGGTGTTGGCACTGCCATAGCTTTAGGTGGCCCTGGCGCCGTCTTCTGGTGTTGGCTGACGGGTGTGTTGGGCATGGCAACCAAGTACAGCGAAGGATTGCTAGCCGTTAAGTTTAGGGTGAAAACCGAAAACGGTGAAATGTTGGGGGGACCGATGTATGCCCTTGAACGTGGTTTGGGCATGAAATGGTTGGCCATCTTGTTCAGCGTGTTTACAGCCATAGCCGCATTCGGCATTGGCAACATGGTACAAGCCAATGCGGTTGCCGACCTGCTCTACACCGACTTTAACCAACCTACCTATGTTACCGGCATCATTATTACCACACTTGTTGGATTGGTAATGCTAGGCGGTGTGAAAAGCATATCGAAAGTATGTAGCCTACTGGTTCCATTCATGGCGTTGTTCTACATATTGGGGTGCATCTACATTATTTGCTGCAACCATGCCCACATTTGGGCGGCCATCAGCCTCATTGTCCGTTCGGCATTTAATCCGGAGGCAGCAGGCGGTGGTTTCGTTGGTGGCGTACTCATCACCACCATACGTTATGGTGTTGCCCGCGGCCTGTTCTCAAACGAGTCGGGTATGGGTTCAGCACCAATTGTGGCAGCAGCAGCAAAAGCAAAGAATCCGGTAAGGCAAGCCTTGGTATCTATGACTGGTACCTTCTGGGACACGGTCATCATCTGTGCCATGACGGGTATCGTGTTGGTTAGTTGCCTTGTAGCCTATCCAGGAATGGAATGCAGCCAAGGCACAGGCATGATGCGCGCGGCATTTGGTACCATTCCGGTGGTAGGATCAATTGTATTGGCTGTGGGCCTGTTCACATTTGCATTCTCTACCCTATTGGGTTGGTCGTACTACGGCGAAAAAGCCATTGAGTATCTTGGAGGAAAGAAGGTCATCTTGCTCTACCGCATTCTGTTCGTTATTGGAGTGTTTGTAGGTTCCATTCTCAGCCTTAAAGCCGTTTGGAACATTGCCGACAGCATGAACGCACTAATGGCAATACCAAACCTTATTTCGCTGCTCCTACTCTCGAACGTGTTGGTGAAGGAGACACGCAAATACCTTTGGAAGAAGAATAAGTTGGGCGTTTGGAACAAACACGACCTTGAGATTGAAAAACTTGAACACGAAAGAAAGTTGAAACAAGCCAGAAGAAGGCAAGCGAGACTAGAAAAACAATAAGAAGCTGTTTGAAAATTTTACGAAAGACTTCTTTAAATCAACAATATGAGTATCTGTGCCACAGTAAGGACCTCTAGAGAAATAGAGCCTAAAGAAATATTTGACGCTTTTGCCAAGAAAGGCGAAAGGATAGTCGTTGTAGAGAACGAGTTTCCGAATCTTTTGTTCGGAAATTACCAGGAAGCCTTACGTGGTGTAGAAGTCAATAAGGAAGAAAACGGCTACGAAGTCCGCATCTGCACATTTGCATCTGGGGCCGACTATAAACTATTTGCAACCACCGTCCAACTCTTAAAAGACATGACCAACGGTTCGGTCTACGAAGAAGACGATGACGAAACACCAGTTGAACACCCTAGTGAACACTATGGCGAAGAATGGGCAAACAGCGACAGGTATGGTTGCTTTTCGGCATTAAGAGCCATCGTCAGACAGAGAGGTTGCGAGATTACCCTATTCGGACTTTTCAGCAACATCTGCATAGGTCCAAAGCTACTCAACGGTTTCGGTATAGCCCTAGACGGTGATTACTATATGGACGACATTGAACGCCTACAACACTACTTGATTTCGGTTCAGTGGCTACTGTCTGACAAGAAAGACACCAGCACGCGAATGGTGATACCCGACGAGAACAATGAGAATAGAAGATTAAGCATATCGGCCATAGTGATAGAGGACAATAAGGTTGAGCCGTTCGACTATATATCCTCGGCAGACCTTTTCGGCATCTTCGACCTCGACAAGGAACAAGACGATGTACTTATACCTATGAAACAACTTTGGAAGATTCTTCCAAAAGATATTTTCCACCCTCTCGACGATTTGCAATATGCCCGAGATAAGGAGCTAACCGTAGAGATGACGCGCGACATGATAAAACTGGCAGAACGTTTCCAACCAGACGACCTTTGCTATATGCCAACCAAGCCCGGGCAAGGCTACGACGAGCGCCAAAACACCTTCATACTGATGTGGAACCCTGCCATTTCGAGCGTCACACTTGAAGACCACAACCAATCTATTCCGAATATGCTAACCGGTTGTTTCAACTGGAGTGTTTGGGACTACGAGAAGGCGAAGATTGGCGACCGTTTCTTCATGGTAAGGGTAGGCGAAGGCAAGACCGGTATAGTAATGAGCGGCATGTTCACGTCTATGCCATACGAAGACGAGGATTGGAGCGGCAAAGGCAGACTAACCTTCTACATGGACATGGAACCGAATGTCATTATCAATCCCGACGAAGCTCCAATGCTGACCACAGCAGAATTACAAGAAGCCGTTCCGTCTTTTGATTGGACCGGTGGGCATTCCGGTAGGATTCTAACTACAAAAGAAGCCATAGCCGTAGAACAACTGTGGAACACATTTATTGAAAAGAACGAAGATATGTTCGATGGCAACACTTCAAATAGAATTGAGTGATTCATAAACGGTTATGCCAATAACGCATTTAAACAACCGTTTCAGCTATCTATTTGTTGGAATGAGAACGTATGCTCCACATTGCCAGCCAAACTTATAAGCTGACGCAAGAAACAAGCATCTTCATAAACCTTATCGGTATTGGTATTACAAAAAAATTCCTTTTTAGGAATAAGGATAACAAGCTGACCATCCTTAATAAATGCACGACTATTATCGTTGCAGACCGAATGCAAGAAGAAACGCTGCGATTGAGACAAATAAGTATCCACATCGTAGGTCTGCAAATCGGTTGGCAGTTCAGGCATATGAATAGAAGCGAACACGCACGCCACACGTTTACCTTGCTGAAAATCTACATCATAAAAAAATCTCTTAGTTTCTTCCTGCGGATTTACGGTATCGTAAGCATTTTTTGAAAAGAACAAATTACAAATACGGAAACGACCATATTTCCTAAACATGTTTCGTTCTACAAACTCACCTTCAAGTAGACGTCCCACACAGAAAGACTTCATTCCTTTTGCATCCATGTATTCCTTTACCAACGGGGTAATTGTCTTCTTGTGGATAAAAGCCATATCTTCGGTTAGCAATTCGTAAAAGGAAGAAGTTTTTAAGCAGCGGAGCTCATCGAACAACGTCTCGACCACCCCCTTATATCCATAAGGGAAAACACCTATTACAAATAAAGCAACAGAAAAAGGAGAAAGGAAAAAACAAGTCATTGCTATTACCCCATGTTCGCTAGCTAAAACAACAAACAATACGAATAATACAACAGGAATTGATACAAAGACAACCTTAAATACTGGTTTTGCCAAACGACACTTATTATACAAACTCAACATAACAAAAAAGCCTACCATTAAAGATAGGCTAATATTTCAGATTAATTATTCGATTCAGAGTTATCGTTCTTTTCGCTGTCATCCGCACGCTTATCCTCATCGTCGTCAGATGCGCTGTTTTCACGTATGAACTGGTCACGCTGAATATTTTCGCGCATACGCTTTCGCATTTCATTCTGCAAACGCTTACCAGCCGTGGTTTGGGTATTAATGGTAAAATGATGTGCCATAAATACAGAAATTAAGCGATATTAGACAGTCTTAACAGAGTAACGGCAGTTAACCTTACCCTTAAGCATAGAATGCAGGCGACTGCGATTCATGGTACGGCGAACTGGGGAAATATTGTCGATGAACATCTTACCATCGAGGTGTTCATATTCGTGCTGAACAGCTTTAGCAAAGAAGTCGTTGAAAACCTCTTCATGTTCATTCCAGTTCTCGTCGAAATACTTTACGCGAACCATGGTAGAACGCTTAACCGACTCGTTGATGCCAGGCAAGCTTAAGCAACCCTCGTCTTGGGTTTTAGTTTCAGGTCCAAACTCCAAGATTTCGGGGTTAATAAACACTCTTTTAGCATCTTTAAATTCAGGGTGCTTTTCGTCGGCCATAACGCTAAGGTCAATGACGAACATACGGATAGAAAGACCAATCTGCGGTGCAGCCAAGCCAACGCCGTCGGCATGGTACATGGTCTTAAACATATCATCGGCCAACTGTGGCAACTCTGGGTAATCGGCAGGTACAGGCTGTGCCACCTTGCGGAGGACAGGCATACCGTATACATAAATTGGATATATCATAATTCTTATAAAAGTTCGTTTTTAAATCGGCGGCTTTCGAGGTACGATTGCAGAATGATGGTAGCACTAACCTTGTCGACCAACTCCTTATTCTCGCGACGTTCCTTCTTCTTTACGCCACCCACAATCATAGCCTGGTGTGCAAGGACCGAAGTAAAGCGCTCGTCGTACATTTCAACCGGAATATTCGGGTACTTGTTTTTCAAGCCTTTTACAAAAGGCTCGATGTACTTCATAGATTCAGACGCCTCGTTCTTCACGGTTTTAGGAAGACCAACGACAAACGTGTCGACAGTTTCCTTGGCAAGATAGTCTTCGATGAACTTGAAGATGACGTTAGGCGACACCGTATCGAGTCCATTTGCAATCATTTGCAAAGGATCGGTAACGGCAATGCCAATGCGTTTCTTACCATAATCGAAAGCTAGAATCCTTCCCATACCTGAATTAAAACCAATTAGGATACAAAGATACGAAAAATTGAAAAATGAAAACAGCCTAAAACAAAAAAGCGTCAGACCCAAACTGAATCCGACGCCATTTTATATCGTTTTTCCTTATTGACGTTTAGTGTAAACCAAGTCAATAGTCGGGCGTTTAGCCACTTTAGAAGCAGAGCTTCGGTAGATGCGCGTAGCAGTTGGCCAAAGTTGCTGGTGGTAGTAATAGGTATTACTTGAAGCAGTTCTAGAAATAGGCAAGATTACCATATTTTCAAGCACACCCTGTGTCTCTCCGCCCTTGTTGAGGCGTTGCTGAACGGCACGCGAGATGTCGAAGCTATAAGTGTTACTAGTATCGCATTTTGCCACAAACGAAGTTATACGATCGGGCGTCTTATTGCTATAGAAAAAATTTTCAATAGAGTCGCGATTAATCAACAGCATATAACTGTTAGGCGTTCTGGTTAGCTTTGTTGACCAATTCAAGCCTTCGGCATGCAACTTCAAGACAGCGCCGTTAATGGTAATCTTTGAAGAATCGGCGCCAGCCTTGCTTGTAATAGAATCGCGTATAGCCTTGAAATTACAATCAACATTTGCATACAAGCCGATTGGTGAAATGATGTGTGTGAATTCGTCATCGTTTGCCACCGTGGTCAAAGGAGAGTTTGGACGATGGAAAATATTGACGTTTTCAACAGACTTGTTACAAGCCAAAGAAATGGTAGAAACCAACGGATTGATGTCGCCCAAAGTTCTAGAATCTACAACCGTGTCACGTCCATCGTAAGAAGTGTGGATGTTACCCTGGAAGTGATAAAAGCACTGAATACCGGAAGTTGTAATTTTTATAACAGCCCCTTCGTTGAAAGAATGAGCCACATACACACCTGGGAATTTCTGGTTAAACTGGCTCTGGTACTTAATGTCAGAACCTTGCTGATAAACCTTGCAAAGTTCGTTTGCATAGTCGAGGTCGAGTGGAACGCGAAGCACGCGAATTTTGCCTTCCTGTTTGCCTGCAACCTGATAAACCAAACGTCCAAGCAGCTGTTTCTTATCGCAATAGTCGCTCGGATTAATGGAAGTTTTGTGTTTAGCGAAAGCAGGAAGAACCTCGGTCAACGCATAAACGTCGATAGCCTGAAGGGCAGTTGAGTCGCCTATAAAATTGCCGTCGAAAGCGATGTAGAAATAAGCCGAATCGACAACCAAGCCACTAGCATTGGTAACAGAGTCGATGATGCCCCAGCGTTCGTCGACACTGTTCAGCAACTTATACCAAACACCATCGTAGGTGGAATCTTTAGCCACATGGCTATTAGGCAAAGTAACCCCGCCCAAACGAGCATCAATCTGCGAAAGATACTCACATTGGGTAGTTCCGTAACGCAAATCGGTATACTGTCCCAAATAAAGATAATCGGCCTTACTAAGCTCAGCATCTACAAGTACAGGGCTAGTAGTAACATCGACCTTGTTTGAGTAAGCCGTCAAAACATCACCACCAGGCTGAACAGAAGCCCCTACGTCCTGACTATCGTCATCATCGGTACAAGCATAGAAGCCTGCAGAAGCAACGGTAAGAAAGAGGGAAACTAAAAACTTGTATTTCATGAGCTAGAAAACCTAATTATTTAAGAATATCGTTGTAGAACTGGTCGTATTCGTCAACAAAATTCTCGGCATCGTTTACGACCATGAAGTTCGACAACTTAGACTTTGCATAGTCGGCAAGCTTCTGGTCAACACCAGGCACTCCAACAATGGCACCGTCCGAGAAATCGAGAGCGAACTTCATTAGTTCAGCATAGTCAAGTTCCTTGCCAGCAACAACGTCAGCATCAGCATCATTGAGACCTTCAAACTTAATTTTCTCGCTAAACCTATTAGAGAACGTAGAATTGAAGGAATCATTATATAAAGAAGTGACAATTTTTGAGTCTTTGAAGAAAGGATCGTCCTGACAAGCCTTTTTCACATAGAAAGGAATAAGTGAAGAGAACCATCCGTGGCAGTGAATAATATCTGGAGCCCAACGTAACTTACGAACAGTTTCGAGGACGCCACGTGCGAAGAAAATCATTCTTTCGTCGTTATCCTCAAACTCATTACCTTCACCGTCTGCGGCGATACCCTTGCGCTGGAAAAAGTCTTCATTGTCGATGAAATAGACCTGCATGCGAGCGGCAGGGACCGATGCCACCTTAATGATGAGCGGATGGTCGGTGTCGTCGATAGCAATATTCTGCCCAGAAAGGCGAATAACTTCATGTAACTGATTTCTGCGTTCGTTAATGTTACCAAACTTTGGCATAAAGAGACGAACGTCTTTCTGCTTGTCCTGAATAACCTGCGGCAACTTGCGACAGATTGCTGAGATTTCGCTTTCAGGAACATACGGCATGATTTCCTGCGCGATGTATAAGATTTTAACGTCTTCCATCAAAAGAAAAAAATTTGACGCGCAAAATTACAAAAAAATCCGCAAACGACAAAATTTAAGACGAAAGAGTACGTTACACAGCCATTAGTCAGCGCACCATCTGCGCAACCATTTCGCACACATTAACAGATAGATAGACGACAAATTAACGGCAAGCACATACCCTATTTCAGCATCGCGTAAAAAGGGAAATAACACGATGGCTACCGATGGCAAGAACAGGCGTTGAAATGCTTTTGAAAGACAGAGTAACAGCCCCAAGGCTGGAAAACAGGCCACTACATAGACCAAGGCTGTCATGCTGCCAAAGTCTGGCAAGAGAAGGGATTTGACAACCGCCATTGCCGCCCCATCGGCCACCACTCCCAGCAATGCAGCCAACGAAATCTGCGTATAGTCGGCAACAGCACAATCTTCGTTCCTAGGATCTGTCCATTCAGCGAAAGCAAATGCCAGGCAAGGCAATAAGAAGCAACCGTTCAGCATACATTTCGCAACAACGCAAAGCGGCACAAAGGCCAAAGCCATTAAGCCATAGCGAATAGCCGACTTCCGCAAATCGACGTCTTCTTTATGTAGGCTTTTCCCCATATCACCCCCTAGCACTCCCCACCTATGCCACATCATTAGTCCAACGGCATAAGCAACTGAAATGACAACGTACGTCCAACGATCGGAAGCCAAAAAAACCGGCAACAGAGCTAATGAAAAAAGCGGTGGCAGTTTCACTTTTAACGCTAACGACAATAAAACTACCAAGCCCCAAGCGACAAAGAAACGGGCACACCACAATTCGGGTACAAAATGCACGGTTGCCACACCCGCCAATGCCGACAGCCCCACACCCGCCACGAAACTGGCGGGACGATACCGCCAAGCACCACCCCACTGCGCCGAGCAGCCCAATAGAATGGCACCAAAAGCAGGGACAATACAGATGCCGCCAACGCCCATATAGGCGACAGCTAACATTAGTAATATGACTAGGATTTGAACAGTAGGCATGGATTCTTATTACTTAAACAGATGTTCGGCAGTAATAACGGCCATAGTATAAAGTTAAGAAAAATATCGAGATTGCGCCAAAGTATAGAGTTATAAGTTGGCGCAATGTAGCAAAAACATTGAGATTGCGCCAAGCAATAGGAAAAGATAGAACAAAAAAACGGCCGTACCGAAACCGGTACAGCCGTCCATATAGCGTAATATATAAATTCCGCCAAAGATTACATAGCCTGAGCCACAGCAACAGCAACTGCTACAGAAGCACCTACCATTGGGTTGTTACCCATGCCGAGGAAGCCCATCATTTCTACGTGTGCAGGAACTGAAGAAGAACCAGCGAACTGAGCGTCAGAGTGCATACGACCCATAGTATCAGTCATACCGTAGCTAGCAGGACCTGCTGCCATGTTATCTGGGTGAAGAGTACGACCAGTACCACCACCAGAAGCAACAGAGAAGTACTTCTTACCCTGTTCAACACATTCCTTCTTGTAAGTACCAGCAACTGGGTGCTGGAAACGAGTAGGGTTAGTTGAGTTACCAGTAATAGAAACGTCTACACCTTCCATGTGCATGATAGCAACACCTTCGCGAACATCGTCAGCACCGTAGCAGCGAACGCCACCACGAACACCGTCAGAATACTTAGTTTCTGCAAGGATGTTTACCTTACCAGTGTAGTAGTCGAACTGAGTCTGAACATAAGTAAAGCCGTTGATACGAGAGATGATCTTAGCTGCATCCTTACCGAGACCGTTAAGGATAACGCGAAGAGGTTTCTGACGTACCTTGTTAGCCATTTCAGCGATCTTGATAGCACCTTCAGCAGCAGCGTAAGATTCGTGACCAGCCAAGAATGCGAAGCATTCAGTTTCTTCACGAAGCAAACGAGCAGCCAAGTTACCGTGGCCAAGACCTACCTTACGGTCATCAGCAACAGAGCCAGGGATACAGAAAGCCTGAAGGCCTTCGCCGATAGCTTCAGCTGCGTCAGCTGCAGTCTTAACGCCCTTCTTAATAGCGATAGCTGCACCTACAACATAAGCCCACTTTGCATTTTCGAAGCAGATCTTCTGGGTGTCTTCGCACATCTTGTATGGGTCAAGACCCTTAGCTGCGCAAATTTCCTTTGCTTCTTCAATGCTCTTAATACCATATTTGTTGAGAGCTGCATTGATCTGATCAATACGACGCTCGTAGCTTTCGAATAGTGCCATGTTGTGTATTATTCTTTACGTGGGTCAATATATTTAACTGCATCCTTGAAACGGCCATAAGTACCCTTAGCCTTTTCGATAGCTTCAGGACCATTAGCACCAGCCTTAAGAGCATCCATCAACTTACCAAGGTTAACGAATTCGTAACCGATAACTTCGTTGTTAGCGTCCAAAGCCATCTTGGTGCAATAACCTTCGGTCATTTCCAAGTAACGGCTACCCTTAGCCTTAGTACCGAACATAGTACCAACCTGTGAACGAAGGTTCTTACCGAGGTCTTCAAGAGAACCACCGATTGGAAGACCACCTTCTGAGAAAGCAGACTGAGTACGGCCGTAAACGATCTGAAGGAAGAGTTCGCGCATTGCAGTGTTGATTGCGTCGCAAACGAGGTCAGTATTAAGAGCTTCAAGAAGAGTCTTGCCTGGGAGGATTTCAGATGCCATAGCAGCTGAGTGAGTCATACCAGAGCAACCAAGAGTCTCAACAAGAGCTTCTTCGATGATACCTTCCTTTACGTTAAGAGTAAGCTTGCAGCAACCCTGCTGAGGAGCACACCAACCAATACCGTGAGTAAGGCCAGAAATGTCCTTAATTTCCTTTGCATGCACCCACTTGCCCTCTTCAGGGATAGGAGCATTGGCGTGGTTAGCGCCTTTAGCAACGCAGCACATCTGCTGCACATCATTAGTGTAAATCATAATAACAATAATTATTGTATTTTGTTAATTCTATAACATTTTCAATATAGACCTACTGGTGAGCAGACAGGCCAGTCAAGCCCAACATGTTCATTTTGCCAATAAATCAATGCAAATATATACATTTCCCATTTTTTAGCAAATAAAATCACCTTGTATTTACGAACAATTTGACACATTGTTAACGTAAGGAACACGAAGCGCCAACAAGTGAAAGACAAACCGCAGAAGATGACCATTATTTGCCAGTTTGAAGGAAAAAAATGCTATTTTTACACCCCATAATACACAAAATGAAATGAGATACTGTACAGTAATGACCATAGCCGGCTCGGACAGTTGTGGAGGAGCGGGCATACAAGCAGACATCAAGACCATTTCGGCCCTAGGCGCATACGCGTGCTGTGCCATTACAGCGCTTACCGCACAAAACACCCAAGGCGTGCGCAGCGTGCAAGGTGCCACACCACAAGTGCTGGGCGACCAGATTGATGCCGTAATGGAAGACATGACGGTTGACGCCGTGAAGAGTGGCATGCTATACAGTAAGGAACTGGTGGATGTGGTTGCCGAAAAACTGAAGGCACACCGCCCCAAGTACTATGTGTTAGACCCCGTGATGGTGTCGACCAGTGGCAGCCGGCTGATTGAGGAAGATGCCATTGAGGCGGTGAAGACCAAACTATTCCCCTTGGCAACCCTCGTCACCCCTAACCTACCAGAGGCCGAGGTGTTGAGTGGACTGACCGTGAAAACGCCTGCCGACATGGCCGCAGCTGCCAAAGAGATAATGAAAAGCGGATGCCAAGCCGTGCTGATGAAGGGCGGACACCTTGAGACGAAAGACAGCGTCGACATGCTTTTCGTTGCAGGCGAAGACCAACCGCTTGTGCTACACAGCCAACAGATTGACACCAAGAACACGCACGGGACGGGATGCACACTTTCTGCCGCCATTGCCACTCGCCTAGCCCTTGGCGACAGCCTTAACGCTGCCACCTACAATGCACACGCCTACCTGCACCAAGCCATTGAGGCTGGCAAGGACATTGAGCAAGGCAAGGGACACGGACCCGTGAAACACCTGAAAGATTGCAGGGTGAAGGACTAATAGTGCGACTTAATTCCTTCCACCCTACTTATTAGCAAGACCTTGACCATGAAAAATTTAACAGATGCACCTTTGCGAAAAGCATATTTATAGGTATATTTGCGAGGGTTTACAAAAAGACAGTGATGTTTGAGCTATAAGCAGGAAGTTGTTTGACTCGTCAAACAACTTCTGTAAGCTAAAATGTAGCTATTGTTTCTAATACTATATAAAAAGGTAATATAAGAAAATCCATGAAAGACTCTTTGAAGAAAGGGTTATTCTTGTCGGCAGTTGGTATGCTATTGTCTACCGGCGTTCAGGCACAGATTAAGGTTGAGGCGGAAAGTTACGCCAATGCCAAAAGCTTGAAGACAGACATAATCCTAGAAAATGAAAAGAAAAGCGTTGGCTATTTCGACGAAGCCGGCGAAGTTCTAACCTACGAGGTAAACATTCCGAGTGAAGGCCTTTACCAAATTTCATTCAAATACCTAGCCGGAAAGCCAGGTCAGTTGAGGATGGAGAATGGTGACGGCGATTATGCCATTTTCAACACCGAGGCGAACCTTGGCAGCGAGAAGTGGTGGGAACTGCCAATGAACAACTGGCCAGAGTTCGACTTTGAGCAGAGCGCACTTTTCTACTTTAAGGAAGGCAAACAGACCTTAAAGGCTGTGAACATGGGTACCGGCTTGAACATTGACTACTTCTTACTGAAGAAGACAAGCGCTACCAACAAAACCGTAACTGAAGTAAAAACAACACCAAGCAAGATAGAAATAATGCCTGGCGAAAGCCAAAGCATAATTGCCAGAGCCTTTAATGCCGATGGCCAACAGCTAGCGGCCAACACCACATGGTCAGGTAATGCAAAAGACGGTGTGTATAAGGCAAGCAGCTTTGGCACCGACATTGTGACCGTTACCGTTGGCGACGTTAAGAAGAACATAAACGTTAAGATTGCCAAGCCAACCAAGAAACAAGAGTTCGTGGTTAGCAAGTACGGCAAGCTCAACACCAAGGGCGGCGCCGTTTGCGACCAAAGTGGCAACAAAATCAGCCTGATGGGTCCGAGCTATTTCTGGAGTTGTTCGGCACCTATGTGGTGGACCAAAGAGAACGTGAACTTCCTCGTATCGAAATACAACATTCAAATCATCCGTCTTCCGGTTTCAATTGCACCGGGCGACAACACCTGGGAGAACCACGATGCCACTTGGAACGAAGACAACTACCTGCACCGCCCAGACTATGTGCGCGGCATGGTAGACGAAATGGTTAAGGCGGCCATTGAGAACGACATCTACGTCATCATCGACTTCCACGAGCACAATGCACACCACTGGAACGACTTGGCAAAGGACTTCTTCACCTACTTTGCTACAAAGTGGGGCGAATATCCGAACGTGATGTACGAAATCTATAACGAACCAACCACCAGCAACAGCACTGTTGTTGAGTATGCTAAAGACATCATTCCTGTCATTAGAAAGATTGACGACGACAACATCATCATTGTGGGTTCAACCCAATGGTCACGCGAGCCCGATAACGTTACGGCCGCTGGCCAGGGTTTCAGCAACATTGCCTACACTTGGCACGGCTACGTAGAATTTGGCCACCAAGGCGACTGGAACGGCAAGAACAGTTGGAACAACGGCGTGCCAATCGTGGTAACCGAATGGGGTTTGAACTGGAGCAAGAACGACGGCGGACTGATTAACATCTATAAAGACCGTAAGCTCATCAACTGCTTCTGGTCAATGAGTAACAAGGGCGGCGACGATTCGAAGTGGTCAATCCTCAAAGATGACGTCTTCAAGGTTGCAGACTGGGACGACAACGACATGACCGAAAACGGCGCATACCTTTTGGGCGTTGCCAAGAACTGGATTAACTTCAAGCCAACCATCTTGAGCGGCATGCAAGACCTTACCCTTACCATGGGTAGCGACAAGACCTTCTACTTGCCAGAGAACAGCACAACCCTAATGGGGGCAGCCGATGGCGGTAGCGGCAACTACAAGTACACCTGGAAACAGACATCGGGTCCTGCCGGTGCAGAAATTGCCAGCGCAAATGCCACACAGACCAAGGTTAGCAACTTGAACGTTGGCACCTATGTGTTTGAACTTACCGTTAGCGACGGTGAAGACGAATTGAGCAAGAGTGTTAAGATTACCGTTTACCCTGAAGGTTATACCGATCCGGGCTTGATTGACGACTGCGAAGACAACAACATCATTACCCGTTGGGGAGGCTCTTGGGACGTATTTACCGATGCCAACAAGAACGCAAATCCACATTCAAGCATCACCGAAGCTAGCCAATTGGCGCAGAACGGCGTTATTAAGGCAAGCATAAAGATGGGCAACGAGTGGCCAGGCGACGGTTGGATGGGAGCTCCATATTGCGGTATAGAAATGTACCTTACCAAAGACAAAACCAGCATGGACCTTACCGACTGCCAGAAAATAACCTATAAGTACCGTGGTACCGCACACGAATTCCGCGCCGAAATGAAGGCCGTGGATGACGAAGACTACCACAGCACCAAGGTTGGCGAAAGCACCGACTGGAAGACTGCCAGCATTAGCTGGAGCAGCTTGAAGCAGGCATCGGATTGGGGCGACAACAAGATGGACCTTGACAAGAGCGACATTGTTAAGTTCAGCTGGCAGATTAAGAACGCTGTTAACAGCAGCAGTACCCTTGAAATTGACGACGTTACCTGCGTTGGCATGAAGGGCGACCTAACAACAGTTGAAAGCACCATTGCCGACAATGCCGAAGACGTATTGCTCTACCCTAACCCAACAGCCGACGGCACCGTTTATGTTGCCGTTGCAGAACGCAGCAATGTGGTTGTAACAGACATTGCCGGACGTGTGCTGAAACAGATGGTGGCCATACCTGAAATGGAGAACAGAATTCAGTTGCCAACACAGGGCATCTACCTTGTGAAAGTAGGCAACACGGTTAAGAAAGTGGTTGTGAAGTAAGCTGTCAACCACAAAACCAAACAAAGCCCTGACTTTTACCAAGTTGGGGCTTTGTTACTATAACATATAAAATCTTAGTGTTGCTTTTCAACATTGAGGCTCCGTTTCTTGTTCAATAAACGCAAACACACCACTTCCCTATTCAAGATTTTACAGTTCTGTTAACGAAATTGTTCGCATCTGCTTATTTTTAACGCACATTTGCTCTTTTTTTCGCATGCACAATTCACTTAACTTTGCAGTATCAAAAAAAATAAAACAGAATCAAAAAAAGCCGATGTAATTATGTCAAAGAAGAACGATTTACAATGTAGCGACAGCTTCTACCTTCGTCAAAATAAAAATCGTTAATCCATCCATTATTATTATCGACAAAAGATTCATTAAACAAAAAATTACATTACATTTGTAAAAAGATTAACTATAATTTTCTTAATAAATATGAAAACAAATCTTATCAACAACACAGACTTGAAAAATAACATAACAAGCACAGCTATAAACTATCTGCTTGGTAATGGAAGAATTGAAAAGGCTGACGCTGAAAATTCAGAAGTTTCTTACGGCTACTTGTTTGCCAAAGAAGACAATGAGTTGGAAGCAATGTTCAAATTGAGTACACCAAATGAAGTATTCTTCTTCGGTGTTCAGAAGGGACAGCTTCATGACTTGGCTTTCGACGAGAATATGTACAACGGAGTTGTTGCACAAGTAAAGTCAAATTTCCCAGAACTAGAAAACGACGAGGAAGATGACGAAGAAGGTGAAGTATATAACACCATTGAAGAGTTTTTGAAAGCTCGCGAAGACATGAACAACAACTTCCTCACTGAATGTGGCATTACAGCTCCAACTAACATCAGAACTAAATGGAGCGACGACGAAGTCACCTTGAAAGACAAAGAAGTTATCTGCCGTCGTGCATTAGCTAGCTTACTTGTTATTCAGGTTTCATGCGACATTAACAATAACAACTATAAGGAAAGTCTTGAATTCTTTGGTCCACTCATTGAAAAACTAGGCCTTTCTGACGAGCTCAACGAGAAAGAAAGAAGAATCATGGATGGAACCTACACCCAACAAGATCTTTACGACATGGACTGGGCTTATGAAGCATACTGGTCTCTTGCATGGGCTTTGGGCTTGGTTGACGACATCTCTAACGGTGGTCAGATGTGCGATTGCAGCGCAGCTGTCAACTTCTTCTTCGATGATTGCAAGACTTTAGATGACTTTATTGAAAAATGTGAACTTCGCGACACAGAAGAAATTCTTGATTTGCTCGATCTATATTACAGATACAACTGGGCTATCAACAACAAATATGTTAACAAGACTGCTAAAATCGGCAACCTCAATCCGTCACTCGTCATCGAACGCCGCCGTGGTCTTCAGTGGATTGTTTCAGAAGAAGACGATTGGTACGATATTGAAATGCACGCATAAGCCAATCGAGACATACTCTATTGTTTAGAAAGGCAATAGCTTGTATAACAACTAAAAACGATTAGTTCGCTGTCGGATGACGATTTAAAAACTGAAACATTGTGCCAAATTATGACATTTTATGTGTTTTTGCATTGAATGATAATGCGACGCGATAACTTCAAGTCCGACTGGCCTCATTTAGGGTGACTTTTAGTCACCCTTTTTTATGCCTTTCCGTTGTATGGATTTAAAATAACAGAAATTACAGGGCTTTTATCTATTGGTACGAACACGCGGCTAAGAAGGGGCTTAAAGAAGCAGTAAAAGCATACAGTTAGATATGTTTGTCTGACTTGTTATCCACAAAAGACTCGACTTTGTATGAATAAACAAGTTATTGTGCTATATTTACTTTCGTAAATAACAAACATGCGAAAGCTGATTCTTTACATATTGCTTACCACACTATTCACAAATCCTTCATATTCGACAGAACCGGAGGATAAGTCTCTGACTTTACAGATATACTATAATGGCAGAGACTCAATTCAACTGTTCACCGTCAAAGAATTTGTGGAAGAAGCAGGACTATATAATGGTGACGAGATACTGATATTGGTAAGCATCCATTGTTATTTTATTCAATCTTCAAAATCAATTGAATAATGGGCTAGGCTTTATAGGTTACAAGTGAGTTTGCTATTGGCCCTCAATCGAATAAAGTAGCATTAAGGCTGATTGACAAAAATTTACAAATAAGGAAGCTGTTCCATGACTCTGATGATAAGGTATCCAAGTCTTTAGTTTTAGTTTGCCTTTTTCTACAAATGCAATAATGTCCCATGGATGACGGTTCTCGGGGTGCCTCATGATTCCAACTTCGCTTAAATGGGAAAAAATGTCTTTGTTATAGTAAATTGATGCATACATAGAGTCTGTTTTGAATGAATAATCAGGGTTAACCTCTTGTATGACAACGATTTCATTGATTTTTAGGGCGTCGTAGATTTTTAGAGCTTTTAGTGTGTCGTTGATTCGCTCATATTCGTTAGTTATAATTAAGTAATGTGTTCCCGTATGTGTATAAATCAACAACGAATCATATTTCTGGCCGAGAACTTCTGTTATTTTGTTTACGCAATAATCTACATTTTCATGAATAGTTGGACTCTTTTTCGCTTCTGCAGAAGAGAGAGACAAGGAAGAGAAGAATAAATGTAAAACGCAACATTGAGGTTTGTTTTAGTTGTTTCTTTGTAAAGTTACTTAATTTACAAATGTCTTATACACTTGTTTAGAGGATATACTTGACATTCCAGTATTCGTGGTAGAAAATATGATAGGGCAACGATAATAGGAAAATACAAATGTTTTGAATTAGTGTATATCCTAATAGTCCAATCACTCTCGACAATCTCCTTTTCTCCTTAATTATAATAAGAATGTTGATTTGACACCAGTTTTTCCTACAAAAATAATGTTATTCATGAAAATGCCTCACTTTAAAAATCTGATTTCTGTACGTCTGTTTTGCGCATGCTCCTCTTCAGTCAGGGCATTTTCAACAATTGGTCTCTCCTTACCATACCCCACCGATCTTAGTCTGTGTGGGTCTACCCCTCTACGGATTAAATCATCCCTTAATATGTCTGCCCGTTTTTGAGACATTTTTTTGATATATATTTCATTCCCCCTGCTGTCAGTATGACCACTGATTTCGAACACTGCGTCTGGGTATGAATTGATGAACTTAACTATTTCTTCTTTTTGAACTATAAGAGCATCTGGTTCATTCCCCTCCCAAAAAAGTGTAAAATCATAATAATACCAACAAAACTCAATATCGGTATTGCCTTCTACCATATTATTGCCGTTAGATACCATTTCCCTTTTCGCAGAGCACCCAGATCCACAAATCACCAGCAATGTTACCAGTGTGTATATAAATTTCTTCATATATTCATACTTGACAGAGTGACTTTTAGGTACAAATATAGATATGTGGAATATAAATGAACCATATTTGTAAACGTCTAATTTATTAATTATATCTGCAAATATAGCCTAATAACGCTATAAAACAATAAAATTAGCCCGAAGGCTGATTCTAAATCTCGTTTATTCTGTTTGGCGTCAGCTTTTCATAGTCGCCATAATCCTTGGAATGTTTTTATTTATTACAAAGCAGAAATAAAAGATAAAATAGAATAAAAAAAGCAGGACAGGTCTCCCGCTTTATGAATAATGATTACAATCTTTCAATTTCATCAATAGAAAGTCCGGTGACTTCACTAATAAATTTTGAGTCAGCACCACGTTCTTTCATTTTGCGGGCATTCTCAAGATTTGTTTTCATTGCACCTTTTTCCAAACCGATTGCCTCGCCCTTTTCGAAACCAATAGCCTCACCTTTTTCCAAACCAATTGCCTCACCTTTTTCCAAACCTTCAGCAAGTCCTTCTTCCCTACCTTTTCGTTCCGCAGTGTCAAGACAGTTACTCAGGTCCCAAAAGTTTTTCAAACTTTCTTCATAGTTGGAGCGCTCGTCAGCCGTGAAGGATGCAATTTCTGCCACTTCGAAAAGTTTTTTGAAAATGCCTTCTGTTAGTGCTGTTGGCATGCTTTCTAATTTATATAGGTTTTTCAGGACAAAAAGCCACTTGTCGAAGAACGTTTCCAACTCGGTTTCCTTCTTGGTGAACCTTGGCATTTCCAAAAACACAAAATTCAAATTTTCGGAAAACACCTTGTTGTCATCGTCTTTCAGTTTGACGTGTGTAATGTATTTGTCTTCTTTCCCGTCTTCCAATTCAAAATTCAGCACGCCCACCACATAAACAGGTGCCAGTCTGTAATCCCATGGTCTGCCCTTCGAGCCCTTGACGCCCTGCTCGCGGACTGCGAAGGAGGAATAGTAGAGGGCGCGGTCACGGAAATTGTCTTGCTGCGCCTTCTGCATTTCAACGATGAACCGTTCTCCCTTTTCTGTTTTGCAGTACACATCGTAGATGGCGCGGCGTTCTTGTGCGCTCTCTCCTAGTTGCTCGCTATTAAGATAGATGACGTCCACAATGACGGAATCGCCCTCGAAATTGAAAAGACCATTCAAAAAACTGATAAGCAAGTCCTTATTAGCCTCTGTACCAAATATCTTCTTGAATGCGAAGTCGGTATAGAAGTTAATGTATTTCGATAATGCTATTCCAGTAACACACATAAGTTAAAACTTTGAATTTAAGCAAAAATAACAAAATTCAATGAGTTTTACACAACACTCAACACCAATCTTATTGAAAAACATCATCTTGTAAACAAAATTAGGGGTACCAACACCATCACTGCTCTCTGCCATCACGCCGTTGCCCGTCACCGCATAGTAGGTGCCCGTAGGGGGAGACTGTCATCGCTGTAACAGCACCATTGCCGACAATGCCGAAGACGCATTGCTCTACCCTAACCCAACAGCCGACGGCACCGTTTATGTTGCCGTTGCTGAACGCAGCAACGTAGTTGTAACAGACATTGCCGGACGCGTGTTGAAACAGATGGTGGCCATACCAGAAATGGAGAACAGAATTCAGTTGCCAACACAGGGCATCTACCTTGTGAAGGTTGGCAACACGGTTAAGAAAGTGGTTGTAAAATAAAACCTAACCCAAACCCACATAACAAAGACAGCGGCTAAGCAATTGGTCGCTGTCTTATTTGTTTATTGGGTGTATTGAGACGTTTTTGATGTTTTTTTCCACTTGCATTGCCGTCTTTTTACATCTAAAGCAGTAGCTATAACACTATTTTTGCACAGACTCTTTACCAACTAAACATTGGGGTTAAATAACGTCTAGTACAAAAAAACACGAGTATAACATGAGACAGGACTACAAAGAAAATACAGAAGGAGTGTTGTCACATTTCCGCAATGCCCTATTAGCTATGTTGTTGGCAATACCAACCTACGCATTTGCCCAACAAGAGATAAACCTCTACGACGACTCGAAGAACCAACAGACTTTCTACGTATCCCCTTCTGGAAGCGATAACAACGAAGGCTCTTTCTCTGCTCCGTTCAAGACCCTTGCCAAGGCACAGAAGGCCGTAAGGGTAGCCAACGCCAACATGAAAGGAGATGTAGTAGTCTGCATGCGTGCGGGTACCTATCAGCTAACTAGTACCTTAAGTTTCGGGATAGAAGACGGTGGTAAGGACGGCCATTATGTACGTTACGTGAACTACCCTAACGAACATCCGCTAATTACAGGAGCGGTGCCCATTGAAAATTGGGAACTTTATGACGAAGAAAAAAACATATGGCGTGCGAAGGGCGTTGACACACGATTCCGCCAACTATACGTGAACGGAAAGAAAGCCGTACGCGCTTGCTACCCAAACGTAGATGCGAACGGCAACCACGACTTTGTGCGCCTAACCAAGGTAGATACCTTTGGGCGTGCCTTCGACGTTCCCAGCCAATACATAAGCGACTGGAAAAACTTCGACAAGGTGGAGATACACCTTATGATTGCCTGGTCGGACAACGTGCTTCGCCTTGAGAAGAAACAAGTAAACGGGAACACCACTAAACTGATACCGCGTGATCCGGAACGCACACGTCTGTTCAGACGTAAATACCCTATGTTGGGCGTTGCGTTTATGAGTAATCCGCCTAGACAACAAGTCTTCTACCTAGAAAATGCCTACGAGTTCATTGATGCCCCAGGCGAATGGTACCTCGACGAGACCAACAACACCCTTTACTACAAGGCTCGCGATGGCGAGAACATGAAAACAGCCATTGTAGCTGCTCCAAACTTGAGCACCTTGTTCAGCATTCAGGGCAAAAGCACCGACAGCAAGGTGGGCTACATGAGCTTTGAAGGACTAACCTTTGCCCACACCACCTTTATGCGTCCGAGCAACGAGGGTTTCCTAAACCTGCAAGCCGGCATGTATAACATAGACGTAATTGAAGAACACGGTGTGCTAGGCAGCAACAAGTTCTTGCTATGGCGCCCCGAAGCAGGTGTCCGCGTAGAGAATGCGCACCACATTAAGCTTACCGGTAACGTATTTTCACAAATGGCCGCAACGGGACTCGACTTTGTATCGGGAACCAATGACGACCGCATTGAGGGTAACTTGTTTACCGATCTTGGAGGAACAGGCGTAATGATTGGCAAATATTCGCAAGACTCGCTAACCGAGATACACATACCTTACAACCCAACCAACAAGGCAGAGATATGCACCCGCGACACCATTAAGAACAACTACATTCACCACGTCACCACCGAAATACAGGGAGCAGTGGGCATTGGAGCCGGTTATCCGCGCGACGTGCTCATTGAGCATAACGAGGTGGCATACGCCAACTATTCTGGTATTTCAGTCGGCTTTGGTTGGACCAAGCAACAAACGGCAATGGACCACAACCGCATAAACTGGAACCGCATTCACCATGTGTCTCAGCTACTGGCAGACTGCGGCCCGATTTATACCCTATCGAACCAAGGTTCGAAAGGTGAGATTCAGTACAACTACATTTCCGACATTTCGGCTTCGAAATATGCCGACTACTGGGTTCTTCCTATCTATCTCGACGAAGGTTCAAGCGGTTTCGATGTCAGCCACAACGTCTACAACCGTGCACCAAACGGCGTTGCCTGTAACCAGTGCGGCAGCTACACCCAAAGCGACAACGATGGGCATTCGAGCTTTGTGATGGAAAACGCGGGAATTGAAGGTCCCTACAAGTTCTTACTCGACATTAAGGAAATACCTTTGCCAGACTTCTCGCAGATTGTTCCACAAGAACCTCTCAAAGAACACAGTCTGCCCGGCATTGTTGAAATGGAAGACTATGACCTTGGCGGACAAAACGTTTCATTCTACGATAAAGATTTTGTGAACGAAGGCGGCGCATACCGTGAAGATGGCGTTGATATTGTGCCACTAGGTGGCGAAGATGCGCCAGACGGCTATGCCCTTGGCTACACGGCTACAGGAGAATGGTTGGAATATACCATCGACGTGCAACAGACATCGGCTTACAAGTTTCGCGCTAAAGTTTCATCGGGTTTAGAGCACTCTGGTTTCCGCCTATTTATTGACGGAAGTGTAGTTAGCGACACTATGGAAATTCCACAAGGGAAGGATTGGGACACCTATACCACCATTGATGGTATGACAGGAACCATAGAAGTGGGCAAACACATTATGAAACTTTACATTACCGGAGGATATGCCAATATAGACAGAATAGAATTCATTCTGCCCGATGGCGAATTTACTTCTGCAGCTTCAATTCCAACAGACTACGCCGCTTGCGAGGTACCTATCTACAACATTTATGGCATTGTGGTAGGGCAGGTTAAGGTAATTGGTGACTACTCTACCAATACGGTCCTTAGCACCCTTAACGGCATGCGTTTACCAAAAGGCATCTACTTCGTGAAGAAGAACGATGGTAAAACCATAAAGTTTACCGTGTATCGATAACAGTTAAACTCTTAATATATAAATTACTAGTTCAAGCTATCGGCAAAGTGAGGACACGCTCACTGCCGATAGCTTTTTCTCGTGTAGCTTGAAAAATTGTCGATATGAGAATAAATCTTTTTTCTAAATTTATGCTTAAGAATGAATTTGAAAAAGCGAATCAATTGCTATAGATAATGACTTTGTGTTTTTAAGCTAAGAATCTATGAAAGTCTTAAAAGACTTTTGATTAATGGTTTTATAATTATAACCTAACGGAAACTATAGGCATATACCAAGCAAAAAGGTTATTATTTAGTATATTTGAAATATAGAAAAACTATAAGTATAACCGATTTAAGAACTTAACAACATGAAAGAAGGTTTTATAACGCCGCCCGCACATGTCAACTTTGAAGCAAAGCCTCTGTTTGGGGCTATGGGTGAAATTATTGACGGGGCAATAGCCTACATGACACTGAACGGCGGAGGGCCAACCGAACAACACACCCACGAACACAACCACCTCTTTATTGTTGTGGAAGGAGAAGCAAAGGTGTTGCTTGGAGACAAAGAAGTGATTATCCATAAAAACGAATCGTTTCTTGTAGAAGGAAACATTCCACACTCTGTTTGGAACAATCTTGAAACCGAGACAGTGATGATTGGCATTTCTGTCAAATGATTTAACTTATCGGAGACTATAGGGTTGCTTTGGATGAAGATGAAGACGACTACGTTGATTGACACCTTTCCCCCTTTAAAGCCAAACCAAGTTATCAATAAAAAATCCCCAAGTTTGAGAGAGCTTTCAAACTTGGGGATTTTCTTTGAATTGTAGGAATTCGTTACTTGTTTTTCAAATCTTGCTGCATCCAAAGCAGGCGTTCCCTTAAAAAGGTTTTAATGACCTGCATTTCTTCAGCATAGGTCTTGGTAGTTTCTGGCGTGGTGTTTCCACCGCCGCCACCCCATCCGCCAAAGCCTCCGAAGCCACCAAAACCGCCGAATCCGCCAAAGCCACCCATACCGCCAGATGACTTTGAGAAGCCGACCTTGTTAGCCGAAGCAGAAAGAGTGAGCAGACGCGTGTTTTCGTCAATGTAGTCCATAATGTCGTCAATGTCGGCCAACATGGCATCTACCTTCTTACGCAAGAGCGCCACAAATTCAGGGTCTTTCCACATTTGCACAAACCAGTCGGCATCGGCAATGTGGTAACCGTCGGGTTCGTTATACCACGCATAGTTGGTGCCACCAAATCCACCCATCAGTTTTTCAAACGGATTACCACCGAAAGCCAGGTCGAAGTCCCAAATAGGTCCCATCTTAATGGTGCCGTCTGCCATAATGTGGCAGTAACAGCTGGTGAACATATTGCCGTCGTAGTCCTTGCTAAGTTCCTTTATGAAATACCAATCCACAAAACTTTCCAAGTCGACCAACTTCTTGTAGCCCTTGTCGGCATCGAGGAAGTTAGCCCCATAGAGCGTATTCTCGAAATTGTCGAGAATAGATTTCACCTTCTGCAAGTCTTGGCTATTGTTGCCGACTTCAGGGTCTTTCACGTTGAAGTAGTTGCCACTCCTAACGCCCTTAATCTGTCCTGCGTTAGCCTTACGGTCCGCCTCGACCAGATAGTCGCCCTCGCAACGGACGTCTGACACGCGCACCTGTTCACAGAAATAGTAGTTACCCTTGTGCACGCCGTTCAGCACCAATTCCACATTGTAACCGCTAGGGCTCCACTGCTGGTTGGTACATTTCTTGGCCAGATAGTTCGCCAACTCGTTGCGGAAGAAAGTGGCATCGTAATAGTTAGCCATAAGCACCCAACGCTTGTGTGCGAGCATGCCCAACAGCTTGGCCTTCTCGTTAAGTTTAACGGCATAGGGGCGTTTCTCGGTTGTTGCGTCCCAAGTGGAGTTGCCACGGCCTTTTATGTTTGCTTTAGAGCCACCCGAAGTGTAGTCGAGGTAGCCGTCTTTAAGGTAGATGTCAATATCGGTATTGGTCACCCAGTTTTCCTTGCTATTGATAGCCGTACCATTAGGCGTGTTGATGTAGATGACCGGAATGCCACTGTTGTAGATGCACACCTTGTAGCTCCTTACGTCGCCATTCTGTGCCACCACCTTATAGGTAACAGGTTTAAGGAAGCTGACCGAAGAAGAGCCACTCGTCTGTTCTGCACCCTCGGCATAAACCTTGGCACCAGAAGCGACCTCAAAATCGGGAACAAGGTTGAACTGAACAAGGTAAGGTACGAAAATCTTTACACTATCGTTCGTTATGGTTGCCGTGCAGTCTTCCAGCAAGGCACCACCGTTTTTCTGTTTAGCCAGCTTAAACGACTTCATCTCGTTCATAGCGGTTGGCGTGTCGTGTTTAGCTAGCCTTGCTTCGGCAGAAAACGCCTGTTCCAACCACTTAATGCGTTTGTCCATCCAACCAGCCAACTCATCAACAGCCTTGCCATAAGCATTCTGGCGTTGTGCAAAAGATTCGTCCCCCATTCCAAAAACGTCCCAAAGCGCCTCGTTGGCAATGTTGCTGAATTCCAGGTCTGCCCTACCCGACGCCAGAGTTTCGTCGACCTCGTTCTTTAGTTTGGCCTTCACCTCGGCAAACCGTTCATCCACCAAGTCGGCGAAATAAGGATCTTGCATCAGGCGGTTTATCCATCCTTCATTTACCACGGCAAAACCTTCGGCAGGCTGGGCATTGTTACCCGCAAAATCTTCGGCATCGGTAACAGGTCCCATAGCAATCTTGCCATCGGCAGTTATAAAGAAGAGGGCATTACTAGCCGCATCGGCATTCTTCATCACTTCGTTAGCAATTACCCAGTCAACGAAACTGTTTACGTCTATCAACTGACGGTACCCCCTGTTAGCATCGGTAAACGAATTAGAGAACAAAGCATCTTCGAACGAATTGACCTTGCCCGATATTTCAGCGACCTGTTCAGCCGTCAAATCGTCGGACGCATCTTCCAACACGCACGTAAGGTTCGTGTGGTTGGTCTTGAAAGCGACCTCGCCCACCTCGGCCGAAGTTGCAAGTGACCACAAGCTACTACCATTCACCCTGTCTTTCCCCACACGTGCCTGTTCGCAAAGGAAATAGGTGCCCATGTGCCTACCCCCCAAAACCAACTCAACCGGTTCTTCGGTCGGTGTCCAAGCCATGCCTTCGAGTTGCCTAGCCACGGCTAGTGCAAGGTGCGTACGCAACATAGTCGCGTCTTGCTTGTTTGAGAACAACACCCAACGCTTGTTCTTACCCATGCCCAGCAAGTCGACCTTACTCTCGGTTTTAAGGTTGAGCGACCTTTTATTCAACAACGAATAGCGGCTACCTTTAGCCTTGGCCTGGGTGTTGAACGTAACAACCGCCTTATGGTCGGCGGTAACAAGAGTAGCATCTACCGCATTGGTCCACAGTTTCAACGGAACCTCGCCCACCGCATTCAGCGTCAGCACAGGCAAGTTGCTGTTATAAACCCTAACCTTATAGGTTTGTATGTCGCCTTCGGTTGAGACCACCTTGTAGGTGACCTCATTGACAAACGAGTTTGCCGTAACACCACTTTTCTGGGGGACAGACTCACTCCACACCTTACCGGTTGCAACAAAAGAGGCTTTAAGTTGGCTGAAATCGGTAAGATAAGGAATGAAAACACTGAAGGTATTACCGTCTTTCACAGCCTCAACCGTTTCGAGAACAAGTCCCTTGTTGGCTTGTGGAGTAAAGAAGACACGTTTCAGTTCGTTTCCGTTAGTCGCCTTGTCGGCCTTGCTGAAATTAGGAGCATCTTGTTTCTTGAATGTGATGCGTTTAACACTGCCAATGGGATAAGAAAGACGCAAGTTCTGATTCTCACCATCGTTGAAAAGGGTGTCGACAGCGTTGAGGTCGATAGGCATGTTCAAGCCATCGACGTCAACGGTTTGCGCATTGCCTGCCACATAGGAAAGCAACATTGCTATATAGAGATAAGTTCTTTTCATCGTTTTTTATTAGTCGTTTGAGGAGGGAATTACCATTGAGAGTCGAGCCACATCAAACGGTTGCTCACCCATTTCTTCAATCGTTCAGTTTCATTATCGTAGGCATTGGCAGCACGTTTTCCATAAGACTCTGCAACCAGGTTTTTCCAAACGGCATTGTTAGCAATAGCCGCAAGCTTCAAGCCTTTAGCTTGCTGTTCAATGTAGGTTTCGAGGGCCTTTTGGTTCACCTTGCCATATTGTTCCTTAACCAGAGCCACAAAGTTCTTGCTTTTCAGCAGTTGACCAATCCATGGTGTTTGTTCGGCAACAAACACGTTGTAGGCATCGTTTTCGCAGCCAAAGGCTTTCTTCAAGTTCCAAGCCGGTAAAAGGGCTATTTTACCATCGGCACTAACGTGAATGTAAGTGTCGGAAACAAAAGCATCGGCATTTGCAGCAATCTCGTTAATCACCAACCAGTTGGCAAACGACTTCAAATCGGCCAGTTTTTCAACCTCTGTCCAATTCTCGGCAGCCAACGCTTTCTCAAACTTGTCGATCTTGTCTTTGGTCTTGACTAGCATGGTGCCCTTTGCCCCTGTTTCAGGATCTTCGAAGACGAAGAGCGTGTTACTGATTTTGGAACGGAACACATCATCGCCATAGTCGGCTTCTTGCTCAACAGAAAGAAGAACGCCATCTTCGAAACGGCCTTTGCAAATGCGTGGTTGCTCAACTAACGTGTAACAGCCCTGGAAAGAGCCATTGACCGACAAGTTGACCGGTTTAGCGGCAGGCGTCCAACTACCGTCGGCAAGTTGCCCAGCCAACCAATAACCAATGTCGGCACGCAACAACGTGTTATCGCTCTCGTTGGCAAACAACAGCCAGCGCTTGTTCTTCGTCATGTTCAGCAGACTCTTCTTGTCGCCAAACTTTAGGGCATAATTGTTTTTAAGTCCAAAATAGTAATGACTACCCTTTCCCTTTACACTCATTCCATCGGTAACCACCCCATCAATGGTTAGGGTGCCTTCCGCCCAGTCTTTGCCAATGGATCTGTCCGCAGATTTGATTTCAACGAGAGGGAAGTCTGTTTTAGTCACACTAATTTGGTAGGTGCGCACATCGCCGTTAAAAGACACGACCTTCACCTTTACAGGTTCAGTAAAATTGACCTTATCGCCATCGTGCCACAATTTGTCGTTGACGAAGATGTAAGCGCCCGTGGTGCTAAACGTTGGCACTAAAGACGCCACACTACTTAAAAAAGGTAAGACGAGAGTTGCCGAAGACTGGTTGTCTAAAGCAATAGAAACATCGGCTTGCAAACCGTCATTATCACTCTTCTTTAAGGTCATATCGTTCAGCACGTTGAAAGCATTCTGTTTCTCATTTTTCAAGTCTAGCTTATCGACCTCAATGGCTTTCGACGTAGATATAATCCGTGAAGAAGGAACCGAGATGTTTAGCAACTGCACTAACGTGTCAGACTGCAAAAGGTCAACATCTTCAATGGGTAGCGTAACTGTTTTATGGTCAAGCTCTACCGTTACTTGGGCATTAAGGCATGTAGCCATACCCAATGCGCACAGAAGGTTACAATATCTCTTATTCATAGTCATTTCTTTTCTGTTATGCCCTTAATGAACTTGTAAGATTGCCTACCTAGCAAGATTTGATAAATACCTTGGGGAAACGCAGAAACATTTACCATTATGCCATCGGCCTGGCTTTCGGCAACCAAAGGCATGGGCCTACCATCGGCAGCATAAACAGTCACATCGTTAACAGCCACTTCACCTTTCACATAAACATGGTCGGTAGCCAAGGAGGGGAAAACCACGACAGCCTCGTTTTCCATCTTTACAGACGAAGAATAGGCGGTTTCAGCAAAGACGATTTCCTGAACCGAACCCACGTTGAATTTCTGCACTTCGGTAGTAGTTTTAAGGTACAGATAATCGCCTTGCACCCAGTACTGGGGCACATCGGCCAAATTGACGGATATGGCATCCGCATTGTTAAGTTTCAGCAACAAAGTCTTTGTACCCGTAACGGAGAACGCCACAGGAATGAAAAACATTAGTCCGAAACATAACGCCATTAGTCGCTTTTCTTTCATGGTATTTTCTTCAAACATAATCATTATAAACGAGGCACAAGTTAGCTATTTACATAATATACAAGCTATTAAATTTTAGGAACTGAATAGGACTTTTTGGCAATTGCATATTTTGATAGATTTGTACAAAGTGAGTTTTATCACTAAATGCCTAAAGGGGAGAGTGTCATGGCACAATTTTTGCAAGATTAGATATAAACTGTAATAACGAAAAACAATAAATATGGGAGTTTACAACGAACACATAATCAGCATGAAGCCTCTAACCAGGCTGTTATATTTCATAGGTGCAAGCGTGGTATTAGCAGGCTCGTTCATTCTATTTAAAAATGCAGATACATACCCCAAAATGGCATTCATCATCTTAATTGGAGGATTTTTTGGAGTACTCTTTTTATGGGAAGCACTATCTAGCGATTACATAAAGATAGACGATTCGGGAATTTTCATTTCTGCAGATAACAAGATGCATTTTTGGAAAGACATTCAATACGCTTATCTTGAAAAGGTGAAAAGCGGCAAGAGAAGCAGCGAATACCTAACCATTAAGGGCACAGAAGAAGCATCATACAATGTTGATGAATTAAACATCGATTCGGCAAAACTGCGGAAAATAGTCAAGGAATGCACTGACAAAAACATTGGACACATTGCCTATCTTCGTAAAGACGAGGAGATGAAAAGACAGGCTATAGGTAAGGGCTTAACATACGAAGAAGAAAAAGAAGAAAATGAAAAGGCTGGTAGATTATTAGAACTTTTCCTTACATTAAGCGAAAAGGAAGATAGCAAGTTTTTCCCAACATTAGCAATAGGCACTGCATTATGCGTTATTGCAACATTCTACTTTATATCACAAGACAATAGAATGATGACAGGTCCTAGTACAATCATGCCACTTGTTATCATGTTGACCATTTACCAGACCTATAAATGCATATTGGAAAAGAACTTCTACAACCTTCCACAAATAAAATCGCTAGATAAGAAACAGCTGGAAATGTACGAGAAAATGGTGTTCGACAATAAAAAGAATCTCGTGTTGAATATGGCATTGGCCATAATTGGGGCGATTATAAGTCTTATCTACATCATCTTTTGCATTATAGCATAAATAATGTCGCAACTGGAACTCATTTATAACTTGTGTATGAAGAAGGTTATCTACACACCGATGGCGTTGGTGATGATGGTTGCAGGAATGGAATGTTCCGCACAGACCGTTAGTGGACAAGTGGAAGGTCACGACTATGTTGACCTTGGCCTGCCAAGCGGCACCAAGTGGGCGACCTGCAACGTAGGTGCCACCAAGCCGAGCGAATACGGCGACTATTTCGCCTGGGGCGAGACCAAGCCGAAGGAGGTGTACAGCTGGAGCACTTACAAGTGGTGCAAGGGCAGTGATGACAGCATGACCAAATACTGCAACAAAAGCAAGTATGGCACCGTAGACAACAAGACGGTGCTGGAAGCGGAGGACGACGCTGCGACCGCGAACTGGGGCAGTGCGTGGAGGATGCCGACAAGGGAAGAAATAGAAGAGTTGCTTGACGGTTGCTCTTGGGAGTGGGTTGAGGACTTCAGCGGCAGTGGCGTGAACGGCCGCTTGGGCACCTCTAAGTCTAACGGTGCCACTATCTTCCTGCCCGCCGCCGGCTACCGTAACGATTCGGACCTCAGCATCGTCGGCCTCAGCGGCTACTACTGGTCGTCTTCGCTCCTCGAGGACTACCCGGACAACGCGGGCTACCTCGGCTTCATCGCTGGCGACGTCGACTGGTACAGCGACTACCGCAGCCTCGGTCAGAGCGTTCGTGCGGTTTTGAGATAAAAACCATTTCAAACCGAGTGCAGAGTGGGAGACTTGCTTTTGCCTATGCAGAAAGGGACAACTCGTTTTGGATTTAACATAACGGGGATTACAGGTCCTAAAAACTAGAATAACACATGAAGAATGTTTTTCATTCAATTAGACAATGGCCAATCTGATGGAAATGTCCGGCGGACTCAATACTATAGACATTGAATGCGCCCCAACCCGAACAATCTTGCTCTTTTTCATTCTTTTTATGCCAGATGTACCTAGGCCGAAGATCCATCACATTTACTCCTTTAAGAAATGGAGATAACAAATTTTGGTCTACGTCACGTTTGGCCAAAATAATAACTTGTACGGGTCCAAAATAGGTGTATCCAATTAAAGCAGGATCAAGTAAATTGAGGCTATCTACTACATGATGTAAATCTACCCACCTATCGTCATAGTACTTTAATTTCTTTTGATTGTCACTGAAATCAGGCGCAACAGTCTCTTTCCCATATATTTCAAGTTCTGCTCTCTTTATTGCTTGCACAAACTGTTCGATATGCGCATCAGAAATTGTTTCTCCGGGTAAAAGAGCTGGAAGAGGAGGCACCAAGATGTACTCGGGATACACCATTCGGTTAACTGTTCCCCCCACAGATGCAACAACATCTAAAACCGCAGTACTATCGGTTATATGAGTAGAAAAATTGTCGACATAATGTGAGAAATAAACATGAAGGCACAATGTATCTTCTTTAGACCTGATAGAATCGGACCAATTAGGGAATTGTTTTTCAACATAGTCGTTAACCATCAACTCTAAAGGAGATGTCTTTGAGCGCTCGTCTTGACACGAAACGAAAGACAACACACAGAGAAAAAAAATGAGATTAAAAATCTGTTTCATTGGATTCTCAAATATGCCACAAACATAAGAAAGGTGAACCATAATTGAACTATGATTCACCTTTCTTAATTTTATTCATCGAACAACTCGTTATGGCGGAATGGCTTCTTACTGTAAGTTTCACCCTCGACCTTGAGTTCGTTAGGATCTTCCTTCTTAAATGAGATGCGCGAGAATGGACTCTTAACACGAGCACCGAAGTCGGCCATATAGTAACCAATACCTACCTCAAAATTTTCAACGGCAGTCAAGTGCGTCTTTAGCTGGGTAGTAGCATAGAAGTGCTTGGTGAACTTGTACTTGGTTACAAACTTCTCGTAAAGTATCTTTTCCAAGTTGCTCTTAAACTCACAACCATCGTCATCAGAATCTGGCACCTTTATCGGGTTCCAAGGGTAGAAACCGATGTGAATACCTGCGCTGAAACGTTCGACGGTAACTTCGTTAGCCCAGAAGATACCACCACGAATCTTATTGATAAGCTTATCCTCGTCTATGAAGTTGTAGCGGTGGAAATCATCCCTCTGCTTACCATCGTAAATGCTATTAAAGAATCCATCGATACCAAAGCCCATGCGGAAAGCATTAGAGAACGGATAGTAAAGACCAACGTTCAATGAACCTGTTGGATAATAATTGTCGTCGTCGGAAACACTTAACTGGTTAACGCCACCGTTCAAACTACCCTCAATGCCCCAAATGTGGCGAACCGGACGTGCCGGATGCTTAATTGGCAACGGATAAACGTTTGGCGTGTACTTCACACCCAAGTTGGCATAAGGCAACAGCATAATCATAGTGTTGCGACTAATGAATCCGTCGTGCAACAAGGTAAGGTTACCACCCAACGTAATTTGCCATTGCGACCATGGATTGCCATACATCTTACCAAGGAAGAAGTCGCCAGTAAGCCCTAGCGAGTAGACACCTACATAAGGGAAATAACGCTTATGCGTGTCGGTATTGGCAAAGTCGACATAAGCACCTACGCCATGCGCCCCACGCAAGTTAATGGCAACCATTGGCGTGTGAACAAACGGCCACAAGAAATAGGGATAAGTATAGGCAATATGCGAAATGGAATCGGTACCTGCCAAATTCATATAACCCAAAGCAAAACCTACTGTTGGGAAGTTGTAGGTATAATGCCAATTCTTCTTACCGAACATTGGCATCTCGTAAGCCATTTCGCCACCAACCATGTACTTGGCATCGGTAGAATGTGCTTCGGTGCCAAACATGCCCTCGAACTTAACACGGTGTACCATGTTTTTCTGGGCATAGACCGAACTGACAACAGTTGAGAGAAGTATTAAAGAAAATAGGAATTTCTTCATAATTTTAACTATAGACGAATTTTAACCCACCACCTTCTTAATAAGGTTTAGTACGTGGTTTTGGAGGGCCATAAGAATTAACATTCAGCGACACACGAAGCCCAGCATTCATGTAGTGAATGTGCTGCACAACCGACTCACTCTCGTAATTCTTCTTTCCTGACAACAAGCTATTGTTGACAAGTGAGATTGGAACCTCGTTTGTTGTACCCACCATGCTATTCTGGTCGGTATTGACACTAGAAAGCTGACTCTTTCGGAAACTGAATGACGAGTTGATAGAATAGTCGATGAAAGCACTTACACCAATTGAGAACTTGCGATTAACAGGAATCATGTACTCCAAGTCGGCAGTTGCCAGAATGACGATTGGCGATGCCATATACTTGTTTGAAGTTGGCACATAAGGATAGTCGCCACAAGCCATTACCCAAGAATCGTCGACCCACACATCGTATTGTGGGAAGTATGCCTTGGTATTGATGTCTGTAATCGTCTGCGAGTAAGCTACCGAAATTGGGAAGGCGGGTTTAATACCAAAACCACCCATCAACCTCTTGTACTGGTAAACCAATTGCAAAGGTACACTCAACATGTAGATGTCGTAATCTTCTTCGACAGAAGAGAAACTGTAATGATAGTGAACCTGATCGGACTCCTGATCAGTCTTCAAGAAGTCGTCGACAAATTCACCCATCTTTGCAGTGGTTTTCGCATAATCTAAGCCTAAACCCGTACGGAAACCCCAATTAGGCGAAACAAAGTAATTGTAACGTCCACCGAAACCCAGACCTAAACTTTTCTGTGCGCTAGCTGGGGTGTGACTAAACTCGAAGCCAGCATAGCCACCATTGATGTAGAACGAGTAACGGTGCTTAACGTCGGGGATAGTATCATCGCTCTGCCCAAAGATGGTCAGTTCGGGGAAGTACTGGTAGTTGTACCACCAAGCACTCTTACCCGTGTAGGCCTTTGGGTTCATTTTTAGGGCAGCAGCTGCACTTTGAGCATAAGACACCGGCATAGAAATGTGCGACAACAACATGCAAGCAAGAACTGCTAGCACGTGTCGGTAACATTTACCCAAACCAATATGTCGGATGCCCTTCAGCATATAATGAACTAACAACAAATTAAAACTTACTTAACAATAAACTTCTTACCAAGAACGGTACCATCTTCGGTAGTCAACTTCAAGAAGTAGTTACCAGCAGCAGCCAAACGGAATGGAATCTGTACAGGAGTATCCTTAACAGAAGTCAAAGTGCTATGGTAAACCTTAACGCCCAAGGTGTTGTAGATTTCAACATCGGTATCTTCCATGTCGAAGTTACACTTAATAGAAACCATGCCACCAACTGAAACAGGGGCAGGATACAAGTCGTAAGACAAAGCCACATCCATTGAAGGATCGATGCAGACGTTTTCAGATTCGACAGACATGCTGCCGAACTTTACCTGAACCTGGTAACAACCTTCCAACGGACGGTCTTCGGTATAGTAAGACTGGTTAGCGCCAAGAAGGAGTTCGCCATTCTTGTACCACTGGTAGCCGGTAATGTGGCTAGCATTCACATCCTTTGTCAAAAGGTCCTTATTAAGAGCCAAAATCCAGTTATACTTGTTAATGATGACCGGATAAGGGTAACAAGGATTAACGTTCAATGTTAGGTGTTCAATGGTGTTACAGCCATTTCTGTCTTCTTCGGCATAACGGTAGAATGAGACAGAGTTGGTGTAGACAGAATCGAGAGCAATTGGTTCGTAAACCGAGTCGCGTATGAACCAGTTGTATTCCTTTGCCACCATCTTCGGATAAGTGAAGAACATACAACTGTCGACAGCCCTTTCTACGACTGTTGGCTCGTAAATAACCACATCGATAGCAGTGACGATGCTGTCGCAATTACAGCCATTGGTGTAGCGAACGGTATCGTACAACGTAGTGTCTTGCGAGTAAACCTTCGAATCGTAGATTAAGTATCCGCAACCCGTAGCTGTGTTCATTTTCTCGATGACTGGGTGAACAACAATGTAGACGGTGTCTACGCTGTCGCAGCCAGCAACGGTAGTTGAACGTTCAATAAAGCTGGTATTGGTTGTATAAACGCTACCCTTATAGGTTACCTGACGGCAGCTGTCAACTACAATCTTACCATAAACTGACTTGTTCAACTTGATGTGAACATGGTAGTATGGATCGAACGTCTGCGAGTTAGGCAAGTCGAAAGTAGTGTCGCGCTTGTACCACTGTTGAGCCATGGTTTCAATATCGCCACGGATTGAGTCGGCCGGAGCAACAGCCAATACAGAGTCGCAACCGGTAATGGTTGTGTCGCGCCACTCGGCAGGACGAATAGTAATCTGTGTGGTGATGACGCTATCGCAAGTATAAGAAGTACCGTTAGACATGTTGACGGTAACCATATTTGGCACTCGTTCTTCAATAACGGTGTCGCGCGTTACACGTGTACGAGATCCGTCGAGCGGACTCTTGTAAATGAAGTAGTCGGTACGACGAATAACCACTGTATTCTCTTCAACCTTATGTACACTTATGCGAACAGGCACCACACTGTCGCAACCCGAAGCGTTGATGTAACGGCAACGGAAGATGCCCGATTCGTAGAAGACAGTATCGGTAGCCTGCATGTTGAATGCAGCACCTTCGCGGTGGAAGACGACATTGTCGCAACCACCCACATAAACGTCAGAGATTTGGTTTGCAGGGGTCTTATGACCAATCTTAATGTGCCAAGTCTGAATCATACTATCGCAACTTGCGGTGTCGTTCTTAATGACGTAACGAATGGTGTCGGAATAAACCGTATCGTTCGTAAAGGTCATCCACTCGCGGTGCAAGTTACGGAACATAGCCTCGTCGCAATAGTGAACGGTAGTGTCGACCACCTTGCAAGGATACATCTTAACCATTGCGTAGTAAGTGGTGTCGCAACCACCAGTACGTGAAGGGAGAACAACCTCGACAGAGTCGTAAGTAGCAACGCCGTTAGCAAAGCTTGGCATATTGTATGTTATACCCTGGTAAACGAATGGCGCTTGCTTGTGGTTAACATAGAAATACTTTCTACCAAGAGTATGCTGACCATCGTATTCAACACGGAACGGAACCACACTATCGCAACCGGCAATGGTCTTCATGGTGTCGTGTGCCAACCAGTAGAAACGACGTACATTTGAACCATAAATCTTTTCGACAACGGTATCGAGTGCAACCACCGATGGGTTGCTAGACTTAACAATGTTCAAGAATCCTGGTTGGTTAGGGAACTCGGAACTTACAGGAACGAAAGAAATTGAACGCGCAGGGTTCCATGCATTGGTTCTTCTTTCGTAAGTCAAAACCGTATTGGTTCGACAACCGAAGAGTGTGGTGTCGAGCTTGGTGTCAGCAGTTGGGTAATAAGGCTGACCAACCGAGAAGCTGTCGATGCGGACGATTGAGTCACAATCGCACATCTGGCTCTTCAACGTATCGTAAACGGTAACAGACTCGGTAATCTCGAAACGTTCGCCATTGAAACGCTCATATTCCATAAAGCTACAAACTGGTGTAACTGGCGACTGACGAACGCGTGTAGTATGTGAGTACACCAACATGCGGAAGGTTGTGTCGCACTTGGTTGGATCGACATTCTTAAACGAATCGAAAATTGTAAAGGTGTCGACGAGAGCCGGATTGTCGCCCAACGGCAATGTTATGGTTCCACCCTTTCTGTAATGGTAAACATAGGTAGAACAGATGTGCATAACAGAGTCGATGACCACTGGCTTGTTGATGGTGACCTTAACAGGCACAATACTGTCGCAACCGTATATGGTCTTCAAACTATCGTTGAACAACGTGTCGCGCTTGCAAACGACTCTACCATTAAGCGGAGACTCATAAACAAACTCGTTGCATGATGCAAATTCCTTCAACTGGTTCACCTCTTCAGGGTATGCCTTATGGATAGTGTAAGAAGAAGTGCGGATGATGCTGTCGCAAGCCATGTTGACCTTCTTAAGCGTATCGACAATCACCGTATCGTTCTTGATGGTGAGGCTAGCTTTAGCCTTGTCGAGATAGCTGAAGATGGCAAAATTGCAAGCCACGGTATCGAAAGAAACACGTGTAGGCATGAACACGGTAATCTTGGTCTTGTATATGCTGTCGCAACCGCAACCAGGAACAGCGCCCACAACCGTATCGGAAATGATGGTGTCGTTTTTAACAATGAACTTACGACCATCTCTCGTTTCAAATGCCATAGAATCGCAAACGCTGATTGCAGATTCCTCAATTTCGGAAGAATTGATGCGGAATTTGAAAGGAACTACGTAACCACAAATGTCCTCATCACCAAAATCTACGTTAATAGCATTCTTTGCACTAGCAGTACGTGTCATTACACGAGAATCGGAAGCATACTGCTTGTACTTAACCTTGTCGCAGAAACCGAAGTTAGCCAACGAGCCGTCTTGAACATTTTCCAAGACAATAACATCGTCGCAATCGGTGCAACGAGGGGCACCAAAGTTTCCGATGTAAACCGTATCCTTCACCTCTGACAAGCCCTTCAAACGGAGCTTAATCTTGGTTACGCTCTGTGGGCAACCCTCATAAACTTCAGACATAAGCTGATCGTAGAAGACGGTATCCTTAATGCCAGAGTAGGTAACTTCACGTCCATCGGACAAAGGAATGGTAATAGGCGTACAATCGACACCTACGTGCTGAATAGTATCGGTGAGGTAAAGAGACTTAAATATCTTAAGCTTAACGACGCGAATTTCGCTGAATTCCTTGCCCGATACGAAGTTGGTATCGATGTAGGTTACGTCTTGCACCTTGGCTTGCCAATAGTTCTCTTCAGGGTCACGGTTAGCAATAGGCCAACCCAAAGTAACCACCTTGCCCGAGAAGGTTGTGTAGTCGTAAGTGTTACAGTAAACCTCATCTAACACCACGTCGGTCTTGACTGTAGGAATGTTGACATAGACACGGCGGATAAGCGAATCACAACCGCAAGTCTTGCTCTTAATAATGTCAGTAACAATCAACGAGTCCTTAATAGGTTTAGCAGTGCGCTCAACCTTATAAGCCTTTCCGTTAGATGCGTTGTAGGTATAAGATTCGGTATTGCAGTCGAGCGTAACTACAGAATCGGCCTTTGAAGGTAACGGATAAATCTTGACATTTACAATGTCGCAATTCTTGTTTGTAAATACAGTATCCTTCTTATGGGTAAAGCCTTCGTAAACCAACGATCCACAACCAACAGTATCGATTGGACGACCCATTTCGCCAACAGTAATGATGACCTTCTTGATGTGCAAGGTACCACAATCGGCATTCGGATTAGTATTATCTGAAATCTCCTTTACAACGAGGGTTGTGTCTTTAGTATAAGTCTTGCCTGCATACATGTTGCAGACTTCGAGGTCAGGATCGTTAACCGTATCCCAAACACAAGCAACAACAACCGGAACACGACGGTTATAGTTACCAAGGGTAGCAACCAACGTATCGGCACCAGCCTTTACACGTTCAACCTTATTGCCATCTACCTTAACGTTACCGGTGGTTGATGTCCAAACCACACCAGCAGCAGAAGCAACGCTAAAGTCGTGCTTGATGTTGTTGGCAGAATCCTTAACATGAGCGAAAACAGGGAGAGAAGCCAATGTGTTGATTGAAGAAGCACCATTGGTAGGATAAACACCAGCCGCAGTTGTGAAACCTGTTACCTTTTCAAGAGTCAAAGCCTTTGAAGAATCGGCCTTTGCCGTAGCATTCATGGTCTTGGCAACAGCATGCTGATTATCGTATAGTCCACCAGTAACAACAGGCGCAGCACCGTTGCTGTAAACAAGCGCATCGGCACTAACACTACCGTTAACGGCAGCCACGTTAATATTATCTACAAAAGTAGGTTTAACCGAAGGCAAAGAAGAAAGCACGTTTGCAACACCAGCGGCATTGGCAGAAGTGACTACCCCACCATTGAAACACTGCGCAACGTATGCCGTAGAAACATCGTCGACATTGGTAATACCGGCAGCATAGGCATTGCCACTTACACGGCCAATATTCGTACAATTGACAATAGAACCACTAACACCACCGCAAATACCGCCAAGGGTAGCCTTGCTGCCCTTAATGCCAGTAACATCGGCATTGTTAACACAACCAGCAATGCGACCTTCGCAATAACCGGCAATACCACCGGCATAGGCCATCTTACCAGTTCCTGCAATTTCAACACTACCGGTAACCGAAACGTTTTCGACAATACCATCGACAACGCCGAACAAACCAACCGGAATATCGGTCTTTGCCGCAATATCGATATCGATATTAAACACATGGCCTGCGGTACTGAAGAAATGTCCCTTAAAATGATCGACAGAAGAACCAATATATGCTTGGCAAGTACCATCGGTAATATCGTTGGTCAACTCGAACATGTAGCCCTTTGCACCATGGGTATTAGAAACAAAGGTCTTCAATTCGGTAAGGTCGGCTAATTTAGAAATCTGGTAAGGTGCCAAGAAGTGACCATAGCCACCAGAGAAACGTTTTTCGCTAAGCACATTAACCGGCACATTACGGGTAGCTACGTCGTTAGCAACCGACAAGGTAACAGTACCCGTCTTCAAGAGAAGGAATCCACCCTTATTATAGGTCAAAACCTTTGCGTCGGAAGACTTCCAGTTGGCACCAGCAGCAATGCTATCTTCAATAGCATTTGCCTTATTGTTATTAGTAAAGTAAATAGGCTCAACAGCCAACTTACCGAGCTGGGTAGCAGCAAAGGCCGACGGCACTGGGTATTGTCCCTTTTCGCCAGTCCAACCTTCAATGGTAAGCGTCTTATTGGCAGCCATGGTAACCGAAGTTGCCTGTAGCTGACCGTTTAGTGACAATGCGAAATCGAAATAAGAAGAGGCAATGGTACCACCGTTAGAAATGCCGGCACCCTGTGTGTAACCAGCATTCAGGCATCGCGTTAGTGTGCCAGTTGCAGAACCAACCACACCAGCGGTTGTGGTAACAGCACCATTTATGTAACCCATGTTCGCGCAATCGGTCAACGAAGTACCCGAACCGGCAATACCACCAACATTAGAAGTACCAGTAACGTTAGCAACATTCAAGCAAGTTGATACCGGACATGCTGCAGCACCAACCACACCACCAACATGAGTTGTACCGTTAACAACCGCACCGTTGGCACAACCAGAAATGGTGACACCTGCAGTAGCATTACCAACAATACCGCCCACATTAGAAGCACCACGAACCGAACCCTTTACCTGGACATCGGTAATTTTAGCCTTGCCATCGGCAAAACCAATTAAGCCGACATTGTTCGCCGTGCTGTTAATTGCCAAGTTAATGAGGTAAGAGTCGCCCTGGAAAGTACCCTTGAAAGGTTTGGCGGCAGAACCAATAACGGTTGTAACAGGACCTGTAATATCGTTGTCGATGATGACAGTCTTGTTAGCCGACCAGTCGGCATCATGTTCTTCAGCATTCATCAATTTGGCGAAGTCGGCCAAATCGGCAGCCGTCTTAATATGGTAAATGGTCTGTTCAGGAACAACAGAACCGCCACACACTGGCAATTCGGTAGTAATGGCATCGACGTCGTCGCTAGTGATGCAGCCGGCCTTTACCCTTAACAGCGCCAGGACACCAGCACTTTCCTCATGAGCAAAAGGCACTGGGTAACCGTCGAACGCAGTTTTAGAATAGCCCCAATATACATCGCCAACCTTCGTAGCACCAAAGTCGTCGTTCAACTGTTTAGCCAAACAGCCCGATTGAACAAAAGCTTGTGGCTTGAGCGTTGCAGGCGCACCATAAATTCTGTCGCCAGAGCTACGCACATAGTCACCACTAACTAGAGCTTTATAGTTTTCTTCTACTGAATAGCAATTTTCAGGAACTTTATAAACAACCTTGTCGTCAGTTGTTACCTGACCTACAAAAGCATTGATACCCGCCATCTTGTTATCGCCACGCTTGTCAGAGAAAGCAATCTTTCCTGTTGCGTAACAATATTCCAGGCCTTCAATATCAGCAACAGCGTCGGCAAAACCAATAGCACCTGCTGTTTTCTGCAATGACTTATCGCCAGTAAAGGATACAAGATTGACAGACATATCGATGGTAGAACCACAATTCTGCATATTTAAGTTACGCGCATAGCCGACAATACCACCATTAGCCGATACGCTACTAGAACCACCAGCCGTAGAGAAGCAGAAAGAGCCTTGGGCAAAACATCTTTCAACAATAGTTTTAGTGGTATTTGAATAATAGATTTGACCAACAATACCACCTGTATTGGACTGAACATTCTTGAATGATGCGTTTACGTAACAGTCATGTACACTTGTTGGAGCGCTAATTTGACCAACAATACCACCAACAGTTGTCCCCAGGGTACCCGGATTGGTAAAGACCGTATTATAAACAGCACAATTGCTGATAGTACCACCATTGTCGCCACCAGTAATACCACCCAACGGACCCGAACCCGCAAAGAGGGTTGAGTTAATGACAGCACAGTTCTCAACGGAACCACCCGACTGATAAGCACAAATACCACCTACATAGTTGGCATTGATTATAGTAGCCTTATCTTGCGGAATCTCCATATTGTCGACCACAAGGAACTTGATGGTACCCTTTGATGCACCAAAGATGCCGAGAGGCGGCTTGTTCATGGAGCCGTGAGTGAAATTAGAAATGTTCTTAATGACGTGGCTCTGTCCATCGAAAGTTCCAGAAAAAGCAGCGCTAGACGCAAAGCTATACTGTCCGGCAGACCTTGTCAATCCACCGAATGGTAAAAATGGTTGTCCCGTGAAATCGAGGTCGGCAATAAGGACGTAGTTATCGGAACGCATAGCCGACTTTGTCAACATCTGCGTAGCATAATCGTTCCATTCTTCAACAGATTCGATGGTATGTGTCACACCAGCCGCAAAAGCATTCGAAGCAAACGAGAGAATGCTAATAAGGAATAGGGATATCCAGTATTTGAGTTTAGATTGAGAATACTTCATAAGTATTTATTTTTTGTAGTCCTTTGTCCGCTGAAACGTCAATGGTAAGATTCCAACGGAAAGAAATTAATCATTCAATAATATTATATAGCCACTACCCTATTTGCAACACCAATCAGCCTAGAATCTTCGCGAAAAGACTCCAAGAATAGGTGCAAAAAGGTAGGAACTAACCCAATTTGACCAATAAAATTAGAAAGAAATTAGCAAACAATAGAATTTTTTCGAAAAAAAGTGATGGCTAAACTTATAGTTTTACGCAAAAAAACATTGAAATAACAATTGAAAATGTCGCCTCCGTCCTACGAAAGACGCCAAAAATTTGGCATTATCGGCAAGAAAAGGAAGTGATTAAAACAACCTTTTCAGCACAGAAAAACGTGCTATTTCTGTATCCTTATTATCGGCAATTCGGTGACGTGTCCTTCGGAACGTTCGAAGACAAAGACACGGTCGAAAAGCGAGAGGTAACGGTGGTGCAGGGCACGGTAGGCCATCTGCGGATCGTACAGGCTTGACATGAGGAAGCTGTTCTGAATAATCATGAGCCACATGCGCTCGCACTGCTGGTTGTAGTGCGAAATCTTCAAGTTCTTATCGGCAATGCGCTGACCAACGCTTTCAACAGAAAGGGGCTTGACCATGGTTGAAATGCCGGCATACCAAAGTCCCTCGGCATAACGTCCAGTCACGTTCTTCACATAGATAGCTTCTATGATGGAAGGCAAGTTGAGGTAGCCGTACTTGCTGGTGCGGTCGATGATGTATTGCTGACCGGTAGCTTCGGGCGTATTCTCGTTGACAATCTTCAAAATGGTTTCCTTCAACCCATCGTGCAAGAGCAAGGACGGTTCCTCCTTTGGGTGCGACACGGTTGGACCTAGCTCATTAAGGAAATGGACGTCGACCACCAGTTTCAGTTCTGACGAACGTTCAAACTCGGCCTGGGCAGCCTCCATAATAGATTCCAGCCACTTTTCGTGGCCACGCGGATTGAACGAGACGTTCTGACGGTCGTACTTGAGTTCGGTCAACTCAATACCCAGCAATCCCTTCTTTGTGTGAACCAAGAAATCGGGGCACTCCGACTTCTCAATCTCACCAAGCGGGAATGAAGAATAAGACGAACGGAAGAGCATCATAGTCGCCCATTCGTGCTTTTCTTTCCTATACTGGTTTACATTGACATTTTCACTCATAACCAATCCTCCACATTTAGCCAAGAACTACATCTGCCCAAAAGCAAACATCCATTTTTTGGCAGTTGGAACATTCATTTAACCAAATATAAAGAAAGCGGCAGAAATAATCAATTATTTCTGCCGCTTTTATCAAAAGTAAGTAAGAAGCTGTTTAAAAATTTTACGAAAGTATTCTTATTGGGAATAATAAAAAAATTTAAACAGCTTCTAAGATTAGTCTTTCTGTTCACGTTCCTTCAGTTTCATTTCCCACTTCCAGCAAGAAGCAAGCGTGTCTTCCAATGAGACTTCGGCCTTCCAACCAAGTTCCTTGTTAGCAAAAGAAGCATCGGCCCAAACCTTCTCGATGTCGCCTTCACGACGTGGAGCAAGTTCGTAAGGAACATCTACGCCAGTTGCCTTCTTGAACGCATTAACGATTTCGAGAACGCTGACACCGTTACCGGTACCAAGGTTGAAGATTTCGATTGGCTTGCGACTCTTCTTTTCGAGCATGCGTGAAACGGCAATAACGTGTGCCTTTGCCAAGTCGACCACATTGATGTAGTCGCGGATGCAAGTTCCGTCTGGTGTGTTATAGTCGTCACCGAAGATGCGTAGTTTCTCACGGATGCCCATAGCAGTCTGGGTAACATAAGGCAAAAGGTTGTTAGGTATGCCGTTTGGCAATTCGCCGATTTCGGCAGACGGATGTGCACCAATTGGGTTGAAATAACGCAAAAGGATTGACTTCATGCCATGGTTGGCATGAACAGCATCGGTAATGATGGTTTCGCACATCTGCTTGGTAGCACCGTAAGGCGAAGTTGCAGGCTTAATTGGGCTCTGTTCAGTTACAGGCAACACGTCGGGCTGACCATAAACGGTGCAAGAAGAAGAGAACACAATGTTGTTGATATCGTACTTTGGCATCAACTCGAGCAAATTAAGCACAGAGGTGATGTTGTTGCGATAGTATAGAAGAGGCAACTTGACAGACTCGCCCACCGCCTTGCTTGCCGCAAAGTTGATGATGGCCTCGATGCCCTGATATTTCTGGAAGAACTTGTTGAGAGAAGCGTAATCTTTCAAATCGATGTTTTCGTAGATAGGCATTACACCAGTAATCTTCTTAATGCCGTCGAGAACACCAATGTTAGAGTTTGACAAGTTATCGATGATGAGGGCTTCGTAGCCCGCATTGATGAGTTCGACAACCGTATGCGAACCGATATAACCGGTACCGCCAGTTACTAAGATTCTCTTTTTCATTTAAAACAATTTTGTTGGATAGACACCCGAGTTAACAAGATCGGCAATCTTCTGAACGACGATTGGACGATCTTCAATATAAGTTACACCGAACCACTTGCAAGGTGTGGTCAACACCTCGATGGTAGCGGCTTTGGTTTCGATGAGTTTATTGACCATTGTAGGGATACCATATTCAGCCTTCAAGTTGTCGGCATTAGCAGCCAAGAACTTGCGGAAGTCGGCATCGGAATGTACGAAATAGTCAGGGGTAAAGCCCCACATGTTCATAGAAACAGGCAAATTCTCGTCGATAGATTCGAACTCGCCGTTCTGCTGATTCTTGAAAATAACGTCACCCTTGTCGGTGCGCTGAACCTCGTAGTGTTCAACTACAGATGTCAGGTGATTCTTCTCGTTCTTGGTGCAGACGCCACGAGAAACCGAGCCGTGGTCGCTTAAGGTGTTACCCAAGCGGTAAGCCACCATGCAATAGGCATTCTGCTTACCCTGCATCTGGTTCAAGCCATCGGCCAAAGTCTGGAAGCTTTCCTTGCCATAGAAGTCGTCGGCATTGATAACTGCGAAAGGCTCCTTAATGGCATCTTTCGCCATCATGATGGCGTGGTTAGTACCCCAAGGCTTAACACGTTCAGGATTCAAGCTGAAACCTTCGGGAAGAGAATCGAGCGACTGGAAAACGACATCGACAGGAATAGCAGCCTCGTATTTAGACAAAATCTTTTCGCGGAAATCTTTCTCGAAATCGTGACGGATGACAAAGACCACCTTGCCGAACCCTGCACGAATGGCATCGAAAATAGAATAATCCATGATAGTTTCGCCAGAAGGACCAACGCCATCTAGTTGTTTCAACTTTCCATAGCGACTACCCATGCCAGCAGCCAACACCAGTAAAACAGGTTTTCCCATTATTTTCTATTAATTTATGCAAAAAGGAGCAGGAGACGAAAGTCTCCCGCCCATTCTATTAAAGTTATCGTAAATTAGTTGCCCATTTCAGAAAGGAACTTGATGCGGATTAAACGGATTTCCTCTTCCGTATAGTCGCCACCAAGACCTTCAACGGCATCGTTGATGTCGTCGGATTGAGATTCTTCGCGGAAATAGTCGAAGATGTCGTTAATGCGGTCTTCGTCCATTACCTGTGCCAAGAAGAAGTCGATATTGATTTTTGTACCAGACTCGACAATAGATTCAATTTCGGTAAGCAATTCATCGAAATCCAAGCCTTTAGATTCAGCAATGTCGTCGAGCGGAATCTTACGGTCGATGGCCTGAATGATAGCCACCTTAAGTTTAGACTTATTAGGCACAGAACGAACCCTTAAATCTTCAGGTCGTTCAATTTCGTTTTCAACGACGTGCTTCTTAATGAGCTTGATGAACTCGTCGCCAAAGCGCTTTGCCTTACCAGCACCCACACCAGGAATGTTCTGCAACTCCTCGATAGAGATTGGGTAAACGGTAGCCATAGCCTCGAGCGATGGGTCTTGGAAGACAACGTAAGGAGGGCAATCGTTCTTCTGTGCGACCTTCTTACGCAAATCTTTCAACAAGCCATACAATTCAGGGTCAACAGCGAACGAGTCGGCACCCGAGCTGTTGATAGGAGCCTCGGTAGCCTCTTCAGAACCGTCTTCATCGTCGTCGGAAACAATCTTGAATGCCTTTGGCTTCTTCAAGAACTTGTTACCATCGGCTGTTACGGTAATAAGCTCGCCATCTTCAGAATCCTTTGAAAGGTATCCTTCGGAAATGGCCTGATTGATGACCGTATTTAAAACACTTTCCGACGACTCCTTGGCTTCGCCAAACGTATCGAGTTCGTCGTGTCCGTTTTCTTCTATTTCATTAGTCGAATTACCAAGAACGATGTCGATGACATAATCGATGGCTTGGTTGCCATTAAGCGCGTTCACGGTATCTAAGACCGTCATTAACAAATCCTTTGCGTCCACTTGTTTTTTAGGATTTAAACAGTTATCACAATTACAACAATTATCTTTTTGATATTCTTCGCCAAAGTAATGGAGCAACACCCTTCTTCTACAGAGTGTAGACTCGGCATACTCTGCCGTTTCCCTTAACAGTTGCTTTCCAATTTCTTGTTCGGTAGCCGACTTCTTCTGAACGAACTTCTCGAGTTTCTGAAGGTCCTTTTTCGAGTAGAAGGCAATGCAGCGTCCACCGCCGCCATCGCGTCCTGCCCTACCCGTTTCCTGGTAGTAACCTTCCAAGCTCTTCGACATGTCGTAGTGAATGACATACCTCACGTCTGGTTTGTCGATACCCATGCCGAAAGCAATGGTAGCCACAATGACATCGACCTTCTTGAACAGGAACTGGTCCTGATTCTCGGAACGAGTGCCCGTTTCCATACCGGCGTGGTAAGCCAGCGCACTAATGCCGTTCACCTTTAGGGTTTCGGTCAGTTCATCTACCTTCTTACGGCTAAGGCAGTAGATGATGCCAGACTTGTTTATGTAGTAAGGGTCGTACTTTATGAGTCTAATAATTTCCTTATCAATATCATCGGTCTTGGGCCTTATTTCGTAATAGAGATTTTCCCTATCGAAAGAAGACTTGAAGACATCGGCCTCGTGCATGTCGAGGCTCTTTTGAATGTCTTGTTGGACCTTCTTGGTAGCAGTAGCCGTCAAGGCTATGACACCAATATTGCCGCCAAGCGCGTCAATGACAGGTCTTATCTTCCTGTATTCAGGTCGGAAATCGTGTCCCCATTCCGAGATACATTGAGCCTCGTCAATGGCGAAGAAAGAAACCTTAATAGACTTTAGGAACTCAAGGTTGTCTTCCTTGGCAAGCGACTCTGGCGCCACATAAAGTAGTTTAGTCTTACCGTTCCTTACGTCTTCCTTTACGCTTTCGACAGCCGACTTGGGCAGCGAAGAGTTGAGGAAATGCGCTATACCATTATCGACGCTGAACGTACGCATAGCGTCGACCTGGTTTTTCATAAGGGCTATTAAAGGAGAAACCACTATGGCCGTTCCCTCCATTATTAATGCAGGCAACTGATAGCATAGCGACTTGCCCCCGCCAGTAGGCATAAGAACAAAGGTGTCCTTACCAGCGAGAACGTTCTTGATGATTGCTTCTTGGTTTCCCTTGAAGTAATCAAAGCCAAAATGCAGTTTGAGTTGTTCTTTCAACTCTTTGTCTTTTACCATAAGTAATCCTCCTAAAAAAGAATTGCCAAAAAGTTCGACAAACACCCTAGTGCATTCGGAGTGCAAATGTATAACACTTAGAATGCATAAACAAAACCTTTCGCAAAAAAATTAGGTTACTCGGCAGCGAAACGCGCCAATTCTTCGCGAGAAATTTTCTTTTGGGCTTCTTCGAGAGTCAAATGGAACGATTTTTTGCCTGAAGAAGGCAATTCGTACATTTCGTCCATCATAATTGTTTCAACAATTGAGCGAAGACCACGTGCTCCAAGTTTAAACTCAACAGCCTTGTCTACGATAAAGTCGTACACCTCATCGTCAATCTTAAGGTCGATGCCATCCATGTTGAACAGCTTAACGTACTGCTTAATGATTGAGTTCTTTGGTTCGACGAGAATGCGGCGCAAGGCATCGCGGTCTAACTGGTTCAAATAGGTCAACATTGGCAGACGTCCGATGATTTCTGGAATCAAGCCGAAAGACTTAAGGTCTTGCGGAGTGACGTACTGCAACAGGTTATCGGTGTCAACCTTATCTTTATTCTTGGCAGCGCTGAAACCGACCACCTGCGTATTCAATCGGCTTGAAATGCGACGGTCGATGCCTTCGAACGCACCACCACAAATGAAAAGAATATTCTTTGTATTGACAGGAATCATCTTCTGGTCGGGGTGCTTACGTCCGCCTTGCGGTGGAACGAGGACAACCGAGCCTTCCAACAATTTTAGCATACCTTGCTGAACACCCTCGCCACTAACGTCGCGCGTAATGGAAGGGTTGTCGCCCTTACGGGCAATCTTGTCAATTTCGTCAATGAAGACGATACCAGCTTCGGCGGCAGGCACGTCGTAATCGGCAGCCTGTAGCAAGCGGGTTAAAATGCTTTCAATGTCTTCGCCCACGTAACCGGCTTCGGTTAGTACGGTAGCATCGACAATTGTGAAAGGAACGCTAAGCAACTTTGCAATGGAACGTGCCAAAAGGGTCTTACCGGTACCGGTAGAGCCAACCATGATGATGTTTGACTTTTCGATTTCGACATCGTTCTCATCTTCGGGCTGTGTCAGACGCTTATAGTGGTTATAGACTGCAACCGAAAGTATTTTCTTAGCATGGTCCTGACCAATGACATACTGGTCGAGGAATTCCTTTATTTCAGAAGGCTTTGGTATTGGCTTGTTGCCGAAGTTAAACTTACCAGTCGTCTTCTTTAGTGTATTCTGCATGTATTCCTGCACCTGCTGCGCACACTCGTCGCAAATGAGAGCGTTAAGTCCAGAGACCAACAAGCGGGTCTGGCTGGCAGGTCGGCCACAGAAACTGCAGTACTGTTCTTCTTTTTTCGCCATTTGTTATTCTAACATCTGTCCGCCCTTGAGCAGGCGGACGGATGGTATTAAGTGAGAAATCTCTTTATTTCTTGTTACGAGACAAAACCTCGTCAATCATACCGTACTCCTTAGCTTCCTGAGCAGTCATCCAGTAGTCACGGTCTGCATCGGCATAAACCTTGTCGTAGGCAGTGCCTGAATGTTCAGAGATGATGTCGTAAAGTTCCTTTTTCAACTTAACGATTTCGCGAGTGGTGATTTCCATATCGGTTGCCTGTGTGCCACCTGCAATACCGCCCATTGGCTGGTGAATGAGGACACGAGAGTGAGGCAATGCGAAACGCTTACCTTTAGCACCAGCTACCAAGATGACAGATGCCATTGAAGCAGCCATACCGGTGCAGATGGTAGAAACGTCGGACTTGATGAACTGCATGGTGTCGTAGATGCCAAGGCCGTCGTAGACAGAACCACCAGGAGAGTTAATATAGATTGAAATGTCTTTGCCAGACTCTGCAGAGTCGAGATAAAGCAACTGTGCCTGGATGACATTGGCAGTATAGTCGTCAACTTCAGAACCAAGGAAGATGATACGGTCCATCATCAAACGAGAGAAAACGTCCATCTGTGTAACGTTGAGTTGGCGTTCCTCCAAAATACTAGGGTTAATGTAACTGTCGGTAGCTTTAGCATACTGGTCGAGAGCCAAGCCATTCATACCGAGGTGATGTACCGCATACTTTCTAAAATCGTTATTCATATATCTAATTTTATTATTTTTCTAATCTCCGTATCGCGCAAAAATCAAACTAACGGGCAAATAGAAGCATTGTTTTAGCGCTTTTGTTATATAAAGATATACGGAAAAAATGGTAAAAAAAAAATCTCAGAAAGAAATTTCTGAGATTTTTCTTAAAGTTTATGTAATTGTTACGATTACTTAGCTTCTTCTTCAACAAGTTTATTGAAGTCGTCGAGCGAGATTTCCTTCTTGTTAAGCTTAACGGTATTCTTAACGATTTCGAGAACCTTGTCTTCAAGAACACGGTCGAACATGTTCTTAACAGCTTCCTTATCCTTAAGCATATCTTTAGCGTAACGTTCAGCAACGTCTTCAGGAACTGACATCATGCCGTATTGAGCGAACTGGGCACGAGCAACCTTCTTACCGAAGTTGATCATATCGTCGTCGTTAACCTTAACGTCGTTCTTCTTAACGATCTGTTCCTTTGCCAACTGCCACTTCAAGCCTTCAATCATACCAGGGAACTGCTTTTCGAGAGCTTCGTCAGACAAGTTTTCCTTGTGGGTAGCCTTCAACCAACGCATCAAGAAAGCTTCAGGGAACTTAAGGTCTTCCATCTTCTTCAAGATAGCAGCGCGAGCGTCTGACAACAACTTGTAGTCGCTATCGATAACAAGTGAGTTAGCCAACTCTTCCTTAAGCTTTGCCTTGAATTCATCTTCGCTCTTAACAACGTCCTTACCGAAAGCCTTGTCGAAAAGGTCTTGGTTAAGAGGAGCTTCGTTGAAGCGAGTGATTTCGTTGATGGTGAACTGGTAGTCCTTGTTACCTTCAGCAGCGTTAGCCTTGTCAATCTTCAAGAATGCAGCAACTTCAGTATCTGATTCCATTGCGTTCTTTGGATTGAAAGTAACAACAGCGCCCTTCTTTGCACCGATGAACACCTTCTTTGCATCGTCAGAAACGTACTTAGGGCTGAGGATAGCTGCATCGTTCTTGATGCCACCTTCCTTAACAACACCATTTTCCATTTCTTCAACGATACCCTTAACGAGGTCGTTTTCTTCAGCAACTTCAGCCTGTTCGTAAGAACCGAAACGGCCAGTGTACTGCTTAATGGTATCAGCCATCATCTTATCGTCGATGGCGATTTCGTATTGAGTGAGCTGGTTGCGACCATTCAATTCAACTTCGAAAGCAGGAGCAAGAGCAACGTCGAAAACGAGCTTGCATGGCTTGTCAGAATCCAAGTCAACTTCGCTCTTTTCAGTTTCGCTTGGAAGTGGATCGCCCAACACCTGAAGGTTTTCCTTCTTGATATATTCATAAAGGGCTTCACCAACCTTCTTGTTCAACTCTTCAGCCTCAACAGCCTTACCGTACTGTTTCTTGATAAGACCCATAGGAACACAACCCTGACGGAAACCTGGGATGTTAGCGTTCTTACGATAGTTCTTAAGAGCCTTGTCAACAGCCTCCATATAGTCGGCCTTTTCAACCTGCATTGTGAGGACCAAGTTTACCTCATCAATGTTTTTTCTTTCGATATTCATTATTATTTACTAAAAAAATTATCTTAAAAAGCGCTGCTATCCAAACAGCATGTTTTGAGTGGCAAAGGTATGAAAAACTAACTATAAAAACAAAAAAAATAACATGGAACAAAATTGCCCCACGCTTATTTTGGTCTCTATATGCAAGTAGGCACTCGGTTGGCAAGTGCCTACCGAGTGCCTACTTTAAGGTGGGTGGTTAGTCCACCCTACCCTTATGCCTTAACAGTTGCAAACTGTTCGATGTTTTCGTCGACATAAGCAGCAATGGCAATTGCCGCGTTTGTGAGTTCGGCCTCAATTTCCAACTCAATTTTCTCGAACAATGGCTGATACTTGTCGAAAAGCGCAGCAAAGTCCTCGTCGTTGTCTACAATTGTTGTCAGTTCCTGGCGGTTAGCGTCGAACACGCGTTTTGCCTTGTAGACCAACTGGCTGAGGTCGTGTGCACCCCACAAGCGCAATGCCTTGGCGAACGGATTGTCGAAAATGTAAGGTCCGAAACCGTCTTGAATAAGGTTGATGAATCCACCAACCTCGAACTCATCACGCAATATGCGGAAGGAGTTTAGCGCATGTTGGTTACCTGTAAGCTTTGCCATTTCTTCGGCACCGAACTCGTCACCGGTTACCTTTTCAATGGCATCGAGGAACAAGTTCAAGAAAGCAACCGGTCCATTTTCGGCAGCCGCCCTTAAGTCGGCATCGGTCAACACGATACAATTTTCCTGTTCCATTTATCTATAAAGGATGAATGTTTCTTTAAATGAAGAGTTCTTGCGAACGTTGTTCATCATCTTGTTAGCCAACTCGGCATTCTGCGTGTTGGCACAAGCCACGGCATAGAAATCGGGAGCAACGTTAACAACCGTCAACTCGTCCGACAGCTTTGCCTGGTACTTATCTACAAACTCATTGGCAAGTTGCTTGGTGGCAAATTTCTGTAAAACCACATAGAAGCGGCTAGCCTCTGCAGCCTTCGGTTTACTCGCCTGCACCTTTTTAGGCATCACTAACAAAGTAGACGCCATGTTGGCCTGCTTTGCAGCAATCTCGACCAACGACAAGGTGTTTGCAGCCTTGAAGGTTTCGGCACCAACAGGAAGGACAGACGCCATGTTGCTTGCCACGAACGAAGCATTGATTGGGAAGAACAAGACAGCAGCCACTGCAGCGGCAGCAGCACTCATACCCACCAACTTCTTATAGTTGACGGTTCGTTTCGCGCCACTTTCTTCGAGCGTAGGCAAGTAAAATTCCTGCAGTCCGAAATTCTCGCTAAAACCATCTTGTGGGACCGAAGAAACGAACGAAAGGTTATTGCCATTGGTTGCAAACAGGCCAAAGTTAGGAATAGCCACCCTACCCTTTGCGTTCAGCATTTCGCTGACTTCAGCAACCTGTCTACCAATCTGCCCCATTGCTTCGTTTAAGGTGCAATTGTGCGCAGACGCCCAAGCCTGACATAGAAGTCCGTCGTTATGGCTCAATTTAGGGTTGAAGACAATCTGGGTGGTTGGAGGGCACAGCATACCAGTCTGCTCGTTTATAGAAGCAGGCTTACGGTTAGCTACGAATCCGCCAAAGCCCGGAACAACGACGCAAGCCTCGGTTTGTAACAGTTTTATGACAATTGAAAACATTTCGTTCATAATGTATCAAGCAATAGTTATGGCAAAATTGCACAAAAAGGCGCAAGGTTGAATAACCTACCAACGTCGAATTTCTAACAAGTTATCAACAATATTAACTTTTTTGGTGTTGATAAGTGGGGCCGGATGCTGAATGATAATAGATTAAAAAAGCCGAGAGCCCGCTATGGGCACCCGGCTTAATATAAGAAATATCACTTAAAAACTACCCTATCAACTCATCCTGCACCGTCACCTCAATCTCGTCGCCTGGTAAAAGTATGAATATCATCCGAAATCAAGAAAAACCGTCTTAGAAATATGATGAAAATGAATAATAAAATACTGGATAAGCCTATTACGTAAGGTGAACTAATGGCAAATTCATGACTTCTTGTAGGTAATACATAACAAATAGAAAAAACTAC
>JAKSKR010000013.1 GCA_024401645.1 Paludibacteraceae bacterium | reverse complement strand
TTTACATTTATTTGCATACGAAAAGAGGGCATATCAATTTTGATACACCCTCTTGCTATTAGTTAAAACTTAGAAGCTGTTTAAAAATTTTACGAAAGAATTCTTATTGGGCATTTTATGGATCTTTTTTGTCTATTTTGAATGGTTTTTCAGTCACAATGGAGTTTCCATTGCTCCTTTCTAAACCATTCAAACTATCCTAAAAAATCTCTCATAAAATTCGCCAATAAAAAAATTTAAACAGCTTCTTACAATCTTTCAATTTCGTCTTGTGAAAGGCCTGTAACTGCAGAAATAATAGAGGTTTCGACACCACATTGTTTCATCTTTCTTGCATTGTCGATGTTCTTTTTCGTCTCTCCCTCTTTTACACCCTTATTATATGAACCTTCTAACAATGTTCGTTCGGTAGCTACCATATCCCAATACCTATTGTAAGCGGCTAATTGAGCATCGGTGAAAGCACCTCTTTCCACTATTGAGATAGCCTTGGAAATTTCAGGTTCATTAAGCATTTCTTGCGGAACAACCTTTGTGCTCTCATTTACTTCCGTTAGGAAACGAAGCCAAAGATTTTGCATTTTGTTCACACCTACGGATTTAGTTTTGAACTTTGCCAATTCCACGAAAACAAGTTCAATTCCCTCAATCACACGTTCTGGGTTGCCGGTCTCTGCCAGCTGGAAAAGATGATAATAATCATCACCATCAAAGGCAATGTCGTTAACAATATTAAGAGAGTAAACTGGTTGCAAACAACCATACTTACATCCCTCTTCTGCTTGGCTGACATAAGCTTTTGAAGCATTGAACAAAACTCGCTGTTTAAACTCGTTAGTCCAGTACATTTGCATCTCTACAATGAACTGGCGACCATTTTGGTCCTTACAACGAACATCAACGATGGTATCCTTTTTCGTGGGCGTATCAGGAACCAATTCAAAAGGAAGATATTCCACCTCGGTCACGATTTCACCGTCCTTGAACGGCAAAAGCGCATTCAAGAAACTGATAATAAGGTCGGGATGTTCAGCAAACACGGCCTTAAAAGTCAAATCGTATCTTGGATCTAGATATCTACCCATAAACAACTGTTTTTGGTAAAGATAGATATAATTAATGATTTGGCAAAATTTACAACGAGCAACGCCCGAAAGACGAAAGTCCTTCGGGCGTTGTTATTAGTAGAAGAGGATGGGATTAATATTCGTCCCAGCTCTTAATCTTGATATCGTCGAATGTCATTTCGCAGCAGCTGCGAATGAATGCGCTTGCCAAACGTGCATTGGTGAAGAGCGGAATGTTGAAGTCGACAGCCGCACGACGAACCTTGAATCCATTCTGCAATTCGCGAGCAGTGCTGTTTTTAGGAATGTTGACAACGAAGTCATATTCCTGGTTCTCGATCATTTCGAGCGCCTTCAATTTAGCATCATCTTCATCTGGCCAACCTACCAAGGTAGAAGCTACGTTGTTTTCGCAAAGGAACTTGTAGGTACCTGCTGTAGCGAAGATGTCGTAACCATTTTCCTTAAGCATCTTGCAAGTGTCGAGCAAGTCGACCTTTGACTTGGTTTCACCACTTGATACAAGCACCTTCTTCTTACGTGGCATCTTGTAACCTACAGAAAGCAAAGACTTGAGCAATGCTTCGCTGAAGTCGTCACCAATACAGCCGACTTCACCAGTTGATGCCATGTCGACACCGTGAACTGGGTCAGACTGCTGCAAGCGAGCGTAAGAGAATTGAGAAGCCTTAACACCGACATAGTCGAGGTCGAATGCAGACTTTTCAGGCTTAACAACATCGAGGCCCAACATGATGCGAGTTGCCAATTCGATGAAGTTTATCTTAAGAACCTTTGATACGAATGGGAAGCTTCGAGAAGCACGAAGGTTACATTCAATAACCTTGATTTCGTTCTCTTTAGCCAAGAACTGAATGTTGAACGGACCAGAGATGTGGAGCGCAGCAGCAATTTGAGCAGCGATCTTCTTGATGCGACGTACAGTCTCGACATAAAGTTTTTGAGGTGGGAACTGTGTGGTTGCGTCACCAGAGTGTACACCTGCGAACTCGACGTGTTCAGAGATTGCGTAGCAAACGATGTCGCCCTTGTTAGCAACAGCGTCGATTTCAATTTCCTTACAACGAGTCATGAATTGTGATACAACAACCGGATGCTTCTGTGAAACGGCAGCAGCCATCTTCAAGAAGTTCTTCAACTGGCTCTTGTCGTGGCAAACGTTCATTGCCGCACCAGAAAGCACGTATGAAGGACGAACCAATACAGGGAAACCGATTTCGTCGACAAAGTTGTCAACGTCTTCAAGTGTAGTCAACTCCTTCCAACGAGGCTGGTCGATGCCGAGTTCGTCGAGCATAGAAGAGAACTTGTGACGGTCTTCAGCACGGTCGATGTCGACAGCCTGTGTACCCAACAAGTTAATGCCAGCGTTGCTGAGCTTAACAGCCAAGTTATTTGGAATCTGACCACCGGTAGATACAACTACGCCGTAAGGAGCCTCGAGGTCGAGAATATCCATTACACGTTCGTATGTGAGTTCGTCGAAGTAGAGACGGTCGCACATATCGTAGTCGGTAGAAACGGTTTCAGGGTTGTAGTTGATCATTACAGAACGATAGCCTTCCTTACGGATGGTGTTAAGGGCATTAACACCACACCAGTCGAACTCAACTGAACTACCAATACGGTAAGCACCAGAACCAAGAACGACTACAGACTTCTTGTCGTTTTCGAACTTGATGTCGCTAGCAACAGCATCGTAAGTAACATATAGGTAATTGGTCTGTGCAGGATATTCTGCAGCCAATGTGTCAATCTGCTTAACAGAAGGAACAATGCCACGAGACTTGCGGTAGTTACGAACATCGAGAACTACGTCGTCGAGGTCATTGTCTGGGCACTTGGTTACCAAGCGAGCCACCTGGAAGTCAGAGAAGCCGAGTACCTTGATTTCGCGCAAGAACTCATCTGGAACATCGGTCATCTTATTGTACTTGGCAAGTTCAGCCTCGTGCTTAATGATATTTTCGAGCTTGAGCAAGAACCAGTTGTCAATCTTGGTCAAGTCGTGAATCTTCTGAACAGAGTAACCTTCGTGCAATGCTTGAGCAATGTAGAAGATACGCTTATCGGTAGGCTGTGAAAGTGCCTTGTCGAGTTCGTCGGTATGAAGGTTCTTGTTTGCTACGAAACCGTGCATACCCTGACCAATCATACGAAGACCCTTCTGGATAGCCTCTTCGAAGTTACGGCCAATAGACATAACCTCACCTACAGACTTCATTGAAGAACCAAGCAAACGAGATACGCCCTGGAACTTACCAAGGTCCCAACGAGGAATCTTACAAACAATGTAGTCGAGTGCAGGTTCGAAGAACGCAGAAGTAACCTTGGTTACCGAGTTCTTCAATTCAGGAAGGCCGTAGCCCATACCCAACTTTGCAGCAACGAAAGCCAAAGGATAACCAGTAGCCTTTGAAGCCAACGCAGAAGAACGGCTCAAACGAGCGTTCACCTCAATTACGCGGTAGTCGTCGCTATTAGGGTCGTATGCGTACTGAACGTTACATTCACCCACAATGCCGATGTGGCGGATGATGCGGATGGCCAATTCACGCAAACGGTGGAAGTCGTGGTTGGTAAGTGTTTGTGAAGGAGCAACAACGATAGACTCACCGGTATGGATGCCGAGAGGGTCGAAGTTTTCCATGTTACAAACGGTGATACAGTTGTCGTACTTGTCGCGTACAACCTCGTACTCAATTTCCTTCCAGCCCTTGAGTGACTTTTCAACCAAGACCTGTGGAGAGTAAGTGAAGGCCTTTTCAACAAGTTCCTTCAACTGTTCGTCGTTGTCGCAGAAACCAGAACCGAGACCGCCAAGCGCATAAGCCGCACGAACAATGACTGGGTAGCCCAACTTGTTGGCAGCCTGAACGGCGCTGTTGAGGTCGGTAACAGCTTCTGACTTGATATAGTTGACATTGATTTCAGAAAGACGTTCGTTGAACATCTCACGGTCTTCAGTGTCGATGATAGCCTGAACAGGAGTACCCAAAACCTGTACGTTGTACTTCTTAAGCACGCCGCTACGGTAGAGGGCAACACCACAGTTAAGTGCAGTCTGACCACCGAAAGAAAGGAAGATGCCGTCTGGGCGTTCCTTTTCGATGACCTTTTCTACGAAGTCAGGGGTAACAGGCAAGAAGTAGATCTTGTCGGCAACACCTTCTGAAGTCTGCACGGTTGCGATGTTAGGGTTGATGAGGACGGTTTGGATACCTTCTTCCTTCATAGCCTTCAAAGCCTGTGAGCCAGAGTAGTCGAACTCACCAGCTTCACCAATCTTCAAGGCACCAGAACCCAACAAGAGGACCTTATTGTAGTGCTGACGTCCCTGGAAAGCATTTCTTCTAACGTCGGAGAATGGACGATAGCCAGGCTTTGCCATAACCTTAACGAACTCGTCGAAGAAGAATTCAGTATCGGTAGGGCCAGAGCAAGCTTCTGGGTGGAACTGGGCAGAGAAGTAAGGCTTTGTCTTATGTTGAATACCTTCGTTGGTACCGTCGTTCATGTTTACGAACAAAGGCTCCCAATCAGAACCGAGAGTATCGGTATCGACAGCGAAACCGTGGTTCTGTGAAGTGATGAATGCAGTGGTAGTGCCAACCAACTGAACCGGCTGGTTGTGACCACGGTGACCATACTTCAACTTGTTAACCTTTGCGCCACCAGCTTTAGAAAGGAGTTGGTTACCCATACAGATACCGAAGATAGGGGTATCTGGCTTCTTTTCCATTGACTTGCGAATGTTAGCAACGGTAGCGTCGCAGTAGTTAGGGTCGCCAGGTCCGTTAGAAATGAAGAGGCCTTCATATTCAAGATCGGTGAAGTCGTAATCCCAAGGCACACGTGTTACAGTAGTGTCGCGGTTAAGCAAGCAACGGATGATGTTGTTCTTCACACCACAGTCGACCAAGACAACCTTGTGCTTACCCTTACCATAAGTAACGACTTCCTTGCAGCTAACCTTTGCCACCTGGTTTTCGTCGTCTGGGTTAACGAAAGGAATGTCTTCGCCAGGGAAAACCAACTTACCCATCATGGTACCCTTTTCACGAACGATGCGGGTCAATTCGCGGGTATCGATACCGGTGATGGCAGGAATCTTCTGTGACTTCAACCAAGTGCCAAGGTCGCGAACAGCCTCGCAGTGGCTATAGTCATAAGAAAAATCGGAAACAATCAAGCCAGCGACCTGAATAGCTTCCGATTCAAAATATTTTGACAAACCGTTCTCGTCGAGTTCATCGGCAGGAACACCATAGTTACCAACTAATGGGAAAGTAATAGTAAGCAACTGGCCTGAATAAGAAGGGTCAGTTAAGCTCTCGGGATAACCCACCATAGCAGTATTGAAAACGACCTCACCAGCCACTGGTGCGTCGTAACCAAAGGAGTAGCCCTTAAATACGGTTCCGTCTTCGAGAACCAAATTGAGAGGTTTGTAATTTTGCATAATTCTTTTACATAAAATCGTGCAAATTTCGGAATTATTTTCGAGAAAATGAAATTTGGGGCAGGCAAACAAAGGGGGATATTTCTATAAACTTATCAACAGGTAACAAACTGAAAATATATCACCAGATATTGTTTTAAATTGTAAGAATTAAGCCAATTTTTACAACCTTTATAAACTTACAATTTAGAAGCTAGGCTCAATATTTCCAAACGGTGATTAAGAGAACGCATTACGGACAAATGGCACCACAAAAATGCGCACAAAAAAGCGGACGCGACCACTATAAAATAGGTATAAGGTCAAAAAAGTACCAATTCATCGGGATAAACGTAAAAAAATCCAAGTCTTGACGGAAAAATCATATACACAAAGAAAGATAAATCTAATAGGCGTATGAAATGAATATCTATATTTGCAATGTACCAAAAAGGTGCATCGAAGTGTAAAAACTATAAATTATATACCATGAAACATCATTACCGTAAATTACTATCGGTTCTTGTTGCGTTGTTGCTAGGCTCGTTCCTAGCCAATGCCGAACCAGACCCGAACTTCCACATCTACATTTGTTGGGGACAGTCGAACATGGAAGGAAACGCCACAGTGCCAGCATCGGAGAAGACCGGTGTCAGCGAGCGCTTCCAGGTCATGTATTCGGCAGACAACTGTAGCAACGGCGACCGTAAGAAAGGTCAGTGGTACACCGCTACCCCACCATTGGCACGTTGCTTCCACTGGAACAATTCCGGTTTCGGCCCCATCGACTACTTTGGCCGCACCTTGGTTGAGAAGCTAGACCCTAGCATTAAGGTAGGCGTTATTGTAGTTGCGTGTGGCGGTGCCGACATTCAGCTTTTCGAAAAAGACAAGTACCAAAGCTACCTTTCATCGGCAGCAAGCTGGTTACAAGACTATGCGAAAGCTTACGGAGGCAACCCTTACGGCCGCATTATTGAATTGGCAAAGGAAGCGCAGAAGGTAGGTGTCATTAAAGGCATCCTTGTTCACCAGGGCGAAACCAACACCAACCAGAGCACTTGGCCAAGCCGCCTGAACGGTGTGTACAAGAACATGCTTACCGACCTTAACCTTAACGCCAAAGACGTGCCATTGCTAGTTGGCGAAGTGCGTTACGTGGGTCCGTGCAGCAGCCACAACAACCAGGTTAGAAAAGTGCCCGATGTTATTCCTACAGCCCATGTAGTTTCGGCAGAAGGTTGTGAGGCATCTAACGACGAATATCACTTCTCGGTTGACGGTTACAAGCTATTGGGTAAGCGCTATGCCGAAGTCATGCTCAAGCTGTTGGGCGACAATCCGGTTCAGCAAGCAGGCATCAGCATTGCCACCATCGTTAACCAGGAATCGGAACCTGGCGAAATTGAAATCAACGTAAACGTTGACAACAAGGCCATCAACAAAGTAAACATCTATGCAGACGGCAAGGTAATTGCAGAAGGCAAGACCTCGTTCACCTGGACCAATGTTGCAGAAGGCAAGCACACGGTTTATGCCGTGGGCTACGACAGCAACAACAAGGAATACAGCACTGCCAAGAAGGAAATAACCATTATGCCAGAACAGAAGCCGTTTAATGGTACACCTGCCAAGATTCCGGGCAAGATTGAGGCCGAGGAATTTGACTTTGGCGGTGAAGGCAATGCTTACCACGACGAGGACGAAGAAAACCGCAACAAGGGCAACCGTAACGAAGGGGTTGACATGAGCAACACTGCCGTTGGTTACACCCAGAAAGGCGAATGGATTGAATATACCGTAAACGTTGAAACTGAAGGCGAATATGTGGTCGACAGCCGCGTAGCTTCGGGCAACTCAACATCTGCCTTCACCCTATACATGGACAACCAGTTCATTATTCCGGGCGAAGATGGAACACCGGGCGGTTTCGTGAACGTGCCAAACACCGGCGATTGGGAGACTTTCACTACCGTTAGGACAAAGTTGAACAAGCTTACCAAGGGCAAGCACGTATTGAAGATTGAAATTACAGGCGACTGGGTTGACATTGATTACCTAGACTTCAAGCTAGCAGCAGAAGCCGGCAACGAGAACCAGGGTGGCAACGAGAACCAAGGCGGCAACCAAAGCACACAGCAAGAGTTGCTAACCGGCGTAACCACCGGCCAGTATGTCGACATTAAGGTGCTTGGCCGCCAAGTATCGGTTTACGCGCCTAAAGGTGCACACACCAACCGTCCGCTCCTTATCTCTTGCCACGGTATGAACCAAGACATCAAGTACCAGCGCGAACAGACCAGATGGGACCAGGTTGCCGACACAGCCGACTTTATTGTTGCTTACCCACAGTCGGATGGTAACACTTGGGACATTAACGGTTCGACAGATACCGACTTCCTGATTGCCATCATCAACGAATTGGCAAAGACCCATAAGATTGACAGAACCAGAGTTTACATGAGTGGATTCTCAATGGGTGGTATGTTGACCTACCACTGCATCAACACCATACCTGACTACTTTGCAGCATTTGCCCCAATTTCGGGTTACATGGGTTCTACCGTTAACGCCAAGACACGTCCGGTACCAGTCATCCACACCCACGGAACTGGCGACGACGTTGTGTCTTACCCACCAACCAACGGTTGGATTGGTGCAGAGGCAACCGCAAAGAACTGGGCTAACCACAACAACTGCACAGAAATGACCACCAAGAAGGTGGACTGCGCTACACAGACCATTTGGAGTGGCGGCGATTGCGAAGCCGACGTCATTTTGGCAACTGTTCCAAACCGCGGACACATTCCTGCAAACGACTGTTACCACACTTCTCGCGAAATTTGGAAGTTCGTCAGCCAATACTCTACCGCATGCGGCAAGTCGAAGCCAACCATGAACGTAGAAATTGAGTTGACAAAAGACTCCGATCCGGGCGAAGCATCAGTTAGCGTATCTATCATCGACGAAAGCATCAAGTCAGTTGACATCTACGTTGACGGCGACAAGGTGGCAGAAGGCAAGAACACTTGCACTGTAGACGGACTTGAAGCTGGCAAGCACACCATTAAGGTAGTGGGATACGACAGCAGCAACAAGGAATTTGCCAGCACAGAAAAGAACATCACCATCTTCGAACAGCAGAAGCCATATAACGGCGTAGCTGCCAAGATTCCGGGCAAGATTGAAGCCGAAGAGTTTGACTTTGGCGGCGAGGGCAATGCCTACCACGACAACGACGAGGAAAACCGCAACAAGGGAGACCGCAACGAAGGCGTGGACATGAGCAACACTGCCATTGGCTACACCCAGACTGGCGAATGGATTGAATATACCGTTAACGTAACTACCGGCGGCACATACGAGATGACTGCTCGCGTGGCTTCGGGCAACGATGGTTCATCATTCAAGCTCTACATCGACAACAAGGCCATCACCGGCGAAGTTAAAGTTCCTAACACCGGCGACTGGGAAACCTTTAAAGATGTAACCGAGACAGTTGAGTTGAAATCGGGCGAACACATCTTGAAGCTTGAAATTACCGGCGACTGGGTAGATATGGACTACATGATGTTCGACCTTAAGTCAGCAAACGGCGTAGAAACCATAGTTGCAAACAGTAATCTGCTAAACGGCGAATATGAGGTTTACGACGTATTGGGCAACCGTTTGAGCAACATCGACATCGTGAACAACCACATCAACTTGCAGCGCGGCATCTACATTCTTCGCGACGTAAACACCAACAAGTACAAGAAGGTGGTTATTTCAAACAGATAATGAATCCCTACTAACCTAATACTTTATGAGAAAGGCAGTGGCGCAACGTCACTGCCTTTTTATTTGGACATATGTCATTTTTGCATGCCTATTGGTCACCCCAGACCTCATCTGCAATTTCCTTCACCAATTTCAGTTTTGCCCATTGTTCTTCCTCCGTCAACTTATTACCAATCTCGCAAGAGGCAAAGCCGCACTGTGGGCTGATGTAGAGACGGTTGAGAGGTATATACTTTGCAGCCTCGTAGATGCGTGCTATAACCTCCGATTTCTCTTCTAGCTGTGGTGTCTTGGTTGTTATAAGGCCTAAAACCACCTTCTTATCGGCAGACACCTTTTCTAGCGGCGCAAAGCCACCCGAACGTGCGTCGTCATATTCCAAGAACAATGCGTCTACATTCTCCCTAGCAAACACATAGTCGGCAACCGAATCGTAAGGTCCACTTGTGAAAAACGTAGAATGGTAATTGCCACGGCAAATGTGGGAAGTGACGGTAAGGTCCGATGGCTTGCCTTCGAGCGCCAAGTTGTTTACTTTTAGCAGTTGAGCCTTTACGACATCGAGGTCAATGCCCAGTGCCTGGTACCTCTGTTTGGCAGCATCGCCAACAATAGCGCCCCACGTACAGTCGTCGAACTGAAGGTTACGGCAACCAGCCTCGTAAAACTGCCTTATAACGTCTTGGTAGGCCGTTGCAATAGCTTGAATGAGTTCGTCGTTTGTAGGGTAAATCTTCCTGGTGGTTGCAAAGTTTGCAGGGACAATGAACTGCTGGAACATTTGTGCTGGTGCCGGAATGGTGTATTTTGCAACCGTATTGTCGTCTTCGAACTGCTTCAAGAACTTGAAGTATTCAACAAAAGGATGCTTCACTGCCTTTATCGGTCCAACAAGGAATGTATCTTCCAACGAAGCCAATTCACCATTGAACTGCACACCCCCACCTGTTTGCTTGTGGCCGACACCTTCAAATCCCCACATAAAGTCGAGGTGCCAATAGGTTCTTCTGAACTCGCCATCGGTTATAATGTGGAAACCTAATGCTTTCTGCTTATTGACGACGTTCACAATAGCATCGTTCACAATCTTATCGTATTGTTCCCGATTAATTTTTCCTTCGTTATAAGCTAACTTGGCATCTTTTAGCGCTTGTGGCCTTAAAAAACTACCTACGAAATCGTATCTCGCCGGTGATGATATTTTTGCATTCGACATTGTTGTAATTCTGTTTTAATAGTTAGTGAAAATTGTTTGGGCCCTTTAGAAGCCGTTTAGAAGCTGTTTAGAATGATAATATTTGAACAGCATCTTGAACTGCCTCTTGTTTTTTCGGTTGCAAAGCTAGCATATTTTACACTCATAGAAAATACAACTACGAAAATGAGAAAATTATGCTATTATACATTAACTTTACACCAAACAAAAGAATATCCACCTACAAACTAACGATTTCACAGAAAAAAGCATATGGCAGAAACAGACAGCACAGACAAACGCATATTAAAGACATTGCAACAGAACGCCAAACTTACGACCAAAGAATTGGCTAACGAAGTCAACTTATCGGTTACACCCGTATTTGAACGTCAGAAAAGGCTTGAAAAAGAGGGGTTCATAAAGAAGTATGTAGCCGTTCTCGACCCAGAGAAAATTGGGTTGAACATGATTGTCTTCTGCAACGTAAAGCTAAAGCAGCACTCGAAACAAAACGGGAAGGCCTTTGTTGAAGCCATTAATAAGATGGACGAAGTAACCGAGTGCTACAACACTTCGGGCGACTATGACTTTATGATAAAGATATACGTTAAGGACATGAAGGATTACCAAAACTTCGTATTAAACAAACTTGGGGAAATTGATGCCATTGGCAGCTTGCACAGCACATTCATTATTGGGGAAATAAAGAACAGCCAAAGCCTACCGCTAGATATTTAGAACCTAACCAGCCGGATTGGCCATTAAAAACAAAAACGGCCGCAGCACACACTGCGACCGTTTTCTTATTTTAGGGTATCTGCCCGTTGTTACTTAACAATTATAGCCTTCTTGCTTGAAGAACCGTTTGCCTTCATTTCGTAAACATAGACGCCTTTAGGCAAAGACTGAACATTCAGTGTGCTTGAATAAGAGCCTGCGGTAAGTTCTTCGTTCACAATGCTAGCCACCTTTACACCAAGCGTGTTGTAAAGAACGATAGACACAAAGCCATCTTCCTTAACGGTGAACTTGATGGTGGTTTCGTTGGTTGCAGGGTTTGGAACGTTCTGCGACAAAACCTCGCCATTAGCAGCCACCGCTTCTACAGTCTGTGTTTCGGCAGGGGTACACTTTGCGTCGTCGATGTAGAAGTCGATAAGGTCTGCATCGTTGCCGTTATCTTGTGTCTGAAGGTAAAGTCTAACATCGGTTGCCCCTTCAGGAATTTCAACCAAGCCAGACAACTTTGTCCATGTCTTTGAAGGAACCTCTACCCTATTGAGGGTATTATAAACAGTTTCTTCGTCCTTAACATACTGGAAGCAGATTTCGAACGGATTAGATTCCAATCCGGTAGCCTCCTCATCATCGTCACCACCTTCTTCGGTGTTGCCGCCATTCACACTCATGCCTTCAACAATGGCATTGTAGCACTGTTTAGGCTGGTTGCTGCCGTTGAAGAGCAATGGGCTCTTGCTGCTACGCCAGCTAGAGGCATCGTTCACACCCCAAACTACAACAGCACTAATCTTGTCCTTGTACTTCTTATAGATATTGAAGAGGTTCTTGTAGTAGGTTGCCTGTGAGCTTTCGCTGGTGGTAGTTACGTCGAGCTCGGTAACCTGCACGTCGCAACCAATGCTAGAGAACTTCTCGACAGCCTGTTCGTAAAGGCTTGCACTTGGATAGTTGACATCGAGGTGAGACTGCATGCCCACGCCGTCGATGATGCCCATAGCATACATCTTCTTTACGATGTTGTAGATGCCGTCTCTCTTCTGCTGGCCATATTCGTTATAGTCGTTGTAGTACAACTTACAGCCTTTAGGCGCATACTTACGCGCATAGGTAAAGGCGTTGATGATGAACTCGTCGCTCTGGTAAATCTGCATCCAATAAGAGGTACCCGGACTCATGCTGTTGTCGCCAGCCGTACGCAATGTACCGTCTTCGTTAAATGCCTCGTTAACGACGTCGTATGAGTAGATCTGAAGATTAGGGAACTCTTTCGCCAACATTTCGAACATGTTCTTGATGTAGTTTTCAAGACGCTGGTCCATGATGGCTTTAGACACGTTGGCACCGTTTGAGCTGAAGTTTTCCTTAAACAACCACGAAGGAGTCTGGCTGTGCCATACGAAGCAGTGGCCACGCAATGGAATACCGTTATCGCTACAGAACTTGAGGATGTTGCGTGCGCCGTCGCCCAACTTAACCTGTGGGTTGACGTTGTTGCCTCTCTGCTGACTAGCAGACTGGTCGAGGGTTGCGTCTGGCTTCAACTCGTTTTCAGGAGTAACGCTGTTGAAGTGGGTAAGAATCATGTTCTTGGTTGCTGCATTGGTGATGCCATAACCAGAAACACAGGTACCAAAACGGAAATAGGTATCCTTATTGTAATAGTCTTTCAATCCGCCGGTTTCGCTTGATGACGACGAAGAAGAAGAACCACTGCCAGAACCAGAAGTCATACCTTCAACAATGGCATTGTAGCACTGTTTAGGTTCGTTGCTGCTGTTGAAGAGCAATGGGTTCTTGCTGCTACGCCAGCTAGAGGCGTCGTTCACACCCCAAACAACAACTGCACTAATCTTGTCCTTGTACTTCTTGTAGATGTCGAAGAGGTTCTTGTAGTAGGTTGCCTGCGAGCTTTCGCTGGTGGTAGTTACGTCGAGCTCGGTAACCTGCACGTCGCAACCAATGCTAGAGAACTTCTCGACAGCCTGTTCGTAAAGGCTTGCACTTGGATAGTTGACATCGAGGTGAGACTGCATGCCCACGCCGTCGATGATGCCCATAGCATACATCTTCTTTACGATGTTGTAGATGCCGTCTCTCTTCTGCTGGCCATATTCGTTATAGTCGTTGTAGTACAACTTACAGCCTTTAGGCGCATACTTACGCGCATAGGTAAAGGCGTTGATGATGAACTCGTCGCTCTGGTAAATCTGCATCCAATAAGAGGTACCCGGACTCATGCTGTTGTCGCCAGCCGTACGCAATGTACCGTCTTCGTTAAATGCCTCGTTAACGACGTCGTATGAGTAGATCTGAAGATTAGGGAACTCTTTCGCCAACATTTCGAACATGTTCTTGATGTAGTTTTCAAGACGCTGGTCCATGATGGCTTTAGACACGTTGGCACCGTTTGAGCTGAAGTTTTCCTTAAACAACCACGAAGGAGTCTGGCTGTGCCATACGAAGCAGTGGCCACGCAATGGAATACCGTTATCGCTACAGAACTTGAGGATGTTGCGTGCGCCGTCGCCCAACTTAACCTGTGGGTTGACGTTGTTGCCTCTCTGCTGACTAGCAGACTGGTCGAGGGTTGCGTCTGGCTTCAACTCGTTTTCAGGAGTAACGCTGTTGAAGTGGGTAAGAATCATGTTCTTGGTTGCTGCATTGGTGATGCCATAACCAGAAACACAGGTACCAATGCGGAAATACTTGTCCTTGTCGTAAATATCCTTCAAACCATTTCCACCTGAAACAGGCGTAGAAGGACGAAATTTAGAACCGTCGAAATAGACAGAAGCCTCGAAGTCGTAAGACTTACCAGCCTCCAATTTGGTAGAACCACAGGAAGGGCCATTCCAGTAACTACTACGTGAAGAAATCTTGAGTGATTGTGAGCCAGAGAGTGCAGCATCCTTTGAGACTGCAACAGATTCACCACCACGTGAGGTCCAATCACCCTTTCCCGATTCAAAATCATCGTCGATGATTGATTGTGCACTAGCCGAGAATCCAAGAGATCCTAACAGTGCAATTGCTCCTAGTAAACATTTTTTCATAAGTGTGGATATTATTTATTACTTATATAAACACTATATACTATGCGAATATAGGAAACATTTGTGTAAACCACAAATATTATGGTGAAAACTGAAAAGAAACGTCGCGATGCGACTTGCAGAGCTCGTGAATGTTTTTGGGGATGAACAAACCGCGTAGCGGTGGCTCTTGGGGTAGGCAGGAGTGACAACTCCTGCGACACGGAGTTGGCACCGTGGATTTGCGGAGGCTCGTAACACAACACAAACAAGAAAGGAGGCTGCATCAAAATGCCAAGAACGGGTTTTCAAGAGAAACATGCAGACTAATTGATAGAAGTTGTTTAACAGAAAACAGGCCTTTTATTGCATAGTTGAAAATTGGGAAGGCCTTGGAAAACAGGCGCCTTTGGCACCATAGAAAAAAGCCTAACGCAAAAAACTTAACGTAAGAAAACCAAGGTTGATGCCACAAAATCAAAGGAGGCTGCATCAAAATGAATTATGATACAGCCTCCTTCCTAAATTTTATGAAGAACTAGTCAGGATTAATATTCCTGCCAAGTCTTGATTGCAAGGTCTTGTTCGCCCTTCTCGTTGAATGCACGGATGAATGCACTAGCCAAACGCGCATTGGTCATAAGAGGGATGTTGTGGTCGATGGCAGAACGACGGATGCGATAGCCGTTGGTCAACTCTCGACGAGTCTGATCTTTAGGGATGTTGATGACCAAGTCGATTTTGTGTTCAGCCATCAAAGCTGTGATGTTGGCTTCGCCTTTAGCTGTCTCGTCTGGCCAAGAAACGGTTGTTGCGGTTACGCCGTTTTCGCCCAAGAACTTGGTTGTGCCTTCGGTAGCGTAAATCTTAACACCTTTCTTGAAGAGCATCTTGCAAGCATCGAGCAACTCAACCTTACCCTTAACGTCGCCAGAAGATACCAACACACCCTTTGTTGGAATGTGATAACCCACGGCAATGAGGGAAGTGAGAAGCGCCTCGTCGAAGTTTGCGCCAATACAGCCAACCTCGCCAGTAGAAGACATATCGACACCCAAGACAGGGTCTGCCTTGTGCAAGCGTGCGAATGAGAATTGAGAAGCCTTAACACCAACACGCTCGAGGTCGAAGGTTGATGAATCTGGCTTTTCAACCGGTTCGTTCAACATAATCTTGGTAGCGGTTTCAATGAAGTTGCGCTTCAAAACCTTCGAAACGAATGGGAAGCTACGCGATGCACGCAAGTTACATTCAATAACCTTAACCTCGTTGTGGGTAGCCAAGAACTGAATGTTGAAAGGACCGCTGATGTTGAGTTCCCTAGCAATCTTCTTGCTGATGCGCTTAATGCGGCGTGCAGTCTCTAGATAAATCTTCTGTGCTGGGAAGACGAGGGTTGCGTCGCCAGAGTGAACACCAGCGAACTCAACGTGTTCAGAAATTGCATATTCAATAACCTCGCCATTCTTGGCAACGGCGTCGAATTCGATTTCCTTCGCGCCCTGCATGAAGCAAGAAACAACCACTGGGAATTCCTTCGAAACCTTTGCAGCTGCCTTTAGGAAGGTGTGCATCTGTTCCTTGTTGTAGCATACGTTCATTGCAGCACCCGAAAGCACGTAAGAAGGACGGATGAGGACAGGGAAACCGACCTCGTCGATGAAGCTGTCGATTTCGTCGAAGCTGGTCAATTCCTTCCAACGCGGCTGGTCGATGCCCAACTGGTCGAGCATAGCCGAGAACTTGTGACGGTTTTCTGCACGGTCAATTGACACTGGGCTTGTGCCAAGAACAGGAACGTTCTGGCGGTACAACTTCATGGCCAAGTTGTTAGGAATCTGACCACCTACCGATACAATGACACCGTTAGGGTTCTCGAGGTCGAGAACGTCGAGCACGCGCTCGTAGCTCAACTCGTCGAAGTAAAGACGGTCGCACATGTCGTAGTCGGTAGAAACGGTTTCTGGGTTGTAGTTAATCATGATTGACTTATAGCCCAACTTGCGTGCCGTCTGCACTGCGTTTACCGAGCACCAGTCGAACTCAACTGAAGAACCGATGCGGTAAGCACCTGAACCAAGGACAACGATTGACTTGTCGTTCTTGTAGTCGTAGCTGATGGAATGCTCCTGTACGCCATAAGTCATATAAAGATAGTTGGTCAATTCTGGATGTTCAGAAGCAACCGTGTTGATTCTTCTTACTGCAGGAAGGATGCCCTGCTTTTTACGAAGGCCACGCACACGAAGGATTTCCTTTTCCATGTTGCCCGCAGGATCTTCAACGTAACGTGCAATCTGGAAGTCAGAGAAACCCATACGTTTAGCCTCGCGCATGACATCGGCAGGGATGTCTTCGATGGTCTTGTATTGAGCAAGCACCTTCGTATAGTCGACGATGTTCTTCAACTTGTTGATGAACCAAACGTCAATCTTGGTCAACTCTTCAATGCGTTCAACGGTGTAGCCCTTTTCCAAAGCTTTAGCAATAGCAAAGATGCGAAGGTCGGTTGGGTGAGAAAGTTCCTTGTCGAGGTCTTCAAACTCCAAGTCCTTGTTACCGACAAAGCCATGCATGCCCTGGCCAATCATACGAAGGCCCTTCTGCATGATTTCCTCGAAAGACTTACCGATGGACATGATTTCGCCGACAGACTTCATTGAAGAACCAATCTCGCGGTCAACACCAGCGAACTTGGTCAAGTCCCAGCGTGGAATCTTAACAATGATGTAGTCGACCGAAGGAGCAACGTAAGCCGAGTTAGGAGTACCCATTTCGCCAATCTGGTCGAGAGAGTAACCCAAAGCCAACTTGGCAGCAACGAAAGCCAAAGGATAGCCAGAAGCCTTTGATGCCAAAGCTGAAGAACGGCTCAAACGCGCATTGATTTCAATGATACGGTAGTCGTTAGTTTGTGCATTGAATGCATACTGAATGTTACACTCACCCACAATGCCAATGTGGCGAACCACCTGCTTTGCAATTTCCTGCAACATGCTAATCTGCTCTTCAGAAAGTGAGCAGATAGGAGCCACAACGATAGACTCGCCGGTGTGGATGCCAAGAGGATCGAAGTTTTCCATAGGAACAACCGTGAAACAGTGGTCGTTCTTATCGCGGATAACCTCGAATTCGATTTCCTTCCAGCCCTTCAACGATTCTTCAACCAAAATCTGTTTAGAGTGAGCCAAGGCGCTGTCGCAAAGTTCGCGGAATTCCTTCTCGTTTTCGCACACGCCAGAGCCAAGTCCGCCAAGCGCATAAGCCGAACGTACCATGACAGGGAAACCGATGCGGTTAGCCACCTTAATGGCGTCTTCCATGCTTTCAACAGCTTGTGAAACAGGAGTCTTTGCCTCAATTTCGTTCAACTTCTTAACGAAGAGGTCGCGGTCTTCGGTAATCATGATGGCGTCTACCGACGTACCCAACACCTTAACACCATACTTTTCGAAGATGCCCTTGGTATAGAGTTCAGTACCGCAGTTTAGCGCAGTCTGACCACCAAAAGCCAAAAGGATGCCGTCTGGCTTTTCCCTCTTGATGATTTCTTCTACGAAGTAAGGGGTGATAGGTAAGAAATATACCTTGTCGGCAACACCTTCCGAAGTTTGGATGGTTGCAATGTTTGGGTTAATCAACACTGTGCTGATACCCTCTTCGCGCATAGCCTTAAGAGCCTGCGAACCAGAGTAGTCAAATTCGCCCGCTTGTCCGATTTTCAATGCACCGGAACCGAGCAGAACTACTTTCTTAATTCCTTCTACCATTTTTATAATATTTGTTTCTTGTCTTGTCGTGATAAAAAAAATGCGTAGGCTACAAAACCAACGCAATTAACAAAGAAATGAAAAATCAGCGGAAATACCTTCCACACAACCCAAGTCTGCATGTTTCACATCCACTGCCTTCATATAATCTGTTTCTTGTCTTCAAATTAAACAAAAATAGGGATTATTCGCTTCTGTTACAATACCAATCTGGCAGTTTGTGTCAATTGTTAATAAATACAATAAGGAAATCAAACTTTTAGCTATATTTGCACGACTAATAAACAAAAGACATTATGAAGAAACTAACAAGCGCCATTGTGCTAATAGTAGCCATGTTGGCATTGAACGCATGCAACATGCTTTTCAACTCGCCCAAGGCGACAGTAGACAAGGCTTACAAATGCCTAGTTGACAAGAACTACGACGAGTTCAACAACTACTTCTACTTCAACGAAGACGAAACCGCAAGCGGTGTGATGATTGACCTAGCCAAGGTTGGTGTGAAGAACATTGCCAAAGGCCTCTACTCTGCCAAAGACCTGAAATTGTACAAAATTACAGAGGAAAGCATAACCGACGATAATACGGCTGTCGTTAAGGTAGAAGAAACCTATAATAACGGCAAGACCTACACCGAAACCGTCCACCTTCGAAAAACCAAGCAAGGCAACTGGAAGTGGGCAATTAAGTAAGCTACAAGCTAATAAAAACTGAACAACAGTTTTTAGTTGGTATTTTACTGATGCCAAAAAGGACAAGCCACAAAGACTTGTCCTTTTCTATTATTCCATCATTGCAGTAAAAACAAACAATTAAGACTTCTTACTGGAACTAATTCCATAAACCAGCAAAATATAAATCAAAATTGTCACACCATTTGCTATTACAAATGGAGGCATACTGAAAGGGGACCTGTTACAGAAGAAAAGGTTAACACCCAGTTCAATGACAAGGAAGAGAATCGACACCAAAGAGATGTTTGTCTTAACCCTCGCATCTTCTAGTTTAACCCCCAACAACACTAACAACGGAATGCCGACACCTGCAGAACTAATTGATATTACAGGAATGCCAACGCCAGTACAATAAGAATATAGTCCGTAAGCCAACAATGCAATTAGCAAGATGGCAATCAATAAGGGTATAAAACGAATCTTCATAATCAAAAAAATTATATTGAAGGAGGAGGTGGTGGCGGTGTTGTACCAAACAAAGGTAGTAATTCTGCGACTTGTCCTGCCAAAGCCCAATTTGCCATACCTTGTTTCCACACGTAAGTGTTAGTAGTTAGTTGACCATTTATGGCCATTTGTTGCAACTGTGGCATCGTGTAAGGTCCGCTTGTTTGACCATTCACCGAAATGTTATAAGACGACATAACCGGCGGAGGAGGTGGCGTTCCTTGACCTTGCACCTGGTTGCCCATTTGGTTCATCATATTAGCCATTTGTCCACCCATTGCTTGTCCAACCATCATACCCATCATCATACCAGCCGGATTGATGCCACCTGCACCGGTCAAGCCTACATTACCGGCACCGTTTCCCATGCCTTCACCTGCTGATTTCAAGACTTCGGCCTGCTGATTAAGAGCATGAGCACCCAGATAATTGGTTTCAGTCTGAAGTTTTTGAGCGCGTTGCATTTCTTCGCGTTGAATGCGCATAGTTTCTTCAAGATTCTTTATATTGATATCCGTTTGGGCCACGGTCATCTTGGCAGTTTGGTCGGCAGTAACCTTTCTCAACTCCCGATACCCTTCGGTGGTCTTGTCAGGTTCTATTGCCGAAATATCTAAACGTTTAAGATTCACCCCGAAGTCCTGTTCAATGATAGGTCGCAAACTATTTTCTATTTGCTCATTCAGTTGAACCACTTGCCTTTCAATTTGCAAGACAGGGATGCCATGTTGCGAAGGCGCATTCGTCACATACGACTTGATGTACTTGATCACCACATCTTTAATCTCACGTCTGAAAGCATCAAGGTCGAACTGAATTAGGCGATGAAGCTTAATGAAGTTCTTGTAGTCGGTAAGATTGAATGTAATGGAGCCACGCACAGCCATAGGGACAGCGAAATCGAGGAAACGCGGATCGAAGACATCGAAATAAGGCACCGCAAATTTGATCTGCACATTTCCTGCAAGGTTTATAAAATAGACCTCGGCTTGGAAAGGAGATTCACCGTCAAAGGCTGCGCCTAAAAGTTTAGTCAAGACAGGCAAGTTATCCGATTTCAGCGTTTGATCGTAAGGTCCCTCTATATACTCGTGCAAGTCGCCGTTATCCTGCTTATACACGAACACAGCCAATTCACCATCCTTCACCCTGAGGCTGCTACCCCATCGAATACTATTTTCTTTTTTTGTGGAGTTGACGCTTTCACCATTTGGGCGCCATTTCCAAACGAGGTATTCCTGTTCGTCGCAACGAATGACGTCCATAATACCCCCTTCGTTCTTACCTCCAAATAATCCGAATAGTCCCATAGTAATTAGAATAAATTTTGTATTGTATTAATAATTAAGTCCGTCAAGTTTTCAAACGGTTTTTCAGTCACACGGGTCACCAAGTTTTCAACAAGATTAGGGCAATACTCTGCAACAAGATCTGCAAAAGACTTTTCTTTCAAAAAATCCTTTTCTTTAACAGCGTCTCTTATTAGGTTCACTATTTTTTCTTTCTCTTCCGTAGAAAAAGTTTGTTCTATCAAGAACAGCAAATCAGGTCCCTTAATAGATATAATACTTGAATTGAACGAGCTATCAAAAAATCGTCCATCAGCAGCAAGCTTATCATACAAGAACTGGCGTTTAAACTTGTCGTTAATTGCAAATTTCACGCTATCGCAGCTTTTCACATACCTAGCGTTGATCAATGCCTTTTTTAATATGTCCCTAATTTCAAAACTTTCGGGATATTTTAAACTTGCTTCATATCTTAATCGTTTAACTTTCGCTTCCGGTATTCTTAGTATTACACTTATTCCAAAATCAGACAAGTTTTTGTATGGTTCCATTTGTAGCATTTCGTGAAATATCCAAACCTCAAAATCGTTTTTGGACATAGAACCAAACCCCTTATTGATATAAGCTTCTATTAAAGACGTAGTTTTTGACTCAGACATAGAATTTATTTTTCATAAAACTTGATCAATTCATTTAGTTGTTCCGAGAGCACAACTCTCTCTTTTTTAGAACAATCTAGAAGTATTCTTTCCTTAAACTTTTTAGCATCAGAAATCATCCCTTCCTTACACATCGCCTCTATAATCTTTTTATAACAGACTGACACACTACTATTTGATACCGTATTGTATTCTTCAATCGCCTTTTCATAATTATGCGTCCTAATATAACTATCTGAAATGGCGTAATGAATAGACTCTTCATGGCCCCAGTGACGGTGTGCACCCTCACAACCAAGCACCATAACAGCATCATTAGGTCGGTCTGCATTAGCCAATGCAAGGGTCAATTCTTTTTTTGCATCAGAGTAGCGACCGCCGTATTCGGGATATTTATTATAATAGGTTATAGCTTCATCATATTTTTTTTCGAAAATCAGTTCTTTGAGTTCAGCTTTAAAACTATCACTAGTTGTTCTCAACGAATAAGCAATAATACCTGCAACAAACAAAATAATGAATATCGCAAAACAGAACACCCATTTGCCTCCTCTTTTAACAACACTTATTAAGCCTTCCTTTAGTTCATTTGAATTATCTAATAAGTTTTTCAATTCCGGATCATCAGGAAACAAAGTAACCGCTTTTGTTTTCACCTCCTTATATTTAGCTTCATATACAGGTATTAGGGATTTATCTTCAACCGAATCTGAAACCAAATCCTTTTTGGTTTTAAGAGATATCAAAAATTCAAGCAAATCATCCTTTGTTGTTGGTATAGGGAAATGAAGGATTATTTTCTTCATCTCGTCCAAATTACAGTGTGCAATTTGAGCTGCTAATTGTTGTGCAGAAGAATTGGCTGACACATTTGTGAAGACATAACCACAGTCAGGGCATTTAACCATACCTCCACCAATAGGCGCACCACAGTTAGGGCATTTTCTCACATTACCCATTTTATTGTTCATAGAAGCTATAGGTTCTTCTGCCTTGGCCTCTGCCTGCGTTTTAGCCACGTGTGTCAAGCCTTCCACATACACGTCTAATTCATCAACATCTATACCAAGTTGCATTGCCTTTTTATGTAGGACCTTTCTCTCTTGCATAGTGTACTCACCATCGGCAACAATGCTTTTTATCAAAGTTTCTATTTCTTCTGGATACATAATAATAAAAAAAATAAATAGTATAAATAAATTTTAGCTAAACAAATATTTAAAGGCAGTAGATATCGCAAAAATGATAGCGATTGGTTTAACCATTGAAAGGATTTCCTTCACGGTATCCATAACTTTATTACCTACATTCAACGGTTCCGCCTTTTCTGTTAATGCAAGAAGACTATTAAATTCATCATCGTTTGGGAACTTTACTTTTGCCGTCAATATACATTCCCTATACTTCTCATTGAAAGCTTTTTTCAAGGTTTCATCTTCTTCGCTCTTTCTCCTTAAGTCCATAGCCGAAATCAACTCAAGAAGTTCTTCTTTAGTTGATGGTGCTGGGAACATTTTTATTATAAACGCCGTACGAGTTTCGCTCTCGATTCCGCTCTTAGAATCAGGCACATTTTCAATTGCATTAAACAGTCTTTGTTTAGCTGTCAAAACAGCCACATTTGTTAGATTACAACCACATTCAGGGCATTTGTCCAAGTCAGCACTTACAATTACACCACAGTTAGGGCATTTTCTCACATTACCCATTATAAGGGATTGACGTTGTTCTTCAACCTTGGTCTCCGCCTGCGCAACCTTGGCCTGCTCCTGCTCATTAAGCATGTGTACCAAGCCTTGCACATACACATCAATTTCATCACAATCTATACCAAATTGTTTAGCCTTTGCATGTAGAACTCTTTGTTCGCCATCAGTGTACATACCATCGGCAATAATGCTTTTTATCAAAGTTTCTATTTCTTCTGGATACATTTTCCCTTTCATTAGGGATTGGATTTGTTCTCCCGACTGCTCATTAAGCATGTGTACCAAGCCAAGAACATACACATCAATTTCATCACAATCAATACCAAATTGCTTAGCCTTTGCATGTAGAAATCTTTGTTTGCCGTAAGTGTACATACCATTGGCAATAATGCTTTTTATCAAAGTTTCTATTTCTTCTGGATACATTTTCCCATTCATTAGGGATTGGATTTGTTCTCCCGACTGCGTTTTAACCATGTCTACCAAGCCAAGAACATACACATCCAATTCATCACCATCAATATCAAATTGCTTTGCCTTTGCATGTAGAACTCTTTGCTCGCCTACAGTGTACTTACCGTCGGCAACAATGCTTTTTATCAAAGTTTCTATTTCTTCTGGATACATAATAGTAAAATAAAGTATAAATAATTTTAGCTAAACAAATATTTAATGGTAACAGCTATTGTTTTAACCTTTGAAAAGATTTTCTTCCCGGAATCCATTACTTTACAACCAATACTCAACGGTTCGGTCTTTTCAGTAGTTGCAGGAAGACTAATAATATCTTCATCATTTGGAAACAATGTTTTTGCCTTCAATACACATTCCTTATACTTCGAATCGTAAGTTTTTTTCAAGGTTTCATGTTCTTCGCTCTTTCTCCCTAAGTCCATAGCCTGAATAAACTCAAGAAGTTCTTCTTTAGTAGATGGAATTGGGAACTCTATTATTATAAATGCCGCACGAAATTCTCTCCTAATTCCGTTCTTAAATACAGGCAAGTTTTCAATTGCATAAGAAAATCTTTGCAAAGCAGTCGGAGCAGCCACATTTGTGAGTTCACAACTACATTCAGGGCATTTGTCCAAGTCAGCACTTACAATTGTGCCACAGTTAGGGCATTTTTTCACATTACCCTTTATAAGGGATTGACGTTGTTCTTCAGCCTTGGCCTCCGCCCGCTGTATAAGCATGCGTATCAAGTTTTGCACATACACATCTAATTCATTACAATCAATACCAAACTGCTTAGCCTTTTCATGTAGAACACTTTGCTCACCTACAGTGTACTTACCATCGGCAACAATGCTTTTAATCAAAGTTTGTATTTCTTCTGGATACATATAATAAATTGTGTGAATTTTCGTTAACGCGCTAATATATATATATATATGCAAATTTATAGGGCTCTTTTTTCTCATTTTTTTCACTTTTGGGGTTTATATAGGGAATTATATACCAAATGGCAATTGTAACTTGTAAGTGCAGAAAGTGCGACACCTGATTGAATTCATGAAACTCTACGGTATTGAATGATTATGTCTGGAACAGATGTTGCACTTTCAGCGCTCCCGAAATGTTGCAATATAAAATCGTAGGGTTCACACCCTACGCTGGCGGGTGTCGCGCCTTCAGCGCTGGTAAATTTGCAACAAAAGCTCAAAGGTATGCCATTTTTGAATGAACAGGGCCTTAAAAAAAGTGCCGAAAGTGTGATTTTTCAGCTTAAAAAAGTGCCGAAAGTGTGATTTTTCAGCCCAAAAAAGTGCCGAAAGTGTGATTTTTCAGCTTAAAAAAGTGCCGAAAGTGTGATTTTTAGAGTACTTTTGCAGAAAGAAAAACGACGCATATGCTTAAAAGAAAGATAGATATATTCCTTAAAAAGTGGAAAGAGAGGAAAGATAAAAAGCCACTCATAATAAAAGGAGCAAGACAGATAGGCAAAACAATGTCGATAGAATGTTTTGCAAAGGAAAACTACAAGCATGTAATTGCCATAAACTTTGCACTACAAAAACAATATAAAGAAATCTTCAAAGATGGTTATGAGGTTGACGACATAATAAAGAACATTACGTTTCTTAACCCTAAAGCAAAGTTCGTGCCAGGCAACACTCTATTGTTCTTCGACGAGTTGCAAGACTGCCCCACCTGCGCTACGGCTTTAAAACCGTTCAAGATAGACGGCCGATTCGACGTTATATGTTCTGGTTCGCTTATGGGCATATACTACAACGAAATAGAATCGAACAGCGTAGGATATAAGGAAGATTACGAAATGTATTCGCTCGACTTCGAAGAATTCCTTTGGGCAAAAGGCTATAACGAACAGCAAATAGAATACCTATACCAACACATGAAAGATGTGAAACCATTTTCGGAACTTGAGCTAAACGTATTCTATGGACTGTTCAACGACTACATGATTACCGGCGGCATGCCAGAAGTTGTAAACAACTTCGTAGAGAATGGTAACTTCAGTGGCACCTTGTCGTTGCAAAAGCAGTTGCTGAAAGACTACGAGGAAGACATCACAAAATATGCAACCGGGTTCGAGAAAGGTAAGGTTTTAGCCGTGTACCGCCACATATCCACATTCCTTGCAAAAGAGAACAAGCGCTTTCAGGTGACAAAAATAGCAACAGGAGCAAGGAACCGCGAATACATTGGCGCTGTGGAATGGCTAATGAATGCCGGCATAATAAACGTATGTTATGGCCTAGAAATGCTAGAACTGCCACTAAAGGGGAACTACGATCCCAAACAGTATAAAATATACTACAAAGACACTGGTCTGTTAATTGCGTCACTCGATAACGAGTCGCAACAAGATCTTCGGCAGAACAAGAACTTCGGCATATACAAAGGAGCCTTGTTCGAAAACATTGTAGGGGACATGATGGCAAAACAAGGCTACGACCTGTTTTTCTTCAAGAACGAGAAATCGTCGGTTGAAATGGACTTTATGGTTAGAGACCTAACCTCGATTGTTCCAATTGAAGTGAAGGCCAACAACAATGCGACGGCATCGCTAAACAAACTGACGAAAGAAGGCAATGAGAACAACATAAAATACGGCATTAAGTTCTGTAAGAGAAATATCGGCTTCAATGGCCAATTCTACACCTTTCCCTATTTCCTGGGCTTTTTGCTACGCCGTTTCTTAATGGGTGACGAAGAAAACGCATAAGGGAGGAACTCAAAATAATTCCAAAAATCTCTGAAATGAATTTGTAGAGGTCACCTTGATTCATTTTTTTAGATTACCTTTGTAAAAACATAACTGAAAAAATCATGACTAAACAAGGACTCATCAATTCAGTCTGCTCAAAGACTGGTTTGGCAACAAGCGATAGCCAGAAGGCTGTTCAGGCAGTAATAGAAACCATCACCGCCGAGCTAAAGAGAGGCAACAGCGTACAGTTGCTCGGCTTTGGCACTTTCAGTGTTGACGAACGTGCAGCACGCGAAGGTCGCAACCCTGCAACCGGCGAAAAGATGCAAATTCCGGCAAAGAAGGTTGCCAAGTGGAAACCAAGCAAGGGTTTGATTGACTAAAGCTTCAATTGAAATAAATTTGACAACAAGAAATAAGGGTGTATCAAAATGCAACATTTATGATACACCCTTATTACTTTACTTGTATTTCTTTGAACACTTTAAGTGATTTAAGACAAAAAGCCACAAAAAGCGGCTTTAACCGTTAGATTATGTTGGATATTTGAAAGTTTGGTTTGCATTCCTCCATTTCTTTTTTGAATTCTTTTAAATCTTCAAGATATACAGAATACAGAGGGTTGCTTTTTTTAATAAGGATACCTCCACACAAATCTCCCTCATCATCTATTGTCACCATTTCATAATCAATTGCTATTTGGTTCTTCTTGAACCATGTCTTAAATAACCGCTGTCGTGCGAATTGTTCACCATCTTCCGTATCACAAGTGAAACAGAGAACCCGATCTTTATCCAATAAACTCACTAATATGGCTATTATCGTTTGCTCGAACTTATCATTACCACCATTGTCTTTAGTGTCTCTTGCAATAATAATGCTGTCTAGTTGTAAGGTCCCCAAAGGTGTCGATTCAACAAAGGCAACTCTATATTCAGAGGTATTAACCTTAAAATAGAAAACATCTCTGTCCTTTTCTTTGAAAATCTTGAGTGGAGCAGTAATATTAGAAGATTCGAAATTCTCCGATATCATTATTTTGACACATTAAGAAACTTCAATCCTTCTTTTTCCATTTGTTCAACAGTTTTACCTGCCTTCACCGCAGCTAAAAAGGCATGCTTGTCCTTCTGTATCTTTTCAATAGCAGCTAGGAACTTATTTTTCTTATCTTCCATAACCTTATTTTTTAGGACTTTATAAAACATATGCAAATATACAGAGTTTATAAAATAAAATCATGTATTTAACTTCGTTTTTCAACATATTTCTCTCTTTAATAATTGATTAAAGCTACAAGAAAGACAAACAAGAACCGACAAAATAGAAAAGAGAACATTTAATTGGGAGATTCGGCTATTTCTGAATGAATAATATTTCATTTAAACGTTTCAAAACCAAACGATTACTTATTTTCCGTTGTTACCGTTAAATATAAAATCTTTACAATTACAATGTTAATTGAATTATTTACCTTAACTTTGCGTAGTTGAACACAGAACAAACGCAATGAAAAAACTCTTAATTTCAGGCACATGCGCAATGATTAGCATTGCGGAAGCCTTGGCTGGTGGACTAAACACCAACACAAACCAAAGTGCAGAATACCTTCGTAACCCTGCCCGTGATGGTGCAATAGGTATTGATGGTGTTTACTCAAACCCAGCGGGTGTAGCCTTCCTTGACAGTGGTCTACACGTATCATTCAACATTCAGAGTGCACAACAGGAAAGAAACATTACATCTACATTCGGCATTCCGACCGTTGCTGAAATGCCAATGACTGCTGCATTTGGCGGATTCTCGAGAGGTGCAAACAATAACGGACAGTTCACCAAGACATTTGAAGGCGAAGCAAGCGCACCAATCGTGCCATCGTTGCAGGCAGCCTACAACTGGAAGGGTTGGTCTTTCCAATTGAACACAGCCGTAACCGGTGGTGGTGGCAAGTGCGAATTTGGCAAAGGTCTTGGTTCATTCGAGAGCAACGTAGCCTTCTTGAACAGCTTTGGCACCATGAAGGGCATGCTTGCCCCTGGCTACGACGCAGACATCTATATGAAGGGCCGCCAGTACTACATTGGCATTACCCTAGGTGCTGCCAAGAAAATTAACGACAACCTCTCGGTTTACCTAGGTGGTCGTGCCCTCTATGGCAACTGCAGCTACAAGGGCTACGTTAAGAACATGCAGTTTGCTACACCAGCATCGGAAGGCCAGCTTGTACCTGCCAGCATGATTGCCAAAGGTATGGAGCCAAACTTGGAAAGAGCAACTACCGCATACCAGCAGTTGGTAGCCAACGGTATGGCCGACAGCGAACAAGCGCAAGAGCTTATGAGCAACATTAAGGCCATGAAGGCATTCTCGACCATGACAGAAGACATTGTGCTCGACTGCGACCAGTATGGTTGGGGTTTTGCACCAATCATCGGTATCGACTTCAACAAGGGCAAGTGGAACTTGAGCGCACGCTACGAGTTTAAGACCAAGATGGAACTGAAGAACGACGCCGTTAACAGCGAATCGGCTAACAACTTTGCCGTACTTAACAAGTTTAAAGATGGCGCAAAGGTTCGTGAAGACCTCCCTGCCCTACTTACAGCCGGTGTTCAGTACGAAATTCTCGACAACTTGCGCATTATGGGTGGTTACCACCTCTACTTCGACAAGAGCGCAACACAGTATGGCGACCATCAGGACCTTCTTGACAAGAACACCATGGAATACTTGTTCGGTGCAGAATGGGACATCTGCAAGTACCTTCAGTATTCGGTTGGTGCACACCGCACCATCTTCGGCAACACCGACGAGTACATCAGCGACATGAGCTACAACATCAGCAACTGGTGCGTTGGTACAGGTTTCGGCGTACGTTTCAACGACCGCTTGAAGCTTAACCTTTCTTACTACAAGTCATTCTACGACGACTACAACCGCGAGACCAACAACTACAACAACATTGGCAACCTTGTTGAAAGCGTAGCCGGTGCAGAAACAGCACAGCAGCTGATTGGTAGCGGTGCCCTTAAGGGTTGCGATTCGTTCGAAAGAAAGAACTGGGCATTTGGTGTAGGTATCAATTACAGATTCTAAAAAGATATTTAAAGATTTTACGAAAGTAAGGCAAAAATATGCAAGAAAGGCGGATTTGGGAGTCCAAATCCGCCTTTTTGTACCATGTCAACAGATTATGCTTTCAAACATACAAGAAAAATTGCCATTATATGAATATAAAATACTATATTTGATACAGAGAAAAACGAAACAGATAGAAACAACCAAAGACAACTTTGGTAAAAGATAAAAATAGCTAGAGAAGTCGTGAGATTTTAAAGGCTAATTGTTGTATTTTTTTTGATGTGGGGAGGGCCGAATAGGTCCTCCTTTCGTTTGTATACCCTACATCAATAAAACTTATTATTATCTTTGCAAGCAGTATGAACGCGAAGAACAAAGAAATACTACGACTGGCTTGGCCTGCCATAGTAACAAACATAACGGTCCCCCTACTAGGGCTGATAGACACCAGCATAACAGGTCACCTAGACAAAACCGCCTACATTGGTGCCGTTTCGGTTGGAGCCACCCTTTTCAACATGATTTACTGGAACTTCGGATTCCTACGCATGGGGACAAGCGGACAAACAGCGCAAGCCTATGGCCGAGGGGACAAGGAAGGGATGATGGACACCCTTTTCCGTTCGCTATTCTTCACAATAGTTTTCACACTTGCCATCTGGCTTCTACAGATGCCAATTACACGCCTGGCCTTCGGCTTAATGAAAACCACCCCCGAAATTGAGCAAAACGCGCTGCGTTACTTCAGCATCTGCATTTGGGGCGCACCAGCCATACTGGGCATGTATAGCCTGAAAGGCTGGTACATTGGCATGCAGAACACACGCTACCCCATGATGATTGCCATTGGCATAAACGTGGTGAACATACTAACCAGCCTTTTCCTTGTCTACGAACTGGGATGGAAGATAGAAGGGGTGGCCTACGGCACCCTAATAGCACAATACACGGGCCTTGCATGCGCCGTTGGACTCTGGTTTAAGTCGTACAGGCACTACTGGAACTACCTAAACGTAAAGAAAGCCCTTGAACGCAACGAGTTGAGAGGCTTCTTTAAGCTAAACGGCAGCATCTTCTTACGCACACTTTGCCTAAATGCCGTTATGTCGTTCTTCACGTTTGCGGGTGCAAGCCAGGGTGAAGTGTTGGTTGCGGTGAACGTACTGCTAATGCACCTGTTTAACCTATTCTCTTACTTCACCGATGGCTTTGCCTATGCCGGTGAGGCGCTGGTTGGTAAATACGTAGGAGCTAGAAACGAAACAGAGTTAAAAGAAACCATAAGCCGCATATTTAAATGGGGAGGTGCCCTGGTGGTAATTTTCACCCTTGTATATGCCGTTGGCACACAACCCTTCATCGGTCTACTAACCGACAAGGAAGAGGTAAGGCAAGCCGCAACCGATTACTACCTATGGGTATTGCTAGTACCTGTAGCCGGCGTGTCGGCATTCCTATGGGACGGCATTATGGTGGGGGCAACGACAATAAGACCTATGATTATGGGCACGTTGTTGGCCAGCATGGCATTCTTCGCCCTATTCTTTACGCTACACACGCAATTGGGCAATCATGCCTTGTGGTTGGCTTTTATTGTTTACCTTGCCATTAGAGGCATTGTGCAGAAGATAATGGGAGTAAAACTTACCTAGGACAGAAAGATGTAGGAAGAGGAATAGTCGGTAGAAAAAAAAGAAAGGTATGACTCTGAAAGCCATACCTTATTTTCTTTTTTAAATTACGCTGTAACTTAAAATTACTTTGCAGCTTCAGCAACCTTTTCAGCAGCGTCAGCAACAGCAGCCTTTGCAGAATCAACAACTGCATTAGCAGCAGAGTCAACCTTTGCAGCAGCAGAGTCAACCTTTGCAGCAGCTGAATCGCAAGCAGCCTTTAAAGTGTCAGCAGCAGCTGAAGCAGCAGAATCTGCAGTGTTAACAGCCTGTTCAGCAGCACCACCACATGAAGAAAGTGCTACAGAAGCACATACAGCGAAAAATAAAAATACCTTTTTCATAACTTTTTTTTAATATAAATTAAACAACTTTTAATTCGTCTTCTTGTTTTGTTTTTGACACTGCAAAGATAGATATCTTTTCTCAATATATGTTCACATTAGCGCTAAAATTTTTACATTTTTTTTGATTTATATACAAGTCAATTGATTTATAAGATGTTGAAGAACATAGCTAGTCGGCAACTCTTAACAATAAAATTATGTTATTGAGCAATAAATTAAGGCAAACAGAAATATAGAAATGTAAAAATCAGCAGATTACAAAAATTTAACATTTCATTACATTAACAAACGCATACACTAAATATGATGGTGCTATGAAACCATCACCCCAAAAGCAGATAAAAAGCGGGGGCAAAAAAGAAAAATTTCCATTTTTTGCCCCCATTAAACCTTTAGAAGCTGTTTAAAAATTTTACGTAAGAATTTAAACAGCTAATTAGTCAACTTAAGCCTTTTCGCTATCCTCTTCTTCTTCGTCGTCGAAAACGCCAGTTTCTATACAGAACTGGTAATTTGCGTCGAGAATGGCACCAATAATATCGGAAGGAAGTTCTTCGATGCGTCCGTCAGTCTCAACCCTTTTGCATACGGCTTCGAAGACTTCGTCTTCATCAATTTCCACGTTGCGATCTTCATCGTTATCGTCATCGAAGTAACCAAGATCTTCGTAGTAGTCATACTCGCAGTCGAGAATGTACTGAATCTGGTTATCGGTAAGCTTGCCACGATATTCAGGGAAAATATTCTTTTTAATATAGGCAATGGCTTCCTTGTCAAGCCATTCAAATTGATCTTCTGCCATAATAGTTATGTCTGTATTAGTTAATAAACTCGTTCACCAAAAATGCTAGTACCAATACGCACAAGCGTGCTACCCTCTTCAACAGCAATCTGGTAGTCGCCACTCATGCCCATAGAGAGTTCGCAGAAAGTAGGCACCCAGGTCTTTGCCTCGTTGAAGAAAGACGAAAGTGCATGAAATTCGGCACGAATGGTAGCATCGTCGTCAACATGCGAAGCCATGCCCATAATGCCCTTGAAAAGGACATGCGGGTATTTTGCGACCAATCCGCCATTTTTCAATGTTTCGCGAAGGCTGTCAATTGAGAAACCGTACTTGGTTTCTTCTTGTGCCACATGTACTTCTAGCAAGACCGGGATCTGACGGTTTACCTTTGCCGCCTGTTTTTCAATCTCGTCGAGAAGGTGCTCGGTGTCGACACTGTGGATGAGTGCAATGAAAGGAGCTATGTACTTCACCTTATTGGTCTGCAAATGCCCAATGAAGTGCCACTCAATATCGGTCGGCAACTCGGCATACTTTGCCGTCACCTCTTGAACATGACTTTCGCCAAAGATTCGCTGTCCGGCCTCGTAAGCTTCGCGTACGGCGTCGGCAGGATGATATTTCGAGACAGCCACCAAGCGCGTAGAAGCCGGCAACTGCGCATTTATCTCTGCAATTTTAGAAGCAATACTCATAAAAGTATATATTGGAAAACAAATCTTTATTCAAACATGGGGGCGAGCCTCTTACTCGGCGCTAGCGTCGGCAATGAGGTCGAGGTCATCGGCAGTCTGGCTAACGCCTAGGTCCTTCTTTTCAGGAGTTAGTCCGTTACCGCCATTTTCGGAATAAGGGAAGATGTCGATGATGGTAGTGTCGGCAATAGAAGCTACTTCGTAGTCAGACATGGTGTCGGCAAGTGCATCGCGAAGGTGATTCCACGCATTGTCGATGTCGGCACCAAACACAAGAATGGTGCTGGAAATGCGTTTTTCGGTACCCTTCACCTCGTCGACAGTAATGAAAGCCACCTTACAACGGAACCAACGGTCGCCTTCTTCGTGAGGGAATATTTCGTTTACCTGTGCCTTCTTGAGGCCGGTAATCTGAAAGTCGCCATTAACGAAAGGAGCCACTTCGCGGCTGATTCGTTCTTCAGCTTCAGCAAAACTGATGGCATCTACCAAATAGGTTTCGCTAACACGCTTTGCCTTTCCGGTTGCATCTACTTTTCCATATTTAACCTTACACTCAAACCAATTGCTCATAGTATATAAAACTTTAATGATTTAAAAATTCGGAGCAAAGATAAGAATAAAATAAGTAGCTGTTTAAAAATTTTACGAAAGAATTCTTATTGGGCATTTTATGGAAAAGGGGAGTTCAAGAAAATTGCCGATTTATTGCAATGTACGCATCCGAAACAACGTAAACACTGCAATGGAAGGAAGTTGCTGTAACACGTAGAAAGGGCTATAAGCACAGGTTTGCTTATAGCCCTATAATTTTATAAATTTGCAAAACCCACTATTTACGAATAAAACAACAATATGAATCTAGAAATGAAGGCACACATCTTCCAACGCAAAATGTTGGGTATTATGTGTGCATTGTTGGCACCAGCGTGCCTTGTTTTCGGTCTACCAGGTGAAGACACCAACCTACCGGGTTGGTACATGAGCATAAGTGCCACCTACTATGCATCGTCGAAAATCTGCATGATTGGCCTGCTATTCACCACCGCAGTCTTTTTCTTCAGCTACCAGTGTTACGACGACTGGCGCGACAAGGTACTTGCCAAAGTGCAGGCAATTTCGGCACTAGGCATCATCATTTTCCCATGCCAAACGCCTGGCATTCCTAACAATGTGGGTATGTTCAGCCTGCCCATCGGCATCAGCAACACCATCCATTGCGCATTTGCCAGCATATTGTTCATAGCGTTTGCCCTAAACATCACCTTCCTATTTACGTTGGGAAACTCGGGTACGCCCGAAAAGCTAGTTAGGAATAAGATTTACCGTGCATGCGGCATTACCATTTTCGCATTCTGCATCGTGCAGTTTGCCAGCAGCGCCACCCCACTTTTCGACTGGGTACCCGCCTGGTTTCCGCTGACCTGGTTTAACGAGTTTGTTATGCTCGAAGCCTTTGGCATTGCTTGGCTGGTGAAGTCGGAATCGATTAAGAGGCTGAACGATAAGGAAGAGGAAGAAAAATAGGAAACTCTGTTTCCCCGACATTTTATTCAACAATCCACTCGGTCAAATTTTTCTCTTTTGTACTGAAATTGGCTCCAATCTTCACCACAACCTTTTGTGGTGAAGAAATCTTTTTCGCATATTTCTTTTCGTCTATTTGCGATAATGCGGTTTCTGCCGACTCATCGCGCTTGCATTCAATGATGTATGCGCATTTATCGGTCTCGAAGAAGACGTCGATGCGGCCACCCAACACCGGATACTCTACCGATACCTTATGACCAGTCGAACGAATCATTAAGTAAAGCATATTGCGGAAGTTGGCTTCAATCAGTTTAACCTCATTGCTTTCGAATGGAATTTGGCTCATTATAAGTTGTATTTGAGCCATAAACGCATCCACGTCGTCTTTCATCACTAACTGACGAAGTTTGACAAGGTCAAGGTCCTTTTTATCGCTTGTTACAGATGCCACATAATTTGGAACTAGCATGCGGGTCAATCCCTCTGAAACCTCTTCATTAGGGAATCCAAGCGCATAACACCCGTCACGGTAATCTTTAATTGTGAGATAACCACTTTGGTAAAAGGCGGCTATTGTATTGGTCTCTCCATTTCCAAAAGCAGCAATCATCTCTTCCGTTGCCATCAATTCATTTTCGAAATCGGGAATGTTGATGTCACTCTTTGAAAGAATCTTCGCCAAATAAGTCGGCGTGCCAGTCGCAAACCAATAATTAGACAAACTCTTGGTTTTTATGGCATTCAGCAAACTAAATGGATTGTATATATCAATTGATTTCTGTGAGAAATGGTATCCATCGTATCTTTTTTTAAGCAATCCATACATGTCCTCCACACTTACGTTCTCCTCCACTGCAAATTCCTTGATTTCTGTATCGAAATATGTGTGAAGTTCTTCTTCCGAAATGCCACAGATAGACACGTAATTCTTATTCATTGAGATATCTTCAAGATTGTTTGCCGCGCTGAAGATTCCCAACTTTCCGTAACGGGTGACACCTGTCAGGAATGTGAATTTGATAAGGCTGTCCCCCCTTTTGAAAATACCATATATGCTTTGGAGAATAGCCCTGTTGCTGTCTTGAATTTCAACCAATCCAATAGTATCAGTAAGAGGTTTGTCATACTCGTCAACAAGAACAACAACTTTTCTACCCGTTTTTTCTTTAGCACGGGAAATTACGCCATAAAAACGATCTCCAATTTCTTTTTCGCTTTCAACCTTCCCATATTTAAGTTCCCATTGAGTCAAGACAGATTCTAACCTGTTTTGCAATGCAGCCCCTTTAGTGTAGTCTCCTCCCGAAAAATCGATATGAAACACCGGATATTCAATCCAGTCTTTTTCCAACGAATCGATAGCGAGCCCCTTGAATAGTTCCTTTTTTCCAAGGAAATAGGATTCCAATGTTGTAGTAAGCAGACTCTTACCGAAACGGCGAGGGCGGCTCAAGAAATAATATTCTCCCGAGGAAACAAGTTTATACACCAAATCGGTTTTGTCTACATAGACATAACCGCCAGTGATTAATTTTTCAAATGTCTGAATACCTATTGGAAATTTCATCGGAGAACGCTTATAAAACTTATGGATGCAAAGATAGAAAAATATTTTGCACGAGTGCTACTTCACCATCCACTCTGTAAGGTTTCTCTCCTTTGTACTGAAGTTTGCACCAATCTTCACCACAGCCTTTTGTGGCGAAGAAATCTTTTTCGCATATTTCTTTTCGTCTATTTGCGACAATGCTATTTTAGCTGACTCATCACGTTTACATTCAATGATGTATGCGCATTTATCGGTCTCGAAGAAGACGTCGATGCGGCCACCCAACACCGGATACTCCACAGACACGTCATGACCTGTGAATCTAATCATCAGGTATAGCATGTTACGGAAATGAATCTCCATCATATTAGGTTGGCTGTTTTCAAACGGAATTTGTCCAATTATATGCTTTATCATCAGAAGAAAGCCTTCTGCATCATCGGCGATAATATTCTCATAAAGGCTTTGCAAATCGTTGTCGAGCAATCCACCTTTGCCAGAATATTCAGCCATCAGGCATTGAATAAATCCGTCCCTGACCTCTTCATTTGGAAACCCAAGTCGATAAAATTTTCCATTTAAGTCTTTGATTGTCAAATATCCGCTCTGATATAAGGCCGCGATAATGTTCTCCTCTCCATTCCCGAAAGTTGAAATGCTTTCTAAAGTGGCAGCGATTCCATTTTCTAAATTGGAAAGGTCAGGCTCATTCTTCTTAAGTATTCTTACCAAATAGGTAGGCGTGCCAGTTGCGAACCATGAATTAGACAACGTTTTAGATTTCAACGCATTCAGCAGGCTAAATGGATTATAGATGTCTTCTGAACCTGGAAAGAAATGGTAGCCGTCGTATTTTGTTTTAAGCAATCCATACATCTCCTCAACACTAATATTCTCTTCCGCTGCAAAGTCTTTAATCTCGCTGTCAAAATACGAGTGAAGTTCATTTTCTGAAATGCCACAGATTGCCGCATATTTTTTGCTTGTGGAGATATCTTCAAGATTATTTGCCGCGCTGAATATTCCCAATTTGCCGTAACGGGTGACACCAGTTAGGAATGTGAATTTGATATATTTGTCGGAGTTCTTGAAAACGCCATATAAACTTTGCAAGACAGAACGGTTTGCGTCCTGAACTTCAGAGCTTCCAATAGTGTCTGTCAACGGTTTGTCATATTCGTCAACAAGAATGACGACCTTTTTGCCCGTTTTCTCGCAAGCACGCCGTATAACACCCTGAAAGCGAGAGCCGAATGTCACCTCACTTGCATTACGTCCGTACTTATTTTCATACCCTTCCAAAAATAGATTGACAACGCTTTCCAGCTCATTCTCCTGAATATATTTATTCCCCGAAAAATCGATATGAAAAACAGGATATTCAATCCAATCTTTTTCGAGAGAATCGATAGCGAGCCCCTTGAATAGTTCCTTTTTTCCAAGGAAATAGGATTCCAATGTTGTAGTAAGCAGACTCTTACCGAAACGGCGAGGGCGGCTCAAGAAATAATATTCTCCCGAGGAAACAAGTTTATACACCAAATCGGTTTTGTCTACATAGACATAACCGCCAGTGATTAATTTTTCAAATGTCTGAATACCTATTGGAAATTTCATCGGAGAACGCTTATTAACAATATTTGCAAAAATAGAAAAATAATGGAAATTATATACCAATCGGTAGCAAAACAAAAAATGATAGTTTGTTAACAGAATTGCAAATCGGTGAAGCGTAGCGAGCCAAAACGGCCTTTTAGGACATAGTTACCACTTGGAAAGGCCTGGAATTGTAAATCGGTGAGGCTTTATGCCGAGCCAAAACAGTCATCAAAGATGTCTTTGAATTGTAAATCGACGATGCATAGCGAGTCAAAACTGCCTAACGCAGAAAACGTAACAACGTTCGTGGAGCACTGCGGAACAGAACATCAGAAAACCTTAACTACCATTTGGTATATAAACACCAACGAAAAAGATAGGCAAACGTCAAGACACTTTCGCTTTTGTCAACACACAGAGTCACCAACTGCTCGAATACGTCCCATACCTTGCCTAGCCGATTACTTTTTTAGATGAAAACAAAAAAATTAAGTAAGAAATGGATTTAAGATTCAACACCTCATTGGCAGAGGGATACAAAAGTGCTAGTCAGATTGCTAGAGTACTGACAGAAGACTGGTTGGCACGAAATATGTATTGTCCCATTTGTGGAGAGACAACAATAAGAAGAGCAGAGCCAAATGCACCTGTAAAGGATTACGTGTGCGAACATTGTAAATCTCAATACGAATTGAAAAGTAAAAAGTCTACTAGAGACACTTACCCAAGAAGAGTTGAGGATGGCGTTTACAACACAATGATAAGTCGTATTACATCTTTGGATAATCCAAGTTTCTTCTTTATGCACTACGACAGATATGAGGTCAACAACCTAATTATTGTTCCCAAATGTTTCTTCACTCCAAACGTAATATTCAAGCGAAAGCCACTTTCAGAATCAGCAAGAAGAGCAGGATGGGTTGGCTGCAGTATTCTTTTGGGCGAAATTCCAAACGTTGCAAAGATTTCAATCATCCACAATGGTGAAATTCGCAAAATTGACGATGTTGTTAGAGAGTACAATCGAGTATATTCTTTGCAAAGTAAATCGCTTGAAGGTAGAGGCTGGCTGGTCGATGTGTTGCAATGTGTTGAACGACTAGAAAAGAACTTCACACTAGACCAGATGTATACATTCGCTCAAGAATTATCATTAAAGCATCCTGGCAACAACCACATACACGACAAGATAAGACAACAACTGCAATACCTTCGAGATAAGGGAATAATTGAATTTAAAGGTCGAGGATTGTACGAGAGAGTTATTGTCCCTTAATATCGTTAACATCATGTCCGGAATTACAATTTGATCATATTTTAACATGACATTTCTACCCTGTTTTCCCCTAATCGCATGGATTACAATATACTTGTAACTATCTGCAAATGATCATTTTTGATCAAAAAAGTTAAAGAATGATCAAATCAAGGATCCTCCATTTTTTGATCCTAACTTTGCCGGCAGTTATGAGATTTAATGTTACAATACAAGAGTTTTTGGAGAAAACAATCCAAATAGAGGCGAGCACACAAAAAGAAGCTGTGGTTGCCACTCAACAATTGTATTCAAGTAACAGTATCGTATTGTCAGCCGATGACTATGTAAAAACAAAGATTTTAATAGACACCCCTCTGCCCTATTATAAATCATCGAACAATGACTTTACATTAATTGAGGGGGACTGTGTTGACTCTCTTTCAAGATTTAACTTTGATTTTGACATGGTATTCGCAGATCCCCCCTATTTTCTATCAAGTGGAGGAATAAGTTGCCAAAATGGTAAAGTTGTCTGTGTTGACAAGGGAGATTGGGATAAACCAACCTCTACCGAAGACATGGATAAGTTTAATTACCAATGGCTTGAGTCCGTCCGCGAGCACATGAAAGAGGATGCTACCATATGGATTTCCGGCACTCATCATAACATTTTCAGTGTTCAACAACAACTCATAAAACTAGGATTTAAGATTCTAAACGTTATTACTTGGGCAAAGACCAATCCACCACCAAATATTTCCTGTAGGTTTTTCACACACTCTACAGAATACATCATTTGGGCAAGAAAATCGGAGAAAGTCCCTCACTACTTCAATTATGACCTGATGAAAGAAATCAATGGGAACAAGCAAATGAAGGATGTTTGGGAACTACCTGCCATTGCCAAGTGGGAAAAGAGTTGCGGCAAGCATCCAACACAGAAGCCTCTAGCTCTTTTAGTTAGAATAATTCTTGCGTCAACAGAAAAGAATGCGTGGATACTCGACCCATTCTCTGGCAGTAGCACGACAGGAATCGCAGCAAACCTTTTAGGTCGTAATTTCTTAGGCATTGAGCAAGAGCAAAACTTTGCCGAGCTCTCGAAACAAAGAAGAATTGAGCTAGATGCCAACCGTGAGATTATTAAGAATAAGATTAATGATTTATCGAATTTAAAATTAGACCTCCCCAAAGACGAAAGACTAAATACATCGCAAGAATTACCATTCTAAAAGAACTTGTAATTTCAATAACTAAAGGAATTATTTCCTGTAAATTTAGTTATGAAGTAATAAAGCCACATTTATTAAGCAAACCAAAAGAATGCAAAGAGCAATCTAAATGGTAAGAATCGTTAATCCTATCAACGAATGAAATGCATAGGGGTCCACTCTTCGGCAGGCAACTTGTCGGCAGAACCGGTTGCATACATTTTAAGCATAACCGCCATGTTGTTGGCTAGGGTGCGCATGGTTTGCATGCCCTCGGTGTCTTGTGCAGACTGACCTTCTTCACGTCCGTAGGCAATGTTCCAGTATTGAGACGTTACGATGGGCATATTGCACATTTGGAACGGCATTTGAAGGGTTTGGAATGCGGCAGAAGCACCACCACGGCGGCACACGCAGACAGCTGCGGCTGGCTTACCCACGAAACTCTTGTTGCCAGCATAGAGCATGCGCTGCTGCATGGCCTGCGCCTGTGCGGCGGGCTGACCATAGTAGACCGGAGCGCCAAGGATGATGGCGTCGCACGACTCCATCTTTTCAATAACCTGATTCGTTACGTCGTCGTTAAACACACAACGGTTGTTGCCGTTCTCCCTACACTTGCCACAAGCAATGCAACCGCGTACGGGCTTGGTTCCAATCCAAAACAATTCGGTTTCAATACCGTTCTTTTCCAACTGCATAGCGGCTTCCCTTAAAGCCACACTCGTATTGCCCTCGCGCCTTGGGCTTCCATTTATAAGTAATACTTTCACGTTATTATTTATTGCCTAACCATTTAATAATTTTCTGTTTACCTGCATCGGTGCGTACTTCGTGTCCGTAAATTGCGAAAGACGTGCCAAAAGTAGCATTAGGGTATGCCTTCTTCAGGTCGTCGACACAATTGCCAAGGCCAGAGCCTTCGTGTGTAGTAAACGGAACGATGTGCTTGCCGTTCAAGTCGTACTTCTTGAAAAATGTGAACATAACTTGCGGATAAGTACCCCACCAAACAGGACCTCCTATATAAACGGTACCATAGTCGGCAATATTGTCAATTGCGCCCTTAAATTCGGGCAATTCGCCATTCTGCTGTTCCTGCTTTGCCAGGTCGCACAACGCAGAATAGCCCATGTTGTAGTCTTTAGTGCACTCAATTTCGAAACGGTCGGCACCAACCTGTTCACAAATGACGTCTGCTACCAGCTTGGTATTGCCTTCCTTTACATTACCCACGCTGTAATTTTCGCCAGCGTGCGAAAAATAGATAACTATACTCTTGTTGTTCTGCATGTTGTTTACGGCCACCGGTTCCTTTGTCTCACCACATGCCGTTAGCGAAATGAGGGTGAGAAGGGTTATGAAAATCTGTTTCATAAAATTAAGCAATTAAAGAATTAGAACAGCTTCTATAGATTCTGTTTAAAGAAATCTTCTAGTTTATTCCAAGGAATGAAGTTGCCCTTACCACCATCGTAGAGGTCGCAATGCGTAGCATTTGGAACGATGAGCAGTTCCTTGTTGCCAGGCACAGGGTTTGGCTGACGCACGAAATCGTACCCATCGGCCTTACCATTGACCATATAAGCAAATGCATTCTCGCCAAAATAACGAGAGTGAGCCTCCTGGCCATGAACTACCAATACGGCAGAACGGATTTCGTTGATGTAATACAGGAAGCGGGAATTGCCATAGGCTTGGCAACCGGTTGTGCGCCATCCGTCGTTTGAGTTACCCGAGCGCTTGTGGTAGCCACGTTCGGTCTTGTAATAGTCGTAGTAGTCTTTTACGAATTTAGGAGCATCGGCAGGCAACGGATCGACAACTCCACCGGCTTGAGCAAACGAGCTATTCTTGAGGTCGTTAGTGCGCGCCTCGGCCCAAGCCTTCCTAGCGGCATAGCGGTCAGCTTCGGAGTTTTGGGAATCGAAATAACCGTTACCGTTAACACGAGTCATGTCGTACATGGTCATAACGGCAGTAGCCTTAACACGCGGATCTTGAGCAGCGACATTGAGGGCAATGCCACCCCAACCACAAATGCCGATGATACCAATCTTTTCCTTGTCGACATTGTCGAGTTGAGAAAGGAAGTCGACGGCAGAGAAGAAGTCTTCGGAATTGATGTCGGGCGAAGCTGTACGGCGCGGCTCACCAGACGATTCACCCGTGAAAGACGGATCGAAAGCGAGGGCAACAAACCCACGTTCGGCCATTGTTTGAGCATAGAGTCCGGAGCACTGTTCCTTCACTGCACCAAACGGGCCACTAACAGCAATAGCCGGATAAACATTCTGCTTGGCAGAGTCTAACTTGGGCACATACAAGTCGCCCGCTAAAGTGATACCGTACTGGTTCTTGAAAGTCACCTTGCAATGGCTGACCTTATCGCTAGCCTTGAAAGTCTTATCCCAAGTTTGAACTAATTCCATACTATCTGAATTCTTCGTTTGGTTTCTATGCGCACACGATGCCAACAAGGCAACCGAAGCAGCAATTAAAGAGAGTTTCCTAATCATATATTTAGAAGCAGTTTAGAAATCGCCAACAAGCTCTTACTTCGACAATTGGTTATAGTCGGCATCGCTAACGGGTTCTAGCCACTCGTTAGCCTCCTTGCCAGGAGCAGTGTTAGGCACTTCGACATGTGTTGCCAGATGCTGGAACCAAGAGTCCTTTTGGGCACCATGCCAATGCTTAACGCCCTCGGGTATATCGACCACGTCACCTGGTTTCAATTCAATGGCCTTCTTTCCCCATTCCTGATACCACCCCTTACCGCTAACGCAGATGAGGACTTGCCTTGCGCCATGGTGGATGTGCCAGTTATTACGGCAACCAGGTTCGAAGGTAACATTAGCCGTAGGCAAAACCGTCTTTTCGTCGGCACCCAAATTAACGGGCTTGACCTGATGGAGGTAACTGTTACCAATAAAGAACTTGGCATAGTTTACATTTGGTGCACCTTGTGGCCATTGGCCAGCAACGGCATCGGTAGCAGCATCGCATTTCGACAATCCGTTCTTGCTTAAGAACGCACAGAGTTCGTCGACCTGTTCCTTGGTGTTACCCATGTTTACGGCACCAGCCTTGTGGGCAGCCAATTGAGGAGCAACCCCTTCGAGAGCCGAAAGCGCCGCAACAGTAACAATTTCGCGATCGGCAGCCGAAAGGGCCTTACCAGCAAAAATATCGCCAAAAAGGTGCGATTTCAAATAATAATCGTTCTGTGGACAGAAATCGTAAGTAAAAGGTTTGCCGCCACACAATTGGGTTTGCACGTCGGCACCCAATTTTAAAGCCGCACCGGCATTGTCCCAAACTTCAGGTTTTTGCCATTCGGCACCTGTAACCCAATTCGGATTCTTTTCTTCTAACACCTTGTCTAAAACACCCAAGGCATTGAGCGACCTAGGGAAGCCCGTATAGGCATAGAGTTGCGAGAAAGCTTCCTTCAATTCATTAACCGAGACGCCATTGTTCAAGGCATCCTTAACAGCGGGGCGAAGACGTTGCAAGTCGCCATTGGCCTCAAGAGCGGCACAAGTGGCAAGATGCAATTGACGTTTATTGAGCGTTTGCGCAGACATGTTCATCGACATTGCGAATGTAATAAGTAGTGGTATAATTTTCATAGTGCAATATTAAGGCAAACGCACCTTAATACATTAACCAAAATTCTTCTAAAAATGACCAAAATATTGGTTATGGGCTAATCAAGGCATTGAGGCTGCCAACATAGCTAGCATCTTCTTGAACAGGAGTGACGAGGACTGCAGTCTGACCTGAAATAAAAGACTCATCGGATACTGCTTTTGCCGTCGTCTTTCCCTTTTGCCTTTTCGGCTGATTTATTATGTTTCTCAATGATATTGAGAACCTTTTGTGCTGGTAAGTAACCCATTGCCGCCGATTGCCTGAAGTATTCGACCGCTTTCGCTGAAAAATGGTCACGTTCTTCTTTCGCTTGAAGACGGAGGCCGGCATCGTAGTATGCCTTTTTATAACCCTTGTCGGCAGCACTTAATAACCATTTGTCCGCTTCAGCTTCGTTTTTCTGCACTCCAAAACCCAACAGACAGCTAACCCCTAAACAATATTGAGCTTCAGCACAACCCTTTTCGGTTGCAGTTCTGTATAGTTCAGCGGCTTTCTGGTAATTGGCAGTTGTAGCCGTTCCGGTTTGGTAGTAGAACGCCAGTCGGCACATAGCTTCGGTGTTTCCTTTAGCAGCAAGCTTAGTCAAAATTTTGAAAGACTGTTCCCAATCACCTTTCTGTTCATACTTCCCTGTTGGTCCGTAACCGTTAACCGCAGCCTTAACTTCAGCCTTATTCGTTGTAGTTTGCGGATAATACTCGTACTCATACCTGCGGCTACCAGAATAGTTACCCCAAGATTCGTCATCTGCCATTTCAGGTTTTTCAACCACACAGTTGAATGCCACCACTGTTGGATTGCCTTGCTCGTCGTAGGTATAAGTATTGGTTAAAGTTTCGGTGGAATTGCCCTTGCTTCGGAGCCTTTTGGTAAGGTTGCCTTGCTCGTCGTAAGTATAGGTGGTGGTTTCGGCAACCTTGTATGAATTACCATAACGAATATCTTCGACAGGCAGTCCGGCACCGTTGAATGTTCTTTTTGTCCAAATTTTAGGTTTAGGTACGGTGTCAAAACGTTCGAAGACGTGCCAAGTTTCAGTTTTCAGCACATTGTTCTCGGTAAATTCATTTCTGACTATTGCAGTCTTGCGCCAACCATTGCGCATGAGCTTGTAGTGGTGCTGTTCTATAATATTGTCGTTTTTATCGTATGCGTATTCCACCATCACATCGTATTCGCCATGCTTCTTGAACATCACCGTTCTATATACTAAACCTTTAGGGGTATACTGTTTTTCTGACACGTGTATGCCGTCGTCGATAAATTGCAACTGGTGCTGACTGTTAAACTTTAAAGCTGTGATGGCGCCGCCCGAATTATATTCTGTAGGGAATCCCCACTTGTCGTATTTCATGCTTTCAACAGTTTCCTGCTTGCCGTCTGACAACTGGTCTCGACGCTGAAAACGTCCGCTTTCGTCGTAGTATGAAATTGAGACATTGTTCCCCTCAAATTCCTTGACAGATTTCACCCGTCCCTTATACTCGGAATGGTATTGCAAGTCTTCAATGCTGACCTTAACCGCAAAAGCTTGTGATAACGATAGGGATAAGAATAGCAGGCAATAGGCTGCATACGTCAAGAACTTACGTTTATTCATTCTACAACAAATTTGAAAATTAGCATTGCAAAAATAGTACTTATATGCAAAAGATATGTGCTTCTGTTGTTTCAAGTACTGAATTTGCGCCAAATAGATTATCTTTGCACAAAACGCAGACAATAATGGTAGATAAGAGAAGATACCCCATCGGCATACAGACCTTCAGCGAAATAGTTGAGGGCGACTACCTGTATGTAGATAAGACTGAATACGTTTACAACCTGACGCACCAGTACAAATTCGTATTTCTCTCTCGTCCGCGCCGTTTTGGGAAAAGTCTGCTTGTCAGCACATTCAAGTCATATTTCGAAGGAAGGAAGGAACTATTCGAAGGCCTCAAGGCTGGTATGTTGGAGAAAGACTGGGCGAAATACCCTGTGTTTCACTTCAACATGAGTACTGCGAAATACACCGACATTGAAGACACTAAAAACAGACTCAACTCAATGATTTGCGACTACGAGTTGGAGTATGGGGTGGAATCTTATAACAAAGACATTAAAGGCCGTTTGCAAAACCTATTTAGGGAAGCCCACCTTAAAACAGGAAAACCAGTCGTCATCCTCATCGACGAGTACGACTCGCCCATGCTTGAAGTGATGCACGACCCTAATAAGTTGGTCGACTTCCGCAACCTCTTCCGTTCCTTCTACAGCCCGATTAAGGATTGCGACGAACACATCCGTTTCGCCTTCATTACTGGCATAACAAAGTTCAGCCAGTTGAGCATCTTCAGCGAGATAAACAACCTAAAGGTGGTCAGCATGTTCGACGAGTACGATGCCGTATGCGGCATTTCGAAGGACGAAGCCTTAACACAACTAAAGCCACAGATACAAGGATTTGCCGATGCAAACGAATGTTCTTTCGATGAGGCGGTAGAAATGCTTACGCGACAATATGACGGCTACCATTTCAGCAAAAATTCTCGTGACATATTCAATCCGTTCAGTCTTCTAAACGCACTAAACGACAAGGAGTTGAGCAGCTACTGGTTTGCCAGCGGCACGCCAAGTTGGCTAATCAACCAACTGAAAAAGTTCAACTTTAAGATTGAAAATCTTGAAGGAGCCCAGGCTTCCATAACAGATTTCGACGCTCCGACTGAAGGCATGACAACAGCCTTCCCCTTGCTCTACCAAAGCGGATACATCACCATTAAGGATTACGAGAAAAGGCAGTCGCTTTTCACCCTCGCAGTTCCCAACAACGAAGTACGAATAGGGCTGTACAAGAACCTCATACCCTACTACCTTGCACCTAGCACGCAAGAGTCGAACGTCTTCATTGCCCACTTTGGTGTCTTTCTGCAAGACGACAAGCTTGATGAAGCGCTACACTTGATGCGTTCATTCATCAGCAGCATCCCTTACGACTATATGCAAGAGAAAGAGAAGAGTTATCACCTAATTTTCTTCCTGATAGCCCGATTGCTCTGCCAGTTTGTCGATTCGGAAGTGAAGAATTCGGCAGGCCGCAGCGACATGGTGTTGAAGACACCAACCCACATCTACGTCTTCGAATTCAAGTTCCAGGGCAAGCTAGACAAGGCATTACTACAGATTGACGAAAAGGGTTACCTAATCCCTTACGAATGCGACGGACGACAAATCGTAAAGGTGGCGGTCAACTTCTCTACCGAAGGGCACACCATAGACGGTTGGGCAATAGACCGAGGCAATGGGGCTGAATGCGTCAGTTTCTCGTCGTAGCAAGAAAGAGCGACGAGGTTAAAATCTACTAGCTTGTTAAACAGAGTTGAGACTAAACCCTAGTTGATACTGACAAAGAAAAATCACGAAAGAATTCTTATAAAACAAAGCAGGTGCATCATAATTTACATTATGACACACCTGCCTTTATTTTGAGTGACGGTCTCTTACTTGATGGTAAACACCACGTGGCCAGCCTTAAGCTTGATGTTAGCATCGGCACAAGGGACGATGCGGCCAGAGGTGATCCAGTCCATAAGGTTGTCGACAACCGTAAGGGTTGGTTCAGAAGAACTCAAGTTAGAAAGCACGTAAACCTGGTAGTTGCGGCTGTTCTTAACACAAGCCTCCCATTCGCGCTGACGCAAGAAGAAAGTCTTTGAATCGTCGAGAATACCCTTACAAGCAATAACATATTCGAATGTGTTGTTTGCTGTATCGTGATCGTCAACAATAAAATCGTAACCCTTTTTAGCATCGCCGTTCTGGTTAACCCAATTAACACGGCCAGGGTACTTCTTCTGCAAGTGGGCATTCAAGAATAACTGGCTCTTGGTTTCAACCTGCAAGTCGAGGTCTTCGTTGGTACGGATGATGACCTTCTTATCGTCCTCAATCAGCTGGTCAACCTTGGCTAAAGCCTCGTCCTTTTCTTGAGAAAGCTTGTTGAACGCCTCTTCGCTATTCTTCATCAAGCTTGAAGTGGTAGCGTTGTGTTCAGTCACCAATTCGTTAATTCTGTCGGTAGCCTTAACCTGAAGTTCAGCGATAGCCTTACCACAGCTTTCCATGAGGGCTGCAATGCTTTCGGAAGCCTGTTTCTGAATGTTAGAAAGCGATTCCTTATTTTTAGCAATAATTTCTGCCAAGTCTACCTTTTCGGTAGATGAAGTACCATCTTCCTTGTTTACCTTGATTGGTTCGAACACGGTTTGGATTGATTCGCCCAACTGGTTGATAGAAGAAGAAACGGTCTGCTTAAAGTCGTCAATATCAATGATACCGCCATCCTTCAAGGCTTCCTTCAAACCAGAAATAAAGTCTTTAGACTCTGCCTTTGGCTGTTCCTGGCTTGCAGATTGAGAAGCTGAAGAATTTGAATTAGAAGTAGACTGCTGAGGTTCAACCTTAACTTCGACTTTAGGTTCTTCCTTGACAGGAGAAGCGGCAATACCCTTAAGCGCAGCACCCAAGTTATTGATTTCTGCACGAGCAGATACAGTATCGTAAACGTCGCCAGCAATGAAGCAAGCAGCACCCTTACCTTCGGCAGCAGCCTCGCGAGCAGCAGACTTTGCGCTGTCGGTACCACCAATCAGCACAACAGAAACCTGAACGCCTTCGTCAGCAGCTTCCTTAACAGCATTGATGTAAGAACCTGCCAAAGTATCGATACCGGCAGTTACGATAATAATGCGCTTGTTGTCGGCATCCTGTTTCTTAAGTTCGCCCAACGATTCGCGAATAGCATTAGAAATAGGAGCGCCAGAATTTGGCATTGGAAGGTTGTTGATTTTCTGGTCGAAATCAGATTTAGGATTAATACCCAAATCGACAGAACGGATAACCAAACATACAGGGCCAGAAGCCATGAATGTCTTCAAACCAGTAATTTCAGAAAAATCGATTAAAGGCAAAATTTCATCAAGAAGCACACGTTTAGCGCAAGCCTGCTTGTTGCCCTCCATGTTGTCTGAAATATCAACAAGGATGTCTGTTGCGTTTTTCATTCTATATTTTAGTATTTAGATTAATAAATTCAAACCCCGTAACAAAAGGAACTTCAAAATTATGTTTTGGTAAAGTTTTGGGAATGACATCCCAACGTCAACAACACACACTTTGAAACATGTGCACTAAAATAATACTTTTTTAGACCGTATGTAATTTTTTCAAGATAAAAAAATTGACAAAAGGAAGATTTGTTACCGTCAGTCCGTTTTCTCATCCCAATTAACGAGGTAAACCTTTTGTGTGGCACGGGTAAATGCCGTATAGAGCCAGCGTAGGAAATCGACATCGCGCTGTTCCTCTGGAACAAATCCCTTATCGAGGAAGACACAACTCCACTGTCCACCTTGGGCCTTGTGGCAAGTTACGGCATAGGCAAACTTCACCTGCAAGGCATTAAGGTAGGGGTTCTCCTTCATCTGCTTATAGCGTTCGCGCTTGTTGGTAACATCGGCATAGTCGGCTTCAACAGCCTGATACAGTCTGTTATTATCGGCATAAGAGAGCGACGGAGCCTCGCTTTGCAACACGTCGAGCATTATCTTCGCATCAATTTCAACATCGTAGTCGGGGAAGTAGAGAAGCACGTCGGCAAAACGGAAGCCATACATATCAACATGGTGTCGCACACGTTTCACCTCGGCCACGTCGCCATTCGCAATAAAATCGAGTTCCTTAATCTCCTTCGCCCAGAAGTAGTTGTTCTTCACTACCATCACCATGTCGCCCGTTGTCAGTTCCTCCTCGCGGTAGAGCACCATGTTTCGGATGCCGTTGTTGAAAACATTGACACGTTTGTTGGAACGCGAAATGACTATAACATCGTCCATGCCGAAATGGCTGTATGCCGACGCTATTTCCTCGACCAGTTCGGCGCCAGTTATCTTAACAATGTCGGTAAACGATTCGGTAACAATTTCGGGCAGGCTGCCATCGTAGTCGGGCATAAGCAAACGCATATTGGTAGCATTGTAAAGGATGCCAGACTCTTCAGTTTGACGGACGACATCGGTCAAGAAAGACTCGTAGACCTGGAAACCGCAGTGCTCATAGCCCGACCTTTCGAGAGCCGGACTCATCAGTTCGCCCACAGGTGGCAGCTGTCCCAAGTCACCCACAAAAATGATGCGGTTCCCCTCACCATTATATACATACTCGAGCAAATCTTCCAGCAAACGCCCCGAACCGAAATTGCCTTCAGAGCCACCGTTGGAAATCATGGAAGCCTCGTCGACCACAAAGACCGCATTCTTGTGTCGGTTGAAGTTGAGGTCGAACGAGCCATTCAGTTCGCCCACCACCTTCTGGCGGTAGATGTAGCGGTGAATGGTGAAAGCCGAGCGCCCCGAATAGGACGAAAGCACCTTTGCAGCCCTACCTGTTGGAGCCAGCAAGACCACATCTTGCTGGAACGCAACCAATGTGCGGATGAGGGCACTAACAAGCGACGTCTTACCCGTACCGGCGCACCCCTTAAGCAAGAACACCAAATTCTGTTCGGGAGAACATATAAATTGAGAGAGTTGGTCGATGAGTTCGTTCTGTTGTTGGGTAGGAATAAGCCCAAATTCAGCCCGAATTTTGTCGGCCAAAAACTGATTAACCATATTTTTTAAATAAAAACCGAGTAAAATTCACTATTATTTTTCTTTTTTCCTAAATTTGCAACCGAAGAATAAAAAAAGACAAAAATAAAAGACATAAAATATTATGATGAAAAAGGTAATCAACGCCGTATTGGTCGTAGCCATTATTGTTATGGGATACTTGTGCTGCAAGAGTATTCAGAAACCAATCGACTTCCAGAACGCAAGAGACGGCCGTCAGGCAGTAGTCATCAAGAAGTTGATTGACATTAGAAAGGCAGAAGAAAGTTTCAAGGAAAATTTTGGTCACTACACAGCTGACTGGGATTCACTTATCGACTTTGTAAAGACCGGTCAGAAGGCCGTTGTATTGAAGAACGGTACACTTACCGACCAGCAGATGAACAAGGGTCTTACCGAAGCAAAGGCTTGGAAGATGGTTTACGAAAACAATGGTTCAGATGCTGCAAAGTATGGCATTGAAGATTTCGAAGCATTTAAGGAATATTTCCGTCGCGACACTACCCTTCAGCCTGTAATGGTTGCTGTATTTGGTGAAAACTATCCAATCGACACTTTGAAGTTCGTTCCTTTCACAAACAAACAGTCAATCTTCGTATTGCAAGACACCATGATGTTCAACGAAAAGTCTGGTTTCAGCGTACCTTTGTTCGAGGCTAGCGTACACAACGACATCTACCTCAACGGTTTGGACAGACAGGAAGTTGTTAACATGAACGTTCAGGCAAAGAACATGGAAAAGTTCCCTGGCTTGAAGGTTGGTGATGTTGAAAAGGCAAACAACAACGCAGGTAACTGGGAATAATGCAAGACATAGAGATTTCGCAGTCTCCACTAAAAAGCATAAATCCAATCGATTATACAATATCCATCCGGCTTCTGCCAGGTGGATTTTGTTTTGCCCTATACCATAGGCAACAACAGCAATTTACCACCCTTTACCGCAAGGCAGCCAACAGCGTTGCCGACGTGGTCACGCAATGCGAAGCAATGGGCGTAAGGCTTGCTGACTTTGGCCAGGTAAACCTGTTGGACGATTGCAAGAAATGGACACTAGCCCCACTACACATTGAAGGTTTAGACATTAAGGCCATCTGGAAACTGAACTTTGGTTCGGAACCACAGACAAGCCTTAACAAAAGTGCCATTGCACCAGCCAACGCCCTATGCCTGTTTGAGCCAAGCGGGAAGGCTCTGCAACTGAAAGAAATGTTGCCACAAGCCAACCTCTACCCCCTACAGGCAGCCGACATAGCCTACACCATACAAGGCAGCCTTGTAGCCAAGGGCAACTTTATGGGCATAGACGTACGCGACAAGCAAGTGAACATTTACCTTGCCAACATGGGCAAACTGCAACTGGCCAACGCCTACAACGTAGAAACAGATACCGACATACTCTACTTTGTGATGAACACGGTGCGCATCTTCCAACTTAGCCAAACCGACACCACACTAGAGCTATGGGGCGACCTGACACCAGAAACAATAAACCTTATTGGCCAATACATGAAACGGGTTAGCATAGCCAAACCCTATAACCGTTTCGACTACATGTCGGCCATTAAGAAACTAGACAACATTTACGAGTATTACGACTTATTTAACATAGCTATATGCGCATTATAGGTGGAGATTTGAAAGGAAGGCGCTTTAATCCGCCAACCAACCTTCAGGCCCGTCCGACAACCGACATGGCCAAGGAAAGCCTGTTCAACATACTGAACAACATGATCGACTTTGAAGAGACGACCGTGTTGGACATGTTTGGTGGAACAGGTGGCATCAGCTTCGAATTTGCATCGCGCGGCAGCAATAACATCGTCACCATAGAAAAGAGTGGCATTAACCACGGATTTATTAAGAAAGCCATTGCCGAACTGGGCGTTGGCGACAAGATAAACCTAATAAAAGGCGACACCTTCAAGTTCGTGAACAGTACAGGCGCAAAGTTTGACCTAATCTTTGCCGACCCGCCTTACGACTTGAAAGAATTGCCAACCATACCCGACCTCATTTTCGAGAAAGAGTTGCTGAACGAAGAAGGCATCTTCATTCTTGAACACCCTAAAGAATTCCGTTTCGAAAGTCATCCACACTTTATGGAGCACCGAAACTACGGTCACGTAAACTTCACCTTCTTCAAATAAGAACAGCCATGTCGACCATTCAACTGAAAGGAATGAAATTCCATTCACTGCACGGTGCCATTCCCGTTGAGAGCATCATAGGGAACGACTTTGTAGTGAACATTAGCCTAACAGCAGACACGCAGAAGGGAGAAGAGAACGACGACCTAGACGGCACCATTAACTATGCCGAAGTGTATAACCTTGTTAAAGCCGAGATGGCACAACCGTCGAAACTAATTGAAAACGTAGCCTTCCGCATACGCAAAACCATAGTTGAGCACTTTCCTGAAATTGAGAAACTAGTGGTAGAAGTCCAGAAACTACGTCCACCAGTAAATGGCGAAGTGGAATGTGCAAGCATAACCCTAAACTATGACAAACAAAACCAATAACAATTGGTTTGGCGACCTTGTGTTAGCATGGTATGCCAAGAACGGACGGCAACTGCCTTGGCGGGAAACCAAGGACGCCTACAGGATATGGATTTCAGAAATCATTCTGCAACAAACGCAAGTAGCCCAAGGGTTACCCTACTATCTGCGTTTTACCGAACGCTTTCCCACCGTTAAGGCTCTTGCAGAAGCCAATGAAGACGAAGTGCTGAAATACTGGCAAGGACTGGGTTACTACAGCAGGGCACGCAACCTGCACGCCGCAGCCCAATATGTATGCAACGAGTTGGGCGGACAAATGCCGACCGACTATGAGGGGCTGCATGCCATGAAGGGTGTTGGCGACTACACCGCTGCCGACATAGCCGCACTTGCCTACAACCTGCCACATGCCGCCATTGACGGCAACGTTTACCGCGTGCTTTCTAGAGTTTTCGGCATAGACACCCCCATAGACAGCACCAAGGGAAAGAAAGAATTTGCCCAGCTGGGCGCACAACTGATAAGCACCACCGAGCCAGGCAACTTCAACCAATCCCTTATGGACCTTGGCGCCACCGTGTGCACACCCAAGAATGCTCTTTGCGAGCAATGCCCGCTAAACGGCAAATGCTATGCCTTGCAGAATAACCAGATAGACAACCTACCGGTGAAAGAGAAGAAGACGAAGGTGCGCGACCGCCACTTCTACTACTTCAAGATAGAACTACCGGGCAACGACATGGTTATTAGGCAACGTACCGACAAGGACATCTGGATTGGACTATTCGACTTTCCCATGATTGAAAGCGAGACCGAACTAGACGCCAATGCATTGGCAAAAACACCAGCATTCGAACAACTATGCCAACGCTTCAACGGTTTGACCATTACCCATTGCACCACAACCGTTAAGCACCAGCTTAGCCACCAAACCCTATATGCCACCCTACTAACATGCCAAGCCACCAATGCCAGGCTAGAAAGTAACGAGCTACGCATCGGCCAAAGCCAATTCGACAACTATGCCATTCCAAAGTTGATAGAGAAGCTGATAGAAGCAGTATAAAATTAAACAGACTTTTTGACTGTAAAAGCTAGGCGGCTGCATCGACATGAAAAAATGTTATTGAGCATAAAACCGAAAAAAACAGAATTACCGGTCTTTGCCATAAGCAAAAAAACGTTTACATTAGTTGCCGTAAATAACAATCTAAAAAACTTTATACTACAATGGCATCAATAAACAAAGTCATCCTTTTAGGAAATGTTGGTAAGGATCCAGAAATCAGATATGTAGAGAAAGATCTTCCAGTTGCAACCTTCTCGCTAGCCACCAGCAGCCGCTACATACCCAAGGGCAGCACACAACCCATTGAGCACACCGAGTGGCACCGCATAGTAGCATGGCGCGGCCTTGCCAAGCTAGCCGAGCAGTACATTCGCCGCGGAGCCCCACTATACATTGAAGGCAAGTTACAGACCAGAAGCTGGACCGACCAGCAAGGCGCACAGCACTCTGTAACCGAAATTGTAGCGAATGACATTCAGCTACTTGCAAAGAAACAAGGCGAAACCGCCGAAGTTCCAGCCCCAGCAAACGACACCGCAAGGGAAGACATACCTGCTTACAGCAAAAATGAAGCACCGGCAGAAGACGGGCTACCATTTTAACAAGCAGAAAACAAACCATAAGAAACATTTTTCGTATCTTTGCAGAGGAGGCGCTATGCCACCTCTGCATTTTTATTTAGAAACCAGATAAAGAATTGGACACGAACCCTTTACCGGCGGTAGGACCAAACAGTCTGCACGCCATTTTTTCGAGCATAAGCAACGATTGCTTGATTTGGGCCGCAGCAATAGGAGCCCTATTATTCTTGTACCAACTATTTCTGTGCTCATACTATGAATATTCGCTCTACTCGCTTTCGAAGAGTGAATTGGGAAAGATAGTAAATTCAAATTCAGAAGAATACAAGGCACTGAAACAGTTGCTACAGAAACCAGAGAACACACTGGCTTCGATAATTGTGGGTTACTACACCGCCATGGCGGGAAGCATACTCTGCATTGCCCTATTCGTAAAGGCATTTACCCAATTCCTGGGTTTAGGCGCCCTACTCCCCAACTGGTTTCACCTGGTGGTGGTACTGGTAAGCAGCACACTGCTGACCGTAACACTAGGCGACTTCTTGCCAGCCTTGGTAAAGACCAAGAAACGCCTGCATGCCCTCTACCTCTTTTCGGGACAGATGGTGGTGCTGAAAGCCATCTATAGCCCCTTGGGCTGGGTGCTGCGCAAGCTAACCAACATAGTAGACCGAAGGTTGGAAGTAAAGACCCAACACCGCATCTCGCTTGACGAGCTATCGGAAACGCTGAAGACAGACAACGTTAAGCAGAACATTGAGAAAGAAATACTAGAAGGCATCGTCAACTTCGGGAACATCTGCGTTGACGAGATCATGCGCCCGCGTGTCGACATCGTAGACCTCGACTTGGCCTATACCTACGGCAAGGTGCTCTCGGTGGTGAAAGAGTCGGAATATTCGCGCCTACCCGTCTACGAAGACAGCATAGACAACATAAAGGGCATACTTTACGTTAAGGACTTGCTGAACTACATAGACGAGGGCAACGACTTCAGGTGGCAAGACCTCATTCGCAAGCCCTACTTCGTGCCCGAAACGAAGAAGATTGACGAACTGCTGAAGGAGTTCCAGAGCAAGCACATGCACATGGCTATTGTGGTTGACGAGTTTGGCGGAACCAGCGGCATAGTCACCCTAGAAAACATTCTGGAAGTGATTGTGGGCGACATCAGCGACGAACACGACGAAGAACAGAAGCTGTTTACCGAGCTAGACAAGCACAACTTCATTATGGAAGGCAAGTTGCCGCTAAACGACTTCTACAAGATTAACAAGATAGACAAATCGGTTTTCGAGAAGTTTGATGCCGACGCCGACACCCTTGCCGGACTGCTGCTACAGATAAAGGGCGACATTCCGACAGTTGGCGAAAAGATAGAAACAGACGGTTATCTGTTCCAGATTATCTCGGCAGACAACCGACGCATCAAAAAGGTAAAACTGCACATAACAGACTAAATGAAGAACATGATAAAAGGGCTTTTGGCCTTCGCAACAATAGGCACCATGGTTATGCTTGGCAGTTGTAGCAACTACCAGCCGCGCCCACGTGGCTACTTCAGAATAGAGCTTCCTAACAAGACATACACCCAGTTCGAGAACAAGCGTTTCCCGTTCACCTTCGACATGCCCGACACCACACTCTGCAACGTGATAGAGAAAAGGGAACGCAAGGAAGACATGTATGGCTTCAACATAGCCTACCCCAAATTGCGCGGTTGCCTCTACTGCGACTACAAGCCAGTGTCGAAAGACAACTTCTGGGAAATATCGGAAGACTTTAGAAGCTTCGTCTACAAGCATGACGTTAAGGCCGACGAGATTACCGAACAGCTTTACGTGAACGACGAAGCGAAGGTTTACGGTCTTCTATACGAAATACAGGGCAACACGGCATCGCAAATACAGTTTGTGCTTACCGACAGTTGCAAGCACTACTTCAGAGGTGCCTACTATTTCAACGTATCGCCCAATGCCGACTCGCTGGCTCCCGTAACCAAGTACGTGAAGGAAGACATCTTGCGCATAATTGAATCGTTTAAATGGAAGAACTGAACCATGAAAAAGAAAGCGACTTACATAGCAGCCATACTAGCCAGCCTAGTGGCCATCTACTTCCTATCGGAAAAACTATTCTTCCGTTTAGACTTGACCTCGGAAAAGAGATACAGCATTTCGGACAACACAAAGAAGCTGTTGGAAAATCTTGACGGAGATTTCACCATAAAGATATACCTCGACGGCGACAACTTGAGTGCCGGTTTCCTTCAGTTGAGGAAGTCGACGAAAGAAATGATTGACGAGTTTTCGGCATACACCGATGCCAACATTCAAACCGTCTTCGAGAATCCAACACAAGGAAGCAACGAGGAAGAGATAAACAAGCACTATGCCGAACTCGACAAAAAGGGCTTGACCATAATGCGCGAAGAGGAAGATAAGGACGAATATGGCCAAACCATAACCCGCATTGTCTGCCCATGGGCCGAAATAACCCACAACAAGCACAAGAAGCTGGTGAGCCTATACACCGACAACCGCGACAAGAGCATAGACGAGAACCTGACACGCGCAAGCGCCAACCTAGAATATGCACTTACCGATGCCATTAGACAGCTGACAAAGACAAAAATTGACCGCATACTCTTTACCGAAGGCCATGGCGAATTGCCTGAAATTCTGACCTACGACATCTGCAACAGTTTAAGGAACTACTACCAGATTGACCGTGGCGACATACGCGGTTGCTTCTGCCCCGACAGCCTTTTCGGCTACAAGGCCATTATTGTTGCGGGTCCTACAGCCCCATTCGACTATAAAGACCGCTACCTGCTTGACCAATATGTGATGCATGGCGGCAAGATTATGTGGCTAATTGACGGCGTGCGCATTGCACTAGACAGCCTTAGCACCAACAGCGAAACCGTGGGCATTGCCAACGACTTGGGCCTGACCGACCAGTTGTTCCGCTATGGCGTACGCATTGAACCGGTTTTAGTTCAAGACGTTCAGTGCTCAAAAATGCCGGTGAACGTGGCACCAGAAGGCGAAGCTCCTAAATGGATGCCAAAATCGTGGTACTACGCCCCACTGTTGCTAACATCGCCAGTTCACCCTGCAACCAAGAACCTAGCCCCAATCAAGTGCGAATTTGCCAGCCTTATAAAAGCCGTTGGCGACAGTCGCGACGTTAAACGCGACATTCTGCTAGTAACATCAACCGGCACTCACATACAGAAGATGCCAGGACTGGTAAGCATGGGCATTGTGGGCCTCGACCCTAAAGATGGCAACTACTTCAACGCAGGCAACGCCCCAATTGCGGTTTCAATGAAGGGACACTTCACGTCGGAATTCATGCACCGAAAGAAGCCAGACCAAGTTTATAGCAGAACGCCACAATCGGACAGAAGCTTCGATACCAAGATGATAGTCATAGCCGATGCCGACATCATCTGTAACGACGTTCAACCAGGCAAGGACGGAACACCAAACGTGGTGCCACTAGGTTTCGACCGCTACGAGGGCCGCCAATATGGCAACAAAGACTTTATACTGAACTGTGTGAACTACCTGACCGACGATGAAGGCTGGATGGCACTGCGCAGCCGCGACCTGCAACTAAGGTTACTGAACAAGCCTGCCACCACCCTACGTAAGTTCTGGCAGATTGGCAATGTGCTGATGACACTAGTGGTGCTTTGCCTGTTGGGAGCCGCCTTCTACTACATTAGGAAGCGCAAGTATTGTAAATAAAGAAAAATAAAAAAATATAAAACATGAGATTTACCGCATCGAGTGCCGACCTACTTGAGCACTTGCAAAACATTAGCCGCGTCATTAACAGTAAGAACATCCTTCCTATTCTTGATCACTTCTTGTTCAAGATTGAAGGCGACAAGTTGGAAATGACCGCATCGGACCTTGAAACTACCATTGTTACCAGCATGCCAATTGCCGACGTTGAAGGTCAAGGTAGCATTTGTGTAATGGCACAGCGTTTGCTCAACACCCTAAAGGAATTTGCAGACCAGCCATTGACATTCGAGATTAACACCGACAATTTAAGAATGGAAATGATTACCGAAACCGGTCACTACGACTTTACCGGCGAAAGTGCAGACCAATACCCTGAATTGCCAGTGTTGGAAGGTGACATCAACACCATCGTTTTCCCTGCAAAGGACTTGCAGTACAACCTCGACAGCGTTACCTTCGCAGCCTCTACCGACGATAGCCGTCCACAGATGACAGGTATCTGCTTCGACATCAACACCGAGATGACCACCGTAGTTGCAACCGACTCTCACAAGATGGTACGCATCCGCAACAAGGAAATCAAGGGTCAGAACAACGCATCATTCATCTTACCAAGAAAGCCAAACAGCTTGGTACGTAACTTGCTTGCAAAAGAAGACATGGACGTTGAAATCAGCTTCGACCGTAGCAACATCCACTTCCAGTTAAGCCGCTATACCCTAGTCTGCCGCCAGGTAGAAGGTAAGTATCCGGCATACAATTCGGTTATACCAACTACCAACGAGTTCAAGCTCATCGTTAAGAGAGATTCGTTCATCAAGACCTTGCGTCGTGTGGCCGTTTATTCAAACGCCGACAACAACTTGGTAAAGCTCGACTTGAACGATGGCCTCATCAACGTATCGGCACAAGATATCGACTACTCAATTTCGGCAGAAGAAAAGTTCGCTTGCCAGTACGATGGTAAGCCAATGGCTATTGGTTTCAAGTCTCCATTCCTTCTCGAAATTCTTAGCAACATCAAGACCGAGGAAGTTGAGTTTGACTTGCAAGACCCACAGCGAGCAACCCTATTGTTCCCATTCAACGACGAGAACAGCGAAAAGCGCGAGTTGCTGATGCTGATTATGCCAATCATGATTTAAAGACAGACTAAACAATGAAGCTGAATCTAACAAGGCCACTGGTCTTTTTCGACCTTGAAACCACCGGAACCAACGTTGGCAAAGACCGTATTGTGGAAATATCGTTTGTGAAGATATATCCCAATGGCGACGAAGACATCAAGACCCGCCGTCTGAATCCGGAAATGCACATTCCGGAAGCCAGTTCTGCCGTACACGGCATTACCGACGAAGACGTGAAAGACTGCCCTACCTTCAGACAGATTGCGGCATCGTTGAAAGAGCAGATTGCAGACTGCGACTTGGCAGGCTACAATTCAAACAAGTTCGACGTTCCACTTTTGGCAGAAGAGTTTCACCGTGCCGGTATTGATGCCGACCTTCACAACCGCCGCTTCATTGACGTACAGACCATCTTCTACAAGAAAGAGCCACGTACGCTGACTGCAGCCTACAAGTTCTACTGCAATGCCGAACTTATTGGCGCCCACGGTGCAACTGCCGACACAAAGGCAACCTACGAGGTGCTGAAAGCGCAGCTTGACCGCTACGACGACATTGAGAACGACGTAGACTTCCTTGCCGAATACACATCGTTCACAAAGAACGTTGACTTTGCCGGTGCCATGGTCTACAACGACCAGAACGAAGAGGTCTTCAACTTTGGCAAGCACAAGGGAAAGAAGGTACGCGACGTACTAAAAAGCGAGCCAGGCTACTATGGTTGGATGATGCAAAACGACTTCTCGCACGACACAAAAACTATGCTTACAAAAATTAAAGACAGCCTAAAGAGCGAGAATGCCAAGAACGATGCCGAAATGAACAAGGAAGCTACAGCCGACCAGTTGAGCGCCTTGGCTGGCAAGTTCCAGAAAAGATAAAAGGCACATTTCATAGAGTAAGAGGACGCATCAAATTGTAATCAGTTTGATGCGTCCTCTTTTTTGGTTATACCTATCATTTCTCTTGGATGATATTTATAGAGATTACATGGTTTTCTTTCCATCCTTTCTTAATAGAATCTCTAGCATCTCCGCAGGTGTTACTACTATGTGTGTTTCAGGGAAATGCTTTAGATTACCAGTCACCAAATAGGCGTCTTCTTTGCTTAACGCTATCTCATAAAATACGCGGTCGCTTTCATCAGGCATAGATCCCTCAAAGGGTGTTCGTTCAGAGTTAACACCTTGGCTTTTAATCCTATTCACACATCACATACCCCCTTTCAATCGTGCTTTACGTTCTGCACGAACACAAGAAATTTCAGCATTGATTTCTTCCAAACTGATTTCCTTGCGATCGGCATTTGCCATGCGGTTTGCCTCAAACATTTTCATAAGGTTCTCCGCCTCTATGTCTTTACTTTTCCCAATGGTGAAAGGTATGCTCTTTGTCTCTGCTACGGCGCGCATAAAGACATTCATCGCTGTGTTGGCGCTCATACCAAATTCTTCGCATAATTTTACGAAAACAGCCTTTAATTCAGCGTCCGTTCTTACAGTCATTGTTACTTGTGCCATAATAATCAAATATTAAGTGTAATTGTATTCAGTATGACTTCATCTTGCAGTCATACTGAATGCAAATATATGTATTTCCTACTATTTTACATAATAACCAGCTCAAATATCAAAACATTACCAATATAAATGATTTGAAAATTTCTAGGATTAGCTATACGTATCATTTCTCTCCCAAGTCTGGAAGCGGTTCTATTTCATGGGGTTAAAGGTACGAAATTAGTACCCCCACGATGATAATACAGAATCTGCTTCTATTTTAGTCAACTCTCTTGTTATCTCATTATATACCTTCATATTGTGCAATGAAGTATCAGGTTCAAAGCCTTCAAAAACATACATTTTTTTCTTTTCTGTGAAATTGTATTCAATTGACAAGAATTTGTTAAACGTACCATCAACTGTTTCATACTTTTCCTGCCCCATATACAAATCCTTCTCCGAGACAATACCGTCATTGGTCAATTTTAACACCTTTTGTATTGGGTACTTAGAATTCGAGTCCCATACTATACAACCATGAGCCTTGTCTTTTCCATAATACTCGGCTTGACGAAGTCGAAAACTATCTGTCAACAACGACAAGCCTACTTCTTTTCTTACGTCATTAAATGATTGTCCATATTTCAGAATATCAGCTTGGGACATTCTATTATGCGAACAAGAAAAGAATACCATAACTAACATGGCAAAAAAAAAGTTTAATCCTCGATTTTTATTACTTCTGTCCATTTCCAAATTTGTTTATAATTACCTCCAATATTAAATCCACCACTTCCTCTTAATCTACTAGGAATAATGGCGTCATGAACTCCATTACCATCATGGTCCTTTCTAAATCGTGTTGCAGATTCAATACTTGAAGTATTACTTACTTCAAATGATAAAGTATATGAACCATCTTTATTTTGAGAACTTGAAACTTTAGTATTATAACTTCCCAAAAAGGCAGTTGCTCCATTTAGTTCCTCTATGCAATCCCAAAATTCTTTAACACCATAGGTCCAACCTAGATTCACATTATCAGAAGAACCTGACTTTATATTTTGTATCATCGCATTCCTGGCATTGTTGACTCCTTCCTGATGTTGCAACGACTTTGTAGTAATAGCATTTGGTCCAAAATTCAGTGTATACTTATCATCAATATCTCCTAGTTCTAGCAACCATATACTAGTTAAATCGCCCCATCCGAGATTGTCAGTATTGAAAACATCAACAAACATACTAGCAACATCTCGACAATAACCTATAGCCTTATTGCCATATTCATAAGTTTCAGGATTTTCGTTACAGAATTTTGCGGCAGACTCATATTTCCCATTTAAATAATCGGCTCCAGATGTTATATAACCTGGTATTTGTTCTTTAAACGAAGATAATTGCCCTTTTACATATTCTATTACAGAATTTAGACCTGCCCTTCCATCCGGATCAACCATCACCACCGGATTCCCTGCACAGTAGTTATACGGACTCATCCCCGCATACTTCTCGAACAGCGGGTCCACACTCAGCCATTGGGCTCCAGTCGGGTCAAGGTAACGTGCACCGTAATAGTACAGTCCCGTTTCCTCGTCAAGCTCTTTGGCGTTGAACAGGTACGGCGTGTTCCAGTTGCCGTCTCGCTGTTCCACGAACACCTCGCCGAACGGGATATACACCACATTCTGGGTAATACGGCCTTCGTGGTCGGTGACCATCGCAGTGCTGCCGAGGTGGTCAGGATGATAGAAGAAAATTCTGGCATCTTCGCTGTTTCCGCTTTCTGTGTCCGGTCTATTGAAGATCTCGATTTCATTGTTGTCGCAACAGAACGACTTGCCGTTCACATAGTCGTTGACCACACGGAACGTGCAGTCGTTGCCGAGACTGTCGTAGCGGGTCTCAAGTTCCTTTACCTCTGATTTGTATCTTTCATCGTAGTTGATATCCTTCAAATCCGCACCCGCATAATCAACACGTCTTGGATCGGCCCCAAAATCATCTATATTGCCAAGCTTGCTGGCAATACGCTGGTTGCCCGCATAGATATGCTTGGTGTACTGACCGCCGTTCGACACAACGAGATATGGTGACACATAAGCAACAAACTTTTGTGGAAGAGAGTCTGCGTTGTAGGCACGGCTGGCGTTCACGTACAAGGCCTCTCTGCCGGAAGACAGTTTAACTGTTCGTTCTCCGTTGCAGTCATAGAAGTAGTTGGACATGAATCCACCCTCGCTGACTGCCATGTCTTCAGCTTCTTCATTTTTGTTCATGTTTATAAAAACGATTTTGTTGTGTTTTTAGTGCATGACACAGTTTAGTTTACAGTCTCGAAATATAAGATTTGGGTACATCTACCGTTTGTCCATAATAAAATCAATTGATGGATCTTCAAAACGCCACAATACCGAGCGTTTATCACTTGTATTAACAATCATTGTTAGTAAAGATTCTTCTTCGTCGAATTTAAAATCAGTAATAGTCTCTACAAACCCCAAATGATAATCAATATCGTCATAGCGACTATCTTCTAGTAGTTTCCCTTTTGCTTTAGACCAACTTTTAATTACTATTGTACATACCTTGTTCACTTCCTTATAAAGTTCTTTATCATAATAACCATCTAGTGTTATTTCTAATTGTAAATCGTCTTGGTCGTAAAAAAAACGAGTACAACGATGGTCTTTAAATTCATAATTGGCTACATACTTATTACTGACACCATTTATCTTTATTGGTCTTGTCATAATCAGTTCGACAGTTGGATTCTCAAAATACCAATACACAAGCCGTCCATCGAAAGTATCGAGCTCCATTTCTAAGATATTAAGATTATCTTGCTTTGATGACGATATCCATGTTATTATGTTTGCAAGTCCAAAATAATATCTGATGTCGTCTAAATGTTTGTCCTCTGATTTACATCCTTTTGCGATAGTCCAATTTTTGATTACTAAAGTACAATCACTTTCAACATATTTATTATTTACTTTATCGAAATAACCATTAATTGAAATTTCTAATATAGAATTTTTCTTGTCATAAAGAAACCTATATGTTAAACTGTCTTCAAAAATATAATTATTAATATCCATATTACCTTATTTTATTCTTATATGTCCGGCAGGGTCTTTTACTTTAACTGGATTCAGTTTAGCATCATGTGGGATTCTCTTTCTCCCAGTTCCTTTGTCTATATGTAGATGGTTGTATGGGGTCATATTATCGGGCTTATCTATTCGAATATTCCATTTACCTTTTCTATAATGTTGACTTCCTTCAAAAATGCTTTCTTGATGTTTAAATCCAAATTTCTCTATTTCCCTTACTAAATCTTCTCTTTCCATATTGCCTACATTTTGCAACCATTTTTTTTTAGAATTTCCAACAGAAGTTCCTTTTGTACTAGAAGAAACTGCTGCTCTCGAAGCGGCTGTAGTTTACGCTAATCTTCCTTCTGCAAGGAGCGGGATTACAGGACATATAAACAATGATAGAATGGATGTGACTCCAATTGTAATTGGATTACTCAGGTAATCTCTTTTCGAGCAGTGGGTTGATGCCGTACCAGAGGGTTGTAATCGGGTTGCGGTTGCGTGCCCCGTGGTCGTACAAACCGGTGATTTCATCGAGCTCTTTCCCGCTGAATTTCAGCGGATTCTCATAATGGGCGTTATCTGCATACCATTAGTTCCTTTCACGGGGGGGGGAAAAAGTGCTGATTTTGAGGCTGTTTTATTACTTTTTTGCATTGAAGTTATTATGTTGTTATTTCTGCATGTTTAAGCAATGTTGATTAAGGTCTCTTTGATACTTTAACGGGTCTTATAGATGTGCCAAAGTATCTATGTAAGACATTCACCAAGTCTTCTCTTGTAGAATTAAACGAAAAATACCAGACATATAAAGATACATCTTTATCCAAACTCGATGTTTGGTATAAACCGCCGTCACCATACCCCTTTTTATTACCATACAGATGACCGGAGGCAGGGAAAAAAAATTGTATTTCCGTTTCGTTTTGAAGTGCCGAGTTTACCGGTAGCTCCTGTATAAAAATCAGAAATCTGAGTTTTTATACTTTACTGATTTCATCTTCTTTGAAGAATCGTAATAAGCGCACGCGTCTTTTTCGTTAACTGTATTGAAATATTTAAATGTATGTTGAGAAGGTAAGACCTCTAATTTTACGCCCAATTTATCAGCGTCCTCAATATCTGTTGTACAAAAACCATAAGTGTAATAAAGACATTCACTATGATCGACAGTACCATCATCAACCATTAGAAAAAAGTTGCTGTCACTACAATTACATTGATAGAAAGCGCCTTCATTGGCAAAAAGTATTATTGAATCTTCACGAAGTTGAATCAGCCCATTCATATTTCCGTTGAATCCGCCCCTTATTTCGCATCTAATAAAACTCTTATTTTTATCTATGTCATCATAATCCAATTTTCCGTAATACAAGTCAACCCATGTATCGAACCAATTGTCATACTCAACTCTTGTCAAGCTACACTGAGAATTAGAGTAATGGAAAATTCTTCGTTCTCCTGTGAAGACGAAGAAATATAAGATTACAAAAGCACCAATTATAGTAACTGTTAAATACTTCATTTTTTTATATAATTATAACCTGTATCTATTCCCATTTGACTTAACTTGTCTTCTCCATGCATCATTTGATTTATTCTTTTATTGCCCAAATTTTGAGAACGGGAAGTTGTAATAGGGTCATTCAGAACCTGACTTTCTAAAGTAGGATCAGGACTAATCAACATCATGTCAAAGATAACGGAAAAGAAAGTACGTATTGCATTATTACCGTTTTTATTATAAGAACCATAACCATAATCAAAAAAAGATTTTGGCTCTACAGACTTAGCAGCGATAACACCAGCTCCAAAATTACCTAAATCTCTTGCTGATGCATATTTACCATAAAGAAGAGATCCATAGCCAGGTCTAGACGCATTATCATGACCTGGCGTATGCCATTTATAATCCCATTTAGCTTTACCTCTTGCATTGACTGCGTAAACAGCAAAATTTGGATTCAAAGATTCCAACTCGGTCATTTTGTCTGTTGCCCAATTAGAATCAAATTCAATCTTTGAAGTGAGGTCTGGTTTTAACACTCCATTTTCATATTTACTAAAATCAGCAAAACCAAAAGGTGTCCATGTTTCACCTACCCACTTTGTGTTATCATTAAGAAGAGGATAACCATTTACAAGCATTGTGTTAGAGTCGAAATTCTTCAAATCATCTGCTGTATGTTTATACACACCAAGGTCATTATCATCATAAATAGCAATAACTGATCCATCTTCAGATGTATGTGTACTAGTTCCATCCGGATCCACCAACTTCACCGGGTTCCCCGCACAATAGTTGTACGGACTGAAGTCCGGGTACTTCTCAAACAGCGGGTCCACACTCAGCCATTGGGCGGCAGTTGGGTCGAGGTAGCGGGCACCGTAATAATAGAGACCCGTCTCCTCGTCGAGTTCCTTGGCGTTGAACAGATACGGCGTGTTCCAGTTGCCGTCTCGCAGTTCCACGAAGACTTCACCGAACGGTATATACACCACATTCTGGGTGATGCGCCCGTCCACATCGGTGACTATCGCAGTGCTGCCAAGGTGGTCGGGATGATAATAGAAGATGCTTGGTTCTGAAGCAGTTGCAGACTCCTCGCCCAAGTCTGCAAGTTTCAAGAATTCAGTTCATTATTGCAATATATACAGGTTAGTTGTGAAAAACAACGATAATATATAGATAACAAGCTAATTGAAAAAAATAGACACGTTTATAATCTAGTGTTTCAAAAACAAACCATTCAACTGTTTTGATTCAAAAAACTCGTCAATAGATAAATTATCGGGAAGCCAAATATCATAATAATTATCATAAGGGAATGCTTTTATTTCCATATACATCATCATATTTGTATCAGAAAATAAAGCATCCTTTTCCAAAAAATAGACAGAATCACATTTAATCTTATTCAGCGAGTTTATGTTGTCAAGTTTGTTATATTTCGATAATATAACGCATGGTTCACTGCTTGTTAATGCATATATCACATATAAACCGTTTTTGTATTTTTGTATTTTTTTTACCAAGATTTCCCCTTCGCCTAACTTTCTACTAGGTGTTTCATATTTAATATCATCTATTTTCACAACTAAATATCGATTTGAATTGCTTGTTGAATATCGGAAACAAGACGTCATGAGAAATATCAAAACAAGTATTAAAGCTCTATTCATTATTGTTTTTTACATAAGGTAATTTAATAATCGTTTTCCATTCGTATCCCGACATATTTTTCCTATATACTTGGAATTGTTCAAATGCAGACTCGTCTGTCGGACTAAGTGACTCCTTGTTGTTGCTGTCAATATATGACATCCTAACAGACGGTTGTTGAGGAGCCATTTTATGAGCTTCTTTATACACAGAACCAGGCAATCCTGCTCTAGGACTTGAAATCTTTTTCTTTTTGGATATAGTTGCCCCATAATAAGCCTCCATCATTTCGTGTAATGCACTTGTACCATGCTTTGATAAAGAAAGATCGTCCATATCAAGAAGAACAAAAGGATTTACCACTTGATATGCATCAACCATGATTTTTTCTTCATTTGTGACCTGGTCTACTACAGTAGAAACTACATTGCCAAAAAACGAACCTCCGAACACAGTAAATAGTTCTCCATTCACTTTCATCGTATTTTTATTTCTTCCAAGTGCTGTTATATGTACTTTTATATCTTGATCATCTAAAACGCCGATAATTTTATTGTCATTATCACTCAAATCCACATAAGAGCCCTTGCTATTTTTTAATCTGTCATATTTCAATTTATTGCCTTCAAACTTTAGTTTTATGCCAGAACATTTCGATTGTAATGTTACCTTATATGTAGCGGCTCCTTCTCCTGTAACGTCAGCCTCTTTACCATCATAATCAACTAAATTAACAGGACTATTATTACAGTAGTTGTAAGGACTCATCCCCGCATACTTCTCAAACAGCGGGTCCACGCTCAGCCATTGTACACCAGTAGGGTCGAGGAAACGGGCACCGTAATAGTAGAGACCTGTCTCTTCGTCGAGTTCCTTGGCGTTGAATAGGTACGGCGTGGTCCAGTTGCCGTTACGCTCTTCCACGAAGACTTCGCCGAAGGGGATGTACACCACATTCTGGGTAATCCTGCCGTCCACATCGGTGACCACGGCAGTGCTGCCAAGATGGTCGGGATGATAATAGAATATACTTGACTCTGAAGCAGTTGCAGACTCCTCATTATAGTAACTTCCTATTTCTATATCAAGATAATTATAGAAAACGTTGTCCTTCTTGTATGCATTAATGAAAATCATAATCTTTCCATCTTGGAACAGATTTCCTGCTATAGGAGACAGATATTCAATATGATCGTTTTCCAAGTATGGTGAAAAATAAGACATGACTACCTGTTCTGTTTTAAGCATGTCTTGACGGTCATGTGCAATTTTCGTAAATCTTACCTTTTTTAATATCCCCCTTTTATCGAACGAGAAACCAACGTCATCCCAATTAATAATGAAATTTGGCTTTAAATCATCTTGCATTTTTGTCACTTGCTCCCGCCTAGTTTTTCCCAATTTCAGTCCTAAATATTCAGGAGAAATAGCAAGATCTGTCGCAAAACCAGCCCTACGTTCAGAATCTGCACCGCGAATAATCTGAATGTCCATAAGGTCGTTCCACATTGAGTCTGTTGCGGTTTTCGGATGCTCCACTATCCAACCCTTTTCAGTTAAGCCATATGCTTTAATCTCTACATAAGTTTCAACAAATCCTTTCACATAATCCCGAAAAACATCGGCCCTTTTTTGTGCCAGTTTAAGGCTTGAGGACGGGCTGTATCTGGCATTTCTAGCCAATATCAGAATCTCGTCACCATTATACAGGTCAGCTTCTTCCAAAAATTCTTTGACAGTGAGCAGTTGAATCGAGTCTCTGACATTACAGTATATCTGTAAAGTCAGCGGCTTGTCCTCTGGTTCTTTCGAGTAAGAAGGAACAGAGAATAGTGCGGTAAGCAATATGTAAAGAATTAGTATTCGCACGTAACCATCAAATATGCCAATCACATAAGTTAATATAGCAAAATATCTTCTCTATGTGTTTCAAATTCAAAATTTTCCTAAAGCGAAAGGCATATACCTTACTATGATCTTGTGACCTATGTGGCACAAGACATATATAGCCAAAGCCACAAATAAGGTTGCGACATAATTCATATCATACAAACCAATCTTTCGGCAAACTATGGTGAAGAAGGATTGTAGACCAAGTATTGAGAGCAATGAATATGCCGTTTTTGAAACAACACTCTCCTTCTTGAACAAGGTAGAGAATTTGAGAACTAGGAAACTTCCTATAAATGCATTCAAATAAAATAAAGGAACAGTGTAAGCCATCGTCCCTCTTCCAAAATAAACACCTAACATAGACGTAACTTTGAGTTTGTAAACAACAAACGCAAACACACCTATCAAGACAACGTAGACCATAGGATTAATCCTAGTAGACATCATCTTATTAGAAACTGTTTAAATTTAATTCAAAACTAATTTGAGAGAGAAAAAAAATCT
>JAKSKR010000012.1 GCA_024401645.1 Paludibacteraceae bacterium | reverse complement strand
TTTTACATTTATTTGCATACGAAAAGAGGGCATATCAATTTTGATACACCCTCCTTTTACAATATATAAAGTTCTGTTAATCTTACCCTTGTAGCCAAGTTCGGTATTTAATCCAAACATGTAGCCAGATGCGTGCAATGGAGTCGATGGCATCGCAGAAAATCATCTTGTTGTAAGCATCGAAGTTCTTGCCCCATTCGGTCTGTTGCGTAAAGTCGGTCCACGTTTGGGTGTTGCTGAAGGTTTCGGGAACCAGGAAGTACGAGAAGAGGTATGAATATTGCGAAACGCCACTCATGTAGTCCCAAGTACTGCTGTTGCCGGTTCCCCAACCGTGGGTGTAGGGGCGGGTTGCAATTTCTTGTTCCACTTCTTGCAAAAGCGGTGTAACATTAAGTGGGAGCGGATAACCTTCGGGGTCGTAGTAGAAACGGTTGTTGTCGACGTCTATCTTGTACGATTTCTTAATCTGGTCTTCCCATTTTTTCTCAATGGTGCCGTGCATGCCTTTCTCGTCAGAGAAAGGACGGTCGTCGCAATGGAACGGCATGTGGCAGTCGGCAATATAGTGGCTGAGGATGAAGAAGCGCAATGCAATGTGGTTGTTGGTGGTTGCTATTGGACAACCGCGTTCTTCCTTCTGCAACATCTTAAAGTTGTCGACAATGCTGTGGGCAATAGACTCGCAACGGTCGGCGCAGTTGCCCTTGGTGATGCTGTAAGGCTTCTGGTAGAGGGCCGATTTCTTCTTCATGAGCGCACTGATGGCGTGCGTGGTTGGCATGCCACGGAACGAGGAGTATTGGCCTTCGCTTTCGGGCTTGTATTTAACAATGTGGCTGGTGCTCATGTCCTTGAAGACTTCGTCGGGGTACCATGCGCCTTGTATGACGAAGTCGCGATAGTCGCGGAACCACTTCCACAACGATTTTGCTTGTTTCCTTACGTCGTCGCTAACGCCTTTAACCACGGTTGCGTCGGTAGTGTTGGCAATGACTTCGAGGCGTTTAATGGCCATGAATGCCAACCATGCGTGTGAGTATTTTTTCATGTGTTGTTTGGGTATTGATATCTTAAAAATGGGTGAAGATGTTGCTGATGATTTTAACGAGCAACATTAGTGCGGCAATGAACAGAAGAATGAGGAGCCAAATCCACATCGATTTCTGCTTCACTTGCTTTATGGCTTCAGCATCGTCGTTCACGTAGCCCACAATCATGTCGATGTTCTTCTTGTAAGAACGGTGGAACAGGTCGAAGACATCGCCAATGATGGGCACAAGTCCCACCAATAGGTCCATGATGGTGTTGAACAGGCATGCCAGGGTTAGACGAATAGATTTAACCTTGAACAGCGAGAAGTAGAGGAACGGCAATGCCAATATGCTTGAAATGATGTCGCCGGCGGCAGGAAGTACAAGGCCGATGATAGGGTCGAGCATGAAGTTGTCCATGCCCTTCTTAATGAAAGAAAGTGTCTGGAAGGTTGGGCTTTCTAGTAGGGCTTTGCGTTTTTGGTCCTTTTTCTGCCTACGTTCCTCTTCCTTCTTCACGGCTTTTTCAACCTCTTGGCGTTCCTTGCTGTGGTCTAGGCCGGCATCTTTCAGTATGTCTTTACGTCTTGAACTTTCCATAATGTTGCAAAAGTAATGGTTTTGCGTTTCTTTTGCTAATTTTTGTTTTTCTCGTGGCGTTTGGTTAATTTGGTTGCCGTGTTTTGAAAATGCAAATGTATGAAACTGAAAATCTTAAACAGAATACTGGTTCTCTGCGCTTTTGCCGCATTAACCCCTAAGCCGTTATTCGCAGCACAAAGGTTGCAGCAACTGGACTATGCCGATGCCCTTCAGACTCTAGACAATCCTGGCCGTGGCTTTTACCGTACGTGTCAGCTTCACCTTGCGGTAAGCGGTAGCAAGCCCATCAACACGTGGGGTAACCTGGTGCACTTGCGTGTCGACATTGGCGAATTTAGCAGCAACGCGTTCCTCTCGGTAGACAAGGCGACGGGCGACACCCTTTGGGGCAAGAGCCAACTGCTGACCGACGATGCCCTGAACGCCCTCGACGCAACGTTGGCAGGCATTCGCGAACGCGGCAAGACGGCTGTCGTCAGGGTCTGCTACGACCCTTGGTACAATGGACGTTCTAAACCCGAACCTTCTGACCAGAATCTGGTCCTAGAACATATTCGCCAAATTGCAAAGGTGTATAGCCGGCATACCGACGTCATTTCTTACATCGAGTTGGGTATGTATGGCCCTTGGGGCGAAATGCACACCAGCAGCCTCGGCACCAATGCCAACATTGCCCAAGCCTTGCAAACCATGTTGCAGAATACGCCTGGCTGTTTGAAGGTGGGGGTGCGCCGCCCCGACATTGTGGCTACTTGGATGGGCTTGAAGAAGGCCGATTTTAGTGTGGGCGGTGCGGCTTTCGAAGCGGCGGCTGCGGCCAAGGGCGACACCATGTATAGGGTAGGGCTCTTCAACGATGGCTATTTGGGGTCGAGTAGCGACTTGGGTACGATTGACGGCACCCTTAACCGTGAAATGATGGTTTCTTGGCTCGAGTCTTATTCGCAACACACCCTTTATGGTGGTGAGTTGGTGGCTAACTATAACGGCAACAACCCCATTAACACCCCGGCCTACCTTTCGGGCGAAGGCTTCCGTACGCACACGGCTTACCTCAATTACGAGTGGCACCAGCCTACCATACTGGGTTGGAAGGATAGTGTGTTTACTGGTGGCGATGCCGAATATGAAGGGGTAGACGGCTACACTTATGTCGACAACCACTTGGGCTACCGTTTCGTCTTGCGCGAGTCGTTGCTGACCGACACGGTGACCGACGGCCGTTTGCACATGAATTTGAAAGTTCAGAATGTGGGATTTGGCAATGTCTGTTCCGAAAAGAAACTGACGGTCTTGCTAATTGGCGATGACAAGGTGGTTGAACTGGAACCCACCACTGCCTTCGACGTCCGTCAACTGCAGTCGCGCCAAACCATAGCCGGTGCCGAGGCATACGATGGCACTTCTTTGGTTGAACTCGATGCCGTTTTGCCCGATTCGCTGCCCGTTGGCAACTACCGTGCTTACGTGCGCATTTCGCAGGAGGGAGATTTTACGACCGACAAGAATTACCAGTGCATAAGGTTTGCCAATGCCGACGAACAATATAACGAGAAATATGGTGCCAATCTGGTGGGCGATTTCTATCTGAACCCAACCGAACAGACGTCGGCAACAATGGTCGGCACAACCTTGGCTAAATGGTGGCAGAATGGCGAGAACGTCTACACGGTGGGTATGAAAAAAATAGCCGTCTACAGTGTAGACGGCCGATTATTGAATGTTTGCAATGTTGCCGATTTCCAACCCGTTTACGTGGGTAGGCAAAGGGTAATAGTGGTTGAACGTTAAACAGCTTCTTATTCGGCTTTCAGCCAGTGCATGACGTTCGTCTTGTTCTGTATCTGGAACAGGATGCGTTCCCTAACCCTTTCCCAACTTACTGGCGCATAGCCATTCAGGTCAACCCCAACGTCATATTGGAAGGGAAAGCAGTTGACGACGCGCTCAAAGTCGGCACCTGTGCCGTTGGGTTTCAGGTGTAGGTGGCCGAATAGCTGCCATGTGGCGCGGCAACTGTTGTAGGTGCCTGCATAGCAGAGGTAGGGATAGTGGTTGAGCAGCACACGTTGGCCGCCAACCTTTAGCATCAGCTGTTCGTAAATGCCGCCGAAAACGTCGGTCAGTTTCTCGGGGTGCCGGTCGTGGTTCCCTTTTATTAGAACGATGTTGCCATTCAGTTGGCTAACCACTTCCTTTATACGTTTGGGTTCGCCAAAGGCAAAGTCGCCAAGGTGGTAAACCGTGTCGTCCTTGGCAACGGCATTGTTCCAGTTGTCAATCAATACCCTATCCATTTCCTCAACACTCTTGAAGGGGCGTTGCGAATACTGTAAGATGTTCTGGTGCCCGAAGTGGGTGTCCGACGTAAAGAACAGGTGGTCGCCTGTAGCGAAGGTGTGCGTTTCCATGCCTACGGCCTTAAATGTTTAGTGGCTTGTTCCCGTTCAAGAAGTCGTTCCAGTCTTGTTCGCTAATGCTGTTTGCATCCCATTCGCCAAGTTCCAGAAGGGCATTGCGCAGTTCGTCGTTGCTCTTGGCAGTGTTTATGTGTTTCAGCACCTCGTTTAGGTATGCACCCTTGTCGTCAACCTGCTTCAGGTAGTTCTTGAAGTGTAGTTGCAGGTGTTTCAACTCGTTGTCATACTCGTTGCCAACCTTACGTAGGCGCAGTTCCTCCTTGCCAATCTTCAGCCATTCGTCCATAATCATGGCACAGCCCATCACCATTTGCTGCTCAAACTTGTCGCTTGCGGTGGTGTTTGGTCCGTTCAGGCTATTGTTCGCTTGTTTTATCTGTTGGCTCAAGCGGTCAAGGTTGTCGGCAATCATGCTAGGCAACTCAACCGTCTGGTTGTGGTTCTTAATGTCAACGGTGTTTACCAGTTGTTGGTCGAGCTTGCTTTCCATAATGTCCTTGCCAAGGTGTAGCAGGGCCACCATAGGTTTCAAGTGCGAAAGTAGGGCAAGCTTTGCTTCCTCGTTCGTGCCGAGTATCGCCATCAGCTTGTCGTTTATCGTGTAGAGTTTCGCTTTCAGTTGGGCATATTTTTCCTCTTGTGCTTTCAACGCCTCCTTGTGGCTAGCCAGTTCCTTCTCGTTCAGCAAGCGGTCGGCCTGCATGTCCTCGTAAGTGTTCACCACCGGAGCGCAAGCCGCATTCCATTCAAACACCGCACGGTTGTAGTCTTTTGCCGAACCGCCGAAGGTGGCCATGTTCTTGAAAATGTTAGGCTTCTCGGGTTTGCGTGCCTTCGCCTCGTTATAGGTTGGTAGCTTTATGTTAAGCTCGCTGTCGGCATCGGCAATTAGGCGGCTATAGAGTTCAATGCTGCGCTGGTGGTCGGCAATGGTGCTTTCCATCTCGTGGCATTGTGCAATCAGTTCGTCACGTTCTTGGCGGAGGGCCTTCGCCTCGGGTTGTGAATAGATGCCCTCAATAATGGCAGTCAGTTCGTTGTCCATCACACTGTCAGCATGGCGGTAGAAGGCTTGTGCCTTCGGTATCAGCACCTCGCTAATGGTTCGGTAAATGGCGAAGAGACGGGCACGGTCGCCGTTGATGAGGGTGACGTCGTGCTTAACCGCACCCTTTAGGGCCGTTAGGTCGCTTTGTAGGCGGGTCGTTTTCATGCCGGCATCAACGTAGTGGCTCACCATGTTTAGTCCGGCCATAACAAGCCCTATTTCCTTTTGTGCCTTACCAATCAGCTTAAAGTCGCTGAAACTCTTCTGAAGGCTGTTCTGGAAACTGTCCTTAATCTCGCCAATCAGGGTGGCGCAGTTGTCGTCAATCTTGCTGAATTCCAACTCAATGTTTTTCTGCATGGCGTTCACGTCAAGGAAGGCAATCTGGTCGAAGTTGAACATTTCAGGAGCTACCTGTTTAATGCGGTCGCCAAACACGTCGAGTAGGGTGGTGGCATATTTCATGTACACCTCGTTAATGCAGGTGCGCAAGGTGACAAAGTCGGCCACCGAAATCCTTACGCTGTCTTCCGCATCGTGGTAGGCGTCAACAAGGGCTGCGTATTTCTTTACCAGGCTTTCCGTCTTTTCCTTAATGGCAACCACACCACTGGTGCCCGATAGCACTTGCGTGAGCGAAGCCACACCTTGTGCAAGGTCGGCGCTTAGGGCATAATCGGCTTCCTTGGTAAGGTCAACAAGGGCGTTGGCTGCGTTGTTGGCGTTTGCCTTTGCCGAGTCGAACGCTTGTTCCAGTTGTCCTTCGGTTGCGAGGGCTTGCGTGCGGTATTCCTCCACCACGCTTTGTTTGCCGGCATTGCTGGTGAAAGCCTTGTCGATGTTGCTGTCTTGGTTGAAGTAGCGGTAGGCTTGCCAAACAAGGGCTGCAACTTCGGCGCTGTCGTTTCCAATGCCGAATTTCTTCAGTTCGTATGCAAGGTCTGCACGTGAGAAGGGGGCGCCATCTTTCACAATGTCGTCAGCCAACTTCTTTATTATTTCGTAGATCTTCTGGTTGTTCATTTTGTTATAGGTTTTGTTTTTATTAAAGGTAATGCAAAAATCGGGCAAAAAGTGTTGAAGTGAAAAGAAAAATGATGTGAACAACCGAAATGTCGTGAACCATAAATGTATGACCATGCGCAGGCTTACGGCGAAGCGGAAAGTCAACCCTGTGTTTTCAGACGCTTTTGAATGCTGGCGTAAGGTTGCTATGATGATTACGTCTTAGAAACTGTTTTAATTTATTGTCGAATATTTTGAGTGATTTTTTAGGATGGTTTGAGTGATTCTGAAAGGAGTAATGGAAACTCTATTGTGACTGAAAAACCATTCAAAATAGACAAAAATGATCCATAAAATGCCCAATAAGGGGATTCTTTCGTAAAATTCTTAGAAGCTGTTTAAATTTCATTGAAATATCTTGTTAAGCATCAGAAAACAGAAGGCTAATTGGTTCATGGCCACTGCTGTTTTCCGCATGAAACTCATAATAGAGAAAGCGTCCAAATTGAAAAAACATCAATTTGGACGCTTTACTTTTGGACTAGTCAGTAGTTCTATTTTTATTCTTATTTAAGATTTCTATAAAGAAACTCAAATCAGATGTAAACAACTAGATATTTTTTCGAAGTTGTTTACGCATTTTTAAATATCGCAATTCCATTATTTTGATTTAGTCTTTATAATCATGATTTAAATACCATATAAAACTATGATTTTATATAATAAAGTTATTATTTTATTTATAAACAATGATTCTATATCGAGATTTGTTCCTAAAACTAGTGTTTGCTCGATTATTTATGATCACTATAGTTAATCTCTAAACAATCTAACACTTCATTGCATTCAATCTTCTGAAAATCGTACATTTTACTATCTTCATAAAACGAAAGATTTTTTTCATAGTTTCTATAGATAAAAACATGATCTTCAATGTTTGTTTTCCCAAAACTAAAGAACTCTGTTTCGCTCCCCATAGGTAACCATTTATCTAATACAATTCGAAGACACATGGCATTTTTATCAAAACTTGCATGCCATTTATCTGAATTAAAAATAGTATCTAATCCTGCTACATATACATGACTATAGGTGCTATCTCTACATAAAATTAAATAATGAAGAATATCATCTTTTGTATCATAATAGTTCACATAGATACCTGCCAAGTCTATATCTGGCTTATATTCTATACATGAACTACAGAATAACAACATAGTAGAAATAATAAACGATTTCTTATTTCTTTTATTTTTTATACCTATTTTCATCGAAAATTATATCAAATGAGAGTTCTTGATTTATACTTGACATTTTTTTGTATGGAGGATTTCCCGCCCTATCTATATCATCTGCCATATGAAAAAACAAAGAATAACAACCTGTTGTATTTTTTTAAACAACTCTTATCCTACATTTCTTATCCGTAGGAAAGAAATATCCAACCCACCAACAAAAAGTTGTGCAATATTGGAAACAACGTGCTTATAACCAGATTTAACAATATCACCTGGTTTTCCTGGAGTTAGCTGTACTCCAATTGATTTAGGACTTTTCCCTTTTTCTTTCAATTCATCATATGTAATCTGAGACAACTGTTCATATATCTGCTCTATTAATTCCTTCCAAACCCAACCTTCAATATGTAAACGTCTAATTTATTAATTATATCTGCAAATATAGCCTAAAAACGCTATAAAACAATAAAATCAGCCCGAAGGCTGATTCTATCTAAATCTCGTTGATGCTGTTTGGCGTCAGTTATTCATAGTCCCCATAGTTCTAAATTTTGAGTTCGCGACAAAGTGCTCAGAATAACTATTCGCCATATTTGCCGTCGTAGATATCAGGCTTTACCACACTGCCCATAAACAAAATAAGGCCTGTTTTAGCTTCCCTGATTGCATAAAAGAATGGTCTGTTAAAGTTGATGGAGAAGGTTGGAGCAGACTCGCCAATCTTAATACCGAAGGCCTCGGTAATTGCAGCGGCTTTTGTTCCATCCTCATCCACTTCTATCTTGCTTAGTTGAACAATTTTATCAATTTTAAGGGATCCGTTCATTTGTTCAAGTGGGGTATACAAGCCACTCATACCCATTTCTTTAAGTGTATTTTTCAGATTATGCTTATTGTTCGCTTCAAACTTAGGCATATATAAATTCATACGAATAGGAATTTTATATCCCATGAACTCCGTTGAGTCCAAATCTTTAGAAGGCTTAAGCGCACTCCAATCGAAATTGCCAACCAGTTCGGCACAAGTCTTTTTTAATGGCATTACAACATCCATATAGAAAGCACCGTTTCCGTATGGAAGTCTGACAGCCTCATAAGAATCGTTTATTTCGTAGGCTATATCATCGGTCTCCTCAATAACCATAGCATACGCATTCGAACTAATTTCGCTATAGTTCTCATCATAAAAGACAGAAGGCATAGCGCTTTGGAATTTTCTCTTCCAATCGGCCTTGAAGTAACAAGCATTTGCCAACAGGATGTCATGCCCAACAATATCTGCCTTCTCTACCATCCTAGGTATCATCCCCTTGGTAGCCTCGCTGCCCCATGCATTGATTATGTCTTCGGTATTGTCGGCATTGAAGTCTACATTCGAAATAGAAGCCTTGTAGTAGTCAGATATGGTATTGACATAACTCTGCTTCAAAGGCACGAAATTCGACCAAATAGAGTTCTGGGTCTCGAAGTAAGAAGAAGGGTCGAGGTTGGAATTGAGCGAGGCCGAAATTTTCTTATTCAAACTGTTCAATTCGTTGAGCGACAAGTTCCCCAAGCCTAAAACCTGCTTCGAACTTTCCATATTCGCATTTGAGAGGCCATTTAGAACCATACCCAGACAGATTTGCATACTTACTGGCGAGATGACCACATTGGTGTCATTCTTTAACAGTTTACAAAGGAGTTTGTTGGCAAAAGCATTGCTCTGGTTGACAGCAGACTGCTCGTTGGCCGTAAGTTCGAGAGGGATAGGCGCTGAAACTCGCGGAAAGACCTTCCAGTTTTCTGTTATACTGTTGCAATAATCCACATTGTTTTGAGGCTGATTGTCCAGGCCGTTATCGTCAGTCGTTTCATCGGAACAAGCCGCAAAGAATAATGGCACACTGAAACAAATAGCGTTTCTAAATAAATTTTTCTTCATAAATTTAATGGTATTAAATATAAGTTTTACAAAATTAATTTTTTTATTTAATATAAGAAACTGTTTAAATTTTTATAGGCGAATTTCTGAGAGATTTTTATAGGATAGTTTGAGTGGTTTTGGAAGGAGTACTTTGGTGGAGACATGCAAGTTAAACGGCGTGTCTTGGTTGATTGGTTTCCGACGGTCAACACATAAACACTTCCATTCTGTAAGCGTCCAACTTGCAAATAAAACGGATTTTTTTTCAAGATGTTTACAGGATTGATAGTACCTCCCTATTCTGTAGTTTGAACAGTGAAGAAAGTTGTGCGTTAGGTCAGGAATGGGGCTTCAGTTGCTTTCAAAGGAACAAATATCCGTTTCTTTTGTCATTTTCTTGCGTAAATGCATTGAAATTAAGTAAAAAGGCACGATTTTTGCATAAAATTTTGTGTTTATATAGGTTTTGGGCATTTTATCCTATTCCTGTTATTTTTTTATTGGTAATGTTGACAAGTTCGAGTTTCGAGAGTAAGCATAGTCTTTTCTCACGTCTATTTATAGTATTAGTATGTTTATTGGGTGGGCTGAACAGTAATGTTCAGGCTCAGGTTATTCAGCAAGTAAATAAGACGATAAAACCGGTTTTCTCCACCACTTCCAATGGTATGTGTGTGGTGATTGGTAATACCAATACGGAACCTAAGACGGATTTGCCAGAGAAGTTCACTGCTGAAAATGAAAAGTGTGAACTTAAAAATTCAAATCCTCAAACAACCGCTGCGTCTTGCATAGTGTTAGGTGCTAATGGCTTGCCAACTTCAACTAAGAAATCGATTAAGATTTTTAATAGTAGCGCTTCTAAATTCTGTATCCCGAATTCTCCGACAATTTGTGGCCGAGATTCCTTCATGAGTGTACGCTTGAATTGGGGTGGACGTGTTACTTCTGTGTCGGAAGCTTGTAAGCAAGTTGTTGTTAATGTGGCTGGAAAAAACTACTTGGTAGAAGCTGCAACTGTTAACGGACCTTTTGCCAACTATTATACCTGCCATGTCGATCTTACTGCTTTGTTTAGGGATATTGCTAGAACTACAACTTTTAAGGGAAAGACGACTACTGTAACGGTTGCTAACATAACTACCGATTTGAAGACATTTACAGAAGCGGGAGCTGGGACTTCTACAAATAACACATCAAGCTCCACTTCTGGTTGGTCTTTGTCTGTTGTTTATGCACACGATGCTATGCCAAGACGTAGCATGATGATTTATGACTGCGATCTGCATCAACCTTCTAATAGGGAAGGTACGTCTCAGCCCGATATGATAATGAGTTTCGATTTCGGAAAAGCTGAAGCATATAATAAAAGTGACTCTATTACATTTGTCTATTCTGCTTTTGGTGCATATAATAAAATTCAGGACGACAAGCTCTTCATAAACAAGGCAAAAGCCCTTGAACAAGAAAACTACAACGAAGATTCGATGCAGATTTATGTGGGGGAGAAAGGCCTTAATTATAATCATTTCAATAGTACCATCGAGTATAAGTATCAGGTAGAGAAATGTGAAGATGCATCGCTCACTAAATATGCACGTGGTTACGACTTGCATAGTACAAGAATAAGACCGAGTATCAAGGTCTTGGGGCGTGAAAAGCACTATATCGCTATTCCAAAAGGAGGAAGGGAGTTGACTCTGAGCGCAAAGTCTGACTTGGAACACCACGTGTTCACAAATGCAGCTGTTGTTATTGGTGCGCCAGAGGTCCCTCAGGTTCAGTTGATTTCTAGAACTGATAAGACTTCTTTGTATCCTGGCGATACATATATGACAGAATTTGTAATGAAGGTTGGTGAAAATTCGGAAGGATTAAAGAATGTAACGGTCTCTATTCCTTTTTCTGAGTATGTCGACACTATTCAATCTTTATTTGTTGAGGCTATAAGAGGAACTTTGTATAAGCAAGATAAAACCTGTACTATGATTGTTAAAGGTCATGATGGAACACAAATTGGTGATGCTGTGCCCTTTAATCAAAATAATATGGGCAATGTGCCGAAAAAGTTACTTTCTGATATTAATACTTATTTGATTGGTATTAATGAACACAATCAAGAAAGTTTCGATAACGACAAGATTGATTTCAAAGTTGCTAAACTTGAGTTTGAATTCAGTAACGTTGTTGTTCCTACGACTATTAAGAACGATAGTATTTTAAGATTCAAGATTAACTTAGTTACAAAACCAGCAGATAGCTATGTCTATAAGAAGACGGTTTATGTAGGTAGACCAACACGAACTGAACCTGAAGCTGAGGTCTCGTTACAGACTAACGATACAAATGCTCAATCTATTTTCGAAAGTTCGAAAGACGAATTGAGTTGGGATGAATATCGTTGTGTTGTGAGTGGTAATGGTGGTATAGGTGGTGCCGGTGGTGGAGGCGGCGGAGGTGGCTTCCTTGGTGGTGACTGTCCGGGCTTAGATAGTAAGAAAAAACTTGATGGCGGTATCTTCGTGCGCGACTCTGTCAATAAGAATGTGGTTGTAACAGTTAATGCAAAGCAAGATTGTCGTGAACGACCTGAGGAGATTAACTATATTATCTGCGAAAATTCAAAGATAACGGTCGAGAGTTTGAACGAAATGTTGGTTTACAACTACGATTTCAACGTTGAAAAGTTAGCAAAACAAGACTCTATTATTTGGGAACAGGCTAAACGAGATAGTATTCTGGCATTGGCAAAGAAACACCATGTGAATGGCTCTCGTCTTGAACAATTGCTTTATGGTACATACGGCGATAAGCCAATTGCCACTGCGGAACAGGCCTTGAAGGATTATGTGGCTTGTGAAGCCGATGAACAAGAATTGCTAGCCGATGCTATTGAAGACATCTTGAAGATGACCATCGAAACTAGCAAAATCAAGATGTTGTTTAAGTCTGCTAAATTGACCGATAAATTTGATGGACAGCCAATTCAAACATTAGTATCGGAAACTGCAGATTTGTCTCAAGAATATAATGTGACTGCTGATGATGTAGCTTACATCTATTATCAGTCTCCTTGGAAGAAAGGCGACCAGTCTTGTAGTGGTTTCATTAAGGTGAATTTCATTGATTCAGATATTAAAGCACCTGAAATGAGCTACAGGGGTGAACCTTTGGTCGATAACGATACCATCTACCTTTGTTTGGAAGGTAATATTAGTGGCATTAAGATAGACAAGTCGGGTAAGGAGTATGCGTTGTATACTAATTTCACTGAAACAGATGAGACTAGCGAACACGATACTGTTATTTACAGAGGTGCCAAAATGGATTATGAATGGCAGTTGAAAAACTTTAAGTATTTCGACAGTAAGGTTCCGGGTGTTTACAAGGTCGCAGTTCGCCAACAGTCTTATAACTGTGCAGGTCCTGCCGTAACTTTCTACATTTCTATTGCCGACATCAAGATTGACCAAGGTCCGGTTATTGAAGATTTGCCAAATCCTATTTGTCAGGGATTTTCCGATACCGATTCTTTGACTTTGAGAGTGAATAAAACGGTCGAACAAAAAGACTATAACATTCGTTGGTATAGTGTAGATACAAACGACGAAGACAATGCAACGTATATTCATACTGCCGACACTGTAAACATTCCTTTGAACAAGGCGGGCGAGTTTACTTATGGCGCTACCTTCTTCAAAGACCAGTGCGAAAGTGAGTTAGTGAAAGTTGCTGCACGTATCTCTCCAATGGCAGACACCATTGCTCCTGACACTATTGTAGTCTGCCAGAATTATAAGTTAACCGAAGACGACATCTACAATTCGTTGAGGTCAAAAGGCTCTTCTTCCTTGTCGAGAGATCGTTTAAGGTTCTATTTGTATTCACCAACAGCCGAGGACTTGGAGTCTTTGAAACCGGTAGTGAAGGAAGAAGAAACCGGCAGTGAAGGTGACACTGAAGAGGGTTCGGCTACCGAAGATGAAACTGCAGACCCTAGCGCGGAAGATCCTACCGATGAGGTTGGCGATGCTGAAGAACCAGAAGCACCTGTTAAGGTCGATACGCCTCTCGAAAAGCACCTTAGAGCCTTGGTACAGAAGGGTAGCGATGTTTCTATGGCTGACTTGTTGACCAACTTGAACACTGAAGGCGACTGCGGTGAAGATGGCTTCAGGTATATGTATTTCGTGGCGCAAGATTCTACCGTAGGCCAATGCCCTGGGCCAGGTTCACTTATCACCGTAAAGGTCAATTGTTATAACGATATAAAACCAGATTTCAAGCACGATGGCGACTCCATACTTTTCTGTTACGGAGTTCCTGCCGATGGCGACTATGCTTCCTTCTTGTCTGATAAGGAAACAAAGGTTAGTAAGACTGGTTATAAATGGATTTGGACCGATGTTAACGATATTACCGTAGAAGGCTATGGCGCTCCACAAACAACCTATAAGGGTAATCAGTTCGCCAATGCCGAAACCATTACGGCAAACGGCGTTTCTCCTATCGATGTGAACAAGATTGGCTTCTCGTATGTGTCTGCTGTTCGTGTCGATTCAAATAACTGTATCTCAAAACCGGGTCTTTTCAAGTTGGTGGTCGACACCAGCATCAACACCTATCCTATTATTGCCGACTCTGTAATCCCTTACTCTGCAACTAGTGTTACGTTCGAGTATTGTATGAGCGATTACGAAGGTAAGGTTAAGAAACTTACAGGCGAGGGTTATCCTTCTACTAAATATATTGTAGAATGGTACCAGAAAGAACACTTTACCGATAAGTGTCCGGGCATCGACACAACGGGTGTTGTTATGGAGAAAGGGTCGGTTGACATAAGCCTTGAAACTGTAGACACACTCTACTACTGCGTGCGCCAGTCAACCCCAATGGGTTGCGTGGGTAACTTCCTTACTGTGCGTGCCGTTGTGCATCCCGATGTTGAAGATAAACCATTGGTAGAGGAGGCGAACTTCTGCCAGGGCTCGGCTTCCAAACCGGTATATCCGGTCAATCCGAATGCCGATAAGTATAAGCTGTTCGTTTACGATGCCGATGGTGTCGCTATCGAGTCGATTAAGCCATCGACCGAAAATGCGGAAACGTTGACTTACTACGCAGCTTTGCAAGACAAACAATCAAGGTGTTTCAGTAAGAAGGTAGAGCAGAAGGTTAAGATTAACCCTCAACCTCACCTCCCTCTTTACACCGATGCTACCGATTTCTTCTTCTGTGTCGATACGCAGAAGGTTAACTTGCGCAATGCTTTCTCGGCTGCTATCAATCCGCTCGACGACGATACCAAGTTGATGTGGAAGCCAGACTCTATCCTTAATCCGAACACTGCGCAGAGCCCTACCATTTCGTTCTGGCAGGTAGACACCGTGTCTTCTTGCGAAGGTGAGAAAGTAGATATAAAGGTCGTTGTCGACAACACCATCAACTATTCGCCTATTGGTACCATAAAGACCTGTTGGGGCAAGAGCTTCGACTTGAAGGCCGTGCTCGACAAGAAGGTTAGAAGCAAGGCTGGGCTCATTCAGACATTCGACCTCGGTTACGAAGTCTTCAAACTCAACGGCAACACTCCTAGCACAGAGGCAATGACCGAAGAGAAGTTGCAGGATATGAAGACCAACGTTACCCGCCACAAGACCGACAGCACCCGCTACCTGTTGAAGGCTAACGACCTGATTAGCGGTTGCGAGGTGATTGACACCTTTACCGTTATTTTTGCGGCTTTGCCTGAATTCAGACTCGAGAACAGTGTGAAGGAGTGCGAACAGGTTGCATTCGACCTGCCATTGCCTGAAGCAGACTATACCTATAACTGGTACCGTAGCGATTGGACCGAAACTACACGAACCCTAACGCTCGAAGCTACCGAAGAAATTCATGTAACGGCTACCAACGCATGGGGTTGTGTCGATACCCTTCATACAACGGTTGAAATCTATCCGGTTCCGGCCGAACATCCGGCTGAAGATTTGGATTTCTGCCAAAGCAAGGATGAAGTTGAGTTGCCAGCTGAACCTTTGGCTAGCGACGATGCTTATAACAAGACTGCAAACCTGTCGGTTATCTGGACCGACCACGGTGGCATAGACACCAGGCTAAAGCTGAACACCGACACCATGGCGTTTGCCGGTGCCAGCAAGACATTCAAGTTTGTTGTTTCGCAAAAGAACGTGAAGACCGGTTGTGCATCGTTCAAGAACGTAGACGTTACCGTGCATAAGCCAATCAAGTTGAATGCGCCCGACACCAAACCGGTTTGTCAGCCCGACACTGTAGACTTTGCAAAGCACGTCAACAGCTACTTGTCGGCTAACCTCGACGCCGTAAACTTGTCGAGTCTGGTTGGCGCGCAGATTTCATACTACAAGCTCGAAGGCCTAGATGCGAAGGAACTGACTGCCGAAGATGCGAAGGAAGTTGTTTACACCGATGCGCAAGACACCGTTAAGTACATCTATTCGGTAACCGACGAGTCTGGCATCTGTAGTGCGAGCGATACCGTTAAGGTAACCATCAAGCGCAAACCAACAGCGCCTGTTATTGAAAACGGAACCGACACCCTCTTCAAGTGTTTCGATGGCGACAGAATTACATTGAACGCAGTCGACAAGAATGTGGGTGGCAACACCACTATTATTTGGAATAACGACGGTACGCCAGTCGAAGGCGAGAGCCTAGAGGTGGCCAAGGTGGTGGGCAACAGCACCTACACAGCCAATGTTAAGAATACGGTTACAGGTTGCGTCAGCGACAACGATACTATTGTCCTTACCGTTGCCAAGGCCATAAAGGTGAACGAGATTGGCACCGACAACAAGATGGCTTTGTGTGCGGGCACCGAACTTAACCTTGCCGAGACGATGACCGAGTCGTTCGAAATAGACAAGAAATACAAGTCGGTTATTGAATATACCGTATCGGTCGATGGTGACGACTACGAACTTTCTGCCCTCGAGGCTTTCACCAAGGCCGAACAGAGCGAGTTGGAGGTAAAAGCCATTGCAAACGATAAGCTGACCGGTTGTAAGGCTGAAAATACCTTGAACCTCACCTTCCACCATGCACCTGTGTTCAGTATTGTGGGTGACGCAAAGATTTGTGCGGGTGAGTCGGTTGACCTTTCTGCTGAAGGTGAGAGCCGCGAAGTGACTTATAACTGGATTGAAAACAACGAAACCATCGGCACTAAGGATGTGCTTTCGTTGAACGAGTTGACCGAAGACAAGACCGTTACCCTGAAGATGACACTTAAGGGCACATCTTGCGAAACCGTTAAGGATCATACCATAAAGGTGGCCATCACACCAGAGGCGCCAGTTGCCGAAAACTTCCAGTTCTGCCAAGGCACTGGCAAGCAGACCATCAAGTTGCAGAGAAGTGACGAAGATGCGGCTGCCTACACGATGGAGTGGCTCGATGCCGAGGGCGAAGACGTGGTTGCAACCTCTGTGGCTTACGAATTTGCTACCGACAACGATACTTCATTCTCGGTTAAGGCACGCCAAATCAACACCGACGCTGTGCTCGACTTGAAGTGCCCTTCTGAACTTGCCGAGGCCAAGATTACGATTACCAAGCACATTGAAGCAACTTTGCCAGACACGGTTGTCTGCCGTCCGGCCGAGGTTAGCTTGGTTGAATATGCAAAAGAAAGGCTGACCACTAGCGCTTCTGGCTACCAGTTGGCTGCAGAGAGCTTTGCCGTAATTGGCGACAATGCGGCTTTGACCGAGGTTGCCGATGCGGCTGCCGTAACCGCTAATGGACGTTACCAAATTACCTATAAGGATAAGAACAACTGCTTGAGCACTGCCGAAATGCAGTTGACCTTCATCGACGAACCGGCTGCACCTGCAGTTGAACAAGAGTTGATGCCTATCAGCCTTTGCCAGGGTACCGACACCTTCATTTCGGTTAAGCCTGTGGCTGGCGACTTCGTTTACCACTGGTTGGCTGCCGGCAGCCGCGACACCTTGCATGGCGAGGTGCTTAACGTAAGCGGTAAGAACAGCTCAATGGCTCCTGTCGAAATGTCGGTATGGCGCCAAGAAGCCACTTATGGTTGCGAAAGTAAGAAGACTATTGTATCATATCAGGTCGTAGATTCTATTAAGACCATTGCGCCAGACGAGCAGCACATCTGCTATGGCGAAACGTTGAAACTCGATAGCGTTGCCGAAGGCATGTTCTCGTTCGATGGCAATCTCGACATTGTTCTTTACGAAGAGGGCAATACCACACCTTTGTTGGTGACCAATGCGGTTGCAAAGGCAGGCACCTACGTTGCAAAGGCTTCGAACAGTGTTAGCGGTTGTAAGGCCGAACGTTCGGTGAAGTTGAATGTTCATGAGAATCCTTCGTTCGAAATAAAGGGTAAGACCATCGTCTGCGAAAACGATACCGTACGCTTGGTGGCAAAGACTGCCGACGGCATGGACGACCCTGTTTATGTCTGGACCAATGCGAGTGGCAATAGCGTTGCCGATAGTGCCATTAAGTACAAGGCAACCACCGAACCTGGCGTGCAGAGCGATGAAGAGCTTTTGCTTTCTGCCACTTACCGCATTACAACGAAGAAGAACTGTGTGACCGAAGAAAAGGTGAAGGTGGTTACCAATCCGGCTCCAGAACCTTTGGAAAGCGAGACCGACGAACTTTGCCAAAATACAGGTGTCAACATCAAGAAGTTTGAGAACAGTGGCGAGTATTCACTTGTCATTGTCAACAAGGCTGGCGACACCATCCCTAACATCGAGGTGAACACCGACGAGGTTGGCCAGTATGTGCACACGGTTGCGCAGCGCAACCGCAACACCCTTTGCTTGAGTCCGTTTGCCAGCATGTACACCAACGTGCACCCTGCCGTTAAGCTAGAGTTGCCAACCGTGGCTCCAATCTGCTTGCCTAACACGGTCAACTTGGTGGAAATGGCAAACAATGCGGCTGCCGACAACAATGCCGACAATGGCGAGATAAAGAATTTGACCATTACCGGCATGTGGAAAGATGGCCTTGAAATAACCGATGCCGAAGCCATTGAAAAGACCGGAGACTACAAGGTAGAACTGACCGACCAGTTTGGCTGTAAGGTCGACGACGAGGTGAAGTTGACCTTCATCGACGAGTTGGTTCCTCCGGTAGTCGACGAAGAGAACATGCTCATCAGCTTGTGCCAGGGTACCGATACCTTCATTCGTGTGAAGGATGTGGCTGGCGACTACGAATACCGTTGGTTGGCTACCGGTAGCCGCGACACCATTAGCGGACCTGTGCTTAACGTAAGTGGTGCAAACACCACCATGGCACCGGTCGAAATGTCGGTTTGGCGCATGAATGCCGCTTATGGTTGCGAAAGTAAGAAGACCATGCTCTCTTACCAGGTGGTAGATTCCATCAAGACCATTGCTCCCGAGGTTCAACACCTCTGCGAGGGCGAAAGTGTGAAGCTCGACAGCGTTAGCGAAGGCATGTTCAGTTTCGATGGTGAACTTGCCATCAGCATTTACGAGGCCGATGGCGTTACCCCTGTCTTGGTGACCAATGCCGTTAAGGCCGATGGCGTGTATGTTGCCAAGGCGTCTAACAGCGTTAGTGGCTGTAAGGCACAGCGTGCCGTTAGGGTAAGCGTACACAAGAATCCGGTTTTGTATGTGAACGGTAAGACCACCGTCTGCGAAAACGATACCATCCGTTTGGTGGCTTCTTCCGATGCCGATATGGAAACTCCAATTTATGTTTGGACTAACGGCGCCGGTCAGTCGGTTACCGACAGCGTCATCAAGTACATTGCCACCACCCAACCTGGCCAGCAGTTGGAAGAACACCTCTTGTTGACCGGAACTTATAAGATTACCTCGAAGAAGAACTGCGTTACCGAGGAAGATGTGACCATGATTACCAATCCGGCACCAGAACCTTTGGTAAGCGAGACCGATGAACTCTGCCAGAACACTGGCTTGGTGGTAAAGAAGTTGAAGAACGATGGCGAATATACCTTGGTGATTAAAGACCAAGCAGGAACGGTTGTTCCGGGCATCGAAATCAATACGGCCGAAGTGGCAAGCTACGTACATGCAGTTGCCCAGAAGGACAGCAAGGGATGCTTAAGTCCGTTTGTGAACATGTACAACAACGTTCACCCCGAGGTGTTGCTCACTTTGCCAGAAGTTGAACCGGTTTGCCAACCGGCAACCATCAACCTGACCGAGATTGCCAACACTGCTGCCTTCCGTAGTAATGCAACAACTACCGAGGCGAAGGACTTGCGCATTAACAGCATTCTGTTGAATGGTGCCGATGTTGATGCTACCGACGCGAAAACCATTGGCACGACTGGCGACTATTTGGTTGAGATAACCGACCAGTATGGTTGTAAGGCGACCGACAAGGTTCACCTCGAAGTGGGCTTACAGCCTGAAAGCATGAAGGTAGATACTGGTTTCTGTCAGTTCATTGGCGACCAGACCATGAGCATTGTTACAGGCGAAGGTTTCCACTTGCAGTGGTTAGACGTGTTGACAGCATATCCTGATTCTGTTTATGCCGATGCGCCTACCATCAGTACCGAAGAGGTGGGTGTCCAGAACTACCTGGTGCGTCAGGTGAACAACCAAACCGGTTGCTTCAGTGTGGCACAACCTTCTACCGTAGAGATTTACCCGGCTGTGCATTCTGTCTTAAGAGATACCGTGTTGTGCTATGGCACACGCCTCGACTTTGTAGACTATGCATCGCACAAGGTGGTTGGTGGTACCAATCCGTTCATGAACAAATACTACCGCAGCGTTGCGTTGTTGCCGTTCGACTATACGGCAGTTGCGCAAGACGGCGACTTTGTAGCCCTTTATACCGACGACCATGGTTGTACCGACAGTAGCATGGTTCACATTTCGTTTGCGCGTAAGATTGAGGTTACAGCCACCAGCAACGCACCTGTTTGCCAGGGCGACACCATTAACGTGGTGGCTGGCGGTGCGGAACACTACATTTGGAATGGCGCTAGCGAAGACGTGAACAAGTACACTGTTGTTTCTTCCGACGCCGGCATCATGGAAGTGTTGCTGACGGCTAGCATAGAAATTCCAGAAGGTAGCTGTAGCGTAGACACCACCTTGAAGTTGTTGGTAAATGTGGTTCCACCGCTCATCAACATCGACACCGTCTTGGCTTATTGCCAGAACACCAATACCGATGCGTTGACGTTGACGCCAACCATTGCCGATGCACGTGTGTTGTGGCGCAGTCCTGCCGACGACTATTCAACCGTGGCGCAGAACGGTGTAGTTAAGCCACAGTCGCAAGAGGCAGGTACCTTCGTCTACCGCTTCAACCAACAGTTGGGTATGTGCGAAACCGAAATGCAGGAATTGAAGGTGACCATTGAACCCGAAATTACCGATTTGCCTATCGCTACCGATACCAGCTATTGCTTGAACGAGCCTTCTGCTCCGTTGTACGCAACCACGGAAAACACCTTGTACGACATTGTTTGGACCAATGCCGATGGCGATACCTTGGCCGATGGCTACATGCCAAGCACTGCTACCGATGGCATGCAGACCTACCAGGCACGCTTGCACTACAGTATGTGCTACGGTAAGCCTGTGCCAATGCGTGTGAATGTGTTGAAACCATATTCTATATTGGCCGACATGGATCCGGAGGTCATCTATTGCGAAAACACCGGCTTGTTTACCCTTAAGACCAACTCAACCAAGAAGGGCGTTCGCCAGAACTGGTACAAGACCATTGGCGGTGTGCGTTACGACTCCATCGTCATCAACACCAACACGGCAACCACTTCTTGGCAGAAAGACGAGTATTGGGTAACCCAGTCAGAACTCGACGGTTGCGAAAGCGAACCGGTTAAGACAACAGTCTTGTTGAAGAGTTCTAGCGAAGACAAGACCATCTTGTTAGATACCTGTGCTAACTTGGAGATATCCCTCGACCAGTTGTTCCTTCGCGACAACATTACCGACGTTGCCGACACCTTGTGGAACAATGCCGACTCGGAACGTATGGACTTGCATGCCAACCTTGGTCACACCGGCACCTACACCGTAGCTACCCACAACGAGTGGGGCTGTAAGGCAACCCAGACCATTAAGGTGAACATGCTGAAGGTTGAAGACTTCACCTATAGCAACATTGCAAGCATCTACTGTTACGACGACAGCCTCACCTTGCACGCTTCATCTTCTAACTCTACTTTCGAATGGACCGACATGAATACCGGCGAGGTTAAGTACGGCAGTTCTTATCCCGTTCAGTTGGAAGGTGCGGCCGAAATTGTGCTGAAGGCATTGGTAACCGATATGCCAGTCTGCTTCGATACCATTCGTTATGCGTTCAATACCTATCCGAAGATTACCCCTATCATCGAAGGTAATACCAAGGTGTGTGTGGGCGACTATGCCGAGGTGACTTCGCCTAACGTTTACGAGGCTACATGGTCGTGGGGCGACAGCACATGGGCGGGCAACAATTTCCGCTTCTTGCCAACCCATTCGGGCATTGTTAACCTAACAGCGGTTGACGTTAACCAGTGTCCGGTAAAAGACACCATTGCCATTAAGACGGCTGCCGTTCCGGTTCCTACCATTAAGGTTACACCGTTCATCCATTCAACCAAGTACCAGTTGAACCGCGACACCTTCGAAGTGAAGCTCGAAGCCGTGTGTGCCGACAACTACGACGAAGGTTTAAGCTATGCTTGGGACTTTGGCGATGGCTTGACCGCATTGAGTGGCATGGAAGAGATTCACGAATATGCGAAAGACATGGTTCGCCTTACCAAGCCTTTCGATGTTAAGGTTAAGGTCGACCACGAATTCGGTTGCTCTGGCTCGGCTATCACCACCTTGTACGTCGACCCTAGCTTCAATGTGCCTAACACCATGACGACGGGCGACGAGTTTATGGCCGACTACGAGATGCAGATTTTCGACCGCATTGGCAACCTCATTTACGAGGGTATTGGCTGGCGTGGTGAAAAGACCAACGGCGACGAGGCGTTTACCGATACTTACTTCTATGCGATAACCTACTTCGAGGGTGGCGACAAGAAGATTAAAACTGGTTATATTACTTTGGTACGATGAAAAGACTTATAAACATAATTGCTGTCTTGTTGGTCTTGGTTAGTACCAACGCAGTGGCACAAGAAGACGTGTTGTTTACCAACAAGCAACTTAGGCTCAACTACAACAACCCTGCCTACATTCCCGAAATTATGTATGCTACCGTCAATTTGGGCGGTAGGTTGCAGTGGCGTAATGTCGAGGGGGCTCCTTCCACCTTCTTTGCGGGTGCCAAGTACTTCTTCATGGGCGCACATTCGCAGATTTCGCTCTCGTTCTTGAGCGACGACATTGGTTACTGTTATACCCGTAATCCGAAGCTCGGTTTTGCGTTCCTCATACCTATTGCCGACGACAGTTACATCAACTTGGGTGTGGGCGCCGGATTAATGAACCGCGGTTACGATGCCGACAAGGTGCAAGAGGTCAACACCATGAACTTGGCCGACGCCATGGAGCGCTTACCTAACGGGACGGCACCCGATGCCGAAGTTGGTCTTGAGGTGTTGTTGCAGAATTTTGAGTTGGGTTTCGCTGCCAATCACATGCTGAAAGGTACCGACGAGATGCCAATGCATCAGCTCTATTCGGGTTACCTGAACTACTATTTCCAGACCGAAATGTGGTGGCGCTTGGCGCCTAGCTACTCGGTCTATAACTACCGCGACCGTTGGAAACACCAGATAGGATTGAAGTATTTCTACTTGTTCGACTACGAGTGGAACCCGTCAGACTTGTTCTATGTAGGTGCGGCCTACCGTTACCAGTACGAGGGTTCCATCATGGCAGGTGTTAGTCTTTTCGACTGGCTATCGGTTTACTATTCCTACGACTATTTCTTTGGCAAGTTGCGTCACCGCAACTACGGTTCTCACGAGTTTGGCTTGGAGATTAAGATTCCACAGAAGTTCCAGGGTTGCTTGGCCAACTACGGTAAGTCGCACAAGTATACCCGTTACACCAAGTACTACAGAACAAGGTAGTAATAAAAAACGGCAATTGCATCAATCTTCATTGTGCATTACAGTTAGGAAAATAAAAACAAGTATTGAATGAAGATAATCTGCCAAATGCGTGAAAATTTTGCGTGTTTGGCAGATTATTTTTGTGTAATCAGCCAAATATGGCTGTAACAAGGGTGGCCATCAAAATTTAGTCCGTAAGCGTCCAAACTGAATGTTTTTTTCAGTTTGGACGCTTACCAAAAACAGTGAAGTTGCTTCGAAAGGAGTATGGATTGACTCAGGAAGACCTAGCAATGAAGTCTGGGGTTGGCTTGTCGTTCGTACGCAATTTAGAACAGGGGAAGGCGACATTGAGAATGGACAAAGTGAACCAGTTGTTGGAATTGTTTAACTATGAGCTTACGGCTACACGCAAATCATGAGACAGGCACTTGTTTACAGAAAGGGTGTACTTTCGGGCATCCTAACGGAAAACGAAGGTGAGTATACCTTCAGTTACAGCCAGGATTACCTTCAAAAGGAAGATGCGAAGGCCATCAGCCTAACCCTACCTTTGCGTGAAGAACCTTTCCTAAGCGAAGAATTGAAAAAAGAATATTTAGAACTAATACACCTTAGAATGGAAAAGCTTCTGTAAGCTTATAGTGATTAAGCGGAGTCTTAATTCATACATCTTAAATGCCATTCTATAATCCTAACTTGACGTTGAAAAAATGTAAATTTTCTTGCTATTAAACGTTGAAAAAATGTAAATTTGCTATCATTTAAACGTTGAAAAAGTGTAATAAGCTCTGTTAACTAACGTTGAAAAAATGTAAATCATTTTCGTAAATTATTGAATTTTAGAATATGGAAAGATATTTATATAATGATCTGGAAAGATGGAGCGACTCTGCCGATAGAAGACCGCTTGTCTTGTTTGGTGCACGACAAGTGGGGAAAACATGGTTGTTGAAAGAGTTGGGAAGTCGCAAATACAAAAACACAGCCTTTGTCAGTCTTGACCGAAATGATGCTGCCATCAGCCTTATTGAGACAGAAAAATCAGCTGAAAAATTATTGAGAGGTTTGTCTGCACTTACTGGAGTGGATATAGTTCCTAAAGAGACACTTATAATCCTTGATGAGATTCAAGAGTGCCCTGTCGCACTGACAAGGCTCAAAGTGTTTGCCGAGGATGCTCCTGAATATCATATTGTCGCGTCAGGAAGTCTTCTCGGTATAGCTCTTCATGAAGGCATATCGTATCCTGTGGGAAAAGTAGATGAAAAGTTCCTCTATCCCATGACATTCGGCGAGTTCCTTCTTGCAAACAAGAAGGATAAGATGCAAGAACTAATCGCGGAAAAGAATTGGGACATACTAAATTCACTCAGCGGTGAATTCATAGACCAATTACGCCAATACTACTATGTCGGAGGAATGCCTGCTGCCGTAAAAGCATATGTTGAAGGAAAAGGACTTAATGCAGTCCGTTCCAAACAGAAAGAAATCTTAAATGATTACGACAGAGACTTTAGTAAACATGCTCCAGCTCGTGTGGTCCCACGAATCCGAATGGTGTGGCAGAACATCGTTTCCCAATTAACTAAAGAAAACAAGAAATTCATATTCAATGCTCTAAAACCGGGAGGCAGAGCTTCGGAATTCGAGGTCGCGATTCAATGGCTGACAGATGCAGGCTTAATATACAAAGTCAGTCGTGTAAACGAGGTCAGAATGCCACTGAAGTTCTATGAGGACCGTGACGCATTCAAACTCTTCATACTTGACGTTGGATTGATGGGTGCGATGGCGGATGTTCCCGCCAGCCAAATTATGGTGGGTGACAACATATTCAGGGAGTATAAAGGTGCTTTTACTGAAGTTTTTGTTGAATCTCAACTAGCCACAATTGGAATACCTGTTTACTATCACACAGTGGAACGGTCACGTATAGAATTGGATTTTGTCATTCAACTTTACGATAATGTTTACCCACTGGAAGTAAAGGCTGAAGAGAACGTCAGGGCGAAATCAATGAAATTATTTATTGAGAATAATCCAACATTGAAGGGTATCCGTCTAAGCATGAAAAATTACGAGGACCAAACATGGTTGGAAAATATTCCACTATTCGCATTTAGAGATTACTTAAAAGAAAGGACGAACTCTTCGAATGAATTATGAGGATTTGTGGTGAATTTTTTACTACGTAGTAGTAACGGGTAACGCCTTGAAAAATAATGGATGAAAAGTTTGGTCGATTGGCTGAAATGCGCTAGTTTCGCGTCCAATTTTCAATAACTCACGAAATTTTCAATAATGCTGCAAGCAAGAATTAACATATTACCGACATCTACAGTCCAGAGCGAAAAACGCTTTGGAACGGATTTTGGTGTGCTTGCCTTGCACCGCATGGCGTGTGAGTGGATTAAGCGTATCTTCCAACGAGTCTATTTACGAGATTATCGTTTGACGGTTTGACAAAAGCCGAAAATCGAACCTTATAGAAGATAGTTGGAACGTCCTTACCAAACATTCCAACTATCTTTTTTTTGTGCCCAATCATTTCTTCTCCATCCTGGCAGGCGGCACAATTATAATCAAGTATTAATCGAGAACGCTGCGCAGCGATGCGTAGTCCCTCAAAACAAACGAATTTTAGCCGTTTGGCAAAATTTATTTTGGCCATTTGGCAAAAAAATCATTTTTGAAAAATAAGAAAAGTGTAAAGTAACTTTTCAATATGTTATCCAAATTTTGAATCACATGACAAATTTTGAAATTATCCGTCAAGAAGGTAGGCTGCTTTACGAGTATATTCGTGGCAGCCACCTTTATGGCCTTAACAATAAGGATAGTGATGTAGATACTAGTGGTGTCTTTGCTTGTACTCTTGATGAGTTTTACGGAGCCTTTGGTTACAAGGCACAGGTTTCCGACGATCGTCATGACAACACCTGGTTTGAGGTAGGCGAACTGGTTCGTTTGCTCATGAAGTCTAATCCAACAGTATTGGAGAGTCTCTTCATTCCTGAAGACAAGATTTTGGGAGATGTGAATCCACTTATGCGGTTGATTATCGACAATCGCGACCAGTTTATCAGCAAGCAGTGCTTTAATCCTTTCTTTGGCTATGCTAAGGCACAGATTGAGAAAGCGCGTGGATTGAACAAGAAAATCGTGAACCCAGTAACTGAACGTCTGACACCTTATGACTTCATATATACTTTCAAAGACCAGGGTAGTACAAAGTTTCGAGACTGGTTGGCAAACCGCAGCCTGCATCAAGAGTTTTGTGGATTGGTAAGTATTCCCAATATGCACGACGTTTATGGTGTTTACTACGATTTCGGTGCTCATACGGCGGCCTATGCCAGTTGGCTGACCGACGATTTGTTCCTATCGTTCTGTCAGGGGTATTTTGATGACAAGGACCTTCAAGCGGTAATTCAACGAGTTGGAGATCAAAAGCTGACAGGGTACAGGGGCGTCATCAATATAGATGCCAAGGCCGATGAATTGCGTCTTTCTTCTGTTGAAGATAAGGATGCTCGTCCAATATGCTACATATCATACAACCAGAGTGGCTATTCCAGCCATTGCCGACAGTATGCCGAATACCAGGAATGGGTTAAGAACCGGAACCCGAAACGCTACGAATCGAATCTTAATAAGAATTATGACTCCAAGAATATGATGCATTGTTTCCGGTTGATGCATATGGCAGCTGAGATTGCCGCAGGACAGGGAATGATTCTTCAGAGAACGTGGGACCGTCAGTTCCTATTGGATGTCCGTAATCACAAATATGAATACGACGAGATAATGGAACTTCTTGAATCCGACAAGGAAAAGATGAACCATATAATGGAACAGTCTACGATACGTGAATCGATAGATACAGACTTCGTCAACGATCTCATGATAGAGGTTCGAAAGAAGCAGTTCGGGTATCAATAAATTTTGGAATTTTTCAGGTGTGTTATAAATATTATGCCTGAAAAACATTATGTTTGTAAAACATAATTATAAGATAATGGAATTTATAGACAGAATAGAGGAGCAGAAAAGGTTGAAAAGAGTGCTTAACAATGAGCAGTCTTCATTTGTTGTTATCTATGGCAGACGACGAATCGGCAAGTCTACACTCATAAAAAAAGTGTTGAGTGAAAGCGATATCTACTTTATGGCTGACCGTTCGGAGCAACCTCTTCAGCGAGAAATGATGGCGAATGTCGTTGCAGACATCATTCCTGGATTTAATCTTGCCCAATATCCTACTTGGGAAGCCCTAATTTCCACGCTAAACCAACGCTGCGAGAATAAATTCACCCTCTGCCTTGACGAGTTCCCATTTCTTGTAGAACACAGCCCAGAACTTCCTTCAATTCTGCAGAAACTCATTGACTCGAAAAACATGAAGTTCAATCTTGTTATTTGTGGATCATCTCAACAAATGATGGAGAAGGCTGTTTTAGATGCAACGGAACCATTATATGGTAGAGCAGATGCCATTCTGAAAATGAAGCCCATTGCACTGCCCTTCCTAAAGGAGGCTCTAAACACAACAGACATCGCCACATTTGAGGAATATAGTGTTTGGGGAGGCGTACCCCGCTATTGGATACTTCGTGAAAAGGAGACTAATATTGAATCAGCCATAGAATACCACATATTTCACCCCAACGGCATTCTTTACGATGAACCAAACAGACTGTTTATAGACGATCTGGCACAATCAACACAATCGGAGACGCTCCTTTCCGTTATCGCAGGTGGCAGTAACCGAATATCTGAAATTGCGGCTCGAATGGGGAAAAAAGCCACCGATCTTGGGCGACCACTCAAAAAGCTGATTAACCTGGGATTTCTATACAAAGAGGTCCCTTTCGGTGAAGATGAGAACAACTCCAAAAAGAGCCTTTACAAAATTGCCGATCCCTTTATGGATTTCTACTATACCTATGTGGTACCTAACCGAAGTCTAATCGGTTTAGGCCGTACTGAAAGGGTTATTCAGAAAATGAACATGACCTTCAGCAGTTACACAGGACAATGGTGGGAATACTATTGCAGACAAGCAATAAGCGGTCAAGACCTATTTGGCTCAACCTGGCAATTCGCATCAAGATGGTGGGGTTCGGTGTTGAACAGCGAAACAAAAACAAATGAAAGCATAGAGTTGGATGTCGTGGCAATGTCTGATAACAATAGAAAGTTGCTTGTTGGCGAATGCAAATGGACAGAAGGCGAATATGCTGAAAGACTATTCAACATGCTACAGCATAAGGCTTCCCTATTACCTTTTGCAAAGAATAAAGAAGTTGAGTTTGTGCTCTTCTTAAAGTCTGAAATTATCGACGAGGATTTCATTGTTCCAGAGAATTGCCATATTCTATATCCAAAAGATGTCATTGGTTTGCTGTAAAAGAAGACGTATGACAGATTAGGATTATAGCGTTGATGTTGTTTTGAAATGTGATATTCCTTATGCTATTGAAAGGTCTCGATCTAGGAATGGAGCTCATGTTTGGATTTTCTTTCAATCTCTTATAAAGCCTATAAGGCAGACGGCTGGGTAATGCAATCTTGCCAAAAGCGTTAAAAAATAGCGTGTTTGGCAGATTATCTTTGTGTAATCTGCCAAAGATGGCTATTAGATTGTTATTTTGAATGTTGTTCTTATACTTGTTGGTGCCAAAAGCCATTTGTATAAATAACTAATTTTCTGTACATTTGTATCATAAAATCCTAAATGGTAATAGATGAATGCTTGATATTAAAATTAATATATTGATTTATAATATATTACGGGGGGGGTAAATTTGACCTTCCGTCAAATTTATCTTTTGCCAAAAGCAGTCAGTGTATGATGTTGTCATACACTGACTGCTTTTTTTTATGCTCATAGAACGAAAAACTAAACATTGAATTATTATATGAAAACGCTGAATGAACTTGCAGAGATAGAAATTGTTTGGCTACATGTTATTGACGTGCTTGCTACATCAAGTGAGGGTACCGAAGAAGGTGATGGTGACAGTAATGGCACCTTCGGTAAATTTTAATTAGGACGAGAGAGATGAAAAAAAGATATATTAGTCCAGAGTTAGAAGTCGTTGAGTTTTCGGTAGTGGACATTTTAACAATATCTACCGAGATTACTGATGATGAAGGTGATATAGAAGAATCTTGATTGTTTTGAACTAAACAGAATTATATGAAGAAATTTTTTGAGGAGTCTGAGATAGAATTTTTAGAACCGTTATGCATAGTCTTCACCTCTGGTGGCTTTGCCGAAGAAACAGGAAAAGATGATGAGGACGATTTGGATGCTGATAACTAAGTAATATGAGAACAAATTATATAAAGACTTTGGCATTGTTGCCTATTCTGCTTTTGCCGGCTTGCGACAAGGATGAGAATGTTGACAACATGGCAATTGAGTCGGTAGCGTCGATGGATGTGTTGACGGCTACCTTTGCTGGCGATGAAGACGGCAATCAGTTAAGAACCACCCTTCAGGAGAATGATGGTTCGTACAAGAACATTTGGCTTAGAGGTGACGAATTTGTGTTGACCGATGGCAACGTGGTCGCAACCTATTCAAACGCTGAACAGGACAATTTGAGTGTTTTCGATAGAACTTCCGACCAACAGCCAAGTTTGCAAGGCCCCTACTTGCTTTACTATCCTGCAAGTGGTTATAGGTCGTTTGCTGATGACCTTTCTAGTTTCAGGGTTGAGATTCCGAGATACCAAGAGTATGACGAAAGCTTGACTTTGGCTAACGGCTCTTATCCGATGATTTGCCGTGCTAAAAACAATAAGAATTTTTCATTCTATAATTTGGGGTGCATGATTCGTTTGAATGTGAGTGCACCTACGGGTGAAGCCATGGTCAAGTTTATAACCATAACTGCCGAAAATGCACACCTTAGTGGCATGGCAACAGCTAGTATTTCAGAAGACAATGTGCCTTCTTTGAAGCTTGATGAGTTAGGTGACGACAGACCGAAATCTGTGACTTTGGTCTGTAACGAAGGCGTGTCAGTTGGTACTGCCGACAAGATGTTTTACATGGCGTTGCCTTATGGTACTTATCAAAATTTGAAGTTTGAGGTGGAGACTGTAAATGGGTCACGTTATTCATCAACCATTTCAAAGGTTACTTTCTCTAGGTCAAAGTTCCGTTCACTTAACAATTTTAAGGTTCGTATCCTTTCTGTAGGCGAATTAGGCATAGAAGGTGAATTTGCAGATTAAATCTATTTGAGAAAAATGAAAACTAAATATCAATATTATAAGTTATTACTTGTCACCTTGTTGACTATGGTGACATTTACGCCATCTACAGTATGGGCCGAGCCTATACTGTCAGACGACGACTATTACGAGTTGGCAACTCCCGAAGACCTGTATTGGTTTGCCGGCCAAGTAAACGAAGGTAAAACATCCATTAATGGCCGTTTGACTAACGACATCACTGTCAACGAAAATGTGTTGAATGCCGATGGCTCGTTGAACGAGGGCACATTCAACGAATGGACGCCGATAGGTACTGATGAAAATCCGTATTCTGGTAACTTCGATGGTCAAGGAAATAGTATAAGCGGATTATATCTGATAAGCAAACAGTATGTGGGCTTGTTCTCTGTTACAAGAGGATCTGTTTTGTCTGGAATAAATATTAAGGACTCTTATTTCCAAGCAGAAGATTATGTTGGTGCACTTGCTGGTAAAGTAAATGAAACTTCCATTTCGCTTTGTTCTAATGCTTCTACTATTGTTGTAACTAGTGATTATGTGGGAGGCTTGTGTGGTGAGGCTATAAGTTCTAGTTTCCAGAATTGTTACAATAGAGGTTTAATAATTGACAAACAATGTGAAGAGAAAAATTGTTGGGCCTATTATGGAGGCATCGTTGGTTATTGCCGTAATAACACAAGAATTACTAATTGCTTGAATTTGAATTATACCGGTGCTGGTAGTTATGCTGGACCATTTACAGAAACAAGTGATGGCTATAGTATAATTACGAATAGTTATTATTTGTCATCTAATCCTCTTGGCGAATCAGGAAAAACTAGTTCTCAGTTTGCTAGTGGATATGTCTGTTATCTTTTGAACGGAATGTCACAGGAAGGAGTTTGGCGACAAAGTCCTGGTGAACTTTTTCCTTCGTTTGTTGGTGACTATACAACATATATGCCTTGTATAGAACATAATTATATTGACGGCATTTGTTCCGTTTGTGGAGTAAATTATACTCCAGCGTTTGAAGATGGCTATTATTTGTTAAGTACAGTTACCGATCTTAAATGGTTTGCAAGAGAGATTAATGAGGGCAATAACTATATTAATGGCCGTTTAACTAACGACATCACAGTCAACGAAAATGTCTTGAAGGCTGATGGTTCGTTGAACGAGGGCACATTCAAAGAATGGATGCCGATAGGAAACTTTGAGTATCCTTTCTATGGTCACTTCGATGGCGGTGCACATACAATAAATGGTCTTGTTGTAAATAATAATGTTGGAGAAACGCTTGCGGGATTCTTTGGTGTAATATCAGAAGATGCTAGTGTAAATATGCTTAATGTAAAAGGTTCGTATTTCTCTGGCGGTGCTTGTGGTGCTATTGCTGCAGCTGCTAGTGGAGGTGCTTCTATAAGTTATTGCGCAAACATAGGCTGTACTTCCATTCCTGTTGGCGACAAGTATTACAATGGTGGCATTGTTGGTATTGCTAATAGCTTGAAGCTTGAAGGTTGTTTCTCGACAGGTAATGCAGGTAACCTTTTTGGAGGAGGTTCTTATGTCAGTTTATATAATTGTTACTATTTGTCTGAACAAACCAATGTCGATGGTGGCATGACCGAAGAGTGCTTTAAGAATGGTTATGTCTGCTATTTGTTAAACAACAAGGAAACAAATAGCGATGACAATTATATTGTTTGGCGCCAGAATGTAGGAACTGACAACTATCCGGTTTTCGATGGCCCTATCGTTACTGGCGAGGGTTTGGCTTGTCCGCACATCTTCAACGAAGATTATGTATGTGACATTTGTGGAGAAGAGAAAACGCTGGCTGTTGATGAAGATGGCATTTATCGTATTAGAACCGCAGAGGAACTCAACCTTTTCGCACGAATGGTTAATAGGGGCAATAGCACTGCCAAGGCTATGCTGATGAACGATATTGTTGTTAACGAGAATGTGCTCGATGCTGATGGCAACCCCAACTCTGGTGCTTTCAAGACTTGGACGCCTATCGGCAATGGCTCGTACACTTCTTATAAATCATTTAGTGGCACGTTCGATGGACAGGGATACACTATAAGCGGTTTGTATTGTGGCGATGGCTATCAAGGCATCGGTTTGTTTGGTTTTACAGGTGATGCCGTTATTAAGAATGTCAAGATTGCCGATTCTTATTTTAAAGGAGACAGCTATGTCGGTGGTATTGTAGGATGCAACAGATCGGGAAGTGATACCACTGTTGTGACAGGCTGTACTTTTAATGGAACACTAAGCTCGAAAGATAATATAGGTGGCATTTGTGGTTATGTGTATAGTTATTGTGAAATGAAAATAACGGACTGCAATGTTTATGGTCACATTAATGCTAGTGGTACCAATTCAGGAGGTGTCTGCGGCTATGTTGGTGCAACAACTGATATATCAAATTGTAATGTGAATGGATATATGTCATCAGTAGGTAACAATGTAGGTGGCATTTGTGGAAATGTTGGATCTACTGTTACTGTCAAGGGTTGTTCGATGACTGGTGATGTTTATTCTTCAAATTCTTATGTAGGTGGTATTTGTGGACATATTAGTGGCTCCACAGCAACTATTACAGATTGTTCTGTGCCTGGAACTGTGAGATCAAGTCAATATGTTGGTGGCATTGTTGGTTATGTTGAAACTGGCTATACCTACATCACAGATTGCGTTTTCGATGGTTCTGTTAGTGCCACAAGTTCTTCTTATTCTTATGCTGGTGGTATTTGCGGACGTGTCTCTTATTCGACAACCATTACTGGTTGTACAATGTCGGGAGTTGTGAATTCTTCAAAAAACCATGTTGGAGGTATCTGCGGTTATGTAAGTAGTGCTATTACCATAAAAGATTGTACGACAAGTGGAACTTTAAACTCTTCAAGTTCGTCGTATGTTGGAGGTATTGTAGGTTACAAAAATTCAACAGGTAAATTCTTAATAGAGAATTGCCAAAACAAGATGCGTGTAAGCGCAAACAGTTATGCTGGCGGTATTGTTGGTTACGCATATAATAACAGTAATACTTCTTATTTTAAAATAGAAGGCTGTAATAATTCGGGTATGGTAACTACAACTAATAATTATGTAGGTGGTATTATCGGTCATAACGGGAATAACTATTGCGAAATTACAGATTGTAGTAATACGGCTAAAGTTGAAGCAACAAGTGGTTATTATGCAGGTGGTATCGTTGGTTATAACCAACTAAGAAAATTGATCGTAACACGATGCAGTAATACTGGTTACATAAAAGCAATGAGATATACAGCTGGCATCTGTTATACAAATTATACTACTAACATCAATTATTGTTATAACCGAGGAACAGTCGAGTCGACTTTTGCAGGTTATTCAGCAGGTATTGCTTACCAGAGTAGTACTTCCTATTATGCCTACATAAATAATTGTTATAGTGTTGGAACTGTACGTTCGTCAAATGCAAACTATGCGTATAAAATAGGTGGTACGTCATACACTTCCAAATCTAGTTGCTATTACTTGAACAGTGTAAAAACTACAGATGGAGGCCGAACTGCAGAACAGTTTGCTGATGGTAGTGTATGTTATGAGTTAAATGAGAATTCTGACTACAACAATACTTACCGCCAGGGCTTTGATGATAAATACCCATCTTTCGAGGGCCCAACCGTTACTTACAATCGCTTGCATTGTACCAATCACCAATATGATGAATTTGGCAGATGTACCATTTGTGGTGCGCCTAAGGAACTGGAGGTTATTGATGGTTATTGCATGATCAGTAATAAGGCCGACTTGTATGCATTTGCGCTAAAGGTCAATAAGGGAGCTGATAATCTGAAGGCTAAATTGGCTAACGATATTGTGGTTAACGAGAATGTTGTTGACGAAAACGGTAATTTGTTGGTCGGCGAATTTACAGCATGGAAACCTGTTGGCACTTACGCTAAACCATTCAAAGGCGAATTTGATGGGCAGGGACATACCATCAGTGGATTGTATTTTAATAATGTGAATGAGTCTTATGTTGGCTTGTTTGGTTATTGTGTTAATGCAACCGTTAAGAATGTCTTGGTGAAGGATTCCTATCTAAAGGCACAAACTTATGTTGGTGCTGTGGTTGGTAATTCTGAGGCTTCGGTCATTTCAAAGAGCGCAAATGTTAATTCAACCATTTTTGCCACAGGAAACTATGCCAGTGGTGTGGTTGGATATGGCGAGAAAAAAACAATGATAGACAATTGCTACAACACAGGTTCTGTTACAGGAACGTTCGTTGGTGGTATTGTATATGGTGACTACTCAAAAAATGTTGTTGCTAACTGCTTGAACAGTGGAACCTTGAGTGGCGCTAGCTATAGCCAACCTATTGCGCATGGTGCTGATGTTAAGAAATGCTATTATCTTTCAGATAAGGATGACTTCTCAGGTGGAAAAACCGAAAAACAGTTCCGCAGTGGAATGGTTTGCTGGCTACTGAATAACAAGGAAAGTAACGAGAATGTGATCTGGAGACAAAAGGAAGGTGAACTCTATCCTTCGTTTGAAGGTGACATTGTTGACTACAAACCTTGTACTGAACACCATTTTGATGAAAATGATGTTTGTACCGTGTGCGATGCGCTTTGGACTCCAGAGCAAGATGGTGACTTCTATTTGATTGGTAATGTTAAGGAACTTTACTGGTTTAATGAAGTCGCAAACAAATACGACCAATCTATTTCTGCAAGAGTTATTGATGACATTGTCGTTAATGAGAATCTTGTTGAAGGCATGCTGAACGGAGAAACAGATTTCCGTTATTGGAAACCAATTGCAGGCGCTGGTTATTTTTATCGAGGCACTTTCGATGGTGGTGACCACACAATTAGCGGTATTTATGTCGATTCCCGTGAAAGAGCTTACGATTTGGGCTTCTTTGGCTATTGCGGTGGATGCACCATTAAGAATGTAAAACTTGAAGATGCATTTGTTGTTGGCACTAGTGATGTTGGTGGCATTTCTGGTGAATTGCAAGAAGATGGTACTATAGAGAACTGTACTTTCAATGGCTTCCTTTCTACTACTAGTAGTAGTTGTGGTGGTATTGTTGGTCAAGTTAATAAAGGTACCATTAGGGGGTGTGTAAACAATGCAACTTTAAATGTTGGTGGATATAGCGCAGGTATTGTTGGTTATGTTAGCGAAGCTGTAATTTCAGATTGCATAAACAATGGTAACATTAGGGCAAATGGTTATGGTTGTGGTGGTATTGTTGGAAATGCAAGTAATCCTATTATATCAAACTGTAAAAACACTGGAGACTTAATATCTACAGATAATGCCTTAGGTGGTATTGGAGGTAATATATTTGGATATTTTGACGGTGATATCGCTATCATCGACAACTGTGTTAATGAAGGAAAAATTACAAGTGTCGGTTATTCTGCCGGCATTTGTGGAAACTTCTATGGTAGATATATAACCAATTGTACGAATACAGGCGATGTCAATTGTACAGGCTTCTATGTAGGCGGCATTTGTGGTAACTTTGGTGAAGGTTATGTGAGTGATTGTAGCAATAGTGGTAATATTGTATCCACTTATGTAATGAGTAGCGAATTAGCTACACAATGTTATATTGGCGGTGTGGTTGGTAATTATGCAACAAATACAAATGCGACGAATTGTCACAATACGGGTTATGTTGAAGGACATGCATCGTATACAGGAGGCTTGTTTGGTTTATATAATGGTAAACAGTTAACTCACTCGTCAAACAAGGGTGTAGTTAAAGGTGAAAACTGGACTGGCGGTATAGCCGGAAACTCTTATCAGGCAATTCTTGAAGATTGCTTCAACGAAGGTGATGTTACTTCAACAGACGATTATGTTGGTGGCTTGTCTGGCGTTTCAGGCGGTCAGATTGAAAAATGCTACAGTGTGGCAAATGTGACTTCTACCGGCAATTATGTAGGTGGTTTGGTTGGTCAATATTCTGACACACAGAATTCGATCAAGGATTCTTATTGCCGAGGCGATGTGTCTGCGTCAAATAAAGATGCCTATGTTGGTGGCCTTATCGGTCTTAAATATGGCGACACACCTGGAACTGTTTTAGACTGTTACTATGTTGGCAAGGTTACTGAGACATCAAACTCTTCGATACTAGCTGGCAACTGCAACACCAGAAAAGCTTATTACCTTGCTGAAACATCAAATTCTGAAGGTGGCAGATCTGCGACTTTGTTTGCCAATGGAACATTGACTGCTATGTTGAACGATGGACGTGATGCCGAAAGCCAGGTATGGTTCCAGAATGGTGATTTTCCAGAATTTACTGGCGAAGCTGTTGAGGTTGGCGAACACTTGTTCGATAATGGTTTCTGTCTGTTGCACAATGGCGAATTTGAACAACCAAAACAGAATGTTGAAGACGGCTATTATGAAATTGTAAATGCTGGTCAGCTCTATTGGTTTGCTAATCAGGTCAACACTGTCGACTCCACTGCCAATGCACGTGTGGTAGAAGACATATTTGTGAACGGTAAAGTCCTTGCTAATTTAAAAACTGCTGACTTTAGAGTTTGGACACCAATTGGAAATTACTATAACAAGTACGCAGGTAATTTTAATGGTGGCAAACATACAATTTCAGGCTTGTATGCTAATGGAACATCTCCATACCAAGGCTTGTTTGGTTATAGCAATGGTGCTACGATTTCAGACATAAAGGTTGTCGATTCTTATTTTAATTCAACTCAATCTAGTGTAGGTGCTATTTGTGGTGAAGCCTTAAATACGGTGTTTGTAGGCGTTGCCGATAGCTCAATTGTTGAGGGTTGTGCCTATATAGGTGGTATTTGTGGCGAAGCTAAAAATTCTTCGTTCACCGATTGTGTCAATAAATCTCCAATCAAGGCAACTTGCACATCTGCAGGTGGAATCTGTGGCCAATCAGAGAATACTTCTTATACCAAGTGCAAAAACTATGGAGATGTAGCAGGTTGTGGCGCGGGCGCGGCTGGCATTTGTGCATCGGCTACGGGTACAGAACTGATTTCAGGTTGTGAAAACCATGGTAATATTTCAAATACCGAAAGTGGCTCAGGTGCCGCAGGTATATGTTTTTATGGTTGCAAGGCCGCTGAAAACTGTATAAACACAGGCGATGTTGTTAGTGTTTCTTCTGCGGGTGCTGCAGGTATTTGTGGTCAGACATGTTTAGTGTTCAGGAACTGTAGAAACGAGGGTAATGTCAAGGGTAATGGAGTCGGTGTGGCTGGTATCTGCTTGTCAAATGCAAATATTCTTGAAGATTGTGTGAATACAGGTAATATATCTGCAACAAATGGTGGTAATGCTGTGGCTGGTATTTGTGTTACGGCTGCCGAAAATGCAACAATCACCAATTGCCGAAACGAGGGTAACGTAGATGGCAGATACAGTGGCGGTGCATTGTCTGCTGCGGGTATATGTTATGACGCTAAAGGTGCAACAATATCTAATTGCAGCAATAGTGGTATGGTTTATGGTCAATCGTATGGTGCTGCTGGTATTACCCTATATAGCAGGGTGGCTTCTATAACCGATTGTGAGAACAGTGGCAACATTTCTGGTTTTGGATCATTCGGTGTTTCAGGTATCTGTGGCAATGGCGCTGAAGTTGTTGCCAACTGTACGAATAAAGGTACGATAAAAGCTGAAGGCTCTATGTCTGCTGTGGCAGGTATCTGTTATCAGACTTCTGGTGGTGATAAATATACAAATTGCCATAATGAAGGTGTTATCGATGGCCGTTGGCAGAATGGAACAGTGGCTGCTGCGGGTATATGTGCTTATGGCTCTGGTCTTGAATTAGATGATTGCAGCAATAGTGCAGACATCTATGGTGCTCAAAGTGGTGCCGCAGGTATTGCATTGTCGGCAATGACGGTGAAAAATAGTTTCAATACCGGCAATATTAAAGCTGAAGGTGTTGGTGCATATGCTGTTGGTATTGTAGGTGAAGCTGGTACAGTATCTAATTGCCATAATGAAGGTGTAGTCGACGGCCGTTGGTCAAACGGAATTCTTAGTGCTTCAGGTATATGTTATTCTGTAGGGCAGGTAATAGACTGCAGCAACACTGGCAATGTCTATGGCTCGCAAGGAATTGCGGCTGGCGTTTGTGGTTCGGGCTCTTATGTTTCCAACTGTTCTAACAGCGGTGATGTTTATGGCTATAATACAGCCACTACTGCAGGTATATGCTCTAATTCTAAATCTTATGTTGGCAAGTGCTACAACGTGGGAAATATAACGACCGACAGCTCGGCTGTTGGCGGTATTGTTGGCTGTGGTGAAAATAATTGTTATGTGAATGACTGCTATAACTTGGGTAAGGTTAAATGCAAAACTAGCAACTATAAGGGCCAAATCTATGGTGGAGGTATTTGCGGTATCCTCAGAGATAGTGTGACAGAAAAAAGTTATGACAGTGACAAGGCGACTTATGTCAATGTGAAGGTTCCTTGTAAGCAAACTATATCAAATTGTTACTCTTACGATGCTGATTGTTTGAACAAGATTTGTCCTGATTCTGCAACAGTCACACTTATCAATTGTTACTATCTTTCGACTGAAGAAACAACCGATGGAGGCAGGACTGCTGAACAGTTTGCCGATGGTACAGTTACTAGTCTTTTGAACGGAGAGCGCAGTGAAAGCGATTATGTATGGTTCCAGTCCATCTTGTATCCTACATTTACTGGCGATGACATTATTCCTGGTCAGTTGAACTTGCACGACGATATTGTTGCTTACTGGCACGATGGCGATGAGTTTGAAACTGCCCATTATATTCGCGAGAATGTAAGAACAGAGTGGAATACCCTATGCTTGCCTTTCGCATTCCGTAAAGAAGATTGTTTGACAAAAGCCCAGTTCTATGCTGTGGATGGTATTAATAATGGTGAGGTGGTCTTGACTCAGGTTACTGAGGTTGAAGCCGGACAGCCTGTCATTTTCTTCTTAGAAACACCTGGCACTTTCGAGATTGAGGTCACAGGACCAATATCGGTTGTTGAAAAACCTTTGCAAGGTGATTTGATTGGCACTTTCGCAATGCAGAAGGTTGATGAAGGTAATTACTATTATGTGAAGAATAATGAATTTAAGCAAGCTAACGGTTACTTTAGAGTTAAGCCTTTCCATGCTTATCTTCAGGGTTCGGTTAATGGTGCTGAATCTTACAGAATTGCAGAACCAGACGAATTGGATGAAGACAAGGTCGTAGATCCTGCAATTACTGGCATCTATAATGCTTTAGGTCAACGTGTCGACAAGATGACAGAGAGAGGCGTTTATGTCATTGTCTTCAGTAATGGATCAACCCAAAAGGTTCGTGTAAGCAAGTAAAGACGTAAGTTTTTGCTGATAAATAAAAGGGAAGGGTTCGGCGATGTGTGCTGAACCCTTCTTTTTGCATAATATACTTTTCCAACAAACGGACTATTTTCTTCTACATTTAGAAACTTCAGACACACCCATATGGCGTTTGGTGATTTACAACATTATTTCTGGTAATAACCATATCTCATATATTGCCTAATACAACAATGTTCTTTGGATTCTCCTTTGGTGTCCTTATCTTCTCAAATCTTATTATACCGAATAATGCTGAATAAGTATTTAAATAAGCGGTGTTGCTGTCAATAGATATATTAAATATGTGGTGGAATGTGAGGTTCAATGTTTTTGTTTGCTTTGATCAATCGATTAGAATACTCTCTAAAGTAAGTCTTTCTTCAAAAAGTTCCATTTGTAATATAAACTGATCTTTTCGTTTCATTTTTAGAAAAAGCAAATTATTTTTATCTGAAAATATTTATTAATATAAGAAATATTATTAATTTTGAAATTATAATACAACAATAAGTTTGCAAGCTTAATTATATTTTATTTATTTAATTATTTTATGAAAAAAAGTTATTTGCTGTTTTTAGCATTATTGGCTCTAAATTCATGTAAGGATGATCAGGAGCAACCCTTTTCTTCTATGACAGAAAAGACCGAAGATGATTGCTTTAATATTAAAGCATTGTACTCAACCAATCACACTATCTCAAGAAAACAAGCAGAGGAGATAGCCTTGAATTTCGTAAATGGGGCTACAAAAAATGGTGATGGTGGTAATACTCTTAAAAGTACGAACTCATTAAAGGTTTCTAGTACTATTGTCAGATCTGGTGCCAAAGGCATTAAGACTTCGAAAGGGGTAAAACAAGATACCTTGGGCTATTTTGTGAATTTTGCTGATAATAATGGATATGCATATGTTTGTGCAGATGATCGTGTTGATGCTGGTGTTTTAGCTTTGTTTGATAAAGGTAATTTTGAAGGCGAAAACGATACGTTAATTAGCCCTGTCTATGATAAAATAGATAAGTATGTATCATCCTCAATCAACGAGTTTGAAGAAAAGAGGGAACAACGAATTTTTAGAGTAGAAGAGGCTATTAAGAATGGGGAACTTGACACATGTACTTCAAAAAATCAGACAAAAGCTTTTTCAATCCCTATAGATTATGTTTATGGACCATTTGTAAAAGCCACACTTGGGCAAAAATATAACGATTATTTGCCATATTGTAAATGTGATTATTGTACAAAGAACAATAAGAAAAATAAAGTTGTTGCCGGTTGCTTGGTCGTTGCCCTTGCTCAATATCAAGCTTATTGGGGAGATTTGTATAGTTCATATATAAATGATTGGATTGACTTCTCGAAAGTAAACCGTGATCCGACACCACAAGAATTTAGGCTCGGCAGAACTTGGGTTACTGAAACTCCAAAATGCCAGGCCGTTAGTTATTTTTACAATCAAATCTCGGAAGCGGGTGGTATTGTTGAAACAACTCATTTCCATACTTCGGCTAAATCTTCAAGTATTGGGAATGTAAAAGGATTTCTGAAGGGACAGATTAGAGAAACTCCTCATGCCCTTAACACAGAAAAAGTAATAACTTGGTTAAGTAAATATAAATCACCTGTGTTTATAGAAGGAAAGGGTGTTTTAACATACAACCATATTTGGTTGTGCGATGGCGTTTTGGCGAAATATAAGTTTTATCCGCTAGCTCCAAGATTGGAGAAGAAATTCTGTTATTTGCATTATAATTGGGGATGGGATGGTGCTAACAACGGATTCTTCCTTGATGATATTTTCGTCAATACTGGCAATGGTGAATGGAATGACTTTGGATATGAGTGTGAGAATTCCCAATACGAAGACCTTCAGATGTGGGGAATGGCACCATATGATTATGAAACAAAAAAGCCAAGATATCCATATTCAGATTATTGGGTACATGGAATGGAAATTGTTTTTGAAGATGGGTCTATCATTATACCATAATCTTCTTATTGACTAACAAGGTGGGTGTATCAAAATTACATTTTGATACACCTCTTTTTTTATCCTATTCAGTTGTCCTTTTTTTATAATTCCTTACATGTCATCCATTGGGAGGCCTTTCAACTCAATTTCATAACCTCGCAAGTGCGGTTTAATGCTTATTATTCCACCACTTTTACAAATTTGTAATTTACAAACCTGTAAAAGTCGCAAACGCCGTGCGTCAGCCTAAAGGGAAGGATAGGATACAGTAACGAAAAAGGGCACGAACTATAACAGCCCGTACCCCCTTGCACATAGTAATATGAATTAAAAACTTATTTTATAAATTTGAATGTGTCGCCATTGCTGGTGCGAACAAGGTACACACCATTGCTTAATGACGAAATGTTGACACCATTGGCGGTAAGTTCGCCGTGCATGATGGTGCGGCCCATAACGTCGGCAAGCGTAAAGTTACATGGTTCAGCCTCTGCGTTGCATAGGTAAAGCTTGTCTTGGTCTTGGCAGATGTTCTTTGCTACTGCCGTTGCGGTGCTGATGCTCGTCTGGGTTGACTTGCTGGCTTTATCGTCCCTAATTTTTTGGAAGAAGGCAATCATTTCGTCGGTAAACTCACCGGCAACACCATGACCACCACCATGAGGGTAGTATTCGCATTCAACACCAGCCTTCTCTAAATTGTCGTAGAACATCTTACCTTCGCATTGTGGTACAATGTTGTCGGAAGAACCGTGGCATACCATTGTAGGGGCATCGTCGGCATCGATGAAGGTGTTTGCTCCTAGCAGGGCGTGTTTGTCGGGACATTGCTGGTCGTTGCAACCGCCTACCATGTCGTTTTCAGGTGCCATCTGTATAGGGTTACCGCAGTTCTTGTAGCGGCAGTCAACAGGACCCGACCAGTCGCAAACGGCATCTACCCAGCTGCTTTCGTTGGTGTATTTGCCAAGGTTTCCTTCAATATCCATAGTAGCCGAACCAACGGTAAAGACTTTCTGGCCGCGGGTAACACCCATGAGAGAGGCCAAGTGACCGCCAGATGAGAATCCGGAAATGGCTATAAACGAGGTGTCGATGCCAAGTTCTTCCGCATTCCCCCTTAAGTAGCGCACTACCGCCTTAATGTCGTTAATCTGGGCTGGGTAGAGGGCATCGTTATAGGTACGATGGTTAGGCGCTACGAAGATGTAGCCTGCCTGTAAGGCTGCAACACCAACAGTACCAAGGTCGGCAGAACCTTTTGAGTTGTTGCTGCCCCATGCACTACCATAAATGTGGATGATGACGTTGTGCTTTGGCTTGTCATCTTTTGGGAAGTAAATGTCTAGCTTGTGGCCTACGTGGTTATCGCCAACATAGTCTATGTCTTTCGTCGACTTGTAGTCGCCAATGTTGCCGGAGTTGCCGCTGCCTTCGCCACCGAATGGATTTCCTCCTCCGCCGCCGAATCCGCCGAAGTCACCAAAACCGCCTCCGCCAAAGCCTCCGAAGCCGCCTCCGCCCCAGTCGCCCCATTGGGCTGACGCATTCAAACTGAATAAACACATTGCAAGTAAAACTAAACGTTTCATGGTAAAAAATTTTTGTTAGTATATAGATAATGACTACTCACATATTGAGGTGATTTTTTGCTGGTTCTGTGGACTGATTCTGTCAGGTTTTGTAATGAATACACTGCAAATTTATGGCATAAACTTTTTATATCAAATAACTTAACAATCCGCTGGCGCTGTTTGAAAAAATGTTTATAACGAATGATATGCGTTGCAAAAATATGATAGGCATTCTGCCGAAAATGTCCTATCTGTCTGCGAAAATGACCGTAACGAAACCGGTTTTCCTGTTCTTTTCGTATATTTGCCTTAACCGAAAATAACGAAAGCTTATGGATTCATTGAGTATCTTTTCAGTCTTTATGGTTCTTTTTGCCGTCATCGATACCATGGGCGCCTTGCCGGTGTTGGTCGACTTGCAGAAGAGTGGCAAGAAGATAAATGCGGTTAAGACCACTGCTATTGCCGCCTCCATCTTGTTTGTGTTCCTTTATGGTGGTGAATGGATTTTGAAGATGTTTAATGTCGACCTCAAGTCGTTTGCGGTGGCGGGTGCCATTGTCTTGTTCTTGTTGTCGATGGAGATGATATTGGAAACCGACATTTTCAAAGGTAGGTCTTCCGACGACGCTACTGTTGTTCCCGTTGCCTTCCCGCTTATTGCCGGACCTGGTACCATAACAACCCTCATTTCGTTGCAGTCGGGCTATACCATAGAGGTTATTTCATTGGCGTTGGCTTTGAACCTGTTGGTTGTTTTCTTTGTGTTAAGGTTTGCTGCAAAGCTAGAACAACTGCTGGGTACGACCATCAGTTATATCATGAAAAAGTTCTTTGGCATCATTTTGTTAGCAATGTCGGTGAAGATGTTTGCTTCCAACATCAGCCAACTATTTTGAAACTCCATTGTGGTTGGATGTGTAAAAGGACCAATAAGAATTCTTTCGTAAAATTTTTAAACAGTTTCTTAATATTCTGCAAACACCCAGTCGCTAGCTTCGCTCTCGTAGCGGTAGCGGTTAAAGCTGGTCACTACCAAACGTGAGCCGGCTGGTATGGCTTTGCGGTAGTCTTCCAAGTAGAGGTTGCCGGTTGGGTTTGCCGTAGTGGTAACTATGCGCCTAGGCAACAACTGATCTTCCTTCGAGAAACTTGGTATGGCGTAAACCACGTAGTAACGTACGCATTTGCCATCTTTTTCGTTAACGGCGTCCCAACGCAAATAGCCGTTCTCGACACGCACGTTGCTTGGCGCTGCCGATGCCTCGCCGCCCATGTTGGGGCAAGCGGGTTGCAGTGCGGGGTAGCGGTAGTATTGTTGGCGCAAGGTGTCGAGCAGTCCTTGTGGATTCTTCATAAAATACTTGTTGCTGTAGAAGAACGAACCCTTGTCGTTTCCCTTATCATAGTTCTGTTTTAGCTGTCGGGCTAGTTCGTTCGGTTCTTTCCAAGCCGTTTGTGTATAGATTTCCAAGCCCGAGGCATATTGTCCAACGTAGAAGTTGCACGGTATGCGGTTGTTAGTGTTCACACATTCCTTGCTCCACCAGTCGTAAAGGGTGCTGTAGTCGGCAGTTTTGTGGCCAATGTTCCAGTAGAGTTGTGGCAGCACGTAGTCAATCCATCCGTTTTTAATCCATTTGGTCAGGTCGGCATAAAGTTCGTTGTAGTTGGTGTTGTTGTTGCCAAATGGGCTAATGCCAAACTGCACCCATGGCCTAGCCGCCTTAATGGTGTGTTGCAATTGCTCAATAACCAGGTCGACGTTGTTTCTTCGCCATTCGTCTTTTGTGGCAAACCTGCCGCCCAGTTCCTCGTAGGCTTTTTCGTCGGGAAACTCTTCGCCCTTTTCCTTATAGGGGTAGAAGTAGTCGTCGAAATGGATGGCGTCGAGGTCGTAACGGAGCACGATGTCCATAACAATCATGGTCAGGTAGTCGCGCACGTCTTGGTAGGCCGGATTGAAATAGAGCTTGCCGCCATACCAGGCAAAGAGCTCGGGGCGTTCAAAGTAAAGGTGGTTCTGGCAAAGACTCTCGACGGTGCCGCCGTTGATGACACGGTAGGGGTTCATCCAAACGTGCACTTCCATGCAGCGCTTGTGTGCCTCGGTAATAATGAAGTCTAGCGGATCGTAGAATGGGCTTGGCGCCTTGCCTTGCTTGCCGGTCAGGTAGTTCGACCATGGCTCGAGGGCAGACTGGTAGAAGGCGTCGGCCGTAGGACGCACTTGAAAGGCAACTGTGTTGATGTTGCATGCCTTAAGTGAGTCGAGAATATTGATGAGGTCTTGTTTCTGTTGATAGGTGTTGTCGCGCGTTAGTGGCCAGTCAATTCCGGCAACGGTTGCAATCCACACACCGCGCATTTCGGCTTTTCGTACGTTTTCGTCGCCCCATAAGTTAGGCAATGTTATGAATAGGGATACAAATAGGGCGATAATGGTCGCTATGCGGCTATGAAGAGTACGAATCATGTTTGTTTTAATAGTTTTCCACCTCAATGAGGTACCACTTGCGGTTGATGCTGATGAAGTTGTAAATCTGGCTTACATGTTCGCCCTTGTAGATATACAATCTTCTGTTATTTGAGTTTTCAACGTTCGAAAAGACGCAAATCTGTGGCCATTTGGCGGTGAAGTTCATGTAGCTCCAGTCGCGTGGCATCAGCAAGTTGTTGCTCGCCTCCTTACCGTTTCTGAACTGACGGATAGGAAGAGGGAAGATGGTGCGCTTTATTTGGAAATCGTTGTTGCGCGAGAATTCGGAAAGGAACGATAGGAAATCGTTGTCGACCATAGGCTTGCCGTTCTCCACTTCCTTAAGGACAAACGACCTGCCGCTATGTGCGAATGTGAACGAACCCGACTCTTTCGTCGACTGGTTGACAAGTGACACCTGCACATCGGCCTTGCTTGGTGCGGCAATGCTGATGGAGTCGGCACAAAGCATGGCAACGGAAGCTTTGTCGTTGTAAAGCATATAGTTGCCGTTCCTCTTTGCTTTCTTGCCGTCAACGGTTAGTGCATTGTGTGCACTTTGTGCTTGCTTTTCGGGGGTACGCAAAAAATTGACCAAGAACCTAGCAAAAGGCTCGGCTTGAACCGATGTGCACCACAGTGACATCAGCAAGGACACAATGAAAATATGTTTGCTAGTGTTGGTCATTCAATTTGTTTTTGCTTACAATTACAAAATTACAAATCTTGGGCCAAAGGATGAAGACTAACTATCTTTTTTTCAAATTGTGTTAAGAAATGCTATCTCTGTTTATCAATCTTCTTGTAACTAACATCTTGCATCTTGTGTCTTTTTCGTAACTTTGAAAAACAAACAGAAACAGTAGAGAGATGTACCCAGAGACTTATTCTTCGAATTCGCTTGAAACCATTCGCCAGCACATAGCCCTTCACATGGGCGATGCGGAATTCTTCATGCAAATGGGTTTGGATAATGGTCTGTTGGTGGAAATTGACATTGTTCAACCAACCTCTTACCGCAACTTCATAACATTGGTAACGGTGGGCTTGGGGGCTTATGTGAACCCTAACGCTGTTGCCGACGAATGTGCAGCACGTTGCGAACTGGTGTTCTATTTGCCTGCGAACTGGAAGAAGGGCGATGCCGAATGGGACGACGAGACTTGGAACTGGCCACTAGACATCTTCAAGGCACTCATCCAGAAAACCATTACCGATGGTGTTGGCAAGAAAACCCTCATCGACAACGGCAAACCTTACGGCAAGAATACCAAGCAGTGCGCGGCAACACTAATTGACCAGGTGGAAGAGGAAATGCGTTTCTGTACCATTGAGAACGACGAAATGGTGGAGTTCCTTTCTGTTTTTGTTATCTATAAGGAAGAAGCCAAGTTCATGGCTGAAAATGGCAACGATGCCCTGATGCAAGCCATTGAAGACGACTTGGAAATAATACAGGTGGCGCCACTTTGCGTGTCACGAAAGAACGTTTTCTCGCCTAATAACAAGAAATACTGGTTGTCGCACGAGTCGCAAATCCTACCTAGCGATTGGTCCGATGGACCTTATTGTTATGCCAGCGACAGCATTATGGTCGACGGTAAGCCTATTGGCTACTGCTATAGGGTGGAACCCGACGAAACCGATACGTTTGGTTGGGACAGCGGTTGGCGCTTCTTTGCTGCCGACGATTCGGAAGAATACCGTAACAATCCGGCTAACATCGGCAATTTTGAGTTGAATACCCTTTGCAACATCGACTCCCTCATCCTTCACCTCTTGCATGCTCCGTTTGGTTCCGCTTTCCGAAGGGAGCCGGGTGGCGACTTCGTGTTTGAAAGAGGACCGGTTGTGCCGACCCAGAAATCGTTGTTGACCGACGACATCCGCCAAAAGTTAGAGAGTGTGCAGGGCAATGTGCCTACCGACTTTATGGAGTTGCTCAAGTTTTTGCGTGAATATGTCTACAAGCGTGTCGACAAGGGTGACTTTACGATAGAGGAAGCACGAACCAACTGCGAACTGGCGTTGTGGTATGCCTATGCGTGCATCAATACCGATAGTTACGAACAAAGCTTCGAGGCTGCGCAGCTAATGCGTTATTCCGAAAATTATGCTTTCGGCTCGGGTTGTTGGTTCTACCGCTATTCGTGTGCGTTAACCAATTGTGGAGAGTTGAGAAAGGCGCTCCGCTATGCCGAATATGGCACCTTGCAAGAGCCAACCTATCCATGGAACTATTTGCAGGTGGCTAAACTGCGTGCCCATTTTGGTGACAAGGAGGGTGCGTTAGATGCCGTGCAGAATGGCTTGGTTCTTGAACCTGGCAACTACGAATTCACTACTTTGCAGCGTGAAATAAACAATGGAGCTTCTTTGGAGCAGATGGAGTATCACGTCATCGACCCAGAATCGGACCAACGTTTGCAAGATGGCACCTTGCCTAATGTTGAGCGAAAGAAACGCTTGATAGCGGGTATGGTTTGCAATGCACACAATTTGAAACAGGTAAAGGCTATGTTTGCGCCTATGACCGATTGGGCTGCCAATACACCTTATTGTAGCTTTACTTGGAACATAGGAAAAGAGCCGTTGGTGATTGGCTTTGGCATGAACGAGGCTGCACTGTCGAAGATAGATTTAACTTGGTTGTGGTCGGTACGCGAGAAACTTGACGGACCACGCTATTGGCTACATACCGACCCTAAAGGGGTAACACTTAAACTCGTAACTGTAATGATAGGGTGGAATAAACATGTCGACCTCATCTATCAATATCCCGATAGCAACAAGCTCCTTCGCATGGAAATGAAGGTATAATCGTGCATTCCTACTGCGGATTTTCTAACAAAATCTGCAACACTACTGCGGATTTTCTAATAAAAATCGCAACACTACTGCGGATTTTCTAACAAAATCTGCAACACTACTGCGGATTTTCTCTGTTTTTTATCCCTTAAAATGAAAATTTGCATTATCTTTGAATTGAAAATTAAGAAGATATGCTAAATCGATACTATAAAATAGAAGAAGAGCCAGAGGAAAGCCTGTTTTTGTTTGGTGCAAGACAGACTGGCAAAACCACTCTGTTAAAAGAAAAATTCCCTTCGGCGACTTTTGTTGATCTGTTGGACCTTGAACTTTTACAGCGTTTCACAAAACGTCCTGCGTTATTTCACCAAATGTTGATGCAAGAAAAGCCTGGGTCGTTAGTTATTGTAGATGAAATTCAACAATTGCCTATTTTGTTGAATGAGGTTCATTGGTTTATTACAAACCGTCAATTGCGTTTTATTCTATGTGGATCGAGCGCACGTAAGTTAAAACGAAACGGAACTAACACATTGGGGGGCAGGGCTTTGCCATGCCGTCTGTATCCTTTAGTAAGCGCTGAAATTGAAGATTTTGATGTAGTTAGGGCTTGCAATCATGGAATGTTGCCAAAGTTGTATCTTTGCAATGAACCACAACGCCTTATGGAGGCTTACGTTGATATATATTTACGAGAAGAAATTAAGGCAGAAGCTTTAGTTCGCAATCTGGCTGGGTTTAGTCGTTTCTTGGAAGTTGCAGCACAGACAAGTGGAGAAATGATAAACTATAATAATATAGCTGCCGATTGTGGCGTTAGCGCAAACACTGTAAAGGAATATTTCTCTGTTTTACAAGATACACTTATTGGTTATCTTATTCCCGCATTTAATGCGAATGGAAAACGGCAATGTGTGCAGAGCCCGAGGTTTTATTTTTTCGATGTTTCTATTAGCAATTATTTGTTAAAACGTTCGGGAATGTTGCCTGGTATGCCAGAGTTTGGACACGCTTTTGAGCAGTTTATTATTCAAGAATTGGTCGCATATATGGGCTATAACCATATTAATGAGGAACTATCGTATTGGCGAACTTATTTGGGTAAGGAAGTTGATGTCGTTATTGGGAAGGCAAGGGTTGCAATTGAGATAAAATCGGCAGAGGAAATACAAAGCAAACATATGAAAGGTCTGGCTCAATTTGCTGAAGATTATCCTGAATGCCGGAGAATTATTGTCTCATTAGATCGCATCAATCGTGTGACTAGCTCGAATATTGAACTTATATATGTGTACGATTTTTTGAGACAACTGTGGAATGGGGAGATAATTTAGTTTGCTAAAGTCTTGAATTAAAAACTTTTTGGTAACAAATTAGTGTCTCCTTATGTGTTGCCAGATGCGCTCGTAGCCACCGCCAATGTTGGCGAGTTTGCTGGCATTCTCGTCTTTAGGCTTGCTAGGACCAGCCTTAATGTCTTTAATGGCTTCTTCAAGTTCAGATAGGTTCAGTTCTTTGCCACACATTGCCGCATAGTGTTTAAGGTCGGTAAGGGAGGCCTCGAGGTCTGTATTGTCGGTAAAGAAGATGTAAGAAATGCGACGGCCGTTCACGTCTTTCGTCAAGAATGAAGAGTTGATGGTGATGCCAACCCCTTCCTTAATGGCGAAATTGAATCCCTTGTCGTATTTCTTGTTGTAGCCCCTCTGTTCGGCTATGGCTTCGGTGCAAGTCCATTGCCTAACCTCGCCAAATTTCATCATCAGTCTGTTTTGGCTTTCGGTGCCCGTGTAGGCTTCCATCTTGTCACCTTCAATCATGGTGCTTGGTTGAGCCGGATTCTCGTTCTGTGCCCAAAATATCTTGTACATACGCGTCTTTCTTGTGTAGATGGTGCAAAGATAGTGAAATGTGCCATAACATAAGTCGTGCCGATGGCTTGGCATAAGAAAATCCCCAATAGTTTTTTGCTATTGGGGATTCCTCGTTATTCACATAGAAGCTGTTTAAATTTTTTTATTGGCGAATTTTATGAGAGATTTTTTAGGATAGTTTGAATGGTTTAGAAAGGAGCAATGGAAACTCCATTGTGACTGAAAAACATTCAAAATAGACAAAAAAGATCCATAAAATGTCCAATAAGAATTCTTTCGTAAAATTTTTAAACAGCTTCTTAATTAACTTATTCGTATCTCAATGCTGTGATAGGGTCGAGGTTGGCTGCCTTCTTGGCAGGGTACCAACCGAAGAAGATGCCGGTGGCGGCACATACCACAAACGATAGGCCGATGGCTGAATAGCTAACCACGAATGGCATGCCAAGAGCCGACGAACCTGCGTAGGAGAGCAGTAAGCCCAGTATGATGCCTATTAAGCCTCCCACCAAGCTAAGAATGGCACTCTCGATGAGGAATTGCAACAAGATGTCTTTGCTTCGTGCTCCAATTGCCATGCGAAGACCAATTTCCTTGGTTCGTTCGGTTACGGTTACGTACATGATGTTCATGATGCCAATACCACCCACAACTAGAGAGATGGATGCAATGGCTGCCAACAAAAGTGTTAGGGTGCTGGTCATGCTGTTCATCATCGACAGCATTTCAGCCTGGGTTCTAACCTCAAAGTCATCGTTCTGCTCGTCGCTTAAGCGGTGGTTTTCGCGCAAGAGGAGCGAGATTTCGGTAACCGCATCGTCGCAATACTCTTCGCTGACTGCCGAACAGTAAATCATCTGAAGGTAATTGGTGCCTAGAAAACGTTTCTGTACGGTAGTGTAAGGGGCAATAATGACGTCGTCTTGGTCTTGACCCATGCTGTTGTTACCCTTCGATTCGAGTACGCCGATAACCTTAAGCGGAACACCCTTAAAACGAATGTCCTTACCTATGACTTCCGAAATGTCGTCTACGTCGGGGAAAAGGTTATTGACAACGGTTTGACCAATGACACAGACTTTTGAATACTTCGAAATATCTTCCTTCGTAAAGTTGCTGCCGGTTGCCAATGAGAGCTTTCTGATTTCCAACAGGTCGGTCGATCCGCCTTGCAACGAACCTTGGGCATTGTTGTTGCCGCTTACAATCTGTCCGCCGGCGCTGACTAGCGGAGACACCATGCTTACGTATTTGGCTTGTTTCTCAATGACGTTGACGTCGGCAATGGTGAGCGACTGTGCGTTGTCTGAACCCATGTTCACACCACCACGGCGCTGGTTGGCACGCATAATCATTATCATGTTGGTACCGGTTGACGATACTTGTTCGGTAATGCTTTGCTGCGAACTTTGGCCAAGGCTAACCATGGCAATGACTGAAGATATACCGATGACTACACCAAGAATGGTGAGCAGCGTTCTTGTCTTATTTCTTAAAATGGCGTCCCACGCCACTTTTAATAGATTGGCTATGTTCATGCGTATTGTTTTTTAATAGTCGTCAGATGCCGGAAGGGCATCGAGGGCAGCTTGTGCCGATTGGGTGTCGACCAGAAGGTCTTTCATGATGCGTCCGTCGCGAAGCATGACCTGGCGCTTGGTGAAAAGGGCAATGTCGGGCTCGTGGGTAACGAAGCCGATAGTTACGCCTTGGTCGTTAAGCTTTTGGAACAGACTCATAATCTCGTACGAGGTGCGGGTGTCGAGGTTACCGGTCGCCTCGTCGGCTAGTAAGATGACAGGGTCGTTCACAATGGCACGCGCAATGGCAATACGTTGCTGCTGACCGCCCGACATCTGGTTGGGGGTGTGGTTGGCACGGTTTGCCATACCCACCAACTCGAGGGCGTGTTCGGCACGTTCGCGGCGTTCCTTTGCGTTGATGGAACTATTGTAGAGGAGCGGTAGCTCCACTTGCTCAATAGACGTGGTGCGGGGTAGAAGGTTGTAGCTTTGGAACACGAAACCAATCTTGCGGTTACGGATGAACGACAGCTCGTCCTTCGAACATTGCGACGCATCTACACCATCAATATAGTAGTGCCCACTTGTTGGCTTGTCTAGGCAACCCAGAATGTTCAGCATGGTAGACTTTCCGCTACCCGAAGTGCCCATGATGGCTACAAACTCCCCTTCCTTAATGTCGAAGGTGACTCCGCGCAGGGCATGCACCACCTCGTTACCCACCACAAAGTCGCGTTTAAGGTCTTCAATCCTGATGATTGACTTTGCTGTAGGCTGCTGCTGGTTAGACTGATTCTGTTTGATGTTCTCGCCCATAATTCAATTTATTTTGCAGGAGCACCACCGTTTCCGGCAGCTTCTTTTGCGCTGTTCTTTGAACCGTGTTTTGGTCGTTGTGGCATGAATGGGTTGCCGGCTCCACCCTTGTTGCCTTTTACCTTTTCGCCTACGGTGGCGTTGGTAATGATGGTGTCGCCCGCATTAACGCCACTCTTAACAATGTAGTTAATGCCGTCGCTTAATCCCACCTGCACGCGTCTTGGCCTAATAACGTCGCCGTTCTTAATCCACACGGTTTTCTCGTTACGGGTGTTGGCAGGTCTAATGCCTTCTTCCCTTTCCATGTCGCGAGCCGACATTGGTCCACCTTCAGGCTTGCCTTTAGGGCGTGGAAGGGCACGGAACACCTCTTCGCTAGGCATCCAGTTAACAGCTGCCGACGGAATGGTAAGGTCTACCACTTGTTCGGTAACGATGCTGATGTTGGCAGTCATGCCAGGGTATAGCTTCTCGTCGGGGTTTGGTGCGCTAATAATGACGGTGTAGGTCACCACGTTGTTGGTGGTAGTTGGGTTAAGGCGAATTTGGCTCACCTCGCCGCTGAATGTCAAGTCGCTGTACGAATCGACGGTAAAGGTTACGGCTTGGCCCTTCTTTACAGAACCTATGTCGGCCTCGTCAATGTTTGCTTCTACCTGCATCTTCTTCAAGTCCTTGGCAATGGTGAAGAGGGTAGGGGTGTTGAACGATGCTGCAACGGTCTGTCCTTCTTCAACGTCACGGCCCAGTACCACACCGTCGATTGGCGAGTAAATTTCGGCATAACCCAGGTTCACTTGAGCCTCGCGCATGTTGGTCTGTGCCTGAATGACTTGGCTCTGCGCTTGGGTGAGCGAGTGCTGCATCTCGTCGAGCTCGCTTTGTGTTGCGGCTTTCTGGTCGAAGAGGGTCTTTATGCGGCTGTAGTTCTTCTGTGCCAAGTTTAGCGAGCTGGTCGCATTCTGCAACGAGGCGCTGCACTGCTTAACCCTTTCGTTTAGGGTAGACTTGTCGAGTTCGGCAAGTAGCTGGCCCTTCTTAACGTGGCTGTTGAAGTCGACGTAAATCTTCTTCACCTCGCCCGACACTTGTGTACCCACTGTCACCTTGTCAACAGGGGCAACGCTACCTGTTGCGGTAACGGTAGTCTTAACCGTATCTTTAGCTACGACTCTGGTAGCGAAACTAACCGACTTCTTGCTCGGCTTGAATAGCCAGTAGGCGCCACCGGCAATGGCGGCAACAACCACAACGGCTATCAGTTTCTTTGTTGTTTTTGATTCCATATTGTGTTCTTTTCTTTTTCTCGAAATGATTAATTGCCCATGCTGATGTTCTCGCCTGTATAGATGTCTAGAATCTTGCGGTTCAAGATGAAGGCGTATTTGGCTTGGACGTATTCGTTAATGGCGTTGATGTAGTTGTCTTGGCGCTGAAGCATGTCGGTAATGACAACCATGCCCACGTTGAACTTGGCATTGTAAACCTTGAAGACCTCGCCGTAGGCATTGCAGCGTAACTTGGTCATCTTGTAGCGTTCGTAGGCCAGCTTCACGTTCTGGTATTGCTGAATGACGGTCTGCCTTATGTTAAGCTCGGTTTGTGCATAGTCTATTTCGGCTTGCTGTTTGGCTATGCGGTTCTGTTCCAACTTGCTCTTGGTTTGACCGCGGTCGTAGATAGGCATGCTCAACGAAACACCCACCTGTTGGCTGAAGTTGTCGCCTAACTGCTGGCCCACATCGTCGAAGTCGCGGTGGCTGGTTCCAATGCCGGCGCTTGCACTAATGGTAGGGCGTCGGCTGCCCTTTGTTATGGCAGTCTGTGTTTCGGTTATCTCAATAGCGCTTTTGCTGAGTTTCAGTTCAGGCATGGTTTGCAGAGCCTTGCTTACGCACTCTTCCTGGCTAGGCAGAAGGGCAAGGGCGTCTATGGTCGACGTGTCTGGTGCAACCAACTCGAGGTTAGCCTCGGGAGCCATGCTCAACAGCTTCTTCAACGACAGAAGGTTGGTTGAGCGCGAAATGTAGGCATCGAGGGTGTCGGTTTGGTTAGCGGCATATTGCGCTTCCAGAATAAGGTAGTCGCTCTCGAGCATGGTGCCCACGTCGTACTTCTTCTTACCCATGTCGGCCTGTTCCTTGCTTGTAGAGACGATAGAGGTCTTGTACTTCAGGGTTTCCTCGTTTCGAAGAACCGACAGGTAAGAACTCAAGATCTCGATGCTGAGGCTGTTGTCATATTTTTGGGTGCGTAGCTTTGCCTCTTCCTCTTGCTGTTGGCTGAGCTTAATGTTGTTGGTTATGCTACCGCCTTGGTAAAGGGTAATGCCGCCGTTAATGCCAACGTTGCCGCTCACGTTCACCTTGCTGCTCGAGCCTACGTGCTGTGCGCTTTCGCCTGCACTAAGGTTTACGTTGGGGTTACGGTTGTTCTTGGCTTGCGTCACCATTTCGGCTGCCGATTGTTCCGACAGTTTCAGGTTCTGGCGTTCATAGCTGTTGCCGAATGCATATTTCAAGCAGTCGTCTAGCGTGAAACGGTAACTCTCGGTTGAGTAGCTCGCTATGGTTGGAGCCTCGTTTTCTTGGGCTAGTGTTGTTAACGGACTTAGCACTAAGCTGGCAAGCAGTAAAGAATATTTGTGCATGATATGATTTTTGCTATAAAATGTCCTCTTACTTACAAATATAGCTCTTATGAAGCAGAAAACGTTGCAAAACCACCCAATTGGTGTTTTTTAGAGATGAATTGGTGAGATTATTAGACAAAAAGAAAGGCAGACCGTGTGTGAGAGTCTGCCTTTGATTCTGATTTTAGCTCAGTTGAGTTTATTTAACAATTACCTTCTTTACAATTACGTTGTTTTCGGTTGAGATGCGGAGGCTGTAAACGCCCTTGCAAGTTGATGGAATGTCGAGTTCGGTTGTGGTAGAGCTTGCTACTGTTCTGCCTGTTGCGTCAACCAAAACCATTTCGTCAATTTCGTCAACACCGCTTACGCTGATGTGGGTGGTTGCTGGGTTAGGGAATACGACTACCTCGTCGCTGCTGATGACCTTGAAGCCGTTGGCAGAGTTCTCGTCGTCGAATCTCATGTAGTCCATGTCAAGCCAGTCGCTAACAATTTCGAGTTTCAAAACGTGTTCGCCAGAAGGCAACTGCACATCTTCCTTAACGGTGGTGAAGGTTTCCCAGTCGCCAGTGTTAGGAACTGCAACGGTGCCGGTGATTGCCTTGTTGTCGATGTAGAGCTTGAATGCAGAGTTGTCGTTGCCAGAAGCTACGGCTGCCGACATGGTGTACTTGCCTTCCTTGGCAATGTTGACGGTGTATTCAATCCATTCGCCCTTTTGGGTGTAACCAATTGCAGTGTTGCTCATGTCAACGCCTTCGTTACGGTTACCCTTGTTGCGGTTTTCTTCGTCGTTGTCGTGGTAAGCATTGCCTTCACCGCCGAAGTCGAATTCTTCAGCTTCAATCTTGCCCGGAATGCTAGCTGCAACACCGTTGAATGGTTTCTGTGGTTCGAATACGATCAAATCGGTTGATGCTGATCTCGATTTGTCTTGGTCGTCGTAAGCAGTGACCTTAATGGTGTACTTGCCAGCCTTTTCTGGAGTGAAGGTCCAAACATAAGGAGCCACCCATTTGTTGACAAGCAATTCGTCGTTAGCGAAAATGTCGATGTGGGTAATCTTGCCACTCTTCGATTCTGCAGTTGCGGTAATGGTAACTTCTTCGCCTTCGGTAACGGTTTCTGCTGAAAGTTTAACGTCGGCAGTTACGCCACCTTTCTGGCCGATGATGATAGGGCTCTTTGCATTCTTTGCAGCATCGGTCTTCATGTAGTTTTCCAACCAGGTGAAAGCTGAACGCTTTTGGCAGTTTCTTACCAAACCAGAAGCACCGCTATCGCCGCCATCGTTTACCCAAGTCTTACCGTATACCCATCCCCAAAGGGTTACGCCGGCAACATAGTCTGCTTCCCACATAATAGGGAACTGTTCCTTGTAGCGGGTTTCGAAGGTTGCGTCGTTCTTCTTCGCAATATCGTATTCGGTAATGTATTGAGGAATCTGTGTCTTGTTGTGAATTTCTTCAAGGGCAGCCTTAAACTGTGAACCGCTCATGTCGTTCAAGTCGTGAGCCTGGTTGCCTGCTGCATCAATTGGTGCACCGCAAGCTTTCAAACCATTAATAAGGTCAATGAACTGGGTCTTCTGCCACTGGAAGGTGTTATAGTCGTTGTAGATCAAGATTGCATCTGGCCAACGGTCGCGTGCCAAACGGAATGCTTCTGCAATCCACTGGTACGAATTGGTGTTAGGGTAACCATTGGTGGTGCAGTTGTAGCTAGGGCGTCTGCCGGTTTCTTTCTGTGCACGGTCTTCTGCCAACGAACCCAAAGCCTGAATAATCTTGGTCTGCTTGTAAGGTGAGTGGTAGTCGCTGCCAGAGTAGATGGCTTCGTTTACTACGTCGATGATCTTCAAATCAGGGTAGTGTTTTGCAACTTCGTCATACCATTCAATAATGGCCTTCTTGGTGTCTTCTACACTTAAACTTTCAATCCAAGTTGGGTGTTGGCTACCCCAAATGAGTGCGTGGTATTTGAAAATGATGCCCTTCTGCTTACAGTAGTTGTAGGTTCTGTCGGCATTGGTCCAGTTAAACTTGCCCCAGCCGCTGTGGACTGAACCCCACTTGGTGGCGTTTTCGCAAGTCACCTGGTTCCAATAGTCAGAATATACATAGCTGCCGCTACATTCTTGGGGGTCGCAATATTCTTGCCAGTTATAAGAGGTGGTAATGTTACCTAAAAACTTTTCAGGGTTGTTCTTAGCCATCTGTGCCATTGCGTTAGTTGCAAGGCCGAGTGCTAAAGGTAATGCTAGTAAACTTTTATTCATGGTAATTAGAATTAGAGTAGTTTTAAATATGAGTGTAAACCAGTTCTTAGTTGTTTCTAAGAACACTGCAAAGATAGTGTGCAAACTAAATTTCGTGTTAGCACATTTTCTTCAGCTTATTTGAGTGAATAATCCAATGCCCTTAAAATCACGTGTTTTAGACGCTTTTGTGTAAGAATCCGTTAAAAATTGACGGATTTTTAATTAACTTCGTATCGATAATTTAGAACAAAATATTCAAACGGACATCAGAATGAAAAGAATTTTACTCGTAATATGCTGCATAATATCTTTTTTAGGGGTAAATGCACAGCCTTCAGAGACATTTAAACTGAAAAATATCGTCTACCGTATATATGGCGATGGTACGGCAAGGGTAGCCGGTTCTGATAAAAAGACAGGTGGAATTGTAAAAATTGACGAAAATGTCACCTACAAGGGCCTACCTTTTAAGGTGGTTGCTATTGACGACAGCGCTTTTGCCAACTGCGAGAACCTGTCGAAGGTGAATCTTCCTAATACTATTACGTCTATTGGCTACCGTGCATTCTATGGTTGCCGCAATATGTACGAAATGGTCATCCCAACATCAGTTAAGGAAATTGGCGCCGAGGCTTTCAACTTCTGCACGGGGTTGGTAAAGATGCACATTCCGGCTGCGGTTGAAGAGATTGGCGATGGTGCCTTCTGGCACAACTGGGCTTTAAAGAACATTACGGTCGACAACAATAATAAAGACTATGTTGATATTAATGGAGTGTTGTTCACCAAGAACTGTACACGCCTGTTGGCCTATCCGTCGGGTAAGACCGACCAGGTTTACACCATACCTACTAATACAACCACCATTGCAACAGGTGCTTTTGCCTACAGCAAAGACTTGACTTCGGTTGTTCTGCCGCCCGACTTGGTTGAAATTAGGCGCTTTGCCTTCCAAGAATGTAGCCGCCTAAAGAGCATAACTATACCTAATAATATAGATATAATAGAAATGGGCGCTTTCAGCGGTTGTGGCGATATGGTGCAAGTGGTGTTCCCTGAAAAGGTTAAGCGCATTGGCGACAAGGCTTTCGAAAATTGCCATTCATTAACCGCACTTACCATACCCGACGAGGTGGAGTCTATTGGCGATAGGGCTTTTGCCGGTTGCAAGGAATTGAAAACGATAGATTTGCCACGTACACTTAAAAATATTGGTGTGGAAAGTTTTGCCGATTGCGTCAACATCAACTCCATTCATTTGTTCGGTGTTCATCCGCCTAAAGTCGATGCCGATGCGTTCCCTACTAATTTGTTCGAAACCGCAACGCTTTATGTGAAGTATTTTGCGGTAGATGCCTATAACCATTCCGACGATTGGGTGAACTTTAAGTTCATTTACCGCGAACGTGCTTACCATCGTCCTTATGGCATGAACTATTAGGATTTTTGACGCATTTGGATATAAAATTCGGTAAAAAATCAACTTTTTTCGTTCAAAAGGAATGTGTGGAGTTGTGCAATATGATTTTTTCACTATCTTTGCGCAACGAAATACACGGGATTAGCTCAGTCGGTAGAGCACTGGTCTCCAAAACCAGGTGTCGGGAGTTCGAGTCTCTCATCCCGTGCTTAACAATAAGCTAGTTGAAGCGATACGTTTTTAACGTGTCGCTTTTTTTGTTGACTTGTGTTTTGCATGAGCTTTTTTGTGCTCAAAAAACACTCTCTCATAGTCAATTTGGTTGATTTGAGCTAAAAAGCGGATTTAGATTTTTGAAAGTCAATGCCGTTTATTATTTTTGAAGAAAAAGAAACTCAAATGAACCGTCTGATTAAAATAGTAGTGCTGTTGGTTATGGTGTTGTCCTTCTCATCGTTAAGGGCAGAGCGTGTTTTATTTACACATTATACTATAGAAGACGGCTTGAGTAGCAATTCGGTTAATTCTGTTTGCCAAGATTCTCACGGATTCATGTGGTTTGCAACGCTTTATGGCGTTAGCCGTTTCGATGGCGTTAATTTCAAGAACTTTACTACGGCAACCGACTCGGCTGTGTTGCGTAACGATGTCTACTATTCGTTCATGCTACCCAACGGTAAGCCTACCTTCACCAGCTCGAATGGCGTCATTTTCTCGTACGACGAACAGAAACATGCGTTTACCGACATTTCGGCTTTCCTACCAGAAGATAAGAAGAAATATGACTTGAAAGGTTTTTCCGTTCAAGCCGATGGCGCCGGATTGCTGTCTACCGCCTGTGGCATTTATAAATATAACAAGGCGAACGACAACTTCGACAAGATAAGTACTAAAGGATTTTATGCCATTCTCGATGTCTGTACCGACGTTTATGGCCGTTATTGGATTGGACACTTTGGCGGTGTGCAGATTTTCGACAAACAGGGCAAACCGCTTTACGAGAACTCGTCAGCATTAAAAGACCTTTTGATTGGTGAAATATTTAGGCTCGACGATAAGCACATGCTTGTCTGTTCGCCTGTTGGCGACATTTGGCTTGCCGAATTGACAGGTGAAACTTCTTTACCCAAGTTTACCAAAGTAGATGCTCCGTTTAAGTATGTATCTGCCATGACTGCCGACAAGGCCGGTAACCTTTGGATGGGAACCCTAGATAATGGCTTGTGGAAATGCCGTTTCGATGGTGCTAAGTTCCAATACGACAAAATTGTACCACTAAATGAGCCCGAAGGATCCTTGACTAAAATTTCTTCGCTATACGCCGATGCCGAAGATAACATTTGGGTATCGACCATAAGTTCGGGTGTGTGGCGCACAACGTCGGTCGACAAGTATGCCTACATTAAGTCGAAAGATGTTGGTGTCCCCCTTTCTGTGGGCTCGGCTTTTTGTGAGACTTCAAATGGCGAAGTGCTGATGGGTACCGATGGCATGGGCATGTACCTTATAGATACCATGTTCCAAGTTAAACGCACCTTCCACGGACTTTCGGCAAACAGTGTCTTGTCTATCATAAAAGATGACGACGACTATATGCTGGGTTACTGGGGTGGTGAAACTAGCCGCTTTAACTTGGCAACCGGCCATCTTTCGAATGTGCACTACAATGGCATACAGAAACCAATCTTCACGACTAAAAATGTCTTGAAAACGACCAATGGCGCTTATTATGTTTCGGCTACTGGCGATGGTATTTATTATGGTGTGAACAACAGTTGGGAACGCCTTGCCCTTGCCGACACTTCAATGAATAATTATCCCGACCTGTGGTTCGAAGGCTCTTACCAGAAGCCAGATGGTTCTGTAAGGCTTGTCTCGGCGCGTACGGTTTGGAGTAATTTGTCTGGGCGTTTCCGTGCCATAATGCCCGATGCCGACAAGTCGATGCAGACAAATCCGTTGCATCCTAGCCACTGTGTGGCAAATGCCGATAACGAGCTCTTTGTTGCAACCAACAAGGGTATCTATGCCTTTAGTCGCACCGACTCTGCCTACGGGCGTCTCGACTATTTGCCTATGGGCGAATATGCGTCTGTTTTGGTCGATGGCAATGGTATTCTATGGTCTAGTGGCTCGAATGGCATTTTGGCTATCGACACCAAACATAAGACTTACGAGTGTGTGATGCCGGCAAGCAGCATGCCGTCTGCCGACTATTTTACAGGCCGTGCCTGTGTGCTGACTTCTAGCGGAAAGATGTTCTTTGGCTGTAAGGATGGCTTCGTGTGCGTGCAGCCTAGCGTGCAGCAACAGCATGCGGCCAGTTACCTGGCATTTTCCCAGTTGAGCATTCATGGCGAACCCGTGTTGTGTGGTTCTGAACTCTTGCCTCAACCGTTAAGTGAGACGAAAGGGTTAAGCTTGGCCTATAGCCAGACACACTTGTCTATCGGTTTCGAATTGGTCGATTTCTCGTTGGTCAACAAGCTCGAAGCCAAGTACCGCATCCCAGAACTCGACAACGCATGGGTTGATTTGGGGAAGAACCGTAACATAGACATAACTTACTTGCCTGCAGGCACATTTACTGTTGAGTTGGCGGCATTCTCGGGCAACAAGGTGGTGCAAGTGGTTGAATTGCCAATTTATGTATCAGAACCTTGGTGGAAGAGCCTTTGGTTCACAGCTCTGGTGTTGTTACTTATAGCGGCGGCCTTCTATGCCATTTATCGTGTGCGTATGAGGCGCATGGTAGAAAATAAGCGCGAATTGGAACGTATGGTCAACGAACGTACCCGCGACTTGAACGATGCGAATAAGCTTTTGGAAACACGCCAAACCGAAATTGAGGCAAAGAACGAATCGCTGTTAGCTACACTCAAGCAGAAAGACCAACTTGTTTCGGTGGTGGCGCACGACCTTAAAAACCCAATGTTTGCCATTGTTTCAACCCTGAAGCGCATGGTTTCGCAGGTTTATGCTCCGGCCGACCAGCAACGTTTATTGGTGCAGTTGAGCAACGAGTCGGAGGGCTTGCAGAAACAGATGATTAACCTGTTGCAGTGGGCTTCGGAAGACGAGGGTATGTTGGCTTGTCACCTATCGGCAACCAATGCCAATGTTTTGGTAAAGGAAGCGCTGGCCTTGCTCGACGGCTTGGCTGGCGAAAAAGATATAGAACTCCGTTTAGAAGGAAATACGGCCTATTCAACATGGACCGATGCCCGTATGTTCTCTACCATTGTGCGTAACCTTGTTACCAATGCGGTCAAGTTCTCGCCAAAGGGTAGTTTGGTAAAAGTTTGTCTATCAGAAAACGGCGACAAGACCATGGTGGAGGTGGTAGATGAAGGTGTGGGCATGTCGCAGGAAAAGATTGCCGAATTGCTTTCGGGTGAGAATGTGACTTCTACCACGGGTACGGAAAAAGAAGAAGGTTTCGGCTTCGGTTTCAGAATTGTGTTGGACTATCTGCACAAGATTAACGGCACCATCAACATCAGCAGCCAGTCGGGCAAGGGCACGTCAATGGTCATTGCCCTGCCGATGTGTCGCGAGGAAAAACTAGATGAAGCGCCAGCAGTTTCTGAAAAAATGACGGTTGATGTTCCTATTAACAAAGATTTGTTGGCGGGCAAGACCATTATGGTGGTCGACGACGACAACTTGTTGCTGGAACATATTTCCAGCTTGCTTTCGCCTTATGTCGAGGTGGTGCAGGCTCATGACGGTGAACAAGGCTTTGCACTTGCGCATGAAAGGATTCCTGACTTGATTGTCAGTGACGTCGATATGCCTAACATGAATGGCATTGAAATGTATGAGAAATTGATGGCTGATGCCATGACTTCTAACATTCCGTTGTTGTTCCTTTCTGCTAAAACCGATAATAGTGTCCGTTTGAAGGGACTTTCAATAGGTGCCATCGACTATATTGCAAAACCATTTGCCGACGAAGAGTTGTTGGTGAAAATCTGCAATTTCTTGTTGTGGCAGCAGAAGGAACAGCAGAAGGTGCTGACGCAGTCGCTTGAAAGTACCGAACCGGTTGTTGAGGAAACCATGAACCCTTTATTGGAGAAAATCATCAACCTGGTGAAACAGAATTATACGAATCCTCTATACTCGCTCACCGACATTGTGCAAGAGTTGGGAATGAGTAAGGCCACCCTTAGCCGTCGCTTAAAGTCCATAACCGACAAGACGCCTATGGAAATTCTTACAGAATACCGCCTTAATTTGGCGAAAAAGCTGTTGTCTGACGGAAATATGTCGGTCAGCGACGTTGCTTATGCCGTAGGTTTCAACGATCCGTCTTATTTTAGCCGTCGTTTCAAGGAAATATTCGGTTCTTCGCCAAAATCTGCTCGTTGAAACGATAATCCATCTTTTTGAATTTTTTGTCCGTAGTTGTTTTTCTGCACGAATCTATTTTTGTGACAGAAAAATAAACAATTCTATATATGGGCAAAAAATTCTTCTATTTATTGGCTGCGGCATGTGGTTTAGTAACCCCATCGTATGCAGCAATTAGCAAGACTCCGGTTACGAAAGACGCAACCGAGGCTGCAAGCAAGTTGTATACCTTCCTTTACGATAACTTTGAAAAGAAAACCATCTCCGGCATCATGTGCGGAGATATGGATGGAGGTTCTAGTTATAAGACTCAAGGCGATGTTACTTATCTTTATAAGAAAGATGGTGGCAAGTATCCTGCATTGGTTGGTGTAGACTTGTTGAATGCAACTGGCGCACAGTCTGACGAGGGCTGGTTCCAGCAGTACACTAACAGTGGCATTGCTTTGGCTAAAGAATTGTGGAAAGATGGTGGTATTCCTTCTTTCAACTGGCACTGGCGTCCTGGCCAAGAGGCAAACTTCTACGATAAGAGTGCAAATTCAAAATATACAGAGTTCGACTACACGAAGGCGTTCAAGTCTGGAACAACGGAATGGGATACCTCATCTGATGAATATAAGGTTTTGGTAGCCGACCTTGACCATGTGTCAGAGTTATTCCTCGACTTGCAGAAGTCTGGTGTGGCAGCCATTTGGCGTCCGCTTCACGAAGCCTCTGGTGGTTGGTTCTGGTGGGGCACAAAGGGTGCAGAAAGCTATGTGGCCCTTTACCGCTTGGTTTACGACCGCATGGTTAATGTAAACGGTGTGAAGAACCTTATTTGGGTATGGAACTTGGAAAAGGACCCAAAACAGGGTTATGCTTATAACGAAAAATGGTACCCTGGCGACGCTTATGTAGACGTTATTGGTGTTGACCTTTATAACGGTGCCGGCAATACTTATTCAAACATTTCTGCTTGGAATACCATCAAGTCAAAGATGGGTTCTAACCACATTATGGCCCTTACTGAAAATGGTCCTATCGTAGACCCTAAAGAGGCTCAAAAGAATGGAGATATGTGGTCTTGGTGGATGCCTTGGTACCAGACTTGGGACGGTGGTTTTGTAGACCAGACCAGTGCTGACCTTTGGAAGTCTGCAATGAGCAGCGACCTCATCATCACTCTCGACGAAATGCCAGGTTGGGGTACTTATATTGCAGACCCTAATGCAGGCGAACGCGACGAAATGTGTGCTGCAAACGAAGCTAAAGGCATTTACGAAGTTGAGTGCTCTAGCGACTATAAGGCTACCGATGTGGCTGTTTCAAACAAGTCGGGTATGGCGGCCCTTAACCTAAAGGACGAAGACGATTACATCAACCTTACCGTTAATTTGGCTTCTAAAGGTTCTTATAAGGTTTATGTTGGTTACAACTCAATTTACGGTTTCAAGCAGATTAGCTGTGCTGTAAACGGCATTAGCGGTACTGCTAACCTCGGCGAATCTACCGACAAGTCTTCCGACAAGATGGGAGAAAGCCTTGTTGCTACTTTCGACTTTAAGGCTGGTGCAAACACCGTTACATTGACCCCTATCTGGACTTGGGCTGTTGTTGACTATGTACGCATTGAAAAGGACGACGACGCTCCTAGCTACGACTTCAAGGTTTCTGACGTTGACGGTTTCAAGGTCGATGGAGCCAAGTTGCTCGACCACTGTGGCAACGAATTCGTAATGCGTGGTGTAAATATGGCTTACACTTGGTTCAAGAGCTCGGCTTACGACCAGTTGGAAGCTATCAACAAGTATGGTGCTAATGCCGTTCGTATTGTATTGAGTAACGGTGGCAAGTACAACAAAGACGATGCTGCTTCTGTTAAGAAAATCGTAGACAAGTGTAAGGAATATGGCATGGTTGCCATCCTCGAAGTTCACGACGTTACTGGTAGCGATGAAATTGACGACTTGGTGGCTGCTGCCAACTATTTTGCAGGCTTGGCATCGGTTTTGAAGGGTACTGAATCGTATGTTATGATTAACATTGCCAACGAGTGGCACAACTCTTCTGCGGCAACTGTTTGGCGCGATGGTTATGTTAAGGCTATCCCTGTAATTCGTAAGGCAGGTCTTCGCCACTGCATCATGGTCGATGCTGGTGGTTATGGTCAGAATGCTTCTACTATCCACACTTATGGTAAGGATGTTTTGGCAGCCGACGTAGATAACAACATTCTCTTCTCTATTCACATGTATGGCGGTGCCGGTAACACCAATAAGGTTATTCCTAACATCGACGGTGTTGTCAATCAAGATTTGGCTCTCTGCATTGGTGAGTTTGGTTGGTACCACAGCGATGGTGATGTCGACGAAGCTAAAATTCTTTCTTACTGCAAGGAAAAGAATGTAGGTTGGTTGGCTTGGTCTTGGTATGGCAATGGTAGCCCTGTTGAATACCTCGACGTGGTTAAGGATGCTTCAAAAGACCCTGTTCTTGCTTCTTATAAGGACCTCAAGATCAGCAACTGGAACAATACCCAGACTTGGACAGCTTCGGCTGATTGGGGTAAGACCGTTGTTGATGCTTGGAAGGCTGAAGCTAAACCTGCAACCTTGAACGAATGTTCAACAACTGAAGTGAACGAAATTTTTTCGGAAAACGAAAACAAGTTTTTTCTTGCCGAAAACGCAGAATTGAATATGGTATTAAATAACGAAGGTCTTGTCACAATTTCAGACATCAGTGGACGAGTTCTCTTCGCTAATGAAATGGCAGCTGGTGTTAACAAGGTTGACATTAGCAATTGGAACGAAGGCATCTACCTTTTGAAGGCAGATGGCAAGGTTAATAAATTTATAAAAAAGTAATAGGAACATAAGTTCTCCATCTCTTGACCCTGTGCCAAGAGATGGCTTTTTTATTCATTAAAGCATTTCGGTTTATGAAAATCCCTTTTTTCTCTCTTTCCTCATTTTGTTGGTTGTGTGGCAGCGTTGCCATGGCAATTACGCCAAACACGTTGATTAGCCGAGGACTGACGGCCTACACGGCCAATGGCGAGAACACTTACATAACCGACGGTACACTCACCAACTGGAAGCAATGCACTTCGAAAGACATTGCCTTGAATGTGGGTGAAGGACCAACCCGACTCTTCGTTACTTGGGAGTCGTTTGGCGATTGTGCTTGGGCAACCAATTTCACATCGGGATGTGGACATACGGGCACACCGCTCCGTAACTTTCAGATATTGACTTCTGCCAATTCTACCAATGGTCAAGACGGCGATTGGACGTTGGCTGCCGAGGTAAAGGATAATGAGGTGATGTCGCGTGGTGTTTACATCGATTTCCAAGGCATGTCTTGGTTCCGTTTCGTGAGTGAAGACGAGGTGGGGCAGATTCTCGAAATAGAGGCTTTCGATGCTTCGAAGGGTGGTGACGATACGTGGTTCTTTATGGGTACCAGCATCAGCCAAATGGGCTTGAAACAACAGGATACCGATTCGACCACTGCCGACATCATTCATGCCAAATTTCCGCAATACACCCCTGCCATGTTGCGTGGCGGTATTGGGTGCATTAACAGTACCGAGGTGGTGGCACACCTTAACGACTACTTGCGCTATGCCGGTAACGTGAAGCACTGGGCCATTGAAATGGGTACGAACGACGCATGGGGTGGTGGCGACTGGAACCTCGACAACTATAAGCGCAACATGCAGACCATTATCGATTCTGCTAAAGCGCATGGCATTGAACCTGTATTGGCGCGCATAATTGCCACAAACGAGGCGGTTGCCGGTTGGCAGATCAATCCAAAGTTCCTCGACGTGGTCGATGAACTGACCGAGGTCAACAATCTGCCTAAAGGCCCCGATTTCTACAGCTATTTCTTGGCGCATCCGGAGCTGATTGCTTCCGACGGTGTTCACCCGAATGGTGAAACACGTGGTGGGCAAGCCATGCACCATTTGTGGGCCGAAGCCCTGGCGCCACTTTATGCAAGTGAAGTGGATACCATACCTTCTACCGATTCAACACAAACCTATTCTTCGCTAAATGCAAGTGTTAAGCTTCCGCTAGTTGCTGTTAATGGAAGTAACATTGAGTTTAGGGGGGTAGAGTCGGAAATGACGGTCGACTTTGTGTCGCTGTCGGGGGCGGTTCTAGGCCAATACAATTTAGAGAAAGCGCCAACCCAAATTTTCGACGTTAATGTTCCTGCTGGCATTTATGTGCTGGCATTCAAGTGGAACGGTGGTGTTGCTACTTACAAGGTTAATTTAAGGTAACCTTTTCTCCCTTTCGACATTTTGAAGTTAACTATAATTTGAATTAAGCAAGCGAACTCCCTTTGCCGTTGAGACATGTAGGGAGTTCCTTTTTTAAAATCTTTCAAGTTGGCCCATAATTGCCAATTTTGTTTATATATTTACAGAAAAACTCAATGAACCGATAAACTAAATTACACATGATAAAACAAAAACTACTTTCTCTTCTGTTGTTGCTGACAAGCGTATGGCCTTGTCTGGCAGCGACTTCGCCCTATGACCTCAATAAACCAGTAGGTTGGGGAACAGTGGGCAAGACAATTACTGGTGGCGAAGGCGGTACGTGCGTAACCGTTTCCACTGCTAGCGATCTCGAAAAATACTTAAAGGCAAGTGGCAAGTACACCATTTATGTAAAGGGTGGCATCACCGTATCGTCTATGATTTCGGTGCAGGTTGTCAACAAGAGCATCTATGGCTTGCCGGGTTCTTACCTCTATAATCCAAACCGCACAGCTAGCGGTTCGGGTATCCTTTATTTCAAGTCGGGTTCCGACAACATCATCATGCGTAACATGACCTTCAAGAGTGCAGGTGCATATGACGTTGATGGAAACGACAATTTCTGCATCGATAAAACCACAAACATTTGGGTTGACCATTGCGACTTTCAAGATGGTGTCGATGGCAACTTCGACTGTAAGAATGCGTCAGACTATGTTTGTGTAACTTGGTGTCGTTTCCGTTACCTCATTGCTCCTAAAGCAGGAGGTAGTGGTGGTTCTAACGATCACCGTTATACCGACCTCTGGGGCTCTAGCGACTCAAAGACGACCGATGCGGGGCACCTCAACACCACATTCATGTACTGCTGGTGGGACCAGGGTTGTGTTGAACGTATGCCGCGTGTGCGTTTTGCAAAGGTGCACATTCTCAACTGCCTCTACAACAGCACGGTTTCAAACTATTGTGTAGGTGCGGGCAATAACTCTAGCATTTACGTTGAGAAGACCGCCTTTGTGGGCGTGCAAGACCCTTATAAGAACTATTCATCAAGTAGCGATCCGGGCTACCTTACTTTCGACGATTGCATGTTTACCAGCTGCAAGACGCAGAATGGTAACACCAAGGGAACTGGCAAGGCATTCACTCCTTCTACCTACTATTCGTTGAGTGGAATCGACGTCAGCAAGGTTCAGAGTGTGGTTAGCGACTCAAAGTGTGGCGCAGGTGCAACCCTAACCGTTGAAGAATGTAAGGGCGTAATTACCGATGGCAGTTCTAGTGGTACCGAAACAGGTGGTACAGAGGGCGGAACTGAAACTGGAGGTACAGAGACTGGTGGCGAAACTGGTGGTTCAACTACCACGGCAGCAACTCTAACAAAGACTGGTTCGGGTTCCTCTAAACAGGAAGTGGAAGTTGGTTCTGCTATTGCTGCATTTGGTTATACTTGGTCAGACGCTACCTCCGCAACTGTAACAGGTTTGCCTACGGGTGTAACTGCTGACATCAACGTCGAAGCCAAGACAATAAGCATTAGTGGTACCCCTACGGAGGTCGGTGAATTTAAGTTTACCGTGTCTACGACGGGTGCTGCTGCCAATGCACAAAAAACAGGTACAATTACGGTTAAGGAAAAGGTTTCTTCTGGCGAAACCGGTGGAACTGAAACTGGTGGCGAAACTGGCTCAGGTGATAATACTGGCAGTACGACAACCGAAGGCTCTGACCTCGAGAATATGACCTTTGGCGACACCATTTTCTGTTCGCCTAATGGTAATGGTGACGGTAAGACTATCAGCAATCCTGCTAACGTTTTGGCTGCTATTAAGAATGTACAGCCAGGCGGTGTCATCTTCTTGCTAGAAGGTACCTATGGCTTTACCGAAACAATTCTTATTGAAGAAAGCAATAGTGGAAAGGAAAACAAGTTGAAGACCATTGCGGCTTACAAGGGGGCAAAGGTAGTGTTCGACTTTACAGGCCAGGCAACTGCTGCCAGCAACCGAGGCATTAACATGTGTGGCTCGTACTGGCACTTCTATGGTTTTGAAATTACCAAGGCTGGCGACAATGGTATGTTGTTGGCTGGTAGCCACAACAAGATTGAAAAGATGGTCTTCAGCAAGAACCAAGATACGGGCTTGCAGATTTCGCGTTACAACTCAAGTTATACCGACCTCTCGCAATGGCCTTCTTACAACCTTATCTTGAACTGTACGGCACACAACAACTGTGACGATGCTACCATGGAAAATGCCGATGGCTTTGCAGCGAAGTTGACTTGTGGCGAAGGTAATGTATTCGATGGTTGCATGTCGTACAACAATTCCGACGATGGTTGGGACTTGTTTGCGAAGGCTGAAACCGGACCTATTGGTATTGTTACCCTTAAGAACTGTATTGCATTCCGTAACGGTTACACCGAAGACGGACGTGGCTATGGCGATTGTGATGGTAACGGCTTTAAGCTTGGAGGTTCTGGCATTGGTTCTGCTCATGTGGCTATTAATTGTTTGGCTTTCGAGAATTTGCATTGTGGTTTTACCGACAATAATAATCCAAAGTTGGGTAGCCTCATCAATTGCACCGCTGTTAATAACGATATTCACAGTTCTGGCAAGCCAAACTTCTCGGTTTACCGTTGTACCAATGGTACTTTCCGTAACCTGATGTCGTTCTATAACGATGCTAGCATTAAACCTGCCAACGACAAGTATGTAGGTACTTACGAGAATGGTGTTTACTATAATAGTGGTTATTATCAGGTTTCCGATAAGTTAGATGTAACTAATGGTGCAAAGATTGGTACCAAGTTTACGGGACCAACTGCAGCCGATTTCTTATCAACAGATGTTCCTGCTATGAATACGGTAGACTTCCATACCGCATGGCGTAATGCCGATGGTAGTGTTAATCCTGCAGGCTTCTTTGAGACCAAGTCTGGCGACTATTGCAGCATGGGTTACCACATGATTAACCTCGACTGTAAGGCCGAAGTCATCCCAGAAGAACCAACAACATCAGGCATTGTTGATGCCGATTCTGACATGACCATTAATGGCATCATTTACGATGTGAATGGTCGCCAGGTTAGTCGCCAAAATTTAGTTGAAAACAAGGTATACATCTGCAACGGCAAGAAGTTCGTGCTTAAACGATAGGTAATACCTAGTTACCATAAAACAATAAGCCCTCGGTAGAAACAACTATCGAGGGCTTATTTGTTGATGTTGAGATTTTATATTATTGCTGTCCGGTAAAAGTTTATTTTTCTATAGAAGTTAACGTTTACCGGACAGCAATAATTTTAATTGATTCTTGAACCTCGTATACACTTCTTCCTAATCGACTCAACTCACTAACCAAAATAGCCTCAACCTGATTGCTGATTGCGTACTGGATTGCATCCTGAAGAACTATACGCTCACTATTTTTCTTCGCACCACTGATTTTCTCGCTAAATGTGTTGTTGACGGAGTAGCCGTGAGTCTCAGCATATTTTGTTAAATCCATTACTTGTCTGTCTGTGTTTTGGCGGTCAGTGGTTGAAGACACTCTTGCGTAAATGATTGCTGTCTTATTCATAATGTTATAGTTTTAGTCAAAGAAAAAATGTACAACAAAAATCAGCCTCAACGTGCAACGTTTCAAAGTTAAAATGCAACATTTCTAAAATGCAACATTTTTGGTGCGTTGTTTCAACATCAGCACTGTAAATATACTGAAATAATTCATCTATTTCGGTGCTGATGTAGAAATAGTTTATTTATTTCGGCCTATATGGTGGATTGCCTATAAAAATGTCGTAAATTAGGGGGCGTAATCAAATAATTTATGTGTGACAACAAGAAAATACGTAACGTTATTCATCTCCACTTTAAGGAAAGTGGTGAGGATTTTTATTACGGAAATCTAAAGTCACTATTTGATTGCCAGGAACACGAAATGAACGATGGGTCATTGGGGGTAAGATATAAATACCTTGTAAATTATAAATTTGACAAGCCTTACGAAAATGACCGTGTAATAATAAAAAAATCGGAATTAATAACGACGAAGAAACCTGAGTGGGATAGAAATAACGTCAACAAATAATTCCACTATTAGGAATCAACTATGGAAACCAAGCAATACAACGCACTATTCTCCTTCATCTGGAATATTGCTAACGATGTGTTAGTTCACGCATTCGAGAAGGGTGATTACAAGAAAATCATTCTTCCCTTTATGGTTTTGCGTCGTATTGATGTGCTACTTGAACCTACCAAGGATGCTGTGTTGGAAAAGAAGAAATTCTGTGATGACCACAATATGGTGGACTACACTCCGTTCTTGACTCAAGTGACGGGATTCCCGTTCTACAATACGTCGGCATTCACGATGAAGTCGTTGAAGAATGAGATTGACCCTCAACGCTTGAAGATGAATGTTATTGAGTATTTCAACGGTTTCTCACAAGACGTTCAAGATATTATCGACAAGTTTAAGTTACGTCAGCAAGTGGACAACCTTACCGATGCAGGTCGCTTGGGTTCGTTGCTTGAGAAGTTTACTGACGACAATATCAACCTCTCTTCTAATCCCGTTCTTTCTGATGATGGCACAGAGCGTCTTCCTGCTCTTGATAACCATACTATGGGAACTATCTTTGAGGAGTTGCTTCGTAAGTTCAATGAGGAGAACAACGTGACTGAGGCTGGAGAACACTTCACACCACGTGACTATGTCCGTCTGCTTGGTCAACTTGCCATCGAGCCAATCAAGGATAAAATCACTGACAACACATATACTATCTACGACGGTGCTTGTGGAACGGGTGGTATCTTGACCATCGCTCAAGAAGAGATTGAGAGAATCGCCAATGAACAAAACAAGCGAGTTCGCACGAACATCTTCGGTCAGGAGTTGCAAGCAGATACATACGCCACTTGTAAGGCTGACCTTATGATTAGTGGCAATATCAACAAGTTTTCTTATAGAATTGGCAGCGTCGACCACCAATATATCGCATTTGGTTCAACAATAAGTCAGGACGGACACGCAGGCGAGACTTTCGACTTTTGCATATCCAACCCACCATTCGGCACACCTTGGAAAGAGGACTTGAAGAATTGGGGCATCGGAGATAAGAAGGAAGTCAACGACCCTCGTTTCTTCGACGGAGAGAATAGTCTTCTTCCCGATATTGGCGACTGTCAGATGCTATTCCTTGCCAACAACATAAGTAAAATGAAAGACACTCCGTTGGGTACTCGTATCGTCGAAGTACATAATGGAAGTTCATTATTTACGGGCAACGCAGGTGGTGGAGAAAGCAACCTACGAAAGTATATAATCGAGAATGATTTGCTTGAGGCGATTGTGGCAATGCCAGAAAAGGATTTCTACAACACGGGTATAGGCACATACATTTGGGTAATAACAAATCGAAAGGAAGAACGACGCAAAGGCTATGTTCAGTTGATTGACGCAACGAATATTTCTACTCCACTTCGCAAGAATCTTGGAGAGAAGAATTGCGAGACATCAGACGAAGACCGTAAGCGTATCATCCAACTATTGCTTGACTTCAAGGAGACTCCCGAAAGCAAAATCTTCAAGAACGAGGAGTTCGGATATTGGCAAGTTCCTGTTCTACGACCAAAGAGAGACAAAGATGGCAACATTGTCTTGAAGAAGGGCAAACCCGTTATGGCTGCCAACCGTAGCGAAGTGGAGCAAATTCCTTTGTTGTACGACGGTGGTATTCAGGCATTCTATGAAAAGGAAGTGAAGCCATACGATGACGAGGCAGAGTTCGGTGAACCAATCGTCGGCTACGAACTATCGTTCACAAAGTATTTCTATAAACCTGTTCAGCTCCGTACTCTTGATGCCATTATGGAAGATATCCGTGGCATTGAGAAGGACACCGATGGATTGTTGGACGAGATTATGAAGTAAAGTATGGGGAAGGACAATGAAATGATGCAAGACATCATCAAATATGATGGTGCTGTGCAAGCAATAAAGACAGCCATATTGCAAGGACAATATGAAGCCGCAAAGGATGTAAACCGCATTCAATTGGGAGGGCACTGAAAAACCTGCTCGCAGATAATTATCGCACTTGTGTATTGCACAA
>JAKSKR010000011.1 GCA_024401645.1 Paludibacteraceae bacterium | reverse complement strand
ATCTGCTATTGTGGCTGACAAATGAATACGATACCTCACGTATCGCCGACAGGGTGCTTGAATACTGCAACGCTTGTTATGATGGAACCTGCTATTACGATGAAGAGAAAAAGGAATACGTGGACTTTGAACTTATAGAAAAGACTGACCTTTTTAATGAAGTCGGGTTTTCTACTGTCCTCTTGATGACAAAATTTGCTGAAAAAAACACCGGTAGCCCAGACATGGCAATTGTAGGTGAGTGTGAATGTGACCCAGACCACGGCATCGCCATCTGTTTCTGCGAAAAGGCATTCGATGGCATCTGCTCTCATGCCGATGTGCTATAACCGAACTTATAACGGCAAAGGCTACCTACTCGGTAGCCTTTGCTGTTTCTTTACGTTCCCCACCCTTCCCATTCCAAATTTCGGGACGGGTCGAGGGGACAGGCACTCTTGATCCACGCCCCTTGGGGCGGGTTCAAGGTTCCAGTCCCCTTGACCCGGCAATGTGCGCGAACCGGATGAGGGTCTTGGGGACTGGAACCTCGACCCATCCTTTATGGTGGGTCGAGAGTGCCTGTCCCCTTGACCCGTGAGTCTCCCTTCGATACAAAACGCTGAATTACTGAATAGGGGATACCTGTTATGCGTGCTAACGACCTTACACTTATTCCAAGTTTATGTGCGCTAATTAAGTGTGTTTTTTGGATTTCTCGTTGTAACTTTTGAAATTCGGAGGTACTGTACGTTCCTGATAACTGACTCAAAATTTTCCACGCATCAGCGTCTGGCAGCTTTGGCTTATTAACATATTTAAGAGTGGCGATGTCTAGTATTCCTGCCGTTTCATCGTCAGACAACGAAAACTCTACCAGTTCCTTCAGTTCAGCTAAACCAACACGGTTTATTACGGCTTGGACGGAACAAAAACCACTACACCCTAAATACTCTTGCCAACTGCTCCATGGGTAGTCGGAAATTCTTGACGTCAGATGTGATTTAACAGGATTTTGGTGAATATAGCGCAGAAGGGTTACAAAGTATTCAAATGAGCAAACCGGTTGACTTTTGAACCTTTCTTGAAAAAGGTGGCCCACGCGTTCATATTTCTTATTATAGTAAAACACATAAGACGAAGCAATTATCTGCATAATGTCGCTAATACACTTATTATCTTCTTTCAATAGGAGGTGAACATGGTTGTTCATTAAGCAATATGCATAAATCGTGCACTGTTTCCCACTCTCTGTCTTTTCTGCCAGCATCCGCAAAATGCTTAAGAAATAACTGTAATCTTCTGCATTTTCAAAAATCTGCTGTTTATTGACTCCGCGCAGCATTACATGGTAAACACCAGATTCAGAATATATTCTTGATTTTCTAGTCATTAGTTTCTATGATTTTCGGGACGGGTCGAGGGGACAGGCACTCTTGATCCGCGCCCCTTGGGGCGGGTTCAAGGTTCCAGTCCCCTTGACCCTAAAACAAAAAAATCAGCCCATTAGGACTGATTCCATATATCTAAAAATGTTTTTTAGTCGCCTAGCGGAAGCTTGCTCTTTTCCTTGTAGACAATTTCGCGAATCTCAATGCCATAGGTCACGTCGGTCGTGTCCCAATTGGTGTGACCATTGTCCTTACCGTTCTTAATGATGTTGGTAATGAAACGCTTGGTCCAGTTGCCGTGGCTGTCTCGATCGAGAATTTCGAACTCTTCGGTTTCCTCAACCAGCAGTTCGTCGTCGGTCGAAGGTTCGCACGAGCTTATGCAGTTCAGTTCCTTGTCGTAGCTGTAGGTTTTCATGCCGGTCCATTCCTCGTTGTGTGTGGTGACCGATTCCAACAAGCCCTGTTCGTTGTAGGCATAGTCCACCCAAGCCACATCGCCCTCGTTGTCAACCGTTCTTTCTTCCTTAACAATCTGTCCCTGGCTGTCGCGCGTAATTCTGGTCACGGGACCGAATCCGCCCGTCAGCATACCCTTCTTGTTAAATGTGAACGTCTGAACCGACCATTCATCGCTTTCGGTGTTGCCCTCGGCATCGCAATCGGTACTTTTAATCGTCACGCTTTTCACTTGTCCGCGCACGTCAAGGAAACGTCCATCAGCCGAGAAGAAGGCATCGGCCGACGTAGAGTCTGCAGTAGTTGTTGTGCTGTTGTTGTTGGCTTGGTTGCAAGCCGTAAGCAAACTGATGGCAGAAATTGCTCCAAGGAGTGTCTTGTTCATTATGAGTTCTAATTTTCTGCAAAATTAATGCAAAAAGAGATAAGATGTTCTAAAACTGAACATTGTTTCTTAAAGAATAGTTTGGGCCATAGTAGTCCACCACATTGGTTTGTACAACGGAAATTACCGGATTTTTCCGTAATTTTGCAATTCAAAACGTAAACACTTGTATTATTTATGATTTCAGTTGATGGCTTGACCGTCGAATTTTCGGGGTCTACCTTATTCGAGAATATCTCGTTCCAGGTGAACGAAAAGGATAGAATAGCCCTTATGGGTAAGAATGGTGCCGGAAAGTCTACCTTGTTGAAGATTTTGGCTGGTGTTCAGAACCCGACCCGTGGCACCGTTACCGCCCCAAAGGGCACGGTGGTGGCTTACTTGCCACAGCACCTCATGACCGAAGACCACCGCACGGTGTTTGAAGAGGCTTCGCAAGCCTTTGCCGAACTGTTTGCCATGGAAAAGCAGATTGAGGAAATGAACAACGAACTGGCTACCCGCACCGACTACGAGAGCGACAGCTACATGCAGCTTATTGAAAAGGTGTCGGCCATTAGCGAGCAGTTCTATTCCATTGAGCAGACCAACTACGAGGAAGACGTGGAAAAGACCTTGCTAGGCTTGGGCTTTGTGCGCGACGACTTCCAGAAACCAACCAGCGAGTTTAGCGGTGGTTGGCGCATGCGTATTGAGTTGGCGAAAATATTGTTGCGCAAGCCAGATGTCATCCTCCTCGACGAGCCGACTAACCACCTCGACATTGAGTCTATTCAGTGGTTAGAAGACTTCTTGGTAGAAAGTGCCAAGGCTGTTATCGTCATTTCGCACGACCGTGCATTCGTCGACCACATCACCACACGTACCATTGAGGTGACCATGGGGCGCATCTACGACTATAAGGTAAACTACTCGCACTACCTTGAACTGCGCAAGGAACGCCGCGAACAGCAGCAGAAGCAGTACGAGGAACAGCAGAAGATGATTCAGGAAACCAAAGACTTCATTGAACGCTTCAAGGGTACCTACTCTAAAACCCTGCAGGTGCAGAGCCGTGTGAAGATGTTGGAGAAGTTGGATTTGGTTGAGGTCGACGAAGAAGATACTTCGGCACTTCGCCTCAAGTTCCCGCCATCGCCGCGTTCGGGTAGCTATCCGGTTATAGCCGACGGCGTTGGTAAAAGCTATGGCGACCATGTGGTTTTCCAGAACGCGTCGTTCACCATTGAACGTGGCGACAAGGTGGCTTTCGTTGGTAAGAACGGCGAAGGTAAGTCTACCATGGTAAAGTGCATTATGAACGAGTTGGAACACGATGGCAAACTCACCATTGGCCACAATGTGATGATTGGCTATTTTGCACAGAACCAGGCCTCTTTGCTCGACGGCGAACTTACCGTCTTCCAAACCATTGACGATGTGGCAAAGGGCGAAATCCGCAATAAGATTAAAGACCTACTGGGCGCATTCATGTTCGGTGGCGAAAATTCGGCAAAGAAGGTAAAGGTGCTTTCGGGTGGCGAACGTACGCGTCTTGCCATGATTAAGCTGTTGCTTGAACCGGTTAACTTGCTCATCCTCGACGAACCGACCAACCACCTCGACCTTAAGACCAAAGACATCCTTAAATCGGCTTTGAAGGACTTCGACGGTACGCTCATTGTCGTTTCTCACGACCGCGACTTCCTTGATGGGCTTGTGAGCAAGGTTTACGAATTTGGCAACAAGCGTGTAACCGAACACCTTGAGGGCATTTACGAATTCTTGAAAAAGAAGAAGATGGAAAGCCTTCGCGAAATTGAACGCAAGAGCTGAAAAAAGCGAGACAAGATAAGAAAAGACTGAAAGCATCCTTTCCATTGGACGCTTATGTGACAAAAAAAACACGGCTTGAATTTATTCAAACCGTGTTTTTCTTTTGGCCTGTAGGTTATTTTTCTTTAATAACAAAACTCATCAGCCACTGCATATCGTCTGACTCGCCATCAAAGTCGCCACCAAAGTCAACCACGTCATCACCTTCTCCGATGACGTTTTCTTCTTTGTGAACAAGCTCAACCTCGTAGATTTCGTCATCTTCGATAACTCGTACAAAATAACGTTCATTCTCGTCTACCGAGATTTCCCAATCATCGTATGTGATTACTGGTTCTAATGCTTCAAATTCTTCGTTTGTCATAGTTGACCTCCTTTATATGTGTTTTTATTTACTACCTGAATTTTGTAAATGATTTTGTTTGTGCTTTATTTAGAAACTAGAGAAACTGAAGTTTATCAAGGCTTTCATCTGCCTTGTATTTCCTAAATTGGCGTGTGAAAACAACTAGCTAGATTGTTAATACTACAAATATAGCAAAAAAACATATTATGTCAACCTTCTTCCCCCCTTTTACCAGAAAATTCTCCAACCATTCGTGTGTACACCGTGCATTCGCCAAACTTGTTATGCGTTGCGGCGAATTGTTGCGAATGTTTTTGTCATAAGTGTTTCTTTCTTGATAATTTTATGTATTTTAGAGTTTGAATTACAATTCGCTATATTACTACAATTGTTCTTGAACTAAATTTATACAAATGAAGACACAATTACTCAAAACTTTTAGCTTGACGGCAGCAATGTTGTCTGCTGGTATTCCTGCCATTGCCGCTGTCTCTCCTTGCGCCGATACCCCTCTACAGAAAGAGGCAGAGTGTGCCGACTATAAGGGTAAGCTCGAATCGTTGGCAGGCCAGTCGGGTACTGGTTGCGTAAACATGAGCGAAGATTCCGACTACATCAACTTTATCTTTGATGTTGAAACGGCAGGTAAGTATAAGGTTTATATCGCCGTTAATGGCGCATACGGCAAAAAGACTTTCAACTGCTCAATTAACGGTACCAACAATTCTGTTACAGGTGGTGCTACTACCGAAGAAGTGGAGGTGGGTTCGTTCAAGCTGAAAGCTGGAGAAAACACCATTAACATCACTCCTGCATGGACATGGGTACCTGTCGATTACGTACGTATTGAGGCCGACAATGCCGAAGCAACTCCTTTCCAGTTGTCTGCTGTTCCTGTCACTCCGGGTGCTACCGAAGGCGCTAAACAACTCTACAAGTTCTTGGTAGACAATTTCGGCACTAAAACCATTTCGGGTGTTATGTTGGGCGATATGAGCACAGCATCGGCCGGTGTGAAGAAGCACGAAGACGTTCAGGCCGTATTCAAGTCTTCTGGCAAATATCCGGCGTTGATTGGTGTTGACTTTATGAATGCAACCGGCCAGTCGGCTTCTTCGGGCAACACTTGGTTCCTAGACTACACCCGTTCAAGTGTAGACTTGGCAAAAGAAGTTTGGACTTTGGGTGGCATACCAACCTTTACTTGGCACTGGCGCAACCCTAACAAGGATACCGACGGTTTCTATATGCCATCGGCAAATAGCGAAACCAATACAACATTCGACTTTACAACTGCATTTAAGAAAGGAACAACCGAATGGGACGTAACATCGGAACCATACAAGAATATGGTTGCCGACATTGACGTTATTGCCGACTACTTCTTGGAACTTCAGGAGGCAGGTGTAGCTGGTATCTTCCGACCTCTTCACGAGGCTAGCGGCGGTTGGTTCTGGTGGGGTACACAGGGCGGTGAGGCGTTTCAGCAATTGTATCGCCTTGTTTTCGACGAAATGGTAAAGGTAAAGGGTGTTAAGAACCTTATTTGGGTTTGGAATCCTGCTACTGTTGGCGACATTGATTGGAATCCGGGTGAAGAGTATTACGATGTTCATTCCATCGACATCTACAATTCAGCATACGACTATTCTAGCAACGCTTCTGCATTTAACAAGTTGAAGAACAATGTTAATGCAAAGAAACTGATTGCCTTGTCGGAAAACGGCCCTATTCCTGACATTGAGAAACAGGTCGACGAAGAGGCCATGTGGTCTTGGTGGATGCCTTGGTACAACACATGGGGTGGTGACTTCGTAACCGGTAAGACTTCTTCTGACGAGTGGACAAAGGTTATGAACGATGAACGCATCATCACACTCGAAGACATGCCAGGTTGGATTGCGTCTTCTGTAGCTGCCGTTAACGGTGACGATGTTGCCGACGTTTACCCAACCCAGGTTTCTAACTACTTCATCGTAAATGCAGAAAATGCCAATGTCGTTGTGGTAGATGCCGCTGGACGTGTGGTTGAAAACAAATTGGTAGACGGTGCTTGCTCTATTGCCACTACCGCTTGGAACCGTGGCGTTTACGTAGTAACCGTTAAGACTGCCAACGGCTTGAAAACTTACAAATTGGTAAAATAAGAGACTGACGCTACAACTGGTGGCGAAAAATAAGCCCCTAAAGTCCGGATGTGACTTTAGGGGCTTTTATTATGCAAGCACCGCCCAGTAAAAAACTCGTTTCTGAAACTTGCCGAGCCGTAAGCCAATATAGGCATATCTGAAGTCTGGGGCAGATGAGAAGGTGTCTTGGAAATAATAGGCAGTTACAAGCAAAACATTAGTTATAAGAACAACGTATTCCGATTTTTTATAAATTTAATCATTTAAAGAGTAAACATAGTTCTTTGCATAAAAAGACAATGTTCCAAAGTCTGTTAAAAATCAATCTTTTATTATGAAAAACAAGCATAAGCTCTGGTGTTTCTTGGGGGTGGGTGTAATGTCGTTGGCAAGTGGTCATGCCACAACCCTGACAGTTAATTACGCCCCCGATTTGAAAGACCAGTATCCTTTAGAGGATGTTAGGAGTGTCGTTCTCCTATCAGAAGGCGAAAGCAACGAACGCGCCCTCGAGTTGAACCTTAAAGACGGCAATCAAACCGTTTTCACGTCAACCAAGAAAGCCCGCAGTATCGTTCTTTCCGAACAGAGCGCAGCCCCCATTACCGAAGCGGGTTGCACCTACCAGATATTCCCGAATCCAGCGACCGAAGAGGTCACCATTTCGGGTGTCGAGCAAGGTACAACCATCACCCTACTCAACACGGGAGGCACACAACTCAACAAAATCACAGCCAGTGGAGCAAGCGTAACCCTACCAGTAAGCGTATACCCCAATGGCACATACATCCTCGTAGTAGGTCAACACACATTCAAAATCTTAAAATCGAACTAAAATGAGAAAAGCGTTACTATTAATATCAGCAGCATCGACCCTTACCGCCTTTGCAAGTGGCGACGTATGGTTGTGGAGAAACGGAAAATACGTAAAGGAGGCAATGGTCGACAGCATAACATTCGAACATCCACTTGGCGATGCTATTTGCAAGGCGCCTACCGTTGACCGTGTTTATTCCCAAGAATCAATTATTGACAGACGTAAGGATATAACAGGCGACACTATTCACTTCGGCGATGGCTGTATTGTACTCAAGGGTAAGAACATGGGACGCATAGAAAAAGTCTACATCAGAGGACGAGAGGTCTTCGATAGCCAATGGAGCGATTATACTCTATACCAGTTAGGCCCAGACGGACGATTTCAACCAGTAGAAGTTCCTATTAAGACCGACACAACCTTGATTTTATACGTGCCTGGACAAATGGGTTTGGCATGGACAGGTAAGGCTGAAGTCTATCTTGAAGAATGTTCGGAAAAACTGACCCTTGAAGGTGTGGAATTTGCCGACGTGGATATTACCCCTTCTGTCAACATGGTCTACAACGAGTTTGTTGCCGGCGGCGAACTTTTGAAGGTTAAAGGTCCATTCCTTGGCGATGCAAAGAACCTTGAATTTAAGTTTACCGATGGCGACGGCAAAACCGCCATTGTGTCTGGCGACAACATTGAAGGATGGGGAGATTTATATTCCGATGTGTCTGTGCGCATGCCTGAAGATTTGGGTACCAATGTCACCTTCTCTGTTCGCAACATCGTTAACAACTTAGAGACAAAATGTCCGATCATCTTGCGCGATTGTAGGAACTTATTGGTCGACTTCGACACCAATATTGAAAAAAACTACCAACTTGGTGCCATTAAGAAAGATAAAGATGGCAACTATTCAATGGTTAACGGTCCTGCATGGGTTTCCGATGTTCCTAAAAATTTCTCGTTAAAGAGCACAAACAACTTTGGTATCTTCCAGAACTCCGAGAAATGGGATGGCATAAGTTTTGCGCCAGAGGCTGATGGCAAAGAATACGATGATGTTCAGACCGTATTCGGCCCATTCAAAGACCTAATCATGAAAGATCCAGCTTCTGCTGAAAACTATGTGGTTAAGTTCGAAATTAATATTGACGAGCCAACAAACTTTATGACACTCGCTATGGGTTTCATTTCTGCCAATCAGCAAGAAATCGAATATGTTCGAAAATATTGTGCAGCCTTTCAAGCGAGTGAAATCTTTTTCGACAAGAGTAACCCTGAAGATTGGAGGTACATCTCATCAAACGGATTCTCAACCAATGGTGAATGGATGACTGTTACTGTTCCTATGTCAGAATTCATGTGGGATTTCTGGAAAGGTAACTATTTGGCTTCAGCTAAAGAATTTTCAGAAGGAGATTTCCAAGACGAACTAAGCGCACAATTCTTAGGCGACCCTAAGAACCACGAAGACTATGTGACTCATTTTGCCAACAAAATGACCGACGACGACGACTTGTACGAATATTTCGGCGGTTTCGCCATCTCATTTAACCCTTACGATGGTCCAAAGAATGATGACATAACGGAAGCCCACTTTGCCATCGACAACATTCGTATTGTTCCTAACGATGGTAATGGAGCTATTTATCCTAAATTAAAGTTTGGTAGACCTGAACAGCATTTCCATTTAGCTCCACGCATTAAGTAAAACAGGTTACATCTGAAAACAAACCCGCAATTGAATTTCAATTCCGGGTTTGTTTTTTTAGAGTATTTATCAATAACGGACGTCCGTAGACATGTCACTTAATTATTTTGCAAAGTGTAATCGTTCAACATACTCTTTACATCTATAAATAGATGTAAACAAATTAGTACCTTTAAATATATGGTTACTACCGAGCTTGTTTCTCTTGCAGCCTTTGGCGGAATGGGACGATTGGTATGCTACTTAAGGACAGAATACCCTTTCTTTATGTTGCCAAATCAGATTATGAAGCCCCATGTCTGCCACCATTAAAGTCAACAGTGCGTATATAATGTAAAAAAGCCACATTAACACAATTCTTTTTTTTGTTACGTTTGCCCAGGCTTTTATGGTGTATGATACAATGACCACAAAGTAAAACAATTCAATTAACTTTAAGGCTCCCATAGCTGTGTCGTAATCAGAAAACCATCTGTCCTTTAAAAAAAAGAGAGAGAAAAAGTAGCCTGCGCTTATACTTATTCCAGCTTTTCCAGTATCACTTAACCATGGTCCTCTTGTTTTATCAGTCTTTTCTTCTTTTGTATTTGTAGGGTGTGCATTATAGAAATGTTCATTTTTATCGGAATCAATATAAATAGAAGAATTCTGTTCCTCTTTTATTATGCTGTCTGTTTTTATTATGCTGTCTGTTTTTTCCCTTTTTGAGCTCATTCTCTTTGTTATAATGATTTGTAGTTTTTCTCTTATTTATACAATAAAAATGCTAAAAGGAGAAGATATTGTTTACATTTGTGACATGCTTCCTGATAACGATTATAAGTATTTTGAATTGTTTAATAAACCAACACACAGACCTTAACGTGTTTACTTAAAAAACTGGCAATTCTTACAGTTTGTTAATTTCTTCAATTGTAAGACCTGTTGCTTGCGAAATCACAAATATGTCAACGCCAAGTTCTTTGAATTTTTTAGCATTGAAAATGTTTGTTTTTCTTTCACCTTCCTTAATGCCCGCAGATCTGCCTTTTTCTTCGCCATCCTTGAATCCTTCAGCTCTACCTTCAGCTCTACCTTCAGCTCTGCCTTCCTCAATACCTTCAGCCCTACCTTCAGCTCTACCTTCTGCTCTGCCTTCAGCTCTGCCTTCTTCAATACCTTCAGCCCTACCTTCTGCTCTACCTTCTTCAAGTCCTTCCACTCTTGCGCTTTCCAAAGTGGCATAATAGTCTCTGTTTCGGCGCAAAGCCGCGTCGTAAATCTTTCTGTCTTCTATGTCCATTGCATAGTAGTCCGATAAGGTCTCCAAATGTGCAAATACGTTGTTCCTTTCTTTGAAAGGCATTGTTGTCATACTCTCCATATTCTTGATGTTATAAATCCATTGGTCTAATGTTGTTTCGCAGTTAGCTTGTATTTTGTTGAATGCGCGCATATCAATAGTGATGGCTCGCACTTTGTCGGTAAAGGGTTTTGCATTCACCCCTTCTTTCAGTTGATGTTTGGAGTATAAAGATATGTCGTTTATCACCTGTCCGTCTTCAGAGAGACTGAAGTTCATCCAATAGATGCCATAAATAGGAGTCAACTTGTAGTTCCATTTGTCTCCTTTCATTCCCTGTCCGGCTATGGCTCTCGATAAATAGTAAATTATGCGGTCGCGATAAAACAGTTGGCTGCGGCTTTGCATCTCTACGATAAACTCCATGTCGGTATCTGTCTTGCAGAAGAGGTCGTAGATGATGTTGCGTTCATCACCAGGAAGAGCTTCTTGCTCTTTGTCGAGATATTCTATGTCTTTGATCACAAATTCGCCTTCAAATAGGGAGTTTAGAAAACTCATCATGATTTCTTTGTCTCCGAAAATACGTTTGAAACCGATGTCGGTCAGTGGATTTATGAATTTTGCCATAGTCTTCTCTTTCTTGCAAAAATAATCCTTTTTTGTTGATAGCCAACCTATATCCGTAGATAATTATTCAACTATAGCCACGGCTCTTACATTTACCTTCGCTTTTTAATCTTTTTTCTCTTGTTTATACAATATGAAACTCCTGTCTGCCTCAAATAAACAGTTGGTCGCGTATATATTGGGGCATCATAAGCTAGCAATTGTAACAAATTCGTTTACCTTTGTATGGTAATTTTTATTTTGTGGTTAATATGGAACCTATAGTATTTATAATACCTTGTGTCATTTTGCTCACCGTTATCTTTACGGTTGCATTTGTTCTCACGTTGCATGGCGTTTGCCATTGGTGGGTGAAAAAGAGAAGTACCTACCAGAATGAAGTGAAGACAGAAGAAAAGGCGGAACGGATGGTAGAGATAGCACTCTCGTGGATATTTTCTATTGTGGTGGTGCTGAATTTTTTGAAAATGGCTTCAATAGGCTATCTAAATAATGCAGGCATTTTCTTTGTGGTGTCGTTGGCCCTTTACTTTGTGGTTGCCTTCCTTTGGCGTGCGTTGGGAAAAATTACGAACAACAAGACCATCATGTGGCTGTGCCGCAGTCTTTTGGTTGCGCTGCCGTTGGCTTGCTGTGCAACCCTAATCTCGGAATTGACGGTCTTGTTCATTCAGTTCCTACGCATAATAGGCGATCCGCTATAAGAAGCTGTTGTTCTATAACTGACGGTCCATTTTGAATCTTCCTGGCCAATTGAATGTACAAATTCGTACTATTGGCGTGATTTTTCAATAGGAATTTTTTTAATTGTCGTTTTCTTGGGATATAAAGATAATGTAAATGATGAATAATTTAGAAATATGAAGATAATAGCAACAAGCGATTGGCATCTTGGCAATTTTTTCCACACTAACGACCGTCTACCAGAGCACACGCATTTCCTTGATTGGTTGCTCTCGCAGATTAAGGAATTGAAGCCTGACGCCCTTTTTGTGGCAGGCGACGTTTTCGACAACGGGAATCCGTCGGCTGCGGCACAAACCTTGTACTACAAGTTCCTGGCACAGGTGGCGCAGGTGGCACCCCAAATGCGGGTGGTCATAACCGCCGGCAATCACGACTCGGCTAGCCGCCTTGAGGCTCCACGCCCTTTGCTCTCGTGTTTCAAAGTAGAAATAAGGGGTAACGTTCAGCGCGTGTGGACCGAAACGGAAAATGGCGGGACGTGGACTTTCAACTTCGACGACTTGATTATTCCGGTTAGGAACGAGGCGGGCGAAGAGGTGGTTGTGCTGGCCGTGCCTTTCTTGCGAAACGACGTGGTGATGGGCGAAAACTATTCGAAGGGTGTAAACAACTTCCTGAATGCACTCACACGAAGGGCGAAGGAACTACACCCCGGCAAAACGTTGGTGATGATGGCGCACATGTATGCCAACGGCGCCGACATTGCAAAAACTGACCAAAGTGAAAAACTTGTGGTGGGTGGACAAGAAATGGTGAGCATGGACGGCTGGACCGAACTGCCAGACTACCTTACTTGCGGACACATACACAAGCGCCAACCCATTTGGGGTACCTATTGGGCCCGATACACGGGCAGCATTCTGCCCATGTCGTTTGCCGAAAAGGACTATAGCCATGGCGTTGACTTGTTGACTATTGGCAATGATGGAAAAGTGAAGGTCGAGGCTTTGACTTACCAACCACAGCACAAGCTGCGCGTGTTGCCTGCCGATGACCAGGAACTAACGCCTAGTCAGCTGAAAAAGCTGATTAAGGCAGAGCTGGCAGAACGCACCGGTGGGGAACTGGACGAACACTTCGACTATCTTTTACTGAAGGTGAAGATGGATAAGGTGGACAGTGAGGCGATTAAGGAACTGGAAGACTTGGTGGCCACGAAGAATGCGGTGTTGTGCAAGTTGCAGCGCATTGAGCCTTCGATAGACTGGACGACTATTAGTGGCGAAAAAATTGAGTGTACCGACGACGTGCTTAACCGCGATCCGCTCGACGCACTGAAAGAGGCCTTCGTCGTTAAGCGGAAGAAGGAAATGACGAGCGAGCAAGTTGCTCTGCTTACCGAACTTCTTGGTAACATTAATTACAAACAAAACGATTAACCGATATGAAATTTCTCTCTCTTGAATTGCTGAATTTAGCATCTCTTGACGAAAAAGGCGGTGTAACAATAGATTTCCAGAATGGTGTGCTGGGCGAAAGCAACATCTTCAGCATTGTTGGCCCTACCGGTAGCGGTAAGTCTACCATTCTCGATGCCATTTGCCTAGCCTTATATGGCCGTGCACCACGTTACCCAAAGGGCTCAAAGAATAAGAATATTGAGGTGTTTGGCGAAAAGGAGGCTGCCGATAAGAATCGACTCGCCCCTACCGACGAACGCAACATATTAACCCGAGGCATGCACGCTGGCCACAGTAAACTCACCTTCTTGGCAAACAATGGTACGGTTTACAGGGCAGAGTGGCATGTTACGTTCAAGCAGAAGAACTATGGCCCTGTTGCAACTGTCCTTAACAAGATTGTCGTGCAGAATGGCAAGCCGGTTGAGGTGGAAGACGATTGGGAAAACTTGCCAAATATTATTGGTTTAGACTACGAACAGTTCTTACGTACGGTGCTTATTGCACAAGGCTCTTTCGCCAGCTTCTTAACAGCAGAAGATGACGAACGTTTTGCCTTGTTGGAAAAAATCATCGGTTGCGAACAGCTTTATTCATCCATCAGTAATCTGATTAAGGCGGAAACTTCGAAGGCAAAGGCGGCGTTCGACTTGTTGTCTGGCCAGAATGACGTTTTCGAAAAAAACACTCTGAATGCGGAAGATTTAGAAAAGTTGGTGGCTCGTATTGCCGAATTGGAGGAAATAGAAAATAAGGCAATGGCTGACTTGGAGGCGGTGAACAAGTTTATCGACTGGTATGTTACCGACGAAAATTTCGATAAGAATATTGAATCTTTCAGGAAGGCCTTGGATAAGGCTAATGAGGCTTTAGAAGCTTTGGCTAGTAAGAAAACTCGCCTAGAATTGCACGATGCCACGGTTGACGCTGTAAAGTTCTACGAAGAGACCGTTGAAAAGAGAAATGCGGTGAATGAAGGTAACAGGACTCTTGAAGAACGCAATAGGGATATTGAAACCACCCAAGGTACGATTCTGTCTTGGAATGAGGCGCTAGAACAGTTGAAGAAGGTGGCCGAAGAAGCAAAGAATGCCTTCGACGAACAGAAACCGCACATCAACGAGGCGCGTCGCATAAAGGGCGAATTGTCTACCGTCAATGGCATTGTGTCTGACTTAAAGACCGCATGTGAGAACGCGGGAAATGCATTGGCTGACGCAGAGAAAGCGGTTGAAGATAATGCAACGGCTATTGCAACGGCGTATTCTAATAGGGAGAATGCAAATAGGGCGGTGGCTGACTTGACCACCGAAATTGAAAAGGAAAAGCAAAAACTTCAGTCGGTTGCCGATGGGGCAAAGTCCAATCTCGAAGATAAGGCGAAGGAATTGGAAGGCATAGATGCCAACCAGCTTCAGCAGCAAACTTCAAAGGCAGAGCGAGACAAGAAAGACATTGAATCTGCCATTCGTGTCCGACAGACTATTGAGACGCTTTCTGAAGAGAAGAATCAAAACGAAGGACGTCTTGAAACTCTTAATAAGCGTAATGCCGAAATTGACACCGAAATGCCTAAAAAGGCAGATATAGATGCATTGCAGCAAGACGTAAAAGCCTTGCAGGAAACGCGTATTCTTATGTCGAGTGCCAACTGGGCAGAGCACCGTGAAAAGTTGAAGGAAGGTGAGGCGTGTCCGCTTTGTGGCTCTGTTCACCATCCGTTCAAGACTGCTGACGACGTTCAGCCAATGCTAGACCGGTTGGGTGGCATTGAGGCTGATAAGGCAGAAAAATTTCGTGCTTTGAACGAAAAGGTTTTCAAACTTAATTCAGAATTGGAAGCCAACAACCGTGAAGTTGGTACAATAAATAAACGCCTATCTTCTTTGACGGAAGATTTGCGGAAAGCGAATGACGAGTGGTCGGACATTCAGAACCGACATGCCGATTGGCTTGCCGATGTTGTGGAGTTGGAAAACAGAAAAGCTGCCATTGACATAACCGTGGGTGTGGTTGCCAAGAATTTCAAGGCTTATACCAATCTTGCAAACGATGTTGAAGAATTGCGTAAGGCAAAAGAGGCTGCCGAAAAGGATGTAAACGACTATGTTGCTGATGCTAATAAGCGCATGGAAACGGCAAAGAGTGAGGCAATAACTGCCAATACCACCCTTGAAACGGAAAAGGGGAGGACCGAGAACTTGAAAAAACAGTCTGCCGACGCTACCTTGGCGCAAAAGGATGCCGAGAAACGCTACAACGATGCTCTTAAAAAAGAAGCGCAGTTACGTGGACAGTTGACGGCCGAAGTGGGCGATAAGGATCCGGATGCTTACGAAAAAGAGCTGACTTCTGCTTGCACTTCTGCCAACGAAAAAGTGGGTGTGAAGGAAAAGGAAATTGCGGATCTGAAAGAAAAACTAGAGGGTTTGAAGGGCAAGGCCGGTCAGTTGAAGATGCAGATTGAAACGGATAATAAAGCTTTGATGGAAAATTCGACTGCTCTCGACGAGTGGCTAAAGGCCTACAATGGCAAGTTTGAGCAGGTGCAGTCGCAACTCTCGGTCGACGACATTGAGCGCATTGCAACCGATAAGGACGATTGGGAAGGCGTGCGTGCCGACTTGGCAAAAAAGACTATGGCACAGACATCTGCTAAAACCACTTACGACAACGAGGTGGAGAAAAAACAGCAGCACCAGTCTGCCAAGCCTGAAATGGCGAAGGATGAACTTGAAGTTAAGAAAAATGAGCTGGAGAAACGTGATAATAAGGATTTGGTAAATGCTCGGACTCTTAAACAGGCGCACGACAACGCAAAGCAGAGCATGGACGAGTTGGAGCAACAGTTAGATGCCGCTAAAAAGTTGTATGATAACTGGTATGAAATTAGCGATGCCATAGGTGGCGATGGTAAGGATTTTCGTAAAATTGCGCAATGTTACACCCTTCGCTTCCTTGTTGAGCATGCCAATGCCGAAATTCGCAAGTTCAACAGCCGTTACCAGTTGCAGCAGGTAAAGAACTCGTTGGGCATTCGTGTCATTGACCACGACCGTGCCGACGACGTCCGCGAAATAACCTCGTTGTCGGGTGGCGAAACCTTTATCGTCAGCCTGGGGTTGGCGCTTGGCTTGTCGTCATTGTCTTCGCGCAACATTTCGTTCGAGAATCTCTTCATCGACGAAGGTTTCGGCACGCTCGATCCCGAAACCCTGGCAACGGTCATCGACTCGCTTTCCATGTTGCAGACCTCGCAAGGCAAGAAGGTGGGCGTCATCAGTCATACCGACACCATGAGTGAGCGCATCTCAACCCAGATACGCATCATCAAGAACGGCAACTCGGGTAGTAGTAAGGTAGACTTCTTCCCGAAGACCGAGTGCGCTGGCTGATGTGAATGTGTTAGGTATTCCTAAATTACCAAATCGTATTTCCCATTTCGATATAATCAACGTTTTTCTTGATGACATATTGAAAGTTTTAGTAATTTAGTATTGTGTATCAACGGTTATGGCATAATCAATTTCCAGAGCGTAGGCTACATTGCCTAGTTCTTGAAGAATGCGTTTACTGTTGGAATCTCATAAAAACTAGCAATGCAAAGTCAAAACAAGTTCAAAACTTGTGTTGACTCTGGACATTAACGATTCGAAAACAAGATGAAGAAAGAAGACCTCAATTTTACCATCTACTGCGTGGGCATCGTGGCGGAAAGCCTCGGTAAAGACGCACGTGATGTTTATCGGCTCATGCAGCAGGGCAACATCATTATGGGGTATATTGTACCATGTTTCGATGTGTTGCATTCTTTCTCTCGTGAATACATTGTTGATGACCTCACACGATTAATGAAGAAAAAGGGACTTCTTGCAGTATGAAACTCTATCACACATCCGACAAACGTATAGAATCGCCCGACATCAGTTTTTCGCGTGCTTATCTTGACTTTGGCAAGGGTTTCTATATGACACCAAACCAAGTTCAGGCTGAGAAGTATGCCAAACGTTTCTTCAAGGAAGGGCGTTCTGCATTTCTCAACACGTTTGAGTTGGATGACCATTGTGAGGGTTTCACGATTCGTAAGTTCGCGGAATATGATGGCAATTGGCTCGATTATGTAGTAGCATGTCGCAAAGAATTGGCACATGATAGGTTCGACATCATAGAGGGTGGAATTGCTGACGATGACGTCTTTAATACGCTAGATCTATATATGGCAGAACTTATACCTCGCGAGGAAGCCATCAAGCGACTTCGAAAGAAAAAGCCCAATTGGCAGATCTGCTTGTGTAACCAGCAGCTGATAGACAAACACTTGCATTTCGTAGAATCAAAAGAACTTAAAAACGATGAAAGCTAATCCAACCCTCTTGCGCATGAAGTATGGCCGTATTGTAGAACGGTTCGCTGAACTTGCCAACTTGTCGTTGGAAGATGCCCTCACTTTCTTCTATGAGTCCAAGACTTACGAACTTATAAGCCAAGGCATTTCTGACATGCATTGCTTCAGCGATTATTATCTCGCAGATGAACTAATGATAGAGTATAGAAAGAAATAACATAAAGTCAATCAAAATAAAAAGATTTCGTCTTTCCTCTGGCAAACAGGTGACAGGACAAAACTAAAAGAACAGAAATTGCACCAGCGACACCCCTCGTTGGTGCTGTTCAACAAAGAGGGGCTATCATAACGCACATGTTGTTATGATAGCCCCTCTTTAGTTGTGTGGAAATATCGCCTTTCTATTAATCAGCAAAATATTTGGTTCGAAGTGGCAGGTCTTTGCTCTTGCCTTCAAGGGTGACAGTACCTTGTAGGCGAATGTCGGCAGAAGATGCACCAATCTTAATGGCGTACTTGCCGGCATCTATGGTCCAGTGGCCGTTGTTGTAGTAACCCAACTGCTGTGGCGACATGGCAAACGACACTTTTTTGGTCTCGCCCGGTTGTAACAACACGCGGCGGAAACCTTGTAGCTGGATAGGTTTCAGCTTGGCAGTGGTGTCGGTAGGCGACACGTAGAGTTGCACAATTTCCTCGGCTTCCATTTCGCCCGTGTTGGTCACGTCTAGGCTGACGTCGAATGTCTCGGCCTTGGTGCTTACGGTCTTCTCCATGTTCAGGTTGCCGTAGGCAAACGTGGCGTAGCTTAACCCGTAGCCGAATGGGTGCGCTATGCGCGCATCGTTGGCTGCAATGCCGTAGTTGTAGCAGATGGGCTCGTTCAACTCCTTTGCCGGATAGCTGACACTTAACTTACCAGAAGGGCATACGTTGCCGTAAATAATGTCGGCCAACGCATTGCCGCCCTCTTCGCCAGGGTACCACGCCTGAATGACGGCTGCACATTTATCTTCGAATTTTGAAATAACTTGCGCTCTGCCCCCAAATACCACCAACACAACCGGTTTGCCGGTGGCAATCAGTTTCTCAACGAAGGCCTCCTGTTCGCCTGGTAGGCGAAGGCTGGTGCGGTTGCGGTTCTCGCCACAGAGAATGACGTTTTCGCCAACGGCGGCAATGATGACGTCGCTGCTGGCTGCAAGTTTAAGGGCTGCAGCAAGGTCGGCAGTTTCGCCACTGTCAATCTTGCGGTCTTGTATCTTGCGCATGTAGGCGGCACGTTCGTCGCCAGTGTCTTCAATGGTTGTTTCCACCTTCTCGGTCCAGTCGCAACCACGGCTGTAGGCTAAGGTGTAGTTCTTTGGCAGCTTGTTGGTCAATCCGTCCTTAAGGTTCACAATGCGTGGGTGCATGGCATCTTCCATTTTCAGTTGCCAGAAGTAGCGCATCGACTGGTAGGTGTAGTCGCCAAGCATGGCCCACATGCTGTTGGCGTTAGGACCCGTTAGGGCAATCTTGCCCCCTTTCTTCAACGGTAGTGTGCCGTCGTTCTTGAGTAGCACCACGCTTTGGGTGGCTAGTTCGTACGACGTTTGTCGTTCTTCTGGAGTGTCAAATTCAATGTGTTCGGCACTGTAAAGGTCCGCATTCTCGTCAAACAGTCCTAGCTTGGCCTTCAGTTTCAGCACGCGCTTAACGGCTGTTGCAAAGGCTTCGGGGCTGACCATGCCTTTCTCAATGGCTTCGGGTAGGTGGGTGTACGACTTTCCTTCAGGGAAGTCAACATCGTTGCCGCCGTTAATGGCAGCGGCAGCGCAGTGGGTTAGGCTTTCCATGTTTGACAACTGGTCTATTGAACCATAGTCGCTAATGGTAAGTCCGTCATATTTCAGGTAACCCCTTAAAATCTCGTTTTGTAGTTGGCTGTTTGCTACGCAGTTGGTTTCCCTAAAGTTGTGGTAACCAGTCATTAGCACCTGGCTGCCCGCAAGGCGGATGATGGCTTCGTGCGGAAGCAAGATGTCTTCCATCAGTTCCTTTTCTTTAGCATCGCCACCACCACCATAGCCAAGGAAGTGTTTGCTGCAGGCTGCAACATTGTGCTTCAGGTCGCCTTGCTGCAAGCCTTTCACAAAGGCCACACCCATGGCTGCACCAAGGTAGCCGTCTTCGCCATACGACTCTTCCAAGCGGTTGAACGACGGGTTGCGCACCACGTCGACCATTGGCGAAAGGGCAAGCCTGCCACCTATCTGGCGGAAGTCGTTAGCTGTCTGTCTTGTTTTGGTTTCTGCAAGTTCGGGGTTGAACGAACAGGCCAGTCCTATCTGTTGTGGGTAGATGGTTGCTCCGTATGTGGCAATACCGCTTAACACCTCGTCGTGAAAGAGGGCCGGAATGCCATTTGGGGTACGTGTCATTAGCCAAGCCTGCATCTTTGCCACCATGTCGCGTAACTCGTCGGGAGTCTTGCGCTGGGTGACGGCATATTGCGAAAAGTGGCCTATGCCGTTGGGTATAAGCTTCAGGCAAGTCGCAGTGTCGAGGTTGCCCTCGGCGTCGAAAAACTGGTCGAGGTAAATGCCGTGCAATTGTGCGAGGCGTTCTTCCTGACTCATCTTGTTATAGAGGGCATCGACTTGTTTGTCGATGTTCTCGCTAGAGCATGCTGCCAATAGGGTAGCGCATCCCATGGTCATAATTGTTTTTAATATATGCTTCAATGTTGTAAACTTCTAGAAAATGAAGGGGCGCCTGAATTGGAGGGTGAACCCCATAGGTTATCCCCATAAAATGTGTCTTTGTAAAGATACAAAAAAAATGAAAGTTTTTGTGCCTTATATTCTGCCATTAATAATATTCCACAATACCAGAAAAATGGTTGTAGAAACCTTTTGTAACGTATATCTTGTTTTTATTGACAGATGAAGAATTTTTACGGTGTGTGTTTTCGTAATCTTTTTTTCGGCCATACACGGTAACAATTGGTTGGTGGCCTTGCTCGCGGTAAAAACAAGAAATGCCTAAAAATGTTGTAGCGTACTTGTCGAATGGAGAAAGCTCACGTGGAGGTAAATCATTTGGGCTAATGGCGTCGATTCTGAACGGTATTTTTGCGTAGTAGTACATTTCGTCGCTATAAGAGGCATTTTCATCGTGTTTGTTTTTAAAGTATATGTATCTTTCGAATGTATAGTGACTCGCAAATTCATGGTTGGCCAATTGGAAAAGAACATTGGAATCTAGAATGAATGTCAATATTAGAATGAAAGCTCCCGAAATTGTTTTTATTAGGCATTGGGTGTTTTCTTTTTCTGTGTTTTGGGTTCCCCTTATAAACTTATATGGAGAGTGTACATCTGCTTTCTGATATGCAAGAATAATCGCCGCCCCTATGAAGCAGAAGATACCTGCGGAATTTAGTGCGTCGAAACCAATGTTGATGTTTGTTATTAGAATTGACAAGGAACAAAATAAGAGAGCCGCCATAAATAGATAGTTGAGTTTCTTGTTTAGTTCCTTGTTCTTTTGGCTTATATCGATGTCCAGTTCTTGGTTTGTCAGCCCCAGTATTTCTATGCGGTGTATGTTACCAAGTGTGCCGTAAGGCGGATATTTAGCATTCTTTGCTGTTATGTTGGTTGCATACCAATTTCCTAAATCTGTGGTCGATTGTTTTGTGTTAAGAGTATTCCAAACTTCGGTACATGCATCCCACAACGACTTACTGTCTGCAATGCTTATGTGTAGGTCCTTTTGCGCAAGTTTGAAAAAGCGTCGCAAGGTATCTATTGTTATATAATTATTAGTTCTTTGGCTTGATATATATAAGAGCCTAGCTATTAGGTAAACAACGTATAGCTTGCCCGTGTAGCTTAATACGTCGTTAAGGTTTTTGCTGTAGCCTTCGTTCACGTGGTGACTATAACTAGTCTTGTCTGTTAAGTGACTATATACTGACACTTTGCGGTCGGTTAGAGACCGCAAGACAGAAATGCGGCTGGTTTGTGCTGCATCTTGCGTGTAATAATCAAGAAGCTCTATTGCTTTTTTCTGGTAATTTTCAGGTATTGCCTCAAAAATATATTTGCCAATGAATTGAATAGAATCTGGGATGAATTCGCTTTGGTTTTGGACGAATGTCAGCATAATGTATAATATGCTGTTGTGGAATTTTTCCTGGTCTATGGCGTCGGCAATGCTAATTTCTTTGTTTTGTGCTTTTACGGCATTGTTTAGTGTCCATAGCTTTTTTATCCATTTTGCGTAATGTGTCGCCATTACAAAAATGATAGCTACCGATATTGTCCATATTATGCTGAAACTTGTCATAAGTCTTTTTTTTGAAAAATGAGATTGCTAACAGGAACAAAAATATCGATTTTCCCGAACTCTTTTGTTAAAGCGTCAGTCTATTCTCTTTTCTATGCTGAAAAACATATACAAAAATGAAAAATGTAAGGCTTAAGGACTTATATTTGCACCCGAAAAAGTAATGTATACCTAATTAACTTCATTTATTTCTTGGAAACTGGTCTATAACTGGTTTCTGGTAAACTACGCTAACTAAAAATCTAATAGAACGATGAGAAAAAAGTTTCTAATGGCGGTGGCATTTTTATTGTCTATTGGTAGCTATGCCGATTACAGCCGCATGCGCGTTGTGCTGAACGATGGTTCTGAAGTCTTTTATGACACACGTGATGTTAATTTTGTCGATTTCGATATCGTAGCAGAGGAACTCGAACCAGAGCCTCAAGCAATTAAAATGTACGTTCGAGGTGACAATGTAGATGTTGATGGTCCTTGTGCTTACGAATGGAAGGAAAATATGGGTCCTGGGAATGGAGTCCTTTGTTATCCGAAAGAGTTGACTTCAAACCCAAACGAACGTCACCCTGTTGTGATTTTCTGTCCTGGCGGTGGCGAAACTCCTGGATCTCAACCTGTTCTCATCAAGCGATTGGCATCTATGGGCTTTATTGTTTATTCCCAGCCATCTACTTGGGAAGGTGCTGATGCCAAAAAGGCTTTTGACTGGATTGAACAGATGAACAACGATCCGGCTGCCCGTTTCTATAATAAGTTGAACATGGAGCGTGTTGGTGTTTGCGGACACTCTCAAGGTGGCGTCATGGCCGAAGGCTGTGCCAATATCGACTCTCGTGTGGCAACGCTTATGTTGATGAACTCTGGCGATTTTAGTCACGCTGGTGCTACTAAATTGACTATTCCCACTGGTTTTATAACTGGTCACACCGATATGGCTTACGATAACGCTGTTGGTGACTATGGCAACAGAGACAACAAGGCGCCTATGTGGCTTGGCATTAAAGGCAATGAAGGTCATGGCTATGGCCCTTGGGGCGGTGTCCCAACGGTGGTTGCATGGATGCGTTGGCACCTGTGTGGTGAGGAATTCCGTAGAGCCGATTTCTTAACCAATGGCGGTGCTTATTGTAATGCAAATGGTTGGGAGACCCAATTCAAAAACTGGTAAACCAAATTCTTTACTATGATAAGAAGATAGGCGGGCAATCGTTAAACGAATGTCCGCCTATTCTGTATAGAAGCTTTTACCTTAATGCCTACCATCAGTTAACGGTGGTGGTGATGTGCTGGCGCATGATGGTGGTGTGCTGGCGTATGGTGGTGATGCACTGGAGCTGCGTGGTGAACGTGGTGTGCTGGTGCATGGTAGCAAGAGCTAACGTGGTGGTGGTGGGCATGTCCGCAATAAACCACCGGTGCTGGTGCCGAGTAAACAACTGGTGCAGGAGCTGCAACCACTACAGGAGCGGGAGCTGCAACCACGTGGGTGCGAACAACCGGAACAGGAACTGCAGCGCTAACGTTTACAAATACTTGTGCGTTTGCTGCCAAGGTGCCTACAGTTAAAAGAATTGATGTTACAATTGCTTTTACAATATTTAAAGTTTTCATAAGCCTATCGTATTAAGAAGTTCTACAATTTGTTTCCCGAAAGGTTTCATAAGCCTTTCTGACTAGTGTAGTGCAAATGCCGTGCCAAAGTTTTGGCACGCTCTTCTTTTTCCTTCTCCCTTGTAATGCAGCTGTCTTGCTAATTGTTTGGTTCTTAATGCTGTATCTATTACTTTAGGCTAAAAGACTATGTTGTGGAATATGAAATGTGGGTGTTTTTGTGGAATAAACGCCATCTTTCGTTAACAGAATTATGGGACTAAAAGACCTTGCGCAAAAAAATAAACAGCCAGTTGGCTGATTTCAAACAAAACGGGCTGATAACCATTTATGGTTGTCCGCCCGTTTATTATTTCAAGTGTTGCTGTTTCCGTGCCTATTCCTTAACGAATGGATAGGCTTTGTTGCCAATTATCAAAAGGAAGTAACCGTTCTGCAGGCTTCTGATGTCAATAGCTTTGTCTTCCGATACTTTTCCTGAAAGTAACTGCGCGCCGTTTGCTGAACAAATGCTGAAAGGTGTTCCTTCCTTAACATCGGCAATGTTCAACTCGTTGGTTGCAATGGTAGGGTAGATGGTTGCTTTGTTGCTACTTCCCACTGCTGTTACATGATTGTCTTCTGGATTGATAATATAGAACTCGATGGTGCTGGCACAGCCTATCGCGTCTCTAACAGAGATGGTGTGAAGGCCGAATGTTTTTGCGGTTAGAGTTCCTGATGTTTGATAATCTTCAGTATCGATTCGGAATTCCAGAGGATAAGTTCCTGACCATTCTTCCACAATGCATTCTACCGTAAGAACATCGATGCTGTCTATCGATAAAATACTAGGACGAGACGATGCTGCCACTTTGTAAACTTCTTCTGCAGTGCAGGCTCCACGCGTCATGTTAACCATATAGGCTTGACTATAATTTTGTATGGTGTCGATTACGGTGGCTTCCTGTGAAATCTGGGAATCTGAATCTAGTGATGTCCATTCGTATGTGTCGGCATTGTAAGACGATGCATCTAAAACCGCAACATCATCTTCACACACGTATGTCGGACCGGCAATAGAACCTGATAAAGGACGGTGGACGATAACCGGAATTTCTATATGCAAGCTAGGGCATCCATCGTTGCGTAGGTAACATTCATAGACCTTTGTCATAACGTTGCCTTCTGTGGCGTCGAATGTTGGTCTTATGGTTAGTTGGTTGCCGTATGTATTAATAATGTCTGGATTATCTACGAATGAATAGTTTGTGGCGTTTTCTACGGCAACTACAAACTCTAGCTCTTCACCACCGCACAAGGCAGGTAGTTCTGGTATGGTGTATTGAAGTGGTCTCACGGTTGTTATTTCCACCGAATCTGAAACCATTTGCTCAAATTCACCTTCACCCTCGCGGTATTTTATGTTTACTTTGTAGGTAATGCGTGTTGCATTGGTGTCAGGTTGTAAGGTGTACACCATGTTGCCTTCCTGTATCGACTTGTGCAGCTCGCTTACGCGCTGTGTTGTGCCGTTAGTTTTTTCCAAGACCTCAATCTCGTATTTGTCAGGCTGCAAAATGATGCCGGTACCAGTGGTGTCTACTTTCAACACAACTTTTTCTCCTTGGCAGATGACGTCTGCCGGTGTGCTGACGTTAAGGCTCAAAACGGCATCTTTCTCTTCAACCTCGCTCATTTGGTAAACCCTAACGTAGTCTACCAGCATGCGTTGTGGGAAGATGTTGTCGTCAATACCTTGTTCGCCGCCCCAACCGCCGCCAACGGCAATGTTAAGCAACAGGTGGAACTTTTGGTCGTATGGCCATTCCTTGAACGACTTGTGCTCGTTGTCGAAACGGAACACCTGCTCGTTGTCGAAGTAGAAGATGACTTTCTCGGCATCCCATATCATGCTATACAGGTGGTAGTCTTGGCTAGGTGCCGAAGGGGCAGTAACCGTGTTGCCCTTGTTGGTGCCCATCTTGTGGTTGTAGGCACCAGTGTGTATGTTGCAGTGAACCTTGTCAGGGTCGAATCCTACGTTTTCCATAATGTCAAGCTCACCGCTGTTAGGCCATTCGCCATAAATGTTATCAGAAGGCAGCATCCAAATGGCTGGCCACATGCCGCGTCCGGTAGGCAGTTGTGCACGCACTTCCACCTTGCCATAGGTCCAGTCGCCCTTGCCCAAAGTTCTTAAGCGAGCCGATGTGTATTGCTTGGTTTGTCCGTCGCCAGGCCAGGTGTAGGTTTCCTTGCGGGCTTCAATTGTCAGGTTGCCGTCGCTAACCCATGCGTTCTTCTTTTCGGCAGGAGTGTAGTTCTGGGCCTCGTCATTACCCCAGTCCCAATTGTTGCCTTCGGTGTCGAACGACCATTTGGTAGGGTCGGGAGTTCCTTCGTACTCAAACTCGTCTGCCCAGACGAGCTTCCAGTCTTCTTTGCTATAGGCATGTACGCAACAAAGCATAGAAACAATAAGTGTCAGTTTCTTGATCATATAGGTTGTTTTTCCAATGTCTGTAAATTTAATGAATGTTTGTTTCTTGTTCGTTATTAATGGCTTCTTTTTGATAAAAAGAGTGAGGATTTTTGTTTGCCTTTTATTGTATTTCCCCTTTTTTTGAATGGTTTCACAAACAAACGTTTTCCCTATTCGGAACAATTGTTTTCCGGTTCGGAACAAGAGTTGTTCTGTTTTCAAGAAACAATGTATTTTTACCGAAAAAAAGAAAACGATGACCCAGTTAAGTGTAAATATCAACAAGGTTGCCACCATTCGTAACGCACGTGGCGGCAACATGCCAAATTTGGTGAAATTTGCTTTAGATTGCGAAAGCTTTGGTGCACAAGGCATCACCGTACATCCACGCCCCGACGAACGTCATGTGCGTTATGCCGATGTAACCGAACTTCGTCCGCTCCTTACCCAAGAGTTCAACATTGAAGGTAATCCGGTGCCAAAGTTCATTGAGCTGGTAACAAAGGTGAAGCCCGCCCAGGTAACGCTTGTGCCCGATGCCGAAGATGCCATTACCAGCAATGCCGGTTGGGATACGGTTAAGCATGCCGACTACTTGCGTGGAATAGTGGCTGAGTTCAAGCGCTACGGCATTCGTGTGTCGCTCTTCGTCGACCCTATTCCCGAAATGATTCGCAAGGCTGCCGAAATTGGTGCCGACCGTGTGGAACTCTACACCGAGGCCTATGCTTCGAACTATGCCGCTAATCGCGAGAAAGCCATTGCTCCTTATGTAGAAGCGGCAAAGGTGGCACGCGAATGCGGACTCGGACTTAATGCCGGTCACGACCTTAGCCTCGAAAACTTGGCCTACTTCCACCAGCAGATTCCTTGGTGCGACGAGGTTTCCATTGGCCATGCGCTCATCAGCGATGCTCTCTATCTCGGCATTGAAGAAACCATACACCAGTACCTTGCTTGTTTAAAGGATTAATGAATACTGTTATGAAGCCAGAACTCATTGTCATGCTCACCCACAACGACCTCACCGTCGAGAATGCGTTTCAGGTCTTTGAGCAATGTAAGCATACCAAGGCGTTGTATTGGGGATTCAAGGAACAACCCCTACCCATTGAGGAAATGCAGCGCATCTATGCCAAAATGAAGGAATGTGGCAAGCGCACGGTGCTCGAGGTGGTTGCCTACACCGAGGCCGAGGGGCTTGAAGGCGCACAAATGGCTGTAACCTGCGGTTGCGACGTACTTATGGGTACGTGCTACTCGCCGGCCATCCACCAACTCTGCCAGCAGCACCACATTGCCTATATGCCTTTTGTTGGCAACATTACCGGCCGTCCTTCCATTCTTGAAGGCAGCATTGCGTCTATGGTAGAGGCGGGCAAGAAGTTGAAGGAACAAGGCGCTTATGGCATTGACCTTTTAGGTTTCCGCTACAACGAAGATGCCCAACAGCTGATAAGGGATGTGGTGGCCGAAACCGGCATCCCGGTCTGTGTGGCGGGTAGCATCGACAGTTACGAGCGCTTGCAGTTCGTTAAAGATGTGCAGCCTTGGGCTTTCACCATTGGCAGTGCTTTCTTCGATGGCAAGTTCGGCTCCTCTATTGCCGAACAGATTGACAAGGTGTGCGACTTCATTAACGCAGAATAAGCGGAACGAAACTATTTGAAAATATAAAAGAGGCTCGGTCGCCCCCTATTTGAGGTGCAGGCCGAGTCTCTTTATTTTCGGTAGTGTTAGCATAAGATGTAAATGAAGTAAATGATGTAGGCTAAACTTGCCAATGCGCCCACTATTGCCATTGGTTTCAAAAAGGAATAATTGTTATTGCTGCTGAACACCATTTTCTCGTATTTTTCTAACTCTTTTTTATCTAAAGCTTTAATCTGCGGAAGGTTATAGGTTGCTTCCCTTAAAATGACCATGTATGTAAAGAAAATAGTGAATGTGGCAATGAAAGGCATAGGAAAGCAGAAACCAATGAGCTCCCACAGGTCTTCTCTATGGGAAACGTAGAAAAAAAATGCAGACGCTGCGATGATCGATATAATTACCATGGGCATCAGGTTGGTCTTTATTTTCTCGTCGAGAGTGTCGAGTGCGGTAAGCAGACCGTCAATCCTTCTCAATTCATCCTTTTTGTCTTCCTCGTTCAGTTTTTTCTGTTGAGTCACTTTTTCCACAAGTTCATCTCTCTGTTTGCAAATTTTGGCACCCATGTCTTTGCCACTGCATTCTTTGACCAACATCCTGAATCTTGAGGGTTTTATGTTTAGGCCGTCTATGTCAATCGTTTCATGTCCCACATTCTGGTATTCTATTAGTAGGTTGCTTGTGTCCGATTTCTTTTCTATGTAGACATATTTTATATCTTTCCATGGAATCGTTTTCTTCCCATCATCTGTAACAATGCCATTGTCGTTAAGTTTTATGTGTTTATTGTTTAACGCAAGCCAAAAACAAATGAATGCCGGTACTGCAAGAAAAATAGCAGAAACGGCCATTACAGGCAGGTCGTTTTTCCTAAAAATCATAAACCAGCAAGAGAAGAGCAGGCAGCCTGCAATGAAAAACAGTGCACGGCGAAACGGACTATAGTTTATGGTGTAATCGTGATAAAGGCTCATATGGTATTAAAAATGGATGTTTAACAATCTTGAATTGTACAAATTTAGGCTAAAAATCGGTTAAACGTATAAGTTGCAAGGTTGCATCCCTTGTCCGAAGGGGGAGTCCCGCTTCGTGCAGCACAAAGGCTCGAATTGTACCAATAGCGCAGACGCGATATATTTCGTGGCAATTTGTGTTAGCCAAACACTGATTTTTCTCTTTTGTTTCATTTTATTGCTAATTTTGTATGGTATAATTAATTTGAATATGAAACATCATTCAGTTGTATTTCTTTTGTTATTTTCCTGCATGTTGGGATATGCGGCAGTCCCTTTTTCAGATGTGAAAAGGGCAAGAGATGTATTTTCGCCTGGTAATGATGATACTTATTTCGATTCTGGGATTGATGCAGACAATGAAGCGGGTATAACGTTGAGTAGAAAAGAAAAAAAGGAAATTCGATCTGTTGTTATGGCTGATTCATTACATTATTGGACTATGGAAATGGATAACAAGCCTTATCTGTTTTCTTTAGATACTGCAAGTGGTGCCCACTCGTATTATATTCTATGTGTACACGACTTTTATGTGGATAAATACAAGTCTATTGCTAATGATAAAAAAGAGTTGATACAGTTGTATGTAAATGTTAAGGAACTTTGTGATTTTCTTGACGTTTATAAAGAAAAATTCCTTATAGTCTGTTATCGTAGGATGTTTAGGCTAAAGAAAAACATTGGCAATCGAATTCTTCACCTGAAAAAAAAGGAAGAAAGGAATGCCGACATAGAAGAAGCAATACTAGACGTTTAGTTGATTGGCGTGAAGGGAACATCGATTGTTTTATAAATCGTTCTTGTCTTTTCCCTCGAATTGTACCAATGCAAAACCTAAATGTGCCTAGCTTTATATTAAATTTTGTGGGTTTTTATGTTCTGTAACACTATCTTTTAGAATGAATTTTCTGTAAATGCTTGAATGTTAATTACTCTTTGTTGCTGTTGTTGTATGGGGATGGCTTTTGGTACACCCCATGCCAAAATGTTTGGCACGGATTTTGGATAACCATAGATGAAAATAATTAACAAAGAATACAACTAAAAAACTTAATGCGTATGAAACTCGTTAATATAGCAAAAGCAATTGTAAGTGCAGTTTTGTTGACCATCGCTTCAACAGCCAATGCACAAGTGTTTGTAGGTGTACATGCAGCCGTTCCTGTACCAGTTGTTCGTACTCACGTTGCAGTGGCAGCACCTGCTCCGGTAGTGGTTGCAGCTCCAGCCCCAGTTGTTGTAGCAGCTCCAGCTCCTGTCGTTTACTCGGCACCTGCACCGGTGGTTTATTGCGGACATGCACACCACCACCACGTTAGCTCTTGCTACCATGCTCCAGTTCATCACGTACACCACGCTGCTCCGGTGCATCACCACCATGCGCCAGCGCACCACCATCACGCACCAGCACATCATCACCACCATCATTAATAATAGCAAAGCCCAAAGGTTATCCTTTGGGCTTTTTTTGTGTTAGGTTGTAAGGAACGGAAAGATGAGAGATCGATTAGCAACTTTGTTTATCTGCTTGGTTTGCACAATACCTGCGGTTGTAGGGCAAACCGAAACCGAAACGGAACCTACGCTAAAGGGCGTAAGGGAAATGAGGGTTTACGATGCCTATGGCAGTGTTGTTGGCGAAGAAGTGCAAAAGGGCAACGTAAGGAAGCGATTGAGTTTCGACAATAACGGTAATTTGCTTGAGTGGACGATTTATAACACTGACGGTGATGAAACTTGGCGAAGCACAACCAAATACGATGACAAGCAGAGGAAAACGGAAGTAAGCATTTATACGGGTAATTCTGTCCTTGAGCAGAAATTCATATATGCTGAAAATGGTAAGGTTGCAGAAGAACAGAGCTCCTACAATGGGAATCTTGCTTCTACTATCTATCATATGTACGACAATGCCGGTAACTTAATAGAGACTTCCGGTGGCGAAACTAAAACAACCTATAAGTACAATGGCGTTGGTGACTTGATTGAGGAAACGCATTATGTGGGGAATAAAAAATCGTCAAGTTCCACTTATGTGTACGACAGTAATAGGCGTAAGATCAAGCAAGGCAGAAATAAGGAATCTGTCAATTGGAAGTATGACGAGAAGGGAAACATGGTGGAATCTTTAGCTGCTGGTAGCGAAGGCTATAGGAAAACCTGGAAGTACGACGACAACAATCTGGTAACTGAACAATGCGAGTTTCGCTATGGAGGACAGTTGTTCGAAAAATACACCTACAAGTACAACGAACTTAATAAACTGATTGAAAAGTACAGTTACACCACCAATGGAGGCATTGCGGAAAAAACGACAACCTACAAATATGACGAAAAGGGCAATCTGATCGAGTCGTTAATCATAAACGATGGATATGTAGAAGGCGGACAGGTAAGGGAGTACGATTATTACGAATAAATCACTATTTGCAGTTGATTTTTTTGTAATTTTCTTTGAGTCTACTAAATTTTTGTTAATTTCGCATCGCAAAACATCAAAATAACGACTACTCTGTTTTCGAAATAAAATCTCACACTGTTTACGAAAATCGAAAGTTAGAATAAAGATATGTTGGGAAAAGGTTCGGTATGTCAATATCGGGTCCTCAACCAACTGATAATTACAATAGGTTAGAGCGGTGACCAAGTGATTGGTTGCCGCTTTTTTGTTTGTCCTATTTATTGCCACCCACTTTCGTGTTTTCGAAAAAAATGTATTGGAACTCTTGTTTCTTTACAATGTCACCATTGTCGATGCTGACCGATTGCAGATTTCCCATAGCATTGTAGGTAAAGACATTGTTGGTTGTCAGTCCGCCATTGGTTGTCTTGTGTTCTATTAAACGTCCATTTTCGTCATATTTTTTGCTGTACCTTGTTTTTAGAGTTCCATTATGTTTAAATTGTTCGTAAAACAGGATGCTGTCTCTCGTGTCGATAACCTGTTTTGCTATAACCTTGTCGTCGCTATACATGGTTGTTTCTAGTCCATCGGGGGTATTGGTCGACTTTATCGTTTTTCCAAGGAAATCGAGGCCGGTCATGCGGCCATAGTCATCAAATTCCGCCTTGCCCCTGGCCGAACTGTCCTTTATAACTTTACCTTTATCGTTATACCATAATCTTCTTTTTACTTTGTTGGTAAAGGGGTCTAAAGTTTCCAGCAGTTGCCCGTTAGCATTGTAGGTGTATCTCGTACGGCGGTCTTTTATTAATAAACCGTTTTGGTCATATACACATGTGTCGGTAAGGTTAGTCAAGGATTGGGTGATTTCGCGGTCGAAGTAAATTTTCTTTATATGAGTTTTTAGCATCCCATTTTCGAAATAGCTGTATTGGTTCGAATTTAATAATTCCCCATCTCTTTTCACGGTGTCTGCAACAAGTTTGCCACCCTTGTAGGCGTAAGTATAGACAGTTGTTATCTTATTATTGCTATACGTAATGATGGACTTCAACTTGCCACTATTGTTGTAAGTGTAAACATCTTTCTGGTTGATGTTGAAATCGTTCCCCTTCTCCGATTTTCTAAATATGGTGCGTTGCTTTATTGCGTGTGTGGGTGTATATTTAAAAGTTACATAGCTTGTCACATTCCAGTTGCCATATAAGTTTTTCGTCTGCGAAGGCTTGCTAAATTTAAATGGCCCAACCAACCCTTTGGTGGTGGTCTTTATGCGTTTTGTCAAGTTGTTTTCTGCGTCGGGGGTGTAATCGAATCGGTAGTATCCCAGTATGTCGCCGTGTGCATCATAAATGACTTCCTCGTAGTTTTCTTCATCAATGTCCATGTGGCGTGTCATGTTGCCTTTGGCATTGAAATCCATCCAGCCATTTCCGCACTTAACCTTTTTCACGTTCCCCTTTATGTGGTAGTCTGTCCTGTTCAGGTTTAGTTGTAATGTGTCTATGGCACGCACGCCATAAACAATTTGGAAATTCCATTGTGCCGAAGCGTTAAGGGTGGCAATGGTAAACAGTAGGGAAAGTAAATATCTGGTTATGTTATTCATATTGCTTTAAATATTGCTGGGCGGAAAATTGGCCGCATGAACAAAGGTAGGCATATTAATTCGGAATTGTGAGAATTTTCACCGAAAAACGGTTGCGGACTTGGCTTTGTACGAGATTTGCCCTCTTTTTGTGACCGTTATAACTTCTCGAATTATAGGGTTTTAGAAATTTATCTAAATTATTAAGGCCGTAAATTTGCATTCTGTAGAAAAATATCTATATCTTTGCGGTATAGAAATGATGTGGAATATATGGAAAATTTAGAAACAGTGAATTTGTCGGTCAACTTAACCGACCTGGCACAACAGGTGCAGCGCATAACCAATTATGCCGATGCCTCTAGTGCCAATCCAACGGCAGCCAACGTGCTGAACGCTACTGCCGATGCCCAAATATATGCCGACCTGCTCAACGCTGCAAAACTGCGCGTTAAAACCCTGTTAGGTCGGCATTGTAGGCGGCTTGAGCAAACCGAGGGTGCCGATGGTTGCTGGCAACTGACCCTTCAATTTCCCCCAAACAACAGCTACGCATTGCTGAAGGAACAGCTTGAGGTTGCCGTTAGGCAATGCCTGGCAACTTATGTGGCTGCACACTGGCTAATGTTGGTGAAAAGCGAACACGCCGGCAATGCCTCTGCCGCTAGCCAAGATGCACAGGCCGAGTTGCACAATCTGTCGCTGTGGCAACGTATCCCCATTGTGCGCCCTGTCAATCCAATCCTCTAAACACGTAAATACTTAAATCTATTGTTATTTATATGTATACCATTTCAAACAACAGTGTAACCTTCCGTTACACCACCGAAGCCTTGTTGCAACGCTTGAAGGAGCAGAGCGCCCAAATTAGTCTGACGCAGACTGCCCCTAACGACGAACTGACGGCAACCGATGCCTATGCCATTACCGACGACGAAGCCACGTTCGTTGCCCAACTGTTGAGCCAAAGTGCGCAGACTGCTGCCGAAGAGTTTGACAAGATTGGTGAATATAGGCAAGACGAAGATACGTACGTCTACAGTGCGCCGTGTGGCGAAGACTTCGTTAAGCACGCCCCGCTTGCCGATGCCCACCTTACCGACTGGCTGGCGTGGCACACCCTAACAAGGTGGCTGCACATGCGCCACCTAGACAAACCTGCAACCTGGACGCTGATGCAGGCAACCGTTGCCTTTGCGGCTCTGCACCGCGACCTTTTCCTGTTGCGCTCCTAACCTTTTTCCCCCTCCAAAAACATGTTGAACATAGTTACACTCATTAAAAACAAGAGTGCCGACAAGCTTGTTGTGCTTTTCCTGAAAGTGATGAAGTCGGTCGTTAAGTCGTGGCACCAACGTGCCGAAACGCAGTCGCTCCCCGTCACTGGTCAAAACCCCAACATGGTTAAGCACACTGCCATTATGTTGGCAATAGACGTCTTGTTGGCGTTGACTCAACTCTTGCTGAACCAGGCCCAGCAGCACTATACCAATCTCGATCAGTTAAACAAGTAGTTAGCCCATGTCAGTACTTCCATTAGCAAGCCTTTTGGCTGGAGCCATTGGCCAAGGTTGGGCCACCCGGCAGTCGGCAAAGGCAGCACGCCAGCAACAGCAATTACTCGACCGTCAGCAAGACCAAAGTCATGCCGACTTTTACCAACAGTTGCACCAGGTTAGCCCCAACGGACCTGCTGCGCAGGCGCAGATGGCACAGGTGCGGCGCTTTGCCGAAAGGCAGAACCGGGTGGGGCAGAACGTTGCCGTTGCGGGTAACCAAACGGCCGAACAGACCTTGGCCGCAAGGCAGAAGGTTGCCGACCAGGTGGGCAATGCCGCGAACCGTGTGGCGGTCAACCAGGCGGAAACGGAACGCCAGCTGCGTCAGCAGCACCGCCGCGAGCAAGACGCCATTGCCAGTCAAAAACGTGCATTGGCACAACAGAAAGCCCAAAATCTTGCCAACATGGGCAAGAATCTGGCCACCTCGCTCACGGCAGCCCTTGCCAGCTATAACTTAAAAAAACAAAAGACATGAAAACAGAAAAAACAGGAACCGACAAGCGTCAGACGCAGTCGGCACGCACCACACGCAAGCTCATCGACTGGGATGCCTACAAGCAGGGCATGGAACAACTGGCCAACACGCCCGTTGCAGAAACAATGCCCAATGAGAGGGGAAGGAGTCCGACTCCTTTGCCTGCCGACGGCATCGACCTCCTGGCCGAACAAACCGACACTGCAGCCGACACGGCGCGCATAGTTGCCATGGGGCACCTGGGTAAACAGTTGGGTGCCACGCAAGGCCAGGGCGATGCCCCGGTGCAGGAAGAACCTGCCGAACCCGTATTTACGGCCATGAAACACCATGCCGACCTTCAGCGCCAGTTGGGCAACCGCCTTGCCGAAAACTACCGCCAGCACTTCAGGCTAGAAGGGCAAAACCTGGCAAACGAGGCGCGGCGTGACTTGCAGCAACTGAAGGACGACCAGCAGCTGCAACGCCAACAGCAGCACGACGTGTTACTGGCTTCTACCCAAACCGCTACCAATAGCCAGGGTAGCAGTAGTGGCGACTTCAACCAACAGCTGGTTGCCGACAAGCCTGCACCCAAGGCGGCTACGCACAGGGGCTTGGCGCAACGCGTTGCCAATGCACCCTTCCGCATTACCGATACCGACGGACAAACCGTGCGCGGGCATTGGTACCTGACGCCCGACGAGGCGGCACAAGTGGTGCAGACGGCGATGGACTTGGGCGACCAGGCGCAGCTAGACTATGTGGCGCGGCTGGTAGGTGCCGAACAGGGAACCGATAGGCAAGAAACGTCGGCAAGGCTCATGGCCCTGCAACAGAAAGCCCTGATGGGTAATGCCGATGCCCGCATGCGCATGACGCAGTTGTTGAGCGCCATCATCCCTTCTTTGAAAGGGCGCAAGCTCATCGACGGCATACTAAACAGCCGTTACCAGAAAATAACTAGGAAATGATTCTTTCGTAAATCTGAATGCATAACAATCTATAATTATGAAGAAAGACAAGGAAAACCCACAACCGGAACCGCAGGCACAGCCGTGCACCGATCCTCAACCCGAAGCCGATTCGCCCCAGGCCAATCTCCCTCCAACCCCGCCCATCAGTCCATTCCGTCAGCGCCTTGCCGCCCATTTTGCCGATGCGGCTGAAGACCTGACTAACGACGAGGTTGCCGACCGGTTGGCCTGCCAGTGGGCTGACGAGTTGGAACAGCAGTTGGCACGCTTTGCCGACACCGAAGGACGCCTGAACCTGGTGCTGACCGAACAGCCCGAACTGGCGACGATTGTTGAAACCATGCTTGCCGATGGTCTGCCATTAAGGGTGGCTATTAGGCGCACCCTGGCGCCCGATGCCTTGCTACCGCAACCCGGCGACGACGATTATGCCGCCTTTGCCGAACAGAGGGAAAAGGACGACGCGGCGGTTAAACAGCTCGATGCCAACCTGAACGAGAGCATGAGCCTATTGAAACAGTTTGCCAAGGAACACAAGCTTGACGATGCCGCCCAACGCGAACTAATTGATGCCATTAATGCCGACTTCGACAACCTGCTTGAACGCCGACTGACGGCTGAAATGTTGGCGGGTTACCGCAAGCGCTTGCGTTACGATGCCGATGTGGAAGAGGCTCGCAGTAAGGGCGAACTGGCAGGGCGCAATGCCAACATTGAGGCGCGCATGGTTGCCGATCTGGCGGCTAGGCAGGGCGACGGCTTGCCCCAGCCTCACAGTGGTGGCTATGCGCCACGCATGCTGAAGGGTCTGAAACCCGTCATCGACTTCTCGAAGTACCAGTAAGCCTTTATCATCTCCCCAAGAAAATTCAATTAACCATTAAATGTTATTACCATGAACAAGAACTTTTTCAAGACTATTAAGCTTCTATCTATTACCCTCTTGTTGGCAATTGTAGCCAACTACCTCCTGCAGTTGTGCGGTTGCGACGTGTTGGGCGACCTTGCCCATATGTTGTGGGCTAGTGGAGGCGCCTCGTTGGCAATAGCGGCTCCCGTTGGCATGGTCGACGTGGCATCGGCCGAAGCCCAGGGACTGAACATGCAAGACGTCAGTCAGGAAATTACGAAGATGAATCCCGATCGTTACCCGCTCGACACCATCATGCGTAACTATGCCAAGAAGGTGCGCCGTGCCAGCAGCCAAGAGTGCAAGTACTACCAGCAGAGTGCCAAGCCCATGCAGGATATGCTCGATGCGTCGGTTCACGGAACGGGGGCTAGCGCGGCTTCGCCAACTTCGTCTTACAGTGTTGGTGGGCAGGGCATTGCATCCATCTTCGTGCAGGTGAAGAATGCCAAGATTTGGCGCCCAAAAGACACATTGCTGATGCGCGAACTTGAAATGAACTGCGACGGTACCGGCAAACTGGTAATCGATGGTGGCGACAGCGTCTACTACGACCAGATGTTTTATGTGGCGCAGAAGAGTGGTGCCGTGCTCGAGTTGGTGCCCATTGGTGGCATGAAGGGCTCGGGTAGCATGTCGGGCACCTACATCGTCCCTAGTTTCGATGCCAGTGTTACCCTTTACCGCATGGGGTCGGCAATGGCAGAGAAAGATGCCAAGACCGAGCCGTTTGCCATGTTGCCTGCCAGCAGCGTGAACTATTGCCAGAACTTTATGTGCCAAATTGAGCAGAGTACCTTCGAGAAGATGACCAAGAAGGAAGTTCCTGTCTCGTTCAGCGACCAGGAGGTCGACATGCTTTACAATATGCGTGGCGAAATTGAGAGCAGTTTCATTTGGGGCGAAAAGTTCATCTACGACAATGGCGGCGACCGCACTTACTTTACCGAAGGCATTACCCGCCAAATAAAGAAGGTGCTGATGTATGGCGAAGGTGGTGGCGACTTGACCTTAACCGCACAGGAATATACCGCTTGGATGAAGAGCCTGTTTACGGGCAACGATGGCAGTACCGACCGCGTGCTGTTGGCGGGTGCCGACCTTATTGCTGCCATTGAGTTGCTGCGCGAAAGCCAGAAACAGATTAGCGGCAACACCGTGCAAGAGACCTACCTGGGTGTTAAGTGCACCAGCATTGTGTCTACGTTCGGCGTCCTTCACATTGTGCACGCTCCGTTGTTCGACGAGCAGGGTTGGAGTGCCAAGGGCTTGGCGTTCGACCCCGAACACATCTACAAGGAAGAGTTCCAGCCAATGATTGCCAAGGACCTCGACTTTAAGAGCAGTGGCGAAAAGAATGCCGATGCCAAGATGTTGCAGGAAGTGTCGTGCCTCGTTCTCCGTTACCCCGACTGTCACGCCATCATCGAACCACGCCAGTAAGCTTTTCAACCAGTTTTCACTTTTCAACTTTTGTTTAGAATGATGTCCAAAACCTATCAGTTATCCCGTCTCTATTCGTTGGTTATGCCTGTCGTTACCCCAAGCGGCACCACCATCGTAGAGTTTAAGGGTGTGCAGAACATGAACATGCACGGCCTTTACACCACCCAGAACGCCGACGTGCAGAATGCGCTTGAAGCCTCTGCCGAGTTCAGGCAGAACGTCTTTCGCCTCGTCTCAACCACTGGGGGCGACGAGCAGAAACCTTCGGCAACCAAGGGCAACCGCAAGCCTGCAACAAACACCAGCAACCTATTCGACTAGCCAATGAACCGTAGTGAACTGATTGACATGGTCAAGACTTTCGTCAACGAGCTGTCGCCCACCAACGGACTGCCAGTCCCCATTGACGGCTTTGCCGACGATAGGCCTATTGACGATGCCATAGACACCCTGCTGAACGGAGCTGCCCGCACGGTGCTGATGCTGGCGCCCCGCTCGCAACTGCCCCTAACGCAGACTAGTGTGGTTGCCCAGTTGGGCGAAGATGGTTGTGCAAGGTTGGGTAAGCCTCCCAACTACTTGCGCTTGGGTAGCATAAGGTTGCTTGCCTGGCAACGCCCGGCAACGGTGTCGGTGCCCAGCACCGGTGGGGTGGCGCAGCGCCAGGGCAATGTCTACCTGCGTGCCGGCAGGTGCAAGCCGGTGGCTGTTGATGCCGGACCCTATTGGCAACTGTGGCCCGCACAGCTGGGCGACGATCTGACGGCCTCCCTAGAATATGTGGCGCTTACCCTTCCCGAAGACATGGCCGTTGGCTTGCAACTGGCTACCTGTTGGCAATGTGCGGCGCTCTACTTGCAGATTTCGGGCGATGCCCAAGGTGCAACTGCCGCCCAAATGCGTGCCGAACAGATGCTAAACGCCTGAACACCCATTGCCCATTTGTCGCCGCGGGGCTTCGTCTCGCACCCATGCCATCTGTCAGCAAAAATGATTGTTTCTGAAAGTTTGTTAAGGATTTTTTAACTTTTTATATAATTTTTACTTATCTTTGCAAAGTATTACGAAAAGATATGAAGAAAATTCTTTTGTTAATTTCGTCGTTACTCGCCGTTTTGGCATTAATTGCCGTACCTTTGGCCTGTAGCCACGATGACGATGATTCTGGAACTGGTGACGGAAATAACGTTCAATTGGTTGTAGACACCGTTGGTTTTGTGAAGTATGGAAGTGCAGTAAAAGACAGTGCAAATGTCTCTATTGTAAAGGAATCGAATGGTAAAATTTCACTAACTATCGAAACTGGCATTCCTTACCTAACCGCACGTTTCTCTGACGTGAATGTGACGAGGGTCTCTGGCGACACCTCATACTTCCATGCTACGGAAGATTTGGTCGACCCTACTCAAGATAAGAAGATGACACGCATCCTCGATGGTTTCATGTTGTTGAAGGAAAAGTCACTCTACATTCAAATTAAGGGTGCCGATTTAGACAACTACCTCTATTTCTCTTCCGACAAGAGCATGTTGGGTGCACAAGAAGAAAGCAAAGATTCGCTGTCGGGCAAGTTGACCCCTGCACACATCGACACCTATTGCAACGAGTGGTCTGCAAGTGCTGTTTACGACAGTGCAGCTGCAATTCAAAGCTCGTTCAAGACCGCACTTACCGAAGACGGACAGTTCAGTGTCGACCTTGGTGCTTGCAAGTTCAGCGAAAAGGCTCCCGAAATGAACATCGTTCTCAATGGCTTGACTTTTGTTGCTCTCGACGGTGTGGCTTGCTCCTTTAGTGGTTCTTCGGCCAACTTCACAATGGGCAGCGTAACAGGCTCGCTTCCTGCCGATGTTAAGGGCTCTTGCAATGGCGAGGTCATGAACATCACCATCAGCCTTACCGTTGGCAAAACTCCACACACAATTGTTCTCAACGATTGCCGCATTAAAAAGTAAACAAGCCGAAAGGCGTTCTGAATAGAAAATCCCGCAATGCATTTTGCGGGATTTTTTTTGTGTTTATATATCAAATGGTAGTTAAGGTTTGGTGTTTATATACCAAATGGTAGTGAAAGTTTTCCCCACGGTTTCAGCGTAGGCGCCACCTCGTGCCCACCTTGATAAACCCCAAAATAAAAATCCCCAAGGGTTGGATGTTTCCAATCCCTGGGGATTAATCAATATAAGTCGTTCGCTTAATTTGCAGGCACAATTGAAGGCGGATTAGAGCAGCCGCACTTGTTGTCTGAAATATTTGTTTTCTCGAACTTGATGCCCATTAACGGACCGAACATAACCATGTTGATGATGTCGGCCTCGTTTCGCAACATATACTCTACTGGCGATGTGCCTTTCGTACGCATTGAAGAATGTGAGAAGTCGACCTTCCAGCACTGGTAGAGCGGATCGTTGCCTATTCCTTCGCGTTGAAGTACGGTCGTTTCCCATTGGCCTTTCGTCTTGCGGCGGATTAGCACTTGCTCGTTCGCGTTCGCATATACCGAAACCACATAGTCGTTTGCATCGCGGAACGTGCCTTTTTCTACCATCTTCTGCTGCTTCTTCAATTCGTTCTCAAATTGCTTGGCCGAGATTCTATTAGGTGACGAGCAGGTAAAGAATTGCTGCGATTTTGATGTACCGTAGGTCAGTTGGCCAATTTCATAAATATTGCCAAAATACTGCTTGTAAAAATCACTCAAATAGTTTGCTGGCAATGTCAGTTCAGATGCCACTTTGCCGAACGCGTATAAATCGTCTCCCTTTTGGTCGTATATATCAAATCCAAATTCCGTAAAATCGTCTTTCTGAGACTTTGAACTGCTAAAATAGTTACTTTGTCCCTCGTATGTCGTAAGACTTGGAGTAACAAGGTAAACAGAATAGGAGTTGACGGTGTATTTCGCGTCGCTCGGTTTGTAATTCATTCTTGAAAGACTACATTCACCATCGATGTTTAATACCAAGAAACCGGCATAGTCTGAAGATTTGCACCATATTTGGTGCTTAACCGTATTTCCTTCCGACTTCAACATTTCGTTGTAGCGGTCTTTGTCCAAGTCGAACTTCAATATCTTGTCATCAACATCCACATAAACGCAGTTGTCTTCTAACGCAAAATCAGAACACATCTCAATTTCACCAAGGTTAACCTTGCTGGCATCAGAGTTTATTTTAATCTTTTTCTGTTTGTTCCTGAGTTTTATGCGAAGCTGTTTGCTTTCCTTCCTCCTATCGAAAGGCACGTGAATGGCGAATCGGCCATAGGCGTTGGTGCTGACCGTGTTACTCTCGCGCTTCTTTTTCAAGAGGCCGCCATAGAGCAATGTCACTTTGGCAAGCGAAGGGCCGCAATTGTTTACCACACATCCCGTAATAATCTGGTCAGCAGGCATCACAATTTTTGGGAACGACAGTCTTCCATTATTGCACGGAACATCGTAGAATTTTTCCTTGTAACCATAATAGTCGGCCGATTTTACACCCACTGTCGCCTTCTTTGCGTCTAAATACCAAAAATAAAAATAGCCACCGTACGAAGTCTTATAAGTATGCTCTATTCCGTCAATCTTTGCGGTCACTTTAACCCCCGAAAGGGAGTTGCCGTTTTCGTCGACCACGTAGCCACTGCTACAGTGTCTTTTGGGTAAAACAATGTCGTAACTGAAGTCTGGCCTTACATCGTTCTCGCCATTAATTTCATACGACTTTGCATTAAGTTTCACCCCTTTCCCAATATAGTCTTCAGGCAAGACGGTGATGGTTAGCGGTTCGTCTCCTGCCACATAAATGGTGTATTCGCCATGGTAGTTGGTGCTTACGCGGGAACGGGGCAAGGCCGACACAACAGTCCATACACCGTCGCCGTCGGTATTGGTGACACGTCCCTTAATGCAGGCCACATTCGGCAAAACAACATCCTGCTGGTAAACGGAGCCCACATTTAGGCCCTTTACTTGGTAGATAGGAAGGTTTACCTTGCCTCCGTAGTCTACATGGCGCACGGTTACAAACACAGGCGTGTTATTTGGCACATACACATTATAATAACCATTCGCGTTGGTGTAGCCAGAGGTCTGCGAAACGGTTACACGAACGTTGGCCAAGGGTTCGCCTTTTTGGTTGCGGACGTAACCCTCGATGGTGGCACGGGAACCAGGATAGTCTAAATTATGCCAAGAAAAGTGCTGTACCTTGCCTTTGTAGCGGCCGTCCACTTTCTCTGCCACGCCTTCTTCAACCCATGTTCCCTTTGCCTCGTCGAAATACCAGAGCGGTATGGTTTGGTGCAGTTTGTCGTCGAACCCAGCGGGAATTGGGAACGACAATTCGCTTTCTGCCCCCTTCTTCAATTGCAGTTTTCCACCGGTCGAGTCTGAAAGCGAAACTTCCACCATACCGTATGACAGAAGCACTACTTCCTTGCCGTCGGCTGTCACGCCAGACATGTCGCTGCCGGGCATGGCGTCGTTAAAGTTCTTTGCGTTGGGGTCGAGGTAGAATATGCTTGCAGAAACTGCGCCCGCATAGTCGCCTCCCTTATCGTCAACCAACGCGTTGGCAGGTATAGAAACGGTCATGCTGCCTACTTTCAGCGTGGTGGCTTCTGTCGATTTGAACCGGGTTACTGTTGTCACGCTGTCTATGTCCTCCATAGGTTGAAGCACAGCGTCCAGTCGGTCGCCATTGGCAGTGCGTACTACCGAAAAATAGCCCTCCTTCTCAAATTTCACCACGCTGCGCCCATTAACGCACCTCTTCTTTTCAAAAGCGTAAAGGCCGTTTGTGGCGGTAAATGTGCTGTCGGCACCTGTTACAACCAATACGCCCTCAAGAGGTGTGCCGGCAGGGTCTACCACCATACCGGTAATAGGAACCGTATCGGTCAATTCCGTCATCACATAGTCGGCTGCAGCCTCTACATCAGATGCCGTTCCACCTGGGTTGGTGCACGATGAAATTGCAAACAGGCTTACCACTAAAGCCCCTAAATGTTTCATTGCTTTTTTCATGTTCATATTTATTGTTTTTTTATTCATATTGGGTTAAAAGCCAAACCGTTTCATTAAGTCATCTGTCCGCTTGTCCAGTTTCTTAATATTTACTTCTTTGGCTTTGCGTTTTTCTATTTCTTCCTTGCTAATGATGCGGGTGCCAAACGGATCTAAACCGTCCTTGTCTGCCACCACACTGTATTCCACCTTTTTGCCGTCGATGGTGAAGTACACATAGGTGCCTTTGTCTTCCAAACGGAAAAACTGGTCGTTCATCTCGATTGACGGACTTTGAATAGATTCGTAAGAGTAAAGATACGGGGTTGCAAAAGCATCTCGCGCATCGTTGTAGACGGCATAAGGATTTTTCTCCTTCTTCCTGAATTTCATCTTATTTACGCTAATAAGAACGCCATTCGTGTCGGCTGTCGCGAACGCAAAATTACTCTCTAATGGTTTATTATACGAAGGCGCACCCTGGATGTATTTTATTTGCTTAACAAGCAGGGCATTTACGGTGTCAACTCTTGACATACAATTTTCATTAACCGCCAGGTCACTCTCTATCTTCTCTTTCAAAAGGTTGTACCCATAGTAGAGCATCTGGTCAGTTGGCCATCCGTTAGACTTTGTGTAGTCTTTCAGCGCCGACACTCGTACTATTATAGTAGGCAAACTGTCGGCAGGCTCGAAGGTGTGGTTTAGTTTAGGGTAAATGGGGGCTTGGTCAGCAGAATAGGGCTTAATGCACGATGTTCTGAAAATCAGATCCGCCTTTAAGCCTGTAAAGACACCTACGCCATATTTTTTCACAAACGGCATCCAAAGCGAGCCTTTTGTAACCTTCATATTGCGGAAAGCCCCGTCTCCAATGCAGTCTAGGCACGTTGGTAAGGAAATGCTTTCTACATCCTCGTTGGCAAAAGCGTAATCGTTTATGCCCATTAAGAAGAATCGCTCAACCGTTGTAGTCGTGTCTTGTGCAGCCTTTTTCGTTTCGTACTGAAGCTTTTCGGCAATGCATATATGCTTAGTGGTTTTGTCAGTACCTATGGCAAGAACCTGTCCTTCGTAAAGGTACTGCTTGTCGTCTTTAATCTTCTTGTCGGCATACCTGAATCTTCCCTTAAAATGTTTTTCCACCACAAAATACTTCACGCCGTTTTCAGTAATGGTCTCGCCAACCTCGTAGGCAAAGGCTGTAACCTGAAACAAGGCAAGCAGAAGTGTCAAAATAGGTTTTGTTATATAGTTCATGTCCGTTTACTTTTTTATTTGTTTGCCTTTCAGGGTAAAGTTCGCCTCGCCTTCTTCGTTTCTGAAGTTCAAGAACCATCCCTCTTTCAAGTTAGGGTCTGATACTGGCCTGAACGCGTCAAATTTTAGCGTTTTGTGCTTTTTCTTGTCATAAACATTGTAGAAGGTCTCTTTCCCGTATTTTGCTGTCAGGTGCCCCCATGGGAAGTTTTTGGTCATACTTTTGTCCAAATGCAGCACAGCCCTTACTTCAAACCCTTTCTGTATACCCGAAGGCATGGTGTTGAAACTCTTTTTGCAGTAGCGCAATTCGGTGTGTTTTATAGCCAGTGGGCGCTCCTTCCATTCCTTGTCGTCGCCATAGGCTTCACTTACACACTTGTTGAAGAAGTTGTTTTGTCCCGCAATCTCATAGCCTATGTATGGCGACTGCCCCAGTTTGCCAATGTTCCCCACATGGCAAACCACGCCACCTTTGGGTTGTTGTTCCTTTTGGGTGTACGCTATGGTTTTAGTGGTGTCGTTTTTGTCTTTCTGCGGCTTGTAGAACGACATGGGTTTGCTAATGTCGAAACACAGGCGGGCGTCTATGTTGAAGAATGCCTTCTCGCCCACTTGCTTCACATTGTGGAGCACCAGTGTGCCCGACTTTATTTTAGCGTTTTCGAAAGCGGAATTGCCAATAAACTCAAGTTCGGGCAGCCATACTCTATTATAGGTTTTGCCGTAGAACAGGCTGTCGGTCAAGCCAATCACCTGGTAACGGTCTACCGCCACCGGAATCACCACATCGGTCAGCGCGTCGCTTACGCTTGTTACCAGCAATTCGCCAGAATCGTAAAAAGTAGAAGCGTTTGTCAAAGTGTCTCGTGGGTCAGTCACCAGGCAGTAGCCCACCACTTTATAGGTAATGCCGTCCTGTGTAAATGTTTCGCCAAACTTCCAGTTCTGTGCAAAGCAGGAAATGTTAGAAAGCAGCATTACTAACAATGCAACTAGTTTCGTTTTCATTAAAAAAATAAAATCTTTGGTGTCCTTTTATTTTTACGACAAGTTACTAACAATCAATTATGACCTTCAGAAGAAGGTTATGCAATTAGATTTCCTTTGCAAAATTACAACAAAGGAATTAGATAAAAAAAGGTGTTTATATACCAAATGGTAGTTATGTTTTCTGCGTTAGGCCGTTTTGGCTCGCTACGCTTCACCGATTTGCAATTCTGTTAACAAATTATCATTTTATTATTTTGCTACCGGTATATAATTCCCTTTTTTATGTCTTTTAAACTGTTTGTTTTATGGGGAACTTTGGGAACAAAATTTTACACAATTATCAGATAGGTGTGGTGCTACGTTTTTTTGTAACAAGTGCCGTGCGGCAAATCCATATACGTGGATTATTATGGACCAATATGGACCAGGGAATAATATGGGCGACTTTTGTATATTTCAAAATTAGTTGTAACTTTAGTTCACTAATGAAATATATGTGAAGCCATGTTTAAACTACAATCATCATTCAAATTTGTCTTGGCATTGTTGCTTGGCGTTGTGTTGTCGGCCATGCAACCGCTTGTTGCGCAGAACTATATCGACAATCTGGTAACCGATCTCTTTTTGGTAAAGGCGCCTAGCCTCAAGGCGGTGGGCCTGCCAACCATCTCAAAAGCCGACCATCTGTTGCTAACCAGAGACTACTACGCCACAGCTTTCAGCAAACAGCATGGCCAAGCCGCATGGGTTATGTGGGCGCTAACCCCGCAGATGCTCGACGCACAAGGCAAGCGGGCTCCTTTCGTAACCGATACCGATTTACCTTGGGGCTACCAGGTCGACAAGGACGACTACAAGAACTCGGGCTATAGCCGTGGACACATGATGCCGGCTGCCGACTGCAAGTTCTCTAGCGTGGCATCTGCCCAGTGTGCCTACATGTCTAACATCTGTCCGCAGACCGAAAAGCTGAACGCCGGCCCTTGGAACGTACTCGAGAACCGATGCCGCTGCTGGGCAAAGGCCGAAGACACCATTTATATTGTTTGTGGACCTGTTTACAGAAGCTCTAACCCAAAACGCATAGGCAACACCCACAAACTCGATGCCCCCGACGCCTTCTTTAAGGTGGTGTTGAGCTTGCGCAAGGGACACGAAAAGGCCATAGGGTTTGTGATGGACAATACCGACAATCCTGCCAAGATGCAGGAATCGGTCTGCACGGTTGCCGACGTTGAGCGCCTAACCGGACTGACATTCTTCACCAACCTGCCAGCCGACACGGCACTCAAATTGAAGGGCAAGGCCAACCTGTCGGCATGGAGGTGTCCCGACAAGAACCGCCAGAATGCATCGCAATACAACAAGGGCAACAGGTCGGCCGACTACCAGAATAGGAACAAGAACTACCGAGCCGTACACTAGGTGAATATTCGTGGCATTTTACATAAGGCGTTTGCAGCCTGCACATTGGTGCTGGCCTCGTGTTCTTACCATGGCGTGGGTCATGTGGTAAGCAACGAGGTTGGTGTGCCCACAAGGCGCCCTTTCCGTGGCGAAAGGCTGGTTGTGCACCAAAACTACTGCACGGCGTTTAAGAAGAAGACCTTGCAACCCGCTTGGGTGGCTTGGACGTTGTCGGCAAACGAGACCGTGGGCAGCCTTAAGCGCACCAACAACTTCGTGCCCGATGCCAGCGTGCGCAAGCGCTACCGGGTGGAAACGAAAGACTATTCGGGTTCGGGTTACGACCGTGGACACATGTGTCCTGCAGCCGACAACAAGCACAGCGAACAGGCCATGAGCGAATGCTTCTACATGACCAATATGTGTCCGCAGTTGCACGAGCTGAATGCGGGCGCGTGGCAGGCGCTCGAAGATTCGTGCCGCCTGTGGGCGCAGCGCGAAGACAGCATTGTGGTGGTGGCAGGCCCAGTCTTTTACGGCAAGCACCCGGCAACCATTGGCAAGCAACACAAGGTGGCTGTGCCCGATGCCTTCTTCAAGATAGTCGTCAGCCTGAAACCCGGCAACGAGAAAGCCATTGCGTTCCTGTTTCCGCACAACCGCCAGGTGCAGAGTGTAGGCAGTGCCGTCTGCACGGTGCGCAGCCTAGAACAGCTGCTGCATTTCAATTTTTTTCCAAAGTTGCCCAAACAACTGCAAGAGCGCCTCGAAAACAACAGCGAACTGACTTTATGGGCTAAAACGGCTGAATTTTAAACTTTTTTTACAACAATTAAATAAACTAAAAATATGCACACTTTTGCTAAATGTGTGCAATTGGCGCAAAAATAGCATCAAAAGTGTTTGATTTTTTTGGTTCTAAATACTTAAATTTGTGAAATTTTTGAATTGTACCCCTAATAGGGTATAAATTTCAAATACAATTTTTATAAAACGAAAGATAGAAACATTATTTAATAACTATTTATGGCATTAAACATTATCGTACTTGCCAAGCAGGTACCTGATACCCGCAATGTGGGTCCAGACGCCATGACACCAGAAGGCACCATTAACCGTGCTGCCCTTCCTGCAGTGTTCAATCCAGAGGACCTAAATGCACTTGAGCAGGCACTCCGTCTTAAGGACCAGTTCCCAGGCTCTACTATTTCAGTTGTTACAATGGGTCTTCCAAAGTCAGCTGAAGTAGTTCGTGAATCACTTTTCCGTGGCGCTGACGCTGGCTACGTTGTAACAGACCGTTGCCTTGGTGGTGCCGACACATTGGCTACTAGCTACACATTAAGCCAGGCTATTCGTAAGATTGGCAAGTTCGACATCATTCTTGGTGGTCGACAGGCTATCGACGGCGATACCGCACAGGTAGGCCCACAGATTGCAGAGAAACTTGGTTTGACTCAGGTTACTTATGCAGAAGAAATCCTTTCACTCGACGAAAAGGCTCGCAAGGTTGTCATCAAGCGCCACATCGATGGCGGTGTTGAAACTGTCGAGGCTCCACTTCCGCTCGTTGTTACCGTTAACGGTTCGGCTGCTCCTTGCCGCCCACGTAACGCTAAGCGCGTCATGAAGTATAAGAACGCTTCAGTTCCTGCTGAACGTCCTGCAGAAAAGGCAGAAGCTATGGCTGCTTTGGTTGCTGCAAAGCCATACCTTAACATCAACCAGTGGGGTGCTGCCGACATCGACGCCGACCTCAACCAGGTTGGTAAGGCTGGTTCGCCTACAAACGTTAAGGAAGTTAAGAACATCGTGTTCAAGGCGAAGGAAAGCCGCGTAATGACTGGCAGCGATGCCGACATTGAAGGCTTGATGGTTGAATTGTTGAACGAAAAGATTATTGGTTAAGATATGAATAGCGTATACGTTTATTGCGAAATTGAGGGCACTACCGTTAAGGACGTCTCTCTTGAACTCTTGACAAAGGGTCGTAAGCTTGCCAATACTCTTGGTGTGCAGTTGGAATGTATCATCGCTGGTGCTAACCTCGCTGGTGTCGAGAAGCAGGTGCTTCCTTTCGGCGTCGACAAGGTGCATGTGTTCGATGCTCCAGGCCTCTTCCCTTACACTTCAAACCCTCACACTGCTATCCTTGTTAACTTGTTCAAGGAAGAAGATCCTCAAATCTGCTTGATGGGTGCTACCGTTATTGGTCGCGACCTTGGTCCTCGTGTTTCTTCTGCTTTGTTCAGCGGTCTTACTGCTGACTGTACAGAACTTGAAATCGGCGACTTCGACATGATTTGCGGTCTCGATGCAGACAAGAAGCCTATCAAGAAGCACTTCGAAGATAAGCTTTACCAAATTCGTCCTGCTTTCGGTGGTAACATTGTTGCTACCATCGTTAACCCAGAACACCGCCCACAGATGGCTACCGTTCGTGAAGGTGTTATGAAGAAGGAAATCGTCGATGCTAACTACAAGGGCGAAGTTATCCGTCACGATGTTGCAAAGTACGTTCCTGCTACCGAATATGTTGTTAAGGTTCTCGATCGTCACGTCGAAGAAGCAAAGCACAACCTTAAGGGTGCTCCTATCGTTGTTGCTGGTGGTTATGGCGTCGGCTCAAAGGAAAACTTCAATATGCTTTTCGAACTTGCAAAGGAACTTCACGCTGAAGTTGGTGCTTCTCGTGCTGCTGTCGATGCAGGTTTCGTTGATCACGATCGTCAGATCGGTCAGACTGGTGTTACCGTTCGTCCAAAGGTTTACATCGCTTGTGGTATCTCTGGTCAAATCCAGCACATCGCAGGTATGCAAGACTCTGGTATCATCATCTCTATCAACAACGACCCTAATGCTCCTATCAACACTATCGCCGACTACGTTATCAACGGTACTGTTGAAGAGGTGCTTCCTAAGATGATCAAGTATTACAAACAGAACAGCAAGTAATTTAGACAATGGCTAATTTTTATAATGAAAACCCGGAACTCAAGTACCACTTGAATAATCCGATGATGCAGCGCATCGTTGAACTTAAGGAACGCGGTTTCGAAGATAAGGATAAATACGATGAGGCTCCAGTTGATTTCGAAGATGCAATGGACTCTTACGACAGAGTGCTTGACATCGTAGGTGAAATCAGTGCCGACATTATCGGTCAGAACGCTGCTGGCGTTGACGAAGAAGGCCCTCACTGCGAAAACGGTCGCGTACGTTACGCTTCTGGCACCCAGAAGAACGTAGACGCTATGGTGGCTGCAGGTATGAACGGTATGACCATGCCACGCAAGTACAATGGTCTTAACTTCCCTATGGTGCCTTACGTTATGGCTGCAGAACTTGTTGCTACTGCCGACGCTGGCTTCAGCAACATCTGGTCTTTGCAAGACTGTATCGAAACCCTTTATGAATTCGCTAACGACGATCAGCGTAGCCGTTTCATCCCTCGCGTTTGTGCAGGTGAGTCTATGTCTATGGACTTGACTGAACCAGATGCTGGTTCTGACTTGCAGCGCGTTATGTTGAAGGCTACCCAGCTCGAAGACGGCTCTTGGGTTTTGAATGGTTGCAAGCGCTTCATCACTAACGGTGACGCCGACATCCACCTCGTTCTTGCTCGTTCTGAAGAGGGCACTAAAGACGGTCGTGGTTTGTCTATGTTCATCTACGACAAGCGCCAGGGTGGTGTCGATGTTCGTCGTATCGAGAACAAGCTCGGTATCCACGGCTCACCTACTTGCGAATTGGTTTACAAGAACGCCAAGGCTGAACTTTGCGGCGACCGCAAGCTCGGTTTGATTAAATACGTTATGTCTTTGATGAACGGTGCACGTTTGGGTATCGCTGCACAGTCTGTAGGTCTTTCACAGGCTGCTTACAACGAAGGCCTTGCTTATGCAAAGGACCGTGCTCAGTTCGGTAAGACCATCATCAACTTCCCTGCTGTTTACGACATGCTTGCCCTTATGAAGGCCAAGCTCGATGCTGGTCGTTCTTTGTTCTACCAGTGCGCACGTTACGTCGACGTTTACAAGGCGCTCGAAGATATTGAACGTAGCCGTAAGCTCACTCCTGAAGAAAGAAAGGAATGCAAGACCTTCTCAAAGTTGGCCGATGCCTTCACTCCTCTTGCAAAGGGTATGAACTCTGAATACTGTAACCAGAACGCTTACGACTGCATCCAGATTCACGGCGGTTCAGGTTTCATGCTCGAATATGCTTGTCAGCGCATTTACCGCGACGCTCGTATCACTTCTATCTACGAAGGTACTACCCAGTTGCAGACTGTTGCTGCCATCCGTTACGTAACTTCTGGCTTCTACAGCAACGTGCTTAACGAATACTTGCAGGAATCGGTTGCTCCAGAGTTCGCAGGCTTGAAGGATAGAGCAAAGGCAATGGTTGAAAAGTACGAACAGGCTGTTGCAAAGGTCAACGAAGCTGCTAACGAAGAAATGCACGACTTCTTGGCTCGTCGTTTGTACGAAATGGCTGCAGACTGTATCATGAGCTTGCTCATCATTAAGGATGCTAGCAACCGTCCAGACCTCTTCGCCAAGAGTGCTAACGTTTACGTTCGTTTTGCTGAAAGCGAAATTGAAAAGCATTTCAACTACATTTCAAAGTTCGATGCTTCCCTTCTTCCTAACTTCCGTCAGGTAGAAACTGCTGCTGAATAATTTTAGCGCAACATAATTTATTAAATTCCACTGCGGCATTGCCGCAGTGGAATTTTTTTTGCCCTTACACCTACATCCCCATCCAACCCTGCAAGTCGCATTGCAACGTTTCCTTTTATAGCTATGGGTGCAACCCATAGGCGTGTGGTGGTCATCTCATTTTTTGTTTATTTATGCTAATTAGCTATATTTGTATTGGTAAATGTCAAGTTAGGTTAATAAGATATGGACAGGAAAGAAAAAAATAAGATATCATACTATATAGCATGTATAGGTGCGTTCGCGGAAAGGTTCTCTGTCTGCAACGCGTTTGCTTATAATTACCTGCAGAAGTACAACGGATTGGCGTTTATATATGATTGCTATGACTCGGAACATACACTCTCTATTGAAGATGCGGTAGATGACATGTGTAAAATCTGCAAGCAGAATGGAGGGTCTCTAGCATGAAATTTGACTATTCAATACTTCTTTGGTACGGAAGAAGCTATTAAACACTTAAGAAAAATATGAATCAAACCGACCGACAATTTCTGATAGAAACCCTTTGCGAAGATCTAATTCCCATGATAATGGCAGAATACCATCTAACTGCCATAGAAGCCTTGGATAAGTTGTACAAGTCACAGACTTTTGCGAAAATAGAAGACCCGCAAACCGGTCTCTATTTTCAAAGTCCGGTCTATGTTTTTGACTTCTTTAAGGAAGAGTTTTCGTAAATGGGTATGTCTTTATAGGCGCATCTGTTTTTTTGTATGAATTATCTTCTGTTTTTCCCTAATTTTGTGGTTGTTGAGATTATTCGTGTTTTATTTATGAAATTTGGTACAACCGATTATATTGCAGGAGCAATCCTTGTTGTGGGTTCAGTCATTTGGTTTGTATGGAAAAACAGCTTGTTTGATCCCGACACTGTGTCTGTTACCAATACCATAGATGGTATAGATTATGTTGACTTGGGGTTGAAAAGTGGAACCCTTTGGGCTGTCCATAATGTTGAAAGAAATAAATACAATGAAAACGGGCGGACTGTCGGGAAACATTTTGCATGGGGCGAGGTAAAACCGAAAAATGACTATCGGGCCTCTAATTATAAGCTTTCAAATATTCGTTTTATAAGTTCTTCTGAATCTCACGGCTTTTTATTGCCTCAATACGATGTCGCTTGGTGTGTGGGGGGACGTTCTTGGAAAATGCCAACGGCCAGCCAGATGAAAGAGCTTATTAATAGCTGTTCATGGAAATGGGTATGCACAACCAAAGACTCTAAAGGTCTTTTAGGCAAATCGTTAATTAATGGACGTTCCATTTTTCTTCCGGCTGACGGTAGTTTCATTAATGATGGCGTAGATGGAAAGAATGACTATTGTGCTTATTGGACTTCCGCAACCTTTGGCAATTCAGACAATTCTGTTATGTTCTATGCCAATAAGAATTGCAGGTTATTGCTTGACGATGACAAATTCAAAGGGATGTGCGTGCGTGCTGTCGTGAATGACGACGCCGACAATATTCCCGATTACCAATATTCAGCTCTCGAAGTGCTTTTAGAAGAAAATGCAGACCATCAATATGTTGGGAACTATGCATTTGTTGACTTGGGCTTACCTTATGGCGAACTTTGGGCTACTTGCAATGTGGGGGCAAGTAGTGTTTACCAAACTGGCAACTATTATAGTTGGGGCGAGACAGTAGATAGGGACCTTGTGGGGGCAAGTAATGTTTCCCAAACTGGCAACTATTATATTTGGGGCGAGACAGTAGATAGGGACCTTAACTCGCCCACTATGTTGGGCTGGAAATCCTATAAGTGGTCGAGGGGAACGGAAGATCGTCTGACTAAATATGTTACAAGTGAGCAGTATGCTGCTAGTGCTGTGCTCAACGTTGACAATTTGACGGTTTTAGAACCCAAGGACGACGTTGCAACATCAATATGGGGTAGTGATTGGCGTATGCCTACTGATGAGGAGTTTAATCGTTTATTGGCTGCCTGCGAGTGGGAGTGGGTTGATTATAGCGATTCGGGTGTGTTTGGTTACTTGGGCACGTCGAAAACGAACGGTAAAACTATATTTTTCCCATCTACTTCAGGTGTTAACTCCAACAATGTTGATGTTAAGGTTTCAGACGAATTTTATTGGACATCTTCGTTATGCAAAGGTAAAAACTTTCTTGCCGAAGCTTATTATTTTGATGTCTTCGATGCGCCAGTCAACCATGCGCCGGCTTATTGGCAACGTAAGCCTAGCTACCGTTTCAAGGGTATGCATGTGCGTCCCATTGTAAATATTCCATTAAGAAAATAATTGATTATGAAATTTGGTACAACCGATTATATTGCAGGAGCAATCCTTGTTGTGGGTTCTGCCATTTGGTACGTGGTTAAAGACTTCAAGAAGGAAGATTCTAAAACTAAAGTCGAAATTCGTGAGAAGAAATACTATTCCGGTATGCACCAGAATCGCATCTATGTCGATATGGGGGTTGGCACTTTATGGGCTGTCTATAATGTGGGGGCGCATTCCCAAACCGACTCTGCTACGTACTATGCTTGGGGCGACCCGAAAGAGAAGTCTTCGTTTTGTGAAGATACCTACAATTGGAATTCTGCGTTGTATGACGACGAGCGCGATGTGGATATTGTTGGCAGGGATGTTGCTCATGCCCTTTGGGGTGGTAAGTGGCAACTTCCTACTGTCGATGAGTTTAGTCGTTTGGTTAAAGCGTGCAATTGGCGTAAGGTGACCAACTATAAGAATTCGGGTGTCGATGGGTATGAAGGTGTTTCAACGATAAATGGTAACACCATCTTTTTCCCGTGTTCCGGTGGCTATGATTGCAACGGTTTGTTTAACGGAAAAGATGCTTGTTATTGGACAAGGAACTGGTCCCGCAAAGACGATCTTGCTACTTGTTTTTATCTATCGGACAATAGCAATAAAATATCGGGCAATAGCATTAAAGTCAAGAAGTATTATGGCTTTTGTGTGCGTCCGGTTATTGGAAAGACTGCTTTAGAAGTATATACCGTGAAGTGCAAACGCGAGGAACTGCAGTTTAGTGGTGTGAATTTGTACGAAAGTTTTACCGAATATTATTCTGTTAGTGGTACTGTCTCAAAATGGAAATATGTCGATCTTGGTTTGCCAAGTGGTAGGAAGTGGGCTGTGAACGACCTTGGCTCAACTTCGCCTTACGTTACAGGTTCTTTGTTTGCTTGGGGTGAGACAAAGGCTAAAAACACCTATAAGTGGGAAACCTACAAATGGTGCGAACAGAGTCACGGAGACTTCAAGAAGTACAACCTGAACGATGGGGTGAAAATACTTGAGCTAGCCGACGATGCGGCATCTGCCAAATTAGGAAAGTCTTGGTGTTTGCCAAGGAAAAGTGATTGGATGGAATTGAAACAATATTGTACTTGGCATTATGCCAAAAATTTCAATTCAACAGGAAGGCCATGTTATTTTGGTGTTTCTAGAACGAATGGCAATGTCATTGTTTTCCCTGCTTCAAAAGAATCCCCCACTTATTGGACTTCAAATATCAGCGTGGGCATTCCTTCCGCTGCTCAAAGTTTCGTTTTTCAAAAAAGGGATTTGTTTTTCGAAAACAACAGCAGGTGGCTTGGTTGCCAGGTGCGTGCCGTTGTAAGGGAGTAGAATGTGTGTTGTCTATTATGTCGAAGTTGAAGTTTACCATAGCCGAATGTAAGAAGACCGATGGGGCTTTTGCCGCATTTGTTGCCAACCTTCCGCAACGTTTCGCTGCGGAGGGCCATTTGTTGCACGACCAGCGCAACACCATCAAGGCGTTCAACCTCAATGGTCAGCCAGTCGTTGTAAAGCGTTTTAGGCGGCTTTCGCTCTTCCAGCGCATTGTCTACTCGTTTTTCCGTCAGAACAAGGCTGTAAGGGCCTTTAACAACGCCTCCCAACTGCAACGGCGGGGGGTGTCCACGCCCAGTGCGTTTGCTTTTGCCGAGGTGTGGGGTGGCGGCTTGTTGCAGCAGGTCTACTATGTGTCGGCAGCCAATTACTGGCAGCCCCTTCAAGCGGGGTTCGACGTCGGTGCCGACCACGGTTTCAGCAACAGCCTGGCTGTTGCCTTTGCCGGGTTTGTTGCCGGCTTGCACAAGGCGGGCATCGTGCATCGCGACCTCAATTCCACCAACGTGCTTTGGCAGGAAGGCGAAGGCGGGCAATACTGCTTCGCGCTCATCGACATCAACCGCATCACGTTCTACCCACAGGGGCAGGTGCCGCCACCTGGCGTCTGCTTCGAGAACCTGACCCTCTTCACTGGCAACATGGCTCTGTTCAAGGTGGTGGCGCAAGCCTATGCCGTAGCCATGGGGGGCAATGTGGAACAAATGGTGCCGGCCATGTTGGCACAGAAACAAAGGCACGACGCGGCATGGCAACGCCGCAAGCGCATCTTGGGTAAGCTTAAACAGCTATTTAGGTAAACAGGAAAAAAGGAAACGGGCTGAACAGTGCGACCACTGTTCAGCCCGTTTCCTTTTAGGTGGCATTTCTTAATCTTTCAACTCAACCTTCACATAGCGGTTAGCCAGTGGGTTGAACAAGATGTAGATGCCCTTGGCAAAACCCTTGTCCTTAAGGTAGAGCCCCGCACCGTCGGCATTGCACTGCAAGCCAATGGTGCCCAAGTAGCTTCCGCTAATGGTGTAAACCGAGTAGACGTCGGTTTTGGTACGGTCGTTGGCAATGGTGGCAATGCCGTTCTGCTCGCCGCTGCCCAGTCTGAACCAGTCCACGTTGCCGTAGCTGCCGGTAAAGACCAATCTAACAATCTGTTCGCCAGCCTCTAGTTTAACCGAGCCCGCTTCAACCACACTGTAGGTGTCCCAGTCGGCACCTTTCGGAATCTTCACCGTGTCCGAAACAGCCTTGCCGTTAACGAAGAGGCGGAAGCCCGAACCGTCAAGTCCGCTTGCAACGCGTGCGGTTAGTGGGTAGGTGCCAGCCTCCTTCACGTTCACGGTATATTCTACCCATTCGTTAGTGGCAGTGTAGCCAATGGCATAGCCGTCGGCAGTGGCAACAACGTCAACGTCGTCGTTGCGGTAGGCTTCGCCTTGGTTCACCACGTCGTTGTCGTGGTACGAGAGGCCCTCGCCGCCCTTGTCGTAGTCTTCGGCCTGAATGGTGCCAGGCAGTTCCATTTCCTTAAACGCTTCCTGCTTTGGCTCCCTAATGTCAAGCACGGGGTAGTCGGCCACCTTGTCGCTGGTAGGCAGGTTCTTGAAGCCGATGTTTGCCAAGTCCGAATAGTCGTCCATCTGTCCGCGAATTGGGCTTATGCGGAACTTGTGGCTGTAGGTCTTGTTGCTGAATAGGCGGTAGCTGTCCATTGGCTTGGCACCCCAGCTGTCTACGCCGCCAAGGCCCATCTGCTGCAAGTCTACGCGCAGGGTTATGTCGTTGTCGCGCTTCAGGTCCCACGGATTTGTCGTTGTGGTAAACTGTTCGGGTGTGTAGTGCTGTGCGCTGAACTCCATGAAAGGCGATCCCACCACCATCAGGCCAATACCGGTCGAGTTGGTCATGGCAGCCCACTTAACGTCGGTGCGCTGGCCGGTTTCGCCGTTCTTCATGTAGTAGGTGGTCATCGAGTCGGCAAGGGTGGTGTAGGTACCCATGTAGGCGCTGGTGCGTCTGCCCACGTAGTTCTCGTGCGGGCCACGGCCAAACCAGGTCACCTTCTCAAAGCCGCCAGGCAAGGTAAACAGGGTACCAATGTTCGGTATTTCTTCCTGCGTCTTGTCGGGGGTTAGTGTATATTCCACAACCACGTCGCCGCTGCCGTAAATGGTGTAGGTCATCTTCATGGTAGTGCTGCCGGCTTCGGCAATGGCATAGTCAAAGTCTATGCGAGTCTCCTGGTCCGAAACGCGCGTAACGTTGCAGCCCTTCACAATGCGCTTGCTGCCGGCGTTGCGCCATGCGGCGCAGCGTGTGGCCATGCGGTTACCGCGGTCGTTGTCGGTAGGTGCGCGCCAGAAGTTTGGTTCAGCGCCCATCTTAATCAGCTGTGTCTGTCCAAGCGTGTAGTCGCTTATGATTCCGGTCTTCTTGTTAATGCCGATGCTGAAGTCGTTGCCCTCCACCTTCAGTTCGTTGGCGCCGTCGCTAACGTTCTGCTTGCCCACGCTGGCAATGTTTACCTGTGCAGGCAGGCTTTGGCCAAGGACAAGCCTGAACTGTTCGTGTGCAATGCTGAAGCCCGCCTTTTCCCAATGGGTGTCATCCTTCAGTTGGAAGTCTAGGTCCAGGTAGTAGTCGGCACCGGTCTTCAGGTTGCTTGGTTTCTTAAACGGCACGCTAAAGGTACGCTTGCCAAGTGGTGCAAGGTCTAGCTGGCTCTGGTCAAGCAGTCCCTCCTCAATCACCTTGCCGTTTTCGGTCACCTTCCACACGCATTCCACCACGTCGGCAATGTTGGTGAAGTTGAAGCGGCTTTCAAGGTAGAGGCTGCCGTTGGCAACATCCTTGTCGCTTACCAGAATGTTGCGGTACTGGTGTTTCACCTCGTATATTTCGGGCTGAACCTTGCGGTCGGGGAAGACGAGGCCGTTGGCGCAGAAGTTGCCGTCGTTAGGCTTGTCGTTCCAAAGGCCGCCGTAGTTGAAGAAGTTGCTGGTGCCGCGGCGCAAGCCTTGGTCAATAAAGTCCCAAATGAAGCCGCCAAACGAGCGTGGGTTGGCATAGAAGGCGTCAATGTACTCCTTCAGGTCGCCCACACTGTTACCCATGGCGTGCTCATATTCGCAGAGCATGATGGGTTTGTTGTTGTTGTTGTAGCCATGAATGGCCCCCGGTCCGTAGTACATCCAGCTGTTCACGTCGGCATTGTTCCAGTCGCCCTCGTAGTGCACGGGGCGTGTGTTGTCGGCCTGGTGTGCGTAGTCTAGCAGCGAGGTGAACACGTTGCCGTTGCCCGCCTCGTTACCCAGCGACCATACCACCACGCAAGGGTGGTTCTTGTCGCGGTGAATCATCGAACTCATGCGTTCAAGGGCGGCAGGGCGCCAGTTGTCGTCGTTCTTCGGTATTTCTTGGTTGGCGCCGTGGGTTTCCAGGTTGTTCTCGTCAAGCACGTATATGCCCAGGCTGTCGCAAATGTCATACAGGCGTGGGTCGTTAGGGTAGTGCGACGTTCTTAAGGCGTTAATGTTGAAGCGCTTCATCAGCACCACGTCGTCAAATATGCGTTGGGTCGAAAGCACGCGTCCGTGGTCGGGGTCCAGTTCGTGTCGGTTAACGCCGCGGAACTTTATAGGCGAGTTGTTTATGTAGTAGCGTGTCATGCCGTTGGCATCCTTTTTCAGCTCCACCTTTCTGAAGCCCACGTTGGCGCTTTCGGTTTCTAGTATGTTGCCCTTCTCGTCGCGGAGGACCATCACCACGGTATAGAGCGAAGGCGACTCTGCCGACCACAGTTTAGGGGCAGTCACGTCGAAGTGGAAGCGGACGGTAGCTTCCCTGCCGCTGCCAATGGCGGCAATGTCCTTGGTCTCTTCCTTCACCAGCTTCTTGGTCGCCTTGTCGTAGATTTGCAGTTGGAGCGAGAGGGGAGCCGACTCGCTACCCGAGAAGTTGTCGACCCAAACGGCAGCGTTAAAGTCGCCGTCTTTGTAGTTGCTGGCAAGCGAGGCGTTAATCTGGAAGTCTTGAATGTTGGTCTTTGGCGATGCGTAGAGGTACACGTCGCGGAAGATGCCGGCCAGGCGGATGAAGTCCTGGTCTTCCAGCCAGCTGCCGTCGCACCAGCGGAACACCTGTACCGAAATGTTGTTCTCGCCATCGCGCAGCTTGTCGGTAACGTCAAATTCGTGTCCGGTGAACGAGTTTTCGCTATAGCCCACATACTTGCCGTTCACCCAAACATAGTAGGCCGACTCAACGCCCTCGAAGCGGAGGCGGATGTACTTGCCTTTCCAGTTGGCAGGCACCTTAAAGGTGCGGCGGTAGTGGCCCACCGGATTAAAGTTGGTAGGTGCTGCGGGTTGTTTTATGTAGTCGCTTGCCGCCCATGGGTAGATGACGTTGCTGTAGATGGGGTGGTCGTAGCCTTGCAGTTGCCACGAGCCCGGCACGGCAATGTCGTCCCACTTGCTCACGTCGTAGTTGTCGGCAAAGAAGTCGTTGTTTCGTTGTGCGGGTTTGTCCACGTGATAGAATTTCCAGGTACCGGTCAGTGTTTGGTACCATTCCGACGCCTGTCGGTCAGCCTTCAGCGCCTGTTCAATGGTGCTGTAGGGCATTGCTGTAGCGTGTGGTTTAAGGGTGTTCACCCCGTAAACGGTCGGCTTGCCGTTCCATTCGTTGTTTTGTGCCGAGCCCAGTTGGCAGGCAAGGGCAAGCATTGTAGTTAGCGATAAAAAGGTCTGCCTCATTTGTATTTTTTTGGTATTTAAACTTAAGTTTTAGTCGAACAGCATCCGCACGTCAGTCCGTCACGTTGTTGTCCGTTGGTTCACGTTGCAATATTCGGCAAATCGCTTAAATTCCACTAGTGCTTTTCCTTCATTTGTATGTAATAAAACGTTACAATCCCTAAAATCCTTATTTTCAAGGCGGCAGGGGGGAGACGATTACGAAAATAGGAAGGGTTTGAAAACAGAATGAAGTGGTTAGTGGCACTAACCAGTTGAAATTACAGTCGGCTGATGGTCAGAAATATTAAACCGAAGTGCTCGACAATGAAGGAGAATAATTCTATAAAATGAAGCTATGCTTCTGAAATGAATGCCAGCAGAAGAATAGTTGTGAATTGCTTTAAAATTGGTACCTTTGCTTGATTAGCAACACCACTAACGTGTTGGGACGCTCGGCGCTAGCGTTGTGAATTGGATTCAAAATTGTACTTTTGCTTGATTAGCAACACCCATCTTTATGTCAAAACACACGAACCAATAGTTGTGAATTGGATTCAAAATTGTACTTTTGCTTGATTAGCAACACCGTTAAGCGCATGATAGAACTTTGTTTCGGGTTGTGAATTGGATTCAAAATTGTACTTTTGCTTGATTAGCAACACCGTTGTGCAGTCGCGTCTCCGCTACCGTGTGTTGTGAATTGGATTCAAAATTGTACTTTTGCTTGATTAGCAACACCTTCTGCAGTCAATTCCTCCCAAGAAAGAGAGTTGTGAATTGGATTCAAAATTGTACCTTTGCTTGATTAGCAACACCTGAATATGACCAAAATTTAGTTCAAGGTTAGTTGTGAATTGGATTCAAAATTGTACCTTTGCTTGATTAGCAACACCCATAACTGTAATCACCTTCTTTAAGGTCGTGTTGTGAATTGGATTCAAAATTGTACCTTTGCTTGATTAGCAACACCAATTAAATAAATTAAAAAAATTAAACGGAGTTGTGAATTGGATTCAAAATTGTACCTTTGCTTGATTAGCAACACCAAATGGACACTGAAGCGTACCGGCTACTAGTTGTGAATTGGATTCAAAATTGTACCTTTGCTTGATTAGCAACACCTAGGACCACCGGCAGACTGAACTCTGTTATGTTGTGAATTGGATTCAAAATTGTACCTTTGCTTGATTAGCAACACCTGAAACTAATTTCAATGAAACAGCTGTACTGTTGTGAATTGGATTCAAAATTGTACCTTTGCTTGATTAGCAACACCAGTAAATGTAAAAAACAAAAGGCAAAACTGTTGTGAATTGGATTCAAAATTGTACCTTTGCTTGATTAGCAACACCGTGAGTGTTCATTGCGTTGTTGGCTTGTGCGTTGTGAATTGGATTCAAAATTGTACCTTTGCTTGATTAGCAACACCCTATGTACATTTTCAACCGCATTAACGTGGTTGTGAATTGGATTCAAAATTGTACCTTTGCTTGATTAGCAACACCTGTAAACACTACTATTGAGATTATACCATGTTGTGAATTGGATTCAAAATTGTACCTTTGCTTGATTAGCAACACCTCACGAGCCTCTTTATCTTTCTTGTTCTTGTTGTGAATTGGATTCAAAATTGTACCTTTGCTTGATTAGCAACACCACCAATTACACATAGATAAACAATCAATTGTTGTGAATTGGATTCAAAATTGTACCTTTGCTTGATTAGCAACACCTTGGTTCAAGATAGATGCATTTAACTTGGGTTGTGAATTGGATTCAAAATTGTACCTTTGCTTGATTAGCAACACCACCCTCATTAGTCTGCACATACGGAGTGTTGTTGTGAATTGGATTCAAAATTGTACCTTTGCTTGATTAGCAACACCATAGGCAGCACCCTTTGAACAAACATAGAGGTTGTGAATTGGATTCAAAATTGTACCTTTGCTTGATTAGCAACACCTCATTCTTTGATGTATAGTTAGCGCAGTAGTTGTGAATTGGATTCAAAATTGTACCTTTGCTTGATTAGCAACACCAGTAAACGGAAAAGTAAACGAAAAAAGTAGTTGTGAATTGGATTCAAAATTGTACCTTTGCTTGATTAGCAACACCATAATACTCTTTACCAAGAAATTATATTTAGTTGTGAATTGGATTCAAAATTGTACCTTTGCTTGATTAGCAACACCACTTTACTTTTTCTTGCACATAAGTAAAAGTTGTGAATTGGATTCAAAATTGTACCTTTGCTTGATTAGCAACACCTTCGAATTTAATGATATTCTTAGATAATAGTTGTGAATTGGATTCAAAATTGTACCTTTGCTTGATTAGCAACACCTTAACATACACCTGGTTACTTGTGGGCGTGTTGTGAATTGGATTCAAAATTGTACCTTTGCTTGATTAGCAACACCATAGTTAGCGAAAAAGTTAGCGAAAAAGTTGTTGTGAATTGGATTCAAAATTGTACCTTTGCTTGATTAGCAACACCATAAGGGCGCGGAGTTGTTCTGGTCTTTGCGTTGTGAATTGGATTCAAAATTGTACCTTTGCTTGATTAGCAACACCACAATTGCTGCAAGTAGATGTTTCCCAATTGGTTATTTGCCGATTTTGGAATAAAAAATCATTAAGTGTTGCGAAAAAAGTCTGCTTTTAAGGCAGACTTTTTCTTTTCTAAAACAACTCTAGTTGTTGGCCGGGTGCTGTTGACTGTTCTGGTTGTTTGTTCGTATATTGTATGATTTCGCCAAATTGTTTGTCCGTTATAACCAAAATACTAATCTTACCATATTGCGGTAAAATCTTCTTTACGCGATTGGTGTGGACTTCTGCATTTTCGCGACTGGCACAATGCCTTACGTAGATGGAATACTGATACATTGTAAAACCATCTTTAAGTAATTTTTTTCTGAACTCGGTAGCTGCTTTTACTTGCAGTTTTGTTTCTGTAGGCAGATCGAAGAACACCATTATCCACATTACACGATACTCACTAAAGCGATCAAATGTTATCATCTATCCTTGTATGGGTACGATATTCTTCGCGATTCGCCTGAATAACATCTGTAAAGGGATGCCGTTGTTATGGAGGCTGCCACTTCTAAAGGGCTCTTCTTTCCGTTTATGGAGACGTCTATTGTGGGAATTTTCAGTAGCTCGATTTTCTGTTCTTTAGTTATCCCCTGCTCCTCGTCGCTCCAATCCATGATGCTTAAGACAAGCTCGTCTACATAGGGCCTGTAAGGTTCCATTATGTCATCTGCCAGACAATATGCATTGTAGCGGTTATGATGATGGATTCCAAATGTGGGTAGTAGACCTGAAGAAACCAAAGCGCGAGCGACAATTGCACGCAAAATGGAATATCCGTAATTAAATACGCAGTTAGGATAAGGGCCGAATTGGTCCCTAAAGAAATATGGTTTCTCTTCAAATAACCCCTTCCAATAGTAGGCGGCCGCTTGAGCTTCCTTGTTGTCGGTGTCGCCACTCTTTACTTGGTCTGCCCATGCATACATGTTCGGTGTTTGTTTGCCCTTATATTGCTCAAGCACACATGCCTGGTTATGAATTTTTGCCTGGATGGTTTGTGCCCATAACTGTTTCTTTAATGGCAAGGATGCTCCCACTTGATCAACAAACCTTTCGTGTTGAACCGTATTGCATGCCAAGGGTAGAAACAATCCGCTAGGCAGGTGACTCTCATCGCAACAGACAAGTGCACAATTGTTTTCCATAAGAAGCCCCATCAACCTTTGTGTTATGGTAACCCTAGGATTGTCTAGAACTATGACGCCAATATCTTCTATTGGTATTGACCTAACGACCTCGCTCTTCGGTTCACTAGCCTCGCTTTCGCAAGGCTTCTTGATAACCAGTTGCCTATCTTTGGTGGAAAGATAGGCAGGGTTACCAAAATATAGGGTTTTCTTAATCATAGGTTAATACTCTCCTATAGATACAATCTTTCCTATATGGTTAATCCTAACTTTGACAATGTTTTTCAGTCCTTCTGCATTTCTAATTCGCTTATAGGTTATATCACTTAAACTTGGATCCTTTTCAACTGTTGTTTCCAAATGGTGTCTAAACCAGTAATCTTTTGTTGAAAGACTTTGAACGCGATATAGGTTAGGACTAATAATGTCGTAATTATTTTCGTTCATAAAGTCAACTTCATTCGGGTCGAAGCCGGTTGAAGGGTTAGGGAAAACAAAGTATTCGTTGCGTTTCATGGTGAACTTGAACTTCCAACCTTCGTCCTTTTTATATTCTTTATCAATGATTGGAATTCCGGCTGTTACACATGCTGTTGCTTCATAAAACGAAACTACTTTTTCTTGAAGTTTTCCATCGGCATCCTCATAAATGGCAACATGGTGATTGTTCGAGGTGCTAACGTAATCGGTACAGATGACATTCCCTTCCTTGTCGAGGATGGTTTTGCCGTTGTGGTCTTTCTTAACATGTAGCGACTCTGCTTCGTTGACAGCTTTAAGTGTAACCTTCCGTATTGCGATTTGTTTCGACTCGTTTTGCCAGATTGGATTCTCGTCGAGATTTGCGAAAGCAAGTTTTGGATCTCCGCCAAAAGCATTCAATCTGTCCTGGAGAATCTTTCTTACCTGTTCGTCAATAACCTTTTCAACTTTTAAGTCTTGTGAGATTTCCTTCCTAATAGTGAATATCTTTTGGGGAATCCTGATTTCAACCTTTGTTGGAACCATGATGGCGTGGGCTGCATCTAGGTAAATTGGATTTTTATCTTCCGCTATGCCGTTTTTGCCTGCAAAAGCTTTCTTCGGATCACCGCCGAACTCCTTTAGTCGTTCAGACAAGGCATTTTTGAATCTCTTGTTGGTGACACATTTGATCATGTCAGAATCAAATTTTCCGTCGACACTCTTCAATTCTGTTATAAAGATTGTACGCTGACCGTAAATGGTCTCGTTGTGAAGTTGTCCCCTTGGTGTGAGTTGAACCTTCTTCTTGACTCCTCCACGCTTTTTTGTGATGTTGGTATTTTTGGTGACAACCTTGCTTCGACTCTTAACCGAGATTAAAACGTTTTCCAACTGTTTTTTTGCTTCTGCCCTAAAAGCCTCAAGAGGCTGAATTGGACTGATAAAGCGAAGCTTGTTCCCGCTGCCGCGTGTTAGGTATCTCTTTTCAATGGTTTTTACAGCCCTTGTGCGAGTCTTCTTGTCTAACTCATCCCATTCGACCATGTCGAGGTCGATATAGTCATCGGCATTCTTTTCAATTCTAGCATTCAAGTTATTGAGGTATTGGATGTAGTTCCTACGTGTAAACGCGATTGTAAGCGCATCCATTGCATGGTGGCGGTTATCGTTACGTTTGGTCCAATCCTTAATACGGTAAATGGTACGACCATCCTTATCCTTGAACGACTCCGTCAGTCCCAACTTGTCATACTTGTCCCAGTTGAGTTCCTTCATAATATCAACCAATTGCCAATCTTCGCGCAACCGGTCGGTAATGGCACCACATGTAGGCATAACAACCCTTACAAGGTCTTCGAGAATTTCCCTTGCCTTCTTGGCTATATATTGCGAATCGCGAAGGTCCCTTTCTATAAAGCCCGACGGAATGTCCTTCTCGGTCATCAAAAGCTTGTTTCGTTTTGATTTGCTGATGCGGCCTTCCTTATAGAGGCTCTCAATCCTATTCTCGTATTGGGCAAGTTCTTGTTCTCCATACTTTTCCTTTACATAATCGTAAGCTGTCTGGCTCGATTTCTCAATATTGGCGTCCCTAGCTTCCAATGTCTTGTTTGAAAAACTGTCATCGAACAACCTGGCTTGTGGTATGATATGTTCAATGTCGAATTCTTTAGAGAAAAGTTTCTCTTGTGGAATGTAAGTGTTAGAATATAGAGTATGGAAACCGTTGCCTGCAAGTTCTAGGTAGAGTCTGTAACGCAATAGATCGTTCTTACTTACATGCTCGATGTTGAATGGAGCTTTTTGCAGAATCTTGCGATATTCTTCATATTGTTTTGTACTCGCCTTTATGTTGTCTGCAAGTTCTGCCCTTTCTGTTGCACTCTTCTTTAGTTCGCGGGCTAGCTCTATCCTTATCTCGTCTGGTTTGCCATATTCGTCGACAATACCGTTTACAACGTTGATCATTTGGTTGAGAATCTTCTCAACCACTGGATTCCTCAACGAGTTTTGAGGTATAAGTTCTAGCTTGTCTTTCAACGGCTTATTTGCAATTTCCTCCTTGGTAAGTGAGCGCTTGGAATGTCTGTAGCCGGCATATTCGCAAGCCATACTATAGGTGTTTCCACCTTTCAGGTAAGGAAGGATTTTTCGAATTGCCTTTGATGATAGGCTTCCGTAGTCTTCCTTAAAAATCACTTTAGACATGATTTTTGCAGAAGCCGTGTCGAAATGGAAGACCTCGGTAAGTTTCTCAACAAGTTTCTGGTCTTCGCCTTCAAATGAATATAGCATGTGCCACAACCTGAATGCAGGTTGGCGTTCGTAATCAGGATCTTCCAATTCGCAGTTGAAATCTAGGAATGAAGTGTCGATTCCCAACTGCTTGAATTTCTCACCACTGGTTAGCTTGTCTTTGATGAATTTGATTAGTACGTCAGCTGGCTGTGAACTCCACTTTGTATCTTCATCGTCGGCATCAACTGCATTGTTGATGATACTTATGCAAGCCTTAACAATTGCTGCTTGTGTTCTGTTTCCTTCAACTTCTTCGTAGTTTAAAGCAACATCTTTCACATTGCCGTAAAGCACTTTGACGGCTTCCTTGGCTGAAAGCTTTTCGCGGACGTTGAGTTCTTTAAATAGTTTTTCTTTCTCATCCTGGGTTAGGAAGCGTTCGCCTTTCTTATCGGTATCGCTCAATGAAGGCCCTTTGACTACCAGATTGTTGAGTATCTGCCAAATTTTGAATTCTTGGAATAAAGGCGAGGATTTTGGGCATACTCTTAAGCCTACCTTTTTCTTCTTCGGCTTGCCATCAACAAGAACCTCAATTTCACGGCTTTCGAATTCGCAAAGGCTGATTAGGCCTTTCTGACTCTTTAGCGGGCGTTGGTAAAAGATGACTACGTCACGGATGAGCTTCTTAAGTTCAGGCGTAAGCTCCTTATGGAACTTTGATTGAACATCCCATATTGTCTCGAACTCATCCATATAGTCCTGACGGTAGAATACCATGTTCTTCAGACTGACGTTTGGATTCTCGTCAAGTTTCTTCATCTTATATTGTCCAACGGTTAATTTGTTGAAGAACAATTCTTTGCTACGGTCGCTAATGTTGCCGAGATAACCGCTTGACTTGCTGATTTGGTCATTTATCTCTTGAAATACGGTAACTAGTTCCTCGGGGGACAGCTTTTCGCTCAATGCCTTGTTTCGTAAGGCATAGTTCTCTAGTTTCAGCTCGAATCCCTTCTTATCTCTCTTGACTCCTTCTATTGGCAATACGTTTGCACAGATGGCAAATGTTTGGCGTCGTTCGCGCCCGATAACCTTTTCATAGAGTTCTGCGGTCAATTCATTTGGATAATATTCGCGTTGGACGTTCCAGACCTTGTTAAATTCATCTTTCAAGTCAGATCTGTAAAAGTCTGGCAATCGTTTTTTCCCACTTTGCAACAAACTATATGAATATTGCCCAGGAGTCAGTTCGTTCTCATAGAGTAACTTCGCAACATCCATGCTGTCTACGGCAACACCATCATCTGCAGAGACCGCTTTACGGCTACTCTTATATCCCCTTTTCTTATTAATCATCAGCAAAACACGTGCGAATGCTTCTAATGATATTTCGGCAACGGCTGCTTTTGCTCTTAAGCGGTAGGTCTCGAATGTTGTATTGTTGCCATTCTCGCTTAACAACGTATTGTTAGTTATAATTCCGTTTTCTTGTAGGATTGCGATAAGGTGTTCGCGTCTCAACTGGTAACGGTCTAGTCGGAGCCTCATGCTGTGCTGTTTGGTCCTACCTGCACAAGCTGAAATGCCTTTACCACCCATGAAATCACCTATGGGATCTTTGCTCTCCTTTCCTGTTGATGTGCTGACAAAATTATCAAAATGAATGGTCCTAACCCCTAACTTTACAATGGTAGAGACTTCGTTTTCCATATCTGCCTCGTTGACTACTGCCCAACCAATACTGTTGGTTCCCAAGTCCAAACCAAGAATTTTTTTCATATAGTTGTTACGTTATATTATATTGATTCAAATATACGATTTTCCTAGATAATTAATTTTGCATTTTCGGAAAATCTTTATAAGTTTGCACTACAATTTTGAATACAATTCACAATAAGGATTATTCCGTTGTGAAAACTTCTAGGACGGCAAGTAATTGTCGTCTTTCTTTTTTTCAAAAATATGTTTGTTCTGAATTCGTTTGTAAGTCAAGTGACGTATTTACGCCACCCATTCCGCCCAACTCATCATACAAATACCTACTGGTTGCATGCCTTGTGGCTGCTCAGCTTGTAACCCATGCTGCCGATTGGCACATGGCGGACGGACACGATTTGAACGGTTCTGCCAAACATCTTTTCCTATGCTACATCTACCATTCAGAATCCTCCTGTTCGTTAATGTTGATATTGTTGTTCTTTAAGTTTTGCGGAAATCCTATTTGTTATTTCCGTATCTGAAAGCATATAGATATTCTCCAAAATATCAAAATTGACATTTTATAATGCAAAAATTAATATAAAATGTCAAATCTGATATCTTTCTGATGCTATTTTGCGTCTGTAAGCAAGCTTGCATTTTTGGCAACGAATATTATAAAAATTTTCAGGTGGGGCCGATTTACACATCGGCATTTCGTTTTCAAAAAAATCTTAATCTAATATCCCCATTTGCCAATTTGTCCGTATCTTCAAGGAAAATTAGAAAGAATGTTTGAAACTAACTACAAATACCTACTGGTTGCATGCCTTGCGGCTGCTCCGATTGTTACCCGTGCTGCCGATTGGCACATGGTGGACGGACACGATTTGAACGGATTTGCCAACAAGAACACCAATGCACACTTCCTGGAAATGATGCCGCCAACCTCGTTTGCCGATGGCGTAAACCTGCCGGCTGGCAAACCGACTTCGGCTTGTAGGCTGTTCAACGGTCTGCAACCCGGTTTCTACGACGTGACCGCTACCGTCAGTTCGGCTTCGGCCAAGGGCGTCTGCTACCTCTTCGGAAAGGGCGAAGGTGCTACCATGGCTTCTACCATGATTCCGGTTGGCAACAACCTGAAGGTAACGGTGCGTGGGGTGTACACCAACGGCAACAGTATTCTGGCAGGCGCCTATACCGATGGCGAAAACACGCTGCAAGTGCTGGACATTGAGGTGAGGCCGGCGGGCGAATACCGCTTCCTGCAAGGGGGCGACATTACCGAACTGAACTATGTGCTAGACTATGGCGGCAACTATGCGGCGGAAGATGGCACCAGCCTTACGCCGAACACGCTCTCGCGCGAGGAAAAGGCACAGAACGTACTCAACTACCTGGCGGCTAACGGCATGAACTTTGTGCGCATTCGCCTAACCAACAACCCCGGACAGCCCGACCGCTCGAAAACCTACTACCTGCCCGAAGGCTACCAAGACGAAAGCGACTGCCTGCAGCTGGCACGCATGGCAAAGGCCGCTGGCATGGACATTCAGTTCACATTCAACTGGAGCGACTACTGGAGCAACGGCACCCGACAAGACGTGCCGGCCGACTGGCTGCAAGCCGTGATGAACGCAAACGGACGCAAGGCTGCCGACGTGCTTGCCGAATGCGCCTACAACTACACCAAGAAGGTGATGCAGAACCTGGCGGCTTTGGATGTTTATCCGGCTTACGTGTCGCTGGGTAACGAAACCAATGGCGGATTCCTTTTCCCTTATGCCTATGCCTACGATGTGCCGGCTGCCGAGGCAACCACCGACATGCCACAGGGCTACAAGAACTGGGCGGCCATTGCACAAATTGTAAATGCCGGCTATAAGGCGGTGAAGGAGGTGAGCCCAAACTCGCAAGTCGTTGTCCACCTTGCCGATAACACGTACGACGTGGTCGACAAGGCCGACCATGTAGACTGGTGGGTTTATGCGTGGTACTTCGACGAACTGACCAAGGCGGGCGCAAAATTCGACGTCATTGGCGCTTCTTACTACCCGTCGTGGAGTACGGCTACGGCTGCCGAGGCGGCGCAGTTCTACCGACAACTCATCAAACGCTATAACCGGGACGTCTTGGTTATGGAAACGGGCTACAACTGGACCCCTAAAAAGAAGGATGGAACGGACGGACAGTTGCCTTACACGGCGCCTGCCTACAAGGAACGTTACTCCTTCAGCAAGGACGGACAAAAGGGTTTCATGGCCGACGTCTTTAACGAGTTTAAGGGCGTTGAGGGCGCTAATGGGCACCGTGTGGTGGGCGACCTCTATTGGGACCCTATGATGATTCATGTGGAAGACCAGTATGGAAAGAATGCGACAGGTTGGGCGCATTGGTACCAATGGAAAACGCCCGATGCCAACGTGGTGGAGAACACCACACTCTTCGACTTCGACGGTAAGGCTTTGCCGGCCTTCGACGCCTACCGCTACAACCGCAATTGCAGGCTGCTGGAAAAGCACGAGGTGCTTGCCCAAGTGGTTGGCGCTGAATCTGCCGTTACCATTAGCCAACCCTCTGCCTATGTTGGCGACACCATTGCCGTGGCATGGACAACCAATGCCGACCTGCAAACCGACTCGGTTGTGACAACGTGGGGAAACGGCGCTTGTGTATTCAAACCCATTGCCGGTGTGGATAGGCTAAACCTTGAAATGCCCGATGACGATTTCACCATAACGATTTACCAGTCGGAACGCGACAAGACGTCTGCCGAAACCTTGCCTTCTGCCAACTTGGTGGTGACCACTGCCAAGGGGTGCATTGGGGTGACGTCGGCAACGGCATGCAACGTCGACGTGCTTAACATTGCTGGCCAAAAGGTACACACCCTCTACCTTCAACCTAACCAAAAAGTAACCCACCCAGTGCCTCCTGGCATTTATTTGGTGGGTGGCCACAAGGTGGTGGTTGAGTGAAAATCGTTTACCAGACTAAACGATTTTTGCTTAAAATCGTTTATTGTACTAAACGAAATTTGCCTAAAATCGTTTATTGTACTAAACGAAATTTGCCTAAAATCGTTTATTGGACTAAACGATTTTTGTTCACGTAGGAACTTCGTTCTACTGTCATAACACATCAATTAGTCTTGTCCGGTGTGTTGAAAGTCTTGACTCCACTTCGTTCCACGAACTATGGTTTTCTGATATTTTCGTTTTCTGCGTTAGGCAGTTTTCAAAGACATCTTTGATGGCTGTTTTCCAAGGCCTTTTCCAAGTGCCAACTATGAATAAAAAGGCCTGTTTTCTGTTAAATAACTTCAAGCGATTAATCTTGTCCGGTGTGTTGAAAGTCTTGACTCCACAAGTTTGTAAGGTAGATAAACAGAAAACCGCCTTCTTATTACAGTGTTGCAGCCCGGAAGGCGGGAAAACGTGCAACAAGTTGCACTAGAAAAAAGCCTAACGCAAAAAAACGAGAACAAAAGAAAACACTTTTACTATAGTGGCTTCAGTTAAGTTTTCTTGCGTTAGGCTTTTTTCTAAAGTGCCAAAGGCGCTTGTTTTGGCTCGCTTCGCATCACCGATTTTCAGTTCTGTTAAATAACTTCAAGCGATTAGTCTGAAACAATCTTCGGAATACGTTATGGCCATATAGTTAGAATGCACTAATAAGGTTTTTCTTTCTATCAAAATAATATCTTTCAATCTCTGCTTTTGGAAACGAACCGAAATTAACTAAAATTCCAATTGGGAATTCAGTCGCACGCATATACCCAAACAACTGCATTCTCTCTCTATCAGTCAAATTTTGAATTGACTTACATTCAATGATGACATTACCCCTTGCACCCTCAACGATAAAGTCTAACCTTATGTGTGAAGATAACGTAACGCCATGAAAAACAGGTGAATGTTGATACTCTCTGTGTGTGACAAACCCTTGCTCTGACAGTGCGATTTCTAAACACTCTTGAAATATAGGTTCTGGTAATCCTGTAGCAACTTCTTTGTATACAGTATGCATGCATCCTACAATTTTGTATGTATAGTCCACAAGCTGTTTCCTCAAATCGTCTGTTAAATGCATAGTTTCCATGGGCAAAATATTCATTGATAGTAAATATAATTAATTCAGGCAATTTAATTTGAATTTTGTTAATGATTTCTTATTTCTTTCTAATATGATCTAGTTTTTTCTATTAATCAACTTCGAGCGATTTGTTAACCCCAATTCCCCATTAAAATAAACATCGTATTAGTAAATCTTATAAAAACATCGTGCGCGATATAAATTATTTTGCTAGATTTGTAGTGTAATCAGTCGGCTCGTATTTCGGGAACCGACTGATATAGGTCGCAAACGATAAAATTTTTATTATGGGAATTTACGATATAAAGGTTCTAAAACGTGAAAACATGCAAGACGTTGAAGTTTCGCTAGAACAGTATAAGGGACAGGTCTTGCTAGTGGTGAACACCGCAACAGGTTGTGGACTAACGCCACAGTACGAGGCTCTGGAAGGCCTTTACCGTAAACACAAGGATGCCGGATTGGTAGTGCTCGACTTCCCTTGCAACCAGTTTATGGAACAGGCAAAGGGAAATGACGAGGAAATAAACACGTTCTGCACCATGAAGTACGACACCACCTTCCCGCGCTTTAAGAAGATTGACGTTAACGGTCCTAACGAGGCTCCACTTTACACCTTCCTGAAGTCGGCCATTGCCAAGCGAGAGGGGAGTGGCAGCTTCCTGATGGGGATCGTTATTAGCCTAACCTCTAAAATTAACGGAAAGAGTGGGGCCGATAACGACGTGAAGTGGAATTTCGAGAAGTTCCTTGTCGACCGCCAAGGCAATGTGGTGAAGCGTTTCGCACCAACCGTAACGCCTGCGCAAATTGAGTCGGCTATCGTAGAATTACTCTAATCGGGCATGAAAGAAAAGATACAGAATTTCCTGCGTCGCTTCTCGTTCCGTACGGGAGTCATCGTCATGCTCATGTGCATCCCTTTCTACGTCTTGTCGTTCGCACAGGCAGCCTTGCCCATAAGTGCGACAACCAAAGGCATACTGTGGGCCGTCTTCTTCGGTCTGGCAAAGACGTTTCAGTACTGCGGACTTACCATTGTGGGTGCCGATGGCGTGAAAAGGATTAAAGAATGGTGGAAGAATAAAAAACAAAAAGAAGAATAGATTTATGGCAAACGAAAAACCATGCGCAAACTGCAAGTTGCGCGCAAAGTACGACAACAATCCAAAATCGCTAATGGGCCGTTTCTGGCGTTGGCACATCAATTTCTGCCCAGGTTGGAAGGGCTACATGGCATCGTTGGGCGAAGACGAGCGCAAGGCCATGTGCGAAAAGTACAACTTCAAGAAGTAAGTGGCAATGTACCCCCAGTTAAAGCTCGACAACCAGTTGTGCTTCCGCCTCTACACGGCTGCCAGGCTGGTAACTGCCAGCTACACGCCTTTCTTCAGGCAGTTTGGCATTACCTATCCGCAATACTTGGTGCTGATGCTGCTGTGGGAGAGCGACAACCGTGTCGTCTCTGACATCACCGACAAGCTACACCTTGAAACGAACACGGTTACGCCTTTGCTGCAGCGTATGGAAAAGCAGAACCTTATTGTGCGCCAAAAAAGCGCTGCCGATAGCCGACAACGCATAGTGTCGCTCACCAACGAGGGCAAAAAGCTGGAAGAACAGATGAAGGATGTGCCGAATTGCCTGGCCAGGTCGGTCGTCGACAATGGCATGAGTGTTGAGGAACTGCAAGCGCTGGCTCCGTTGCTCGACAAGTTTATTGAAACAGTAAAAAAGCTGAAATGACGCATCATTTCAGCTTTTTTTCGTTAGTACTTTATGGTTATTCTGCCCTTGGGGCGCATATAGTCTTGGCCAATATCGCCTTTCAGCACATCGCGAACATAGCGTACAACCAGGTCGCTGGCGGTTTTAGGGTCGGTGGCAACCACCTCGCCGTTTTTCAGCAACCCTTTAAAGCCACCGCCCGAAAAGGTGTAGTCTTGTACGGCCAACAGGTAGGTGCGGTCGTCAACAATCGGCTCGTAAACCTTGGTCTGTTTGTTCATGACCTCAACGTTCGAAACGGTGTGGCGGGTGCCGTCAACCTCGAACGATATGCCAGCCACTTGCGGAAAGTCGCCGTCGGCAAGTGGTAGCGATTGAATGCAAGCCGTAAGCAGTTCCTTAATCTTCTTGCCGGTAACCCTCACCACCACCATCTTGTCGTCGTAAGGCACAAGGTCCATCACGTCGCCATAGGTCAGTTCACCGGTAGGTATGGTGGTCCTAATGCCGCCACCGTTAATCATGGCAATGTCGGCCTTGCTGTAGTCGAGAATGGCGTCGCAAACCAGGTCGCCCGCATTGGTCTCGCTAATTCTAATAACGTTTACGCTGTTGATGTCTTGCACCAGCAGGTCGGCTGCGTTCTTGCCAAGCACCTTCTCGGTAAACGTGCGGCATTGGGCGTTAACAACATCGTAAGCCTTTCTAACGGCAGCGTTCTCGCGGTCAATGCCGGCGATGGGAACCAGCGAGATAGACATCTTGCCCTCTTTGTTGATGAAGAGCTTGCCCACATTGGCAAACTTGGTGCCGGTTTGTGCAATTAGCACCGGCTTGCCCTGCTTGTTGTGAACGGTGTCGCCCGGAATGACGGCGTGTGTGTGACCGTCGAGAACGGCGTCGATGTTGGTGGTGTTGCGGATGAGGGTGTGCGAGTCGGAATTGAACTCGGTAGGTTCTTCGCCCAGGTGCGAAAGCACAATCACGTAGTCGGCACCAGCTGCCCTTGCCGAGTTTGCCGCGTCTTGAACCAGTTGGCTCAACCGGTCGGGGTTGAGGGTATACAGCTCGTTCCCCTTTTCGTCAACAAAGGCATACTCTTCGGTAACGCGTGTTGTTGGGGTAGTGGCACCAATGAAGGCAATCTTCTTGTTGCCATAGGTCTTGACGATGTAGGGCGAGAAGACGAAGTTCTTGGTCTTGTTGTCTTGCAAGTTGGCATTAACAACCGGAAAACCCTTCATCAGTTCCAGCAAACGAGGCATCTTGTAGTCAAATTCGTGGTTGCCCAAGGTAAGGGCATCGTAGCCCACCGTCTTCATAACCTCGGTAACGTACTTGCCTTTAGAAATGGCGCCCATGGTGCCGCCCTGAAGGTAGTCTCCGTTCGACACTATGCCCACAAAGGCCGTGTCTTTAATGGCGTCGCGCAGGCCTGCTAGCTTGGGGTAGCTCTCTAGTGCGCAGTGCACGTCGTTGTCGAAAAGTATGACGATGTTCTTGTCGGAATTACTCTTGTTAAGGTGCTGTGTGGTTTTACAACCTGTAACAACGAGACCGCAAAAAACAAGACAAATGCTTAATAGCTGGTTTTTCCTCATTCTAAATGTAGTCTTTTCTGCAAATATAAGAGAAACTAGACAACAAAGGGGAATGTTTAGCCCTTTAAAAAGTTGACTGCCGCATAAAAACAGGAAAGGGAAGCGCATTTGCACTTCCCTTTCTGTTTTCTGTTGTTCAAGTTTATTCTGGCAAACCAAGGACGGCCTTTCTGACTGCCTTTTCCAACTCTTCCTTGCTGAGGGCACCACGCTGTGACTGTGGTTCGCCTTTCTGCGGAATGAAGATGAGGAGCGGAATGCTGTAGGCGCCAAACATTGAGGCCAATTCGCGTTCCTTGTCTACGTCAATCTTGTAAACATAGAGCTGGTCTTTGTACTTGCTTGCAATGTCGTCCAAGTAAGGAGAAATCATCTTGCAAGGACCGCACCATGTTGCATAGAAGTCGATGACGCAAGGCTTGTCGCCAATGTACTTCCACTGACCGTTGGTGTTGCACACGCGCTTGTCGAATTCTGCCTTTGTCAAGTGAATGATTTTGCCTTCATTATTGTTTGCTGCAGGCTTTGAATCGGCCGCAAATGTGTTTATGGTTGTGCTGCCTGCCAATAGCATTGCAAGCACCATAGCTTTCTTCAATAAGTTCTTCATACTTTAAAAATGTTCTTGTTTATAAAGAGCATAACAAAGATAATGCCATTTGCGTTACTTTTCTGCATTTTTTGCCGAAAAATGCACTAGGCCATCTTCCACTCCGTCAAATTCCTTTCCTTTGTACTGAAGTTTGCACCAATCTTCACCACAGCCTTTTCTGGGGCAGAAATCTTTTTCGCGTATCTCTTTTCGTCTATTTGCGACAATGCGGTTTCTGCCGACTCATCGCGCTTGCATTCAATGATGTATGCGTATTTGTTGGTCTCAAAGAAGACGTCGATGCGGCCACCCAACACCGGATGCTCTACCGATACCTTATGACCAGTCGAGCGAATCATTAAGTAAAGCATATTGCGGAAGTTGGCCTCTATCAGTTTAACCTCATTGCTTTCGAATGGAATTTGGCTCATTATCAATTGAATTTGAGTCATGAACGCATCCACGTCGTCTTTCATCACCAACTGACGAAGTTTGACAAGGTCAAGGTCCTTTTTATCGCTTGTTACAGATGCCACATAATTTGGAACTAGCATGCGGGTCAATCCCTCTGAAACCTCTTCATTAGGGAATCCAAGCGCATAACACCCGTCACGGTAATCTTTAATTGTGAGATAACCACTTTGGTAAAAGGCGGCTATTGTATTGGTCTCTCCATTTCCAAAAGCAGCAATCATCTCTTCCGTTGCCATCAATTCATTTTCGAAATCGGGAATGTTGATGTCACTCTTTGAAAGAATCTTCGCCAAATAAGTCGGCGTGCCAGTCGCAAACCAATAATTGTCGAATTTCTGTTTCGACATTGAGTTCAGCAAACTGAATGGATTATAAATATCTTCTGACTCCTCTGAAAAATGATAGCCATCGTATTTCTTTTTTAGGCTTTCGTATATTTCATCTTTAGAGACGCCTTTTTTATTTGCGAAAGATTCAACCTCCCCGTCAAAATATTTATGCAACTCCCTTTCGGAAATTCCACAAATGGCGGAATAGTTGTCATCTTTTGAGATGTCGTTCAGATTATTTGCGGCGCTGAAGATTCCCAATTTGCCATAACGCGTGACGCCTGTCAGGAATGTGAATTTGATGTATCTGTCGGCATTCTTGAAAACGCCATACAGTCCTTGCAAAATAGAACGGTTAACATCTTGTATTTCTGTATTCCCGATGGTATCAGTCAATGGCTTATCATATTCATCGACGAGTATGACAACTTTTTTCCCCGTTTTCTCATAAGCACGTTGAATCAATTCAAGAAAACCGTTCCCAAAACCATTTTCACTGTCGACTTCTCCATATTTTGATTTCCATTGAGAAAAGTAATAATTCAATCGTGCATTAAGATATTCTGGAGAATTGTAAGTTTCCCCTGAAAAATCAAGGTGAAAAACAGGATATTCAATCCAATCTTTTTCGAGAGAATCTATAGCAAGACCTTTGAAAAGTTCCTTTTGACCAAGGAAATAGGACTCCAATGTTGTGGTAAGCAGACTTTTGCCGAAACGGCGCGGGCGGCTCAAGAAATAGTACTCTCCCGAGGAAACTAATTTATATACAAGATCCGTTTTGTCCACATAGACATAACCACCTTCAATTATCTTTTCAAATGTCTGTATCCCTATTGGAAATTTCATTGGCAAATGCTTATAAAACTTATGGATGCAAAGATAGAAAATTAATTTTGCATGAGTGCTACTTCACCATCCACTCCGTCAAATTCCTTTCCTTTGTACTGAAGTTTGCACCAATCTTCACCACAGCCTTTTCTGGGGCAGAAATCTTTTTCGCGTATCTCTTTTCGTCTATTTGCGACAATGCGGTTTCTGCCGACTCATCGCGCTTGCATTCAATGATGTATGCGTATTTGTTGGTCTCAAAGAAGACGTCGATGCGGCCACCCAACACCGGATGCTCTACCGATACCTTATGACCAGTCGAGCGAATCATTAAGTAAAGCATATTGCGGAAGTTGGCCTCTATCAGTTTAACCTCATTGCTTTCGAATGGAATTTGGCTCATTATCAATTGAATTTGAGTCATGAACGCATCCACGTCGTCTTTCATCACCAACTGACGAAGTTTGACAAGGTCAAGGTCCTTTTTATCGCTTGTTACAGATGCCACATAATTTGGAACTAGCATGCGGGTCAATCCCTCTGAAACCTCTTCATTAGGGAATCCAAGCGCATAACACCCGTCACGGTAATCTTTAATTGTGAGATAACCACTTTGGTAAAAGGCGGCTATTGTATTGGTCTCTCCATTTCCAAAAGCAGCAATCATCTCTTCCGTTGCCATCAATTCATTTTCGAAATCGGGAATGTTGATGTCACTCTTTGAAAGAATCTTCGCCAAATAAGTCGGCGTGCCAGTCGCAAACCAATAATTGTCGAATTTCTGTTTCGACATTGAGTTCAGCAAACTGAATGGATTATAAATATCTTCTGACTCCTCTGAAAAATGATAGCCATCGTATTTCTTTTTTAGGCTTTCGTATATTTCATCTTTAGAGACGCCTTTTTTATTTGCGAAAGATTCAACCTCCCCGTCAAAATATTTATGCAACTCCCTTTCGGAAATTCCACAAATGGCGGAATAGTTGTCATCTTTTGAGATGTCGTTCAGATTATTTGCGGCGCTGAAGATTCCCAATTTGCCATAACGCGTGACGCCTGTCAGGAATGTGAATTTGATAAGGCTGTCCCCTCTTTTGAAAATACCATATAAGCTTTGGAGAATAGCCCTGTTACTGTCTTGAATTTCAGTCAATCCAATGGCATCGGTAAGCGGTTTGTCATACTCGTCAACAAGAATGACAACTTTTCTTCCCATTCTTTCCTTGGCACGTGAAATCACGCCATAAAAACGATCGCCAATTTCTTTTTCGCTTTCTACTTTTCCATATTTAAGTTCCCATTGTGCCATAACAGAGTCTAACCTGTTTTGCAACGCAGGCTCTTTGGTATAGTCTCCTCCTGAAAAATCAAGGTGAAAAACAGGATATTCAATCCAATCTTTTTCGAGAGAATCTATAGCAAGACCTTTGAAAAGTTCCTTTTGACCAAGGAAATAGGACTCCAATGTTGTGGTAAGCAGACTTTTGCCGAAACGGCGCGGGCGGCTGAGGAAGTAATATTTTCCCTCATCCACCAATTTATAGACAAGATCTGTTTTGTCTACATAGACATAACCTCCAGTTATTATTTCTTCAAATGTCTGTATACCTATTGGAAATTTCATCGGCAAATGCTTATAAAACTTATGGATGCAAAGATAAATAATTAACTTTAATCGTGCACATAAAGATTACTGTATATGTAATGGCCCGGACAAATGGATGGGGGTACAAAAAGAGAAGGTGCATCATAATACCATTATGATGCACCTCCTTATCTATCTGTCTCTAGAATTTAGTAGCGGTAGAATTCTGCCTTGTAAGGACCATCGACCTCAACGCCAATGTAGTCGGCCTGTTCCTTGGTCAACTTGGTCAACTTGGCACCAAGCTTTGCCAAGTGCAAGCGTGCTACCTCTTCGTCGAGCTTCTTTGGCAAGCGGTAAACTGCTACAGGGTATTCCTTTGTGAAGAGCTCAATCTGTGCCAACGACTGGTTGGTGAACGAGTTACTCATAACGAACGATGGGTGACCGGTTGCGCAACCAAGGTTAACCAAACGACCGCCAGCCAACAAAATGATGCTGTGGTTGTCTTCTGGGAAGTAATACTGGTCTACCTGTGGCTTGATTTCGCGGTGCTTAATGCCAGGGTAGTTAACCATCTTGTCTACCTGAATTTCCTTGTCGAAGTGACCAATGTTGCAGACAATTGCACGGTCCTTCATTCCCTTCAAGTGCTCAAGGGTGATGATGTCGACGTTACCGGTTGTGGTAACATAGATGTCGCCAATAGGAAGGGCGTCTTCAACAGTTACAACCTCGTAACCTTCCATTGCTGCCTGAAGGGCGCAAATTGGGTCAATTTCGGTAACGAGGACGCGTGCACCGTAAGAACGCATACTCTGTGCGCAACCCTTACCAACGTCGCCATAACCGCAAACAACAACCACCTTGCCGGCAACCATAATGTCGGTTGCACGCTTAATGCCGTCGGCCAAGCTTTCGCGGCAGCCGTAAAGGTTGTCGAACTTGCTCTTGGTAACAGAGTCGTTTACGTTAAATGCAGGGAAGAGGAGGGTCTTGTCCTTTTCCATCTGGTAGAGGCGGTGAACGCCGGTTGTGGTTTCTTCGCTTACGCCCTTAATGTGCTTTGCCATCTCGGTCCAGTAGTTCAAGCCTTTGGCCTTCTGAACTTCCTTCAAGATGAGCTTCAATTCCTTTTCGTCTTCGCTGTCCGATGGGGTGTCGAGTACGCTTGGATCCTTTTCTGCCTTTACGCCAAGGTGAATCATAAGGGTAGCGTCGCCGCCGTCGTCAACAATCATGTTAGGGCCACCTTCCTTAAAGTTAAGTGCCTGCAAGGTGCACCACCAGTATTCTGCTAGGGTTTCGCCCTTCCAAGCGTAAACAGGAGTGCCGTCGTTTGCAATGGCTGCTGCTGCGTGGTCTTGGGTTGAGAAGATGTTGCAGCTTGCCCAACGAACTTCTGCGCCTAATGCACGAAGGGTACGGATGAGCATGGCTGTCTGTATGGTCATGTGCAACGAACCCATAACGCGTGCACCTTTAAGGGGTTGTTCCTTGCCGTATTTTTCCTGAAGGGCCATAAGACCTGGCATTTCGCTTTCGCTTAGGTCTAGTTCCTTGTTGCCGAAATCGGCTAGCTTAATGTCAGCCACCTTGTAAGGGAGGGACGAGAAAAGTTCTTCTTTCATTTATATTTTATGTTTTATTTGTATTTTCTTTTGCAAAGATACTGATGTTTTTTCATCGTATCGCTTTTTTTACTTATTTTGTGCTTGTTATAAACAGATGATAGCTAGATTATGGGGAATATGGTTGTTACACCGGTCGACATTTCGCAAATTGTTCGAAGCAAATTGGTAAACCTCAATTACTCGATTGACGACGATTTTGCCGTGTTTACCTATGTTTCGTGGTTCCCTCCTGAAAAACCTATCAAGATGCGCATGAACTTCATTCTGGTTTGTATGAAGGGCAAGTGCAAAATTAACGTAAACGGGAAAGACTACAACTTTAAGGAAGGGGAATGCTTCTTTACTATGACCGGAAACATTCTTTTTAGCTGGAGCTGCACGCCCGACGTCGTTTGCCACGTCATCTGCATTTCCGACCGCTTGGTGCGCTCGTGCCTGAACTCTGACTTGGAAGTCTGGAACAGGGCTTTCTACATTAACGACCTGCATATTCTTCCTATCGACTCGTGGTTCCACAGCTATCTCGACTTCTTTATGGGAAAATTGGCAGAACCCGAAAGGCCTAGAAAAAAACAGATTATCTTAAGCCTTATTCAGTCGGTCTTACTCGAATTCTGCGACAGCATCACTATTGAGCCGATAAACAGCATAGAGAGCGACAGCACACAAGGCAACCTGTTGTTCCAAAAGTTCCTCGACTTGTTAGAGAAGACGGAACCTAAACGCCAAACTGTGGAATACTATTCCGACAAACTCTGCATCAGTCCTAAATACTTGTCGATGGTGTGTAAGATGACGAGCCAGAAAACCGCTTCGGAATGGATTCGCTCTTACGTCGATGCCGACGTGCGCAGTTTCTTGCACCGCATGGATTTAAGCATTAAGCAAGTGGCCAATATGCTCGGCTTCGAAAACATTTCTTTCTTCGGTAAGTATGTTCGTAGCCGGTTCGGTTGCTCGCCGCGCGAATACCGTCGCCGCATTAAGGAGGGCGATAAATTATCTGATTGATAATTGTTTGTTTTTACTATTGTTTGTAATTTGCATTGCAACCATGTGGTGTGGCAATTTTTTGTGTGCACAATTGGTAGCGTGTGTTCCTATCTTCGTTTTTCTATAAGCTTGTTTACTATAACAATTATATTTGTTTGAATAATTAAACTTTTAAAAAAATAAACGTAGGATTGATGGCACTGAAAAAGCCAACCCTTTTCGGCAAGGATGAAAAAATGAAGGGATT
>JAKSKR010000010.1 GCA_024401645.1 Paludibacteraceae bacterium | reverse complement strand
CTTGCCTGTCGGGTGGCGGGACGGAGCCCCGCCGGTGAGGAATGCGGTGGGACGGGGAATCCCGCCTGCTTTTATGTGGCGGGACAGAGCCCCGCCTATGAGAATTGCAGTGGGACAGAGCCCCACCGCGACATTAGTCATGCTCGTGCGGGGCATACGCCGTGTTTTTTTCGGGAGACAAGGATTGCGGTGGGACGGAGCCCCACCGCGACATTAGTCATGTACCTGCGGGACATACGCCGTGATTTCTTTCGGGGACAAGAATTGCGGTGGGACGGGAGCTCCGCCGCAACATTAGCCATGCTCGCGCGTTTTTGCAGAGTTGCCAATGTAAAATTTTGTTCATTCTGCATTATTTCGTACATTTACATAAATGGCTAAAAAAATGGACAATACAAAAAAGAAAGCGATAATAAGAAAAGCGGGAGCATGGTTGGCTGCGTTGGCGACCTATGTTGGACTTTACACCATTGCCAGCAACTACCTCTTCGGCAACATTGGTATACAATGGGGAATAACGTCAACATACGTGTGGTATGCATTCTTCATTATGGTGTCGGTTTGCAGTTGCTTCGACGTGCTTGTCTTCATGCAAATTCTTATATGGGGCTTAATTGGCAAATTCGCCTACAGTAGCGTTCACCCCTACCAAAGCCTTGCCATTCTATGTATTGGCCTAGTAGCCATTGGCGTTAACATTGCCATAAGGCGCTATAAACTGAAATAATAAGAAGATATGGATGACATAAACAGATTTGTAAAGGCACAAGAGCAATACAATACCTACCAGACGGCTCTGAAGGAAATAAAGAATGGACGGAAATACACGCATTGGATTTGGTTCATCTTTCCACAGTTAAGAGGCCTTGGAAGAAGCAGTACGTCTGAATTTTACGGAATAGCCTCGCTTGAAGAAGCGAAAGCCTATCTGGCAGATGAAACGTTGAATGCCAGACTTCGTGAAATTACCACTGCCCTACTCGCACACAACGGTAAGACGGCCATTGAAATTCTTGGCGGAATAGATGCACTGAAAGTGAAGTCGAGCATGACACTGTTCGACCTGATTTCGCCAAACGACATTTACGCCGAAGTTCTCCAGAAATTCTACAACGGCGAGCGCTGCACTTCCACCTTAAAACTAACTGCACAAAATTTGAATAAGATATGAACGAGAAACTTTACAAGTTCTTTATTGAACTGCTCAACACTCCTAGTCCATCGGGCTACGAAGGACTATTAATGAATAAGTTCAGAGACTTCATGATGCCCTATGTCGACGAGATTACCACCGACGCCATGGGCAACCTTATAGCCCACAAGAAAGGCAACCCCGAAAAAAGGGTGATGATAGAATCGCATGCCGACGAAATTGGCCTAATGGTCACCTACATCGACAAGAAGGGCTACCTCTACTTCAAGCCCCTAGGCGGCATCGACGCAAACATCTTGCCGGGCATTCAAGTCACCGTTCATGGTCCAAATGGCCCAGTGGTGGGCATCATTGGCAAGAAGCCTATCCACCTGTTCACCCCTACCGAAAGGGAAAAGCCGATGAAGATGGAAGACATGTGGATTGACATCAGCGCCGAGAACAAGGAGAAGGCAGAGGAAATGGTTGAAATAGGTTCGCCAGTCACCTTCCGCACCCCAGTTGTGGAAATGAGCAACGGCCTCATTGCCTCAAAGTCTCTCGACGACAAGGCTGGCCTTACCGTGGTTGCCGGTGTGGCACAACAGTTGGCAGAGAACGGCATTGAAACCGACATGGACCTCTATTTTGTGGCAGCCGTTCAGGAAGAGCTTGGCACTCGTGGCGTTCAGCCTGCCGCCTATGGCATAAACCCGCTCATAGGCATAGCCCTAGACGTTACCCACGCCACCGACTACCCTGGCGTTCCGGCCGAAAAGTTTGGCGACTTTAAGATGAATGGTGGTGCCGTGGTTGCCACCGGGCCAAACATCTGCTACAAGTTGAGTAAGACCTTGAAGGAAATTTCGAAACAGAAAGGCATTAAATGTCAAAGCGAAGCCATTCCGCGTGCAACGTCGACCGACGCCCGCACCATTCAGCTAGTGCACGAAGGCGTACTGACCGGATTGGTTTCCATTCCGTGCCGCTACATGCACACCCCTAACGAGGTGGTTTCTACCAACGACATTCAGTCGGCAATAGACATGATCAGCGAATTCTGCAAGCAAGACGTCAGCATGGAAGAATATGCGCCATTGAACAACATCATTATTAAGGACTGACAGGCGAGTTTAGGCGACAATAAAAAACAAGAAAGGCGGTACGTCATACACTGAATATGGCATACCGCCTATTTTTTTCAGTAAACCTATCAGTCGTGCCTAATGTAACGGAGTAAGCCATAGACGTAACGGCGAAAACCAGGTTGGTAACAGAGTATGCGCTTGAACCACCCCAAACGTTTTGAGAAGAAGCGAACGGCAGCCCCCACATAGACCATGGCAAAAAGGGTGCCGATGCCCACAATGTGCCACTGCCATGCGCCAAAGAACGCAAAGCAAGCAATAACGCCCAACGTCACCAACGAAATGTCGACCACGATCTTAACTTTCGGAAATTCCTTACCCGTCACCCTACTTATGGCAACCGGGAACCCTTCGCCCGGCATGGTAACCGACCCGCACTTAACCTCCATGGCAATGCCAATCCCCAAAATGGTGCAACCAACCACCTGCGCCAACACCTTCTGCCATAACACTTGTGGTGTCAAGAAAAAAGTTAGCGCCATGTTAAGGTCAATTAGCATGCCAAAGACGAATCCGATGAGTAGTTGAAAAAGCTGAACAGCTTCGAACTGACGGCGAAGCACTGCCATCTGCCCCAAGACTAGAATAACGTTCATGATGTAGGTGTATTGGCCTATGGTAAGCGACGGAATTGAAGGAATGGTCTTTCCGGCACTTTCAAACACATAAGGCAAAACCGAGATTACGCTAGACCCCAACATAGACTTCACGCACACGGCAACACCTAAAGTCATAAAATTCAAAGATATAAGCAGCAACAAATGTTGCCAGACAAAAGAAACGGCTTCCTTTTTCGTAAACATAGTCCAAACCACCTCAAAAAAAATAACCAACACAAAATTACGAAATGGTTAGTAATTAACGTTCATTTCATTAATAGATTAACGAATTTGTTTTTTATATTTGCAAACAGTTGGGAATGGAACAAAATTCCCCTAAGAGCGCTTTACACAAAGGTGGCTCCTATAAAATTCTTGGTCCCCAAGCTTTACAGGGGTCACCAATTATCATTAAACCACAATGGTAGACATAAAAGGCTTTCGCAAAAAGTCAGGTGTCCGTCTGCGGGGTTTTAGTATAGCGAACCATCTATAGCAAAAGTATCTTGAAGGCTCTAAACACCTACAAGAACACCAAAAGCCTACCTTAGACGGAAGATGCACCATTTCCCAACACAAAAACAACGCACACGAACTTAATAAATGGAAAAAGAAAACAGAACTTGTCCCTACTGTGGGCGCAAGTTACCCAATAGAGCAATAGCTAAAAAGAAATATGTTTATGCTGGCATTGGCGCTTGTTTACTATTAATCAGCGCCCCATTCTGCAACACAGCAGCAGGCACCATTGGCAACCTAATACCTTCGGCCATCCTTTTCTACATTTCCTACAACGGCTACAAGGACATGCACTTCTGTCCCGATTGTGGCGAGATTCTGAAGGATGACGAGAAGGAAGAGAAGAGCATTCCACAGATTAAGGAATAAAGCATCTGCAACTTCCCCACCCTATTTACTGTCAACTAAATTCACAATTATATGACAAAGACCATCAGCAAGCTTGAAATTTTCGACATTGAAAAAGGCACAAGACAAGTGATAAAAGAGTTCCCTTTCATCATAGAAGCCCCCAACTGGACGCCAGATGGCAAATGGTTGGTTTACAATTCAAACGGACGTCTTTATAAGATTTCGGCCGACGGTGCCGGCAATCCCGAAGAAATCTATTCGGGCATAGCCACCAAGTGCAACAACGACCACGTCATTTCAAGCGATGGTAAGATGATTGCCGTTAGCCACCACACGGCTAGCGACGGAAACTCGCGCATCTACACCTTCCCATTCGAGGGCGGCGAGGCAAAAGAGATTACTCCTATTGGCCCTAGCTACCTGCACGGTTGGAGTCCGGACATGAAGCAGATGGCCTACTGTGCCTTCCGTGGCGATGCCCACGTAGTGCACACACTTGACCTTGCAACCGGCATAGAAACAGCACACACCAAGGGTGAAGATGGGTTAAGCGACGGCCCCGAATACACGCCAGACGGCAAATACATCTGGTTTAACTGGGTAAAGACCGGCTTGATGCAGCTTTGGCGTATGAAAGCCGACGGTAGTGAGCAGCAACAGATGACATTCGACGAAGACTTGAACGCATGGTTCGGCCACGTTTCACCAAACAACAAGTTGGTGGTTTACGTTGCCTACCACAAGGGCGACCTTAAGCCAGACGAACACCTACCGAACAAGAATGTCGTCCTTCGCCTCATGCCAGCCGAAGGTGGCGAGCCAAAGACCATTGTCGAGCTATTTGGCGGTCAAGGAACAATCAACGTAAATTCATGGGCTCCCGACAGCAAGCGTTTTGCATTCGTGAGCTACGAAATAAACGAATAACGAGTAACAACACACTAAAATCTATGAGTAAGGAGAGCTGAACCGTGATGGGAAGTTCTCCTTTTTTGTTTTGGGGGAGAGATACTGATTACAAAAAAGGTGTCATGTTTTCTCAACAATAGGTAGACGAATTCCAAGTTTATACATTCTAACATAACCTCCAATCTTTTCAAAATCAGGCTCTTTCATTCGTGTAAACGAGAAATAATCTTTTGCACTTTGATCCGGATATATTATTAAGCATTTAATCGGTAAAGTACGATCCTCTTCAAGGCCTAACCTTTTATAAATATTACTTAATCTAGCATACCCACTAACTTCTCTAGCGTCATCCATTAATATAGATGTTGATGTTTTATACCTAGGTTTGTATTTTGCATCTATAACATAAGGTTCAGGCCACACTTGCGGATTAAGTAAATAATCTAACTCTTGTCTATGTGACTTTAAGTGATAAAATATCTCCTTCTTACCTGTGAAAACTTTTCTCAAACGATGAAAAACATACAATTCAAAAAGTTTGCTCATATCAATCCAAAAAGGAGGTGTTTTCACTTTAATTCTCCCAATGTCAGAAATATTATAACTATATCTATGCAACAACAACTGTGCATATTTCAATGTACGACTATAATCCTTAAATATAGGGTTTATCTTTATATGTACTATTGTGTTAACATCAACGACATCTCCGACTGATTCGAAATAAGGGTTGATAAACCTAACCATTTTTTTCAACTCACCTGTATCAAAAGCGTTGTCAAAGACTTCTAATTGACGACAACAAAACCTAAAAGCTTTCTTTAGGATTCGATTTTCTTTAGAATCAACATCTAGTATTTCATAAGAACAAACATTATTTGCCACATGTCCTCTCATTAGGTTTTGATGAATGTTCTTTGCGACAAGTAATCTTCCTTTAATTTTACCTTCAAGATTGTTTTCTATTGCATAGAAACTTTTTTTTAGTCCTTTCTTTACTAAATGATATAATAAATTTAGATATTCAGTAACTAAAAAAACACTCAACGTATCTTGATATTGGCTAATTTCAACTGATGGTTTAGTAAAATCAACAGTTAGTAAATCCTGTAAATGTTCAAAATTTTCCGGTTCCTGTAATGCTTCATTCAACATTTTGCTATAATCAACTTCGAAACCATCATTCATTTTTGGGACAACTTGGACTGCCAATTCATTTACTTTTAACCAATCCAAGCCAACAAAATAAGAACTTGTGACAAATATGTCGTTATCAATTCTCTCTAATTTTAGACATAATTCGTTATTCTCACGTCCTCTTTGAACAGAATATATTCTATTTTCACCATCTTCTAAATAATTAAGAAGACAGTCTTCATCCAATTGTAATATGTTTTTTTCCGGAGTTTGTTCCCGAAGTTGAATAATTTTCATCTAATTACACCTCCTCGTATAATTGATCAATTACAGTTTGTGCATCCTGATTCAAAATGCCATCTCGGACATATTCTTCCAACAATGGAATTATTTCATATTTTAACCTTTCGCTCTTAATATTGTTTCCATTTTCATCTTCCATTATAAAATAACTATGACCTATCCAAACATCTTCTGGTTTGAAATCCTCTGATAAAGTATCAGCAGATTCTAGCCTAACAGTATCACACCATTCACAAGCACAACATTCATCATAATTAGATATAAAAAGTTCGCTAACTTTTCTGAATAAATCCACGTCAAACCCTGGCACATTGAGTTCATGAGGTCTTTCCGCAACAAACGAAAATCGTCTTCTAATTGCATAATCCAAAGAGCCCAAAGATCTATCAGCCGTGTTCATTGTTGCTAGAACATAAACATTACTTGGGATAGAGAATGATTGTTTAGAATAAGGAAGAAGAACACTTTCAGAGTTAATACATCCTTTTCGTTTATCAGGTTCCAACAATGTTATAAGTTCTCCAAATATTTTTGAGACATTACCCCTATTCAATTCGTCAATAACCATTACATAAGGTTGGTTATTAGTTTCCATTGATGATTCTTGCTTATGCTTATCAAGTAAAGATTTCACCTTATCAAGAGACATTGATCGTAGCTGATAAACCGAGCCTGTGGTTAAAAACTTATTATCGTTTAGTTCATAAACATTTTCGTTAATACCCTTAACTAACCATTTTACAGCTCTTACGCGTTTATAGGTAGGTAATTCATCTCGATACTCATAATCACCTGTAACGACACCAATAGCATCAATTGTTTTATTCGAATAACAACTTAAGATTATATCCCCAACATTCATTTTCACACAAAATGCTTCAAGAATAATTTTACCATTGTTATTATGGGATGCCCAATCGGTTTCCTCTGAAATGACAGCTCCATAATAGTCCCATCCAATACGAATGCGATTATTATTCATACAATCTTTTCTTACGTCATTTTCGCCACTGCCACCTAAAGAAACTTTCCAAACTTTAGCATCCCCACTTATTCCACTTGTCTTATCTTTAATAATTGGTCTTTCAGCTTCTTCACACAAATTTTTAAATATACCAGTCTTGATATCATAGGTTATTTGGTTCGATTCACCATCTACAACGGGACATAAGCCTTCCATCCAATCCTCATAATCGAATGATTGGTGGAAAGTTGTAAAAGCTACGCGATTTTCACTTTTAAGTTTTTCGTAACGTTCCATCACTTGCTTTCGTGAAAGCTTATCTTCATCAATATCAGGGCAACACAATCTAACCACATATTCAGGAACCACGTAGGTTTTTCCTGTGCCGGGAGCACCTACCAAAACCATATTTTTTCTTCGTTTCCATGTTTTAAGTACATCGTCATATTTACCAACATTTGAGAAACCAAGATCACCCGAAAATGAGCCTGCAGACAATTCATAAAAAGACTTTTCTTTAATTTTTCCTGACTTCATACATTGCTTAATATCCTCCAGTATGTTCTTGTATTCTTCATATTTTGGGACTTTACTTGGAATCTCTATATTATATTTCGTTTTTAAATACTTTTTATTGAGACCATCTAACGCTAGGAAATCATTAGGACACACCCAAAACAATCCCATAGTCACATTAATGTTTATTGCATACTGGGTAATAATTACATTAAAAATATCTTCTATATCCTCCTCCTTTAAGATTTTCTCAAATAATGTCCAAAGGTTTTCAATGTCATTAGCATTTCTTTTGTCAATAAAACCAAAGAAATGTGATTTTCTATTATCAAGAATAGGAATACCTGTAAAATCACTCGGGACTTCTGTATCAATACCAAGGAATTGTTTAAACAACGCTATGGTCCTTAACCTATTATCCTCGGTAATACCACGATTGAAGATTCCCATTGTTGTAAACGGATCTATATCAGTAAGACTTCCATCTTTATCGTGGAGATAGTCAGCTTTCATTTCAGTCCTTTGACTATATATAAATTCCAACAAACTCTTTCTATCTGAACGGAATTTCAATAACTTTTCTGCAAATTCTCTATAGAACGGTATCCAAGTAAATTTCATTTTTGTCTGTTTTATAATTTCTTCCTTCATGCACCAGAACAAAGTCTGCACTGCAAGTTTAATGGGTTTATTCTTGTATTGTGATATTTGATTTTGCATTAGAGCTTGAATCTCATTGCCATATTTAGCTTCCACTTCAGAAATCAATTCAAGAAAATGCTTGTACTTTTTCCCAGGCTTTTCGCTTTCAACTCCAAAATATTGACAAATTAGCTGATAAACCTCATCCTTATAAAAAGTGTATGTATTCGGATTATGACAAGTCAACAAAGCTGCCGCTGTACGCTCATCATTAGCACAACTTTTAATTGAATCGTCACACATGTTACGCATTGAAGTCTTATACTGTTCCAACCTATCTTCAAGAGGAACAGAATCTTCAAATAACTTCTCAATACAAGCAGACAATTCATTAGGCTTGGTCTCTTTCAACTTTTTGAAGACAGCATCGACCCTCATATTATCTACAAGGTTCTTTCCTTTTAGGTTTTCTATTATCTCGAGACAACCTTTGCCCTCACACAAGTCTAATAACTTCCATTTATATTCTTCATCAAATCCGTTAAACGGTTTTGCATTCTTAAAAATCTCTACGAGTTGGCGAACAAGATTCAGTTTATCTGTAGCTATTAATGTCATTTGCACACAAATTAGTAGCTACAAAAGTAATAAAAGAAAACTAAAGATGGCAATTCTTTCAGTTCGTGTTAACGTCCACTCAAAAAAAGAATCAAGCATTCTGTAGGCTTTCACTTTTCTTGCGAAATGGCATTATACATTGAAAAAAAACTTATCTTTACGAATAGAAATTTCAACTATAAGAACATGAAGAAGACACTCATTTTTGCATATTTCTTACTCACAGTTTGTGCTTGCAGTGGCAGCAAACACAGCGAAGCAGCCATAGAAGCAGTAGCCGATGTGGAAGAAACGGCAGCATTTGACGGTGGCAACACAAAAACAATATCGCCTACCGTGATGGTTGAAGACCGCAAGATGGTAGCCAAGGGCATAATTGACATAGATGTCACCCAAAAGAACGTCGACTCGGTATATACCAACATCGACCAACTCATCAAGCACTACAATGGCTACAAAAGTAAGGAAGAACAGCTAACGTGGCGTCACTCGGTGGTTGCCAACATCCCTTCGGGAACTTTCTACAACTTTACAGACGACCTGGCTAAAGTGGGTGGAAAGTTAAGCAAGAAGGACATTTCGGTGATTGACATGACCGACAAATATAACGACGTGGCATCGAGCATAAAGAGCAAGGAAGCAGCCCTTAACCAATACCGCGAGCTTTTGAAGAAGGCAAACAAGATGTCGGACATACTGGAGGTTCAGGAAAAAATAAACGAACTGCAGGAGGAGATGGACCGCTTGAACGGTAGCCGCTTGGTTATTGAGAAAAAAGCGGCTTATAGCGAAGTGACAATCGACCTGAACATAGAGAACTCTAATGCACCAGCCAACAATGGCCCTTCGTTCGGTTCTGAAATTGTAGAAGCCCTGGCTGGCGGTCTTTCAGTCATCAGGTACATCTTCCTTGGCTTACTTTACATTTGGCCGTTGCTCCTAATTGGCGGTGCCGGATTCTACTTCTACAAAAAACGCAAAAAGTAAGGCTTTGTGGCTGGATTCAGATTCAAACAGTTCAACATTGAACAAGACCGGTGCGCCATGAAGGTGGGTACCGATGGCGTGCTGATTGGCTGCTGGTGCGACACCACCGACTCAAAAAGGGTGCTAGACATTGGGACCGGAACAGGACTCATTGCCCTTATGGTTGCCCAACGCAGCACTAACGATTGCCAGATTACCGGTATTGAGATAGACACAGACGCTGCCGAACAAGCCCGTGAAAATGTGGCAAGCAGCCCATGGCCAAACCGCATTGACATTGTTGGCGAAAAGCTGCAAGACTATCTACCCTCATGCCAATTCGACCTCATAGTCAGCAATCCCCCCTACTTTACCAATGCCCTGAAGGCCCCCGACGCCAAGCGCAGCGCCGCAAGGCACAACGACAGTCTTACCGTTGAAGACATTGTGCACTTTGCGACGAAAAACCTTTCCGAAAAGGGGAAACTAGCCGTGGTGCTACCTTGCGAAGAAGGGAAACGCCTACTAGCCGAAAGCATAGCTTGCGGACTGCACGTTAGGCACACCACCTGGGTAAAGACCACCATAAACAAGACACCCAAACGCATGCTGGTGGAGGTGGGCAAGGAAAAGCCAGAAAGGGGAACTGAAGACACACTGGTCCTCTCGAACGGCAACAACAACGAGAAAACCGACCAGTTCATAGACTTGGTTAAAGACTTTTATTTGCACTACTAACACGAATGAAAAAAACGCACGCGAACCAAAAGGTTTGAGTGCGTTTCTTATTTTGTAATAACTTTGCCCTAGCCACGAATGATGGTTACAGCACCGTTGGCCTTAAGCTTAATGATTTTTGACGGCTTGTGTGGCGTGTTGTCGTTTTGACGGTATTTCACAATATAGTCCATCTGCGACTTGACATCTTCCGTAATATCGGCAAACGATTTTGGACTTGGTTGGCCAGAAATATTAGCCGATGTTGATACCAACGGACGGCGCAAACGGCGACAAAGTTCAGCAGAGAAAGCCTCGTGCGTAACACGAATGCCAATGCTGCCATCTTCGGCCAAGAGGTTAGGAGCAAGGTTGCGTCCGCCATCGTAAATGATGGTCATGGGTTGCTCTTCGCCACAAGCCTCAATAACGCTATAAGCCACTTCGGGCATGTCGGCAATGCGTTCAATGGCAACAGGATTGTCGGTCAATGTAATGAGCGCTTTCGAGTCGTCGCGTTGCTTAATTTCATAAACTCGTTTCACAGCGGCCTCGTTGGTCGCATCGCAACCAATGCCCCAAATGGTATCGGTTGGATATAGGATGACACCACCCTTCTTCAAGACCTCAAGTGCAGCCTTAAGATCTTCCTCCATTGCAGAAAAATCTTGTTTCATTGAATTGTATAGAATTTAGTAAGTACGTCGGCGAAATTCGGCACAGGTAATAGCTGTTGCCACTGCCACATTTAACGACTCGGATGTTGGTTGGTCGGCAGGGTAGCTAGGAATGAACAGCTTGCGGTTGACCAACTTGCCCACCTCGGCAGAAATGCCGTTACCTTCGTTACCCATAATAACAACCGCCTTCTGTGGCAAGTCCATCTTATAGATATTGTCGCCTTCAAGGAAGGTTCCGAAAACAGGGAAGTCCTTCGGCAAGGCCTTCAAGAAATCTTCTAATGGCGTATAGTAGACCTTGACACGTGCCAAGGCGCCCATCGTGGCCTGAACGGTCTTCGGGTTGAAGACATCGACCGTGTCGGGAGAGCAGACAATGGAATGAATGCCAAACCAATCGGCAATGCGCACAATGGTACCCAGGTTTCCGGGGTCTTGCACCTTGTCGAGCACCAAGGTCAACTGGTCGGCAACCATGTCGGCCGAAAACTTGTGCTGCGGCATTCTGAAAAGGGCAATAACCTGTTGCGGCGCATTCAGCAACGAGGCGCGTTCAATATCAGAATGATTGGTTTCAACCACCTCGTCGGCCTTCAAATTGGGGTGTTTCTGCAAAAATTCGGCAGTAGCAATAAGCAGCTGGCAGTGGAATGCAGAAAACAAGTCGGGCACCAGTTTGTCACCTTCAGCCACAAACAGGCCCGTAGCATTGCGTTCCTTGCGCTGCGCCAACGAGCGCACCAACTTAATTTGGTTCTTTGTTACTGGCATAGGGACTTATTCTACACGCGTTAGCCAAATTTCGTAGGCCATAGGGCGCTTGGCATCGCCGTCGCTACTCTGAATGCCGTAAAGGTCAACAGCATAACCATTACCAATCTTGAAAGGAATAATCACCTTACAGTGGCCACCGGCATACATGTTTCTAACCGCCTTCTGGAAACCAACGCCATAAACATCGGCCCAAAGGGTACGGTCGTAATTAGGGCTTGAAATGATGCGGAAACAGTCTGGGTTAGGATTGCGGGCTGCCGAGCAGTCGAACAACGTAACGCCCGATAGGGTTACGCCAATGTGGCGTACCCATGCCATATTGTTAATATTAGGCTCTAGGGTTGTGGTGTCGCCCTTATCGATGAGGTGGAACAAGAGACCGTCGCTAAACCTGTAGTAGACAGGCGAGCCGTCGGCGTCAATCCATTCGGTTGTGCTGTCGGGCATGGTCGTAACCACCTTAATGTTGTTGCTGCTTATATAGTTCTTAATAGCCCTTTTTTCATCTTCCAAATAATCGGCATAGGTCTTCTCGTGTTTGCAAGAAGAACCGAGTGCAAGAGCTGCAATGCAGCCTAAACATGTGACAACTGATTTCAGAGAGAACATACAGTGTATATTAAAATTCAATATTATTCAACGTAATGGAGCAACGCACCGGCGAGTATGGCGGTATGCAGTTTTCGCGGCCAGAAACCCCATAGGCAAGCATGCAAGGAATGATGAAGTCGCCCGAGCCACCTTTGCCCAAAATACCTAAAATGATTTCGAAACCAACCGGCAATTTTCCCTTTCCGAACTCAACCGTTGTGGTCTTGTTGGTCAAGTCGGGGCAAGAAGTACCGTCGAGCAACGAAACGGAGTAAGTAATGTTGACCTTACTGCCAGGTGTTGGCTTAACCTTACTACAAAGGTTTAGCTTGTAACGAATGCCACTAGAAGCCTTGTCCATCTGTAAATGTAACGAATCGATGTACTTGTTTATTTCATCGTCTTCGTATTCCATGTACTGCTTGTTGTACTCAATAAGGTTTTCCTTGGTATGGTCAACCGGCAACTTGTTTGCAGGAATTTGCGGAGCATCGTTACTGCTGCAAGCTGCCAAGCAAGCCACCAAAGCAAATACTACGAAAATAACATTCTTCATTAATCGGTAATTTTAGCCAGTTCCTTATCGAAAAGATCCTTGTAACGTGGCAACACGTCACGTAAGCGTTGAGCAACCGCTTCGAGCTGCTCGCCATGCGCCTCGCCACCAGAAGCGTTGAGGTGACCACCGCCATTGAAGTTCTCGTTAGCCACAATGTTGCAAGGGAACTCACCCTGCGAGCGTAACGAAATCTTAATGAGATTGTCTTCTTCCTTTAGGAAAGCCGAGAAAACAACGCCCTTGATAGACAAAGGCATATTTACGAAGCCTTCGGTATCGCCCTTGCGGTAGTTGAAACGGTTCAACTCGTCACGCGACATGGTGATGATTGCAGTTCCGTATTCCGGAATAATTTCCATCTTTGTAAGGGCATAACCCATCATACGGTAACGGTCGGCAGTGTAGTTGTTGAACACATTGCGGTGAATCTGGTCTTTGTCGATACCAGACTTAATGAGTTCGGCAACGATATAGTAAATATCCGGATCGTTCGAATTATAAGAGAAAGAACCAGTATCGGTCATCATACCCGTAAAGATGCATTCGGCAATGTGCTTTGGTAGCAATGCGCCATTATTCCAAGTGCGAAGCACACGGTAGAGCAGTTCGCAAGCGGAAGACATTAGCGGGTAAGAGATGGTAACCTCGGCAAACGGTTCTGGGTTTAGGTGGTGGTCAATCATCAACTTCTTGCAAGTCGTTTCCCTAACCACCTTTGGCATGCCATCTTCGCCCAAACGTTTCAGTTCGTTATAGTCTTGTGCGATGATGAGGTCTGCCTGATTAATGGCATTAACGGCAGCGCGACGGTTATCCTTGAAAATGATCACCTCACGCGCACCTTCCAACCACTTAAAAAATGCAGGGAACGCAGTGGGAAGGACAACAGTTGCATTCTTACCAAGAGACTTCAGGTAATGACACATGGCTAACGTAGAACCCACAGCATCGCCGTCGGGCGAAACATGGGCTGTTATTACAATATTTGTAGCGCCATCGACCAAAGCCTTGGCTTTACTTATAAGTCCTTCGTCAACTTTTTGGGTAATCATAAAAATGTAGTTTTTCCAAAATATTACTTGAAGCAGTCATAAACCGTTTATGTGGGCGAAGCATTCAACGCACACAACAAAACCGTTCCTAAAAGCTTCTAACTTGTAAAGATACGGAAAAAGATGCGAATGCTAGTTGAATTGGAGAAAAACTTGAAGATGGATGGCAAACAGAACAATTAGGCAAACAAAGTTAGGCAATAAAAAAGCACAACTAAAAGTGTTGTGCTGAAGTAGCGGATCCGGGATTCGAACCCGAGTCTCAACCGTGAGAGGGTCGCGTGCTAGGCCTCTACACTAATCCGCCAAGAATATGTAAATGTGATTTTAAAAGTAGTAGCGGGGACGAGAATTGAACTCGTGACCTCCGGGTTATGAATCCGACGCTCTAACCAACTGAGCTACCCCGCCGTGTTCATCACTTTCGTAATGCGATGCAAAGTTAGGGAAAATTCGGGACTTTGCAAGAGATTGGCAGATTTATTTTTAAAGAATTTTACAAATAACTGAAATTCAGCATCGAAAAATTCGAGTTTTTACTTAAGCTTGCGAACAACGTGTGCAGGATTACCAACAGCCAAACAATCGTCTGGAATATCTTTCACAACCACACTACCCGCCCCTACGACCGAGCGGTTGCCTATGGTAACACCAGGGCAAACAATGACGCCTGCGCCCAACCAACAATCTTCGCCAATGGTAATGGGGCTACACTTTTCTTGTGGCAGACGACGTTCCAAAAAGTCCATCGGATGGTTAGGAGTTACCAGCTGGCAATTAGGACCAATTTTTGTGCGGCTGCCAATGGTTATGAGTCCACCGTCGAGCATGGTGGCATTGTAATTAACAAACACGTTCTCGCCCATTTTAATGCCATGTCCGTGGTCGCAATGGAAAGGCGGATTAATGCATGAGTTTTGTGGAATACCAGGCACAAGTTCTTCTATCACGTTACGGTAGTTGGCACTGTTCAAAGTCATAGTCTGCAACTGCGCACACAAGGCATTGGCATGGTTTGCACTTGCAATAACGTCAGAATCGTCGAAACGGTAAAATACGTTAGAACGCATCTTTTCTAATTCTGTCATCATTTTTAATAGTAACAACAATCATTAACAAAAAAGGGATAGGCTTTTTGAAACCTATCCCTTCATATCATTGTCTGTCTAGTTTACTTAACCTTGAAGTGGAAGACCATTGAATCGGCAGGAGCAGTTTCCTTGTCCCAAGGTCTTACATACAAGAAGACGAGAGAGTCGGCACCTTCGGCCTTTGCCTTAAACGTCCAAGTGTCGGTACCACCAGCGCCCATCATCTTCGACTTATTCTCATCGGCAACGAATTCGTAGCTGACAGAGTCGGCAGCAGCTTCAGCCCTGTTAGCCCACACCCAGCGGTAACCAGTAGACGGGTTTGACTTCATAGAAAGCGTGAATTTCTTACCAGACTTAACCGTTTCGGTAGATGTGGTAGAAAGTTCCTTTGTTGACGAGCAAGCTACAGCAGCCAACATAATGGAACAAAGAAAAAGTGTTAATCTCTTCATGCTTCTAACTGATTAGAAATATTATTCAAACTTTTCGTACTTCGGACCAGTATCCTTGTTACGGAATGAGTAAGACAAGAACAACTCATGTGCAGTGCCGGCATAGTCGGCAACCTTACCAAAGTTGTAGTCAAAGCAATAACCAATACGGAAATTTTCCCATTCGAGACCTGCAGAAATAGCAACCGGATTAGTGCTAAAGCCTTCCATAAGGTCAGGATGATAAGTAAGGCCACCCCAGAACAAGCGGTTATACATAGCCGTAAAGTTAAGCTCGGCAACGTTTACGCTTTCCTTGTTCATCCAAGACAACATTGGAGCAACGTCCCACTTATCGTCGAGAGTGAAGATGTAACGGCCGTAAACATATATGTGGCGAGAGTTCTGCAATGTTGTAGACTCGTTTTGAGCCAAGTGTGTACAAGAAGCACCAACCAAGATGCGAGGAGTTAGGAGTTCGGCACCAAAGTCGAAATCGGGGCTCACTTTAGTCTGTCTATCATCAGGGAAGTCGCCATCCTTACGTTCGGTTTCGTCTTCAAGTGTGTACTTTGCAGCATCGTAGTAGCCATACTGGACACCGGCAGACACACCGAAAGAAAGCACCATTTCCTCGTCGAGGTTCAATTGGTAAGAGTAAACCAATTTAGGGTTATACATCTGTTTAGCAACACCAAGGTTGTCGTATGCCATAGAGAAACCGAAACCAGAGTGTAACTTTTCGCGGTAGGTACACAAGTTCAACACGCCAGACTTTGGAGAGTCTTTCATGTTAGCCCACTGGTAACGACCCAAAAGGAAAGCATCCAAGTCGGGAATGTTACCGACACCGGCCGGATTCTTGTTAATACGAGAGAAGAACTGTTGCGACAACATCAAATCTTGCTGGGCACTTGCCGAGAAGGCCAGGAAGAGAGACGACATCAATGTCAGTATTTTTTTCATAACTTAATGTGATTTTCTTTTAAAATGAACAACAGTTCTTAATTAGTCTAACAATCGAACTTCTACACGGCGGTTCTGTTCGTGCTCTTCTTCAGTTTGAGCATCTGGAACAATTGGATCGGCCATACCTCTACCCTCTGCCTTAAGCTTTCTGCCATCGAAGCCGCGGTTAATCAACATTTGGCGAACATATTCAGCACGCTTCTGCGAAAGCTTCAAGTTGTAGTCCTCGGAACCACGGTTATCGGTGTAACCCAAGATGACGAAAGTAGAACCAGGATATTCAAGCATTGCGCGGTGCAATTCGTCCATCTGAACCTCATATTCAGGTTTAGAATCGGAAGAGTTATAATCGAAGAAGAAGAGCACCCAGTTGAAGCCCTTTGGTTCTTCGATAGTATTGTCGATAGCCAATTCCTTGTCGAACTTGAAGTCGTAATGTACAGGGTAGTAAATATCGCTCTTACCACGAGTTCCTGCACGGTTAGACAAGAAATACATTGAACTACGGTTATAAGCAACGTTGTAATCGTTTTCGCTTGAGTTGAAGATTGGGCCCAAGTTTACGGCTTCCTTCCACAACGATTCGTTACGTCTCTTATGGAAAGCCCAAATATCGAGACCACCCTGACCACCAGGACGGTTAGAGGCGAAGTAAAGTGCAGTATCGCCTACTACCAACGGATAGTCTTCAGTAAACTCGGTATTCAAAGTGTCGCCCACTGGTTCAGGACGAGACCAGATAACACCCTCTTCGTCCTTTTCCTTTTCAATATAGTAGATGTCTCGACCACCCTTACCAGCCTTAAACTGACCAGAGAAGTAAATCTTCTTACCTCTTTCAGCAAGAGATGGGTTGTGGAAGCCTTTAGTACCTGGGTGAGAGAAGTTGTAACGACCCATTGCAAGGGTTGTACCCTTAATCTCGTTCTTTTCTGCCATGGTACCCTTAATACGCAAAGGTTTTACGCTAGTGAACTTGCCATTTTCCTCGGTTGCCTCGTACAAGACAGTGAAGTTAGGATTGTCGTGCTTCTTAACGAAGTAGATCTTCTTTCCAGCCTCGTCGTAAGCAAATGTTCCATCAATATCAAGAGCCATCAATTCAGGACAAACGACAAGTGAATCCAAGTCTTTATTCTTATTCGGATAGAACATATATGCAGTATCTCTGCGGAAGAATACCAACGAACCTTTCTTGTAAGGTGACATAGGCAATTCCTCTGCCTTGGTATTTTTTGATGAACCCTCGAACTCATAATGGCCCCTACCATAACGACCTTCAAGTGCAAATGCCTGAGCGGTGCACAAAAGACCGAGAGCAGCTATTATAACCTTTTTCATAATATATCTATAATCGTATTAATAGAATCTGACTTAGAATTTAACCAATTCGATGGTACCCTTCAACATACGTCCATCCTTCTTGCGCAAGCGGTAGAAGTAGGTACCAGGGTCAGCAAGTGAGCCGTTGTACTTACCATCCCAACCATTGTCGCCTTCGAATACCAACTGCTGGTAACGGTTGAAGATTTCAACGTAATAACCCTTCATGAAGATGTTGTTCTTCGGATTGTCGTTGTATGGAGTAAATGCATTTGGCACCTGATGATAGTCGCCAACTTCAACTTCGAAAGGTTCTGAAGTAATCATGCCGCAATGACCGCCATCGGCAACTGCATAGAATACATAAGTACCCTGTTTAGGCATATTCATGTTGAAGTCGCCCATAGGAACGGTACCTCTAGCCTTTTCATCGCGATACCAAGTAACGTTTTCAGGAGCGCTATAAACACCGCTTTCCTTAATCTTTGCATTCAACTGAACGTCGGTACCCATCTGAACTTCGTAATACTTTGCAGATGAAAGTAGAGTGAAGTTGTTAGACACATCGACTGGTTTAGTGTAAACCTTGAACGAGTTAGCACAAATCTGGTCTTTTGCATATACCCAGAACTGTTGGCTTCTTGTAGGGTAAACATCTATATTACCATTTACAGTTTCTTCGCCTGTTGACCAAACGAATGACTGTGGATTACCACTAATAACAGTAACAGTGAGTGGCAATGCAACAGAAGAATCTTGTTCCTGACACAAAGTTTCAGGAGCATCGATGCTGATGTAAACAGAGTCTTGAACAGTTACAGAAGAAGAGTTGCTCTGTGCAGGACAGATGCCGTTTGAAGCAATTACTGTTGCCACATAGTTGGTAACACCAACACCTGGCTTATCGGTAATTACAGGCTGGTCGCTAGCAACAGGAGACCAAGAGTAGATAACAAGGTCACCTTCGAAATTATTTGTAACAGTTGTGCTCATTTCAACCTCTTCGCCAACACAAGTAGGAGTTACACCCTTTGTTTGAGCAACTGAAATGTTGAGAGGGTTACGTGTTTCGACAGAAGTTAGAGCAGTTGCAGCTGCACCGTCTTTCTTACAAACCAAGTCGAATGCAAGAACGGTGATGAAGTTAGAACCAAGGGTAAGCGTGTACTGGGTATTTGGTTCTTCAGTTCTATCGTTATTTGACCAGATGTAATAAGCAGGGTCACCTCTGTTGATGTTAACTGTCAAATTAACGACCTCGTCACCAGGGTTAACCAAACACTTGCTACCATTAACACCATCTACAGTCAAAGTAATGTCTACCAACTTGTGCATGTCAATAGTAACGTCATCGGCATTCACATCGCGCAAGCAAACATCGTCGTGAACTTTAGCAGAAACTGTAACGTTTTCCTTTGAAGTTGTGAGGTTAGCAACATTAGCAGTCAATGTATTGGTTGCAATACCTTCGGCAGTTGCAGATGTTGCAGAAGCCAACTGGCCATTAGCAGATACAGCCCAAGCCACAGAAGAAGGATCGGCCAACAGATGTTCAAGCTTTGCTTCAATATTTACTGAACCATCTTCGCAGAATGCAACAGAAGCCGGATTCAACTGAATGGTAACAGGCTTACGAGTTTCAACAGACTGGGAGAATGGGTAAGGATTACCGTCAACGCTACAAACACCATCGTACATCTTCACGCCATAAACGTGAGTGCCCTCGGTAAGAACAAGGAACTTATACGAGTTTTCGTTTGCACCGGTAGTTGCAACAACCGAGCCATCGGCTGTCCATTCATACTTATTTACAACACCCTTGTTTGTAGTAGCAGTAAATTCAATTTCAGAGTTGCCTTCCATACAGAACAAGTTGTCGGTACGATTGTAAGCAACAGTTACATCAAGTTCCTTGTAAATGTTAGTCTTCTTGGTGTCGAGTACTACCCTAGTTGTATTGTCATCGTTCAAGCAAACCTCGTCGGTTGTTGAAGCAGTCAACATAAGAGCCTCGGTAGTGTTAGTAGTAGAACGTGGAAGAACAGAGTTTGAAGTCTTCTGGTCTTCTGTAGTTGTTTGAGCAGTTGCCAACTGACCATTAGCAGTTTCAACAACCCAAGTTACAACCGAACCTGTAGCATCGAGCAAATGCTGACACTCAACAGATGCGTTGATCTTACCGGTTACACAAACGGCAGTGTCGCTTGTAAGGGTAAGTTCAATTGGCTTACGCGTCTTAACAGGAACCGAGAACTTAAATTCGCTTTCGCCTGGCAAGTTACAAACGCCATCGGTCATTGTAACACCATATACATGGGTACCTTCGGTTTCAACAGCAAAAGTATGGGTGTTATCGCCAGCATATGTAGACTTGTCGAGCACACCGTCGGCAATCCAATCGTAACGCTTAACATAACCTCTGTTAGTTACGGCAGTGAAGGTAATGCCAGCATCGTTCTTCATACAGAACAAGTCGTCGGTACGGTCGGTAGTAACAGTAACGTCTAACTTCTTGTAGATATTAACATCGGTAGATACAGAAGCATTAGCATTGTTAGGACAAACCTTATCGTCGATAGCAACCTTCAGAGTCAACTTTTCGATGGTTGTTGTTTGAGGGTCTGGAGTGATGCTGTTAGAAGTTTCGCTAGCAGCAGTTATTGTTTTTGCATTTGCCAAAATACCATTGTCGGTAGTCACAGTCCACTTAACATCAGTAGCATCGGCATCGAGCAAGTGTTCGCACTTAACTTCAGCGGCAAAAGCAGCACCTTCGCAGACTGCAGTATCGGCAGTAAGCATAATGCTGATTGGTTCGCGAACTGCAATTGGCAAAGTGGTTTCAAATTCAGTAGAATTGTCGGTCTTGTTACAAACCTCGTCAACAATCTTAACCGAGAATACGTGGTTACCTTCGGTTAAGCCACCAAAGCTATAAGTATTTTCAGGGTGTTTAGTGAAAGCTACCTGCTGGCCATCGTTCAACCAATAGTAAGTAACAGGTGTACCTACAGAAACATTGGCAGTTAACTTAAGCTTAACGTTAGCGCCATTACAGAAGAGGCTATCGTCACGGTCGTCAGCAATAAGCACAGCATTAATCTTATTATGAATGTCGTACTTGAAAGACTTGGTTGTTGTACAGTAACCTTCGGCAGAACCAGTCACCTCGAAAGTACCTTGCTGTGGCAAAGATGAAGGAATAACCAACTTGTCAGAACCTTCGGTTTCTACAAATTCACCAGACTTCCAATCGAACTTTGCGCCTTCAGCAGGGAATATATCGGTCAACTGTGCAGGTGTATTGTCGGTAGCACAAGTAATGAACGGATCAGGAGTCTTAAAGTCAACGAACAACTTACGGTGAACAGTCACCTTCATGGTATCGGTACAGCCAAGACGGCTTTCTGCAACGAAATAGAAAACTGAATCGGCAGGGTCTTCGGCACTTACTACATAAGTGAATGTAGTATCCATGTTGTTGATGACTTCATTAGTCTTAGAATCTACCCAACGGTAAACAGGACGCTTGTGTGAGTGAACCTTGATTGAGAAGGTGTCACCTACACAAAGAGAAGCTTCAGCATCTTCATCCAAAGGACCACCGAAATCGTAAATCACGCGGAATGGTTCAGAAATTGCATATACATTGTCGCAAGACAATGCTGGTGGGTTACCTTCCAAGATAGCGTCAATAACTTCTGAATTAGAACCAACAATACCACGATAGTAAGTAGTATCCCATGACAATGGGTTTTCTCTATCGAGAACAACAACGAAAGAGTCGATGTTGGTAATAGCACCAATGTTAGTCCAATTAATAGAGTCCTTACTATATTGGTACAAGTATTTAGGATTGTTGATGTACTTCTTAATATCGTGCTGGTTGAGCAAGTAAAGAGGATATTCACCAGCCTCGCAAGTATCGATAGGCTGCATAGAGTTCTTTTCTCTATCGCGATAAACGTTAACGGTAGGATAAGCAGCCAAGATGAGAATGTCGTCGAACAACAAGTCGTTACCTGCAGACTTACCACCTTCCTGGTTGTTTACCAACTGAAGGGTATACTTACCACCCTTGGTAGCGCTAAACATGAATGACAAGTTAGCCCACATGCCACCCTTCATTGAACGAGGGTAGATATTACCAGAAGGAACTGATGCAATAGTATCGGTACCCGAGATAACCAAAAGTCGGACGTTTACAGGCGTATTAGAAGCAATTGCGGTTGCATTGTTCACATAAGCAGAGAACAACAAACGAGCATTATCGCAATCGTTGTCAATTTGGATTTCACGTTCAATCAAAACCTTATTTCTTGAACCGTCGGCACAGTTAACAAACAACATACCGCCAAGAACACCAGACTCTTCAGTCGTATGGTCGTAACCATTCCAATAGTCCTTAACATTCTGTCCACAGTTACTGTAGTCAGGGTTAGGAAGGATGGCATAGTAACCGTCTTCTACACGGTAACCGTCGCAATGTCCCTTGTCTGTCCAACAAACATAATGAGAAAGGTAGCCAGTACTACCGCACTCTTCACCTTCGTCCAATGGGCCAACCATTGGGTCGTTGGTAGCATACTTGTGGTTCTTTACACTATTGAAATAGTCAGGAGCCCAGTAGTTCACGATAGTGTCACTTTCACCTTCTTGGTCAGTCAAGAAATCGGTGAACTCCTTACCATCGAAAGTTGTATATTGGTTTGACTTGGTGAAGCGGCCGAAGTCGTCGAAGAACAAGGTGTCAAGTTCAGCACCCTCATCCCAAGAGTAACGAACACGAACAAAGAATGTATCCTTTACAGAAACAGGCTTTGAATCGTGACCAGGACGAACATCGTTACCGGTTGCAACAACCAAGTATTCCAAGTTTTCTTCAGGTTTGAAGTTATAAACAGGATTATCGCCAGAAATAGTAGCTACAAGTGTTGAGAATTTCTTATCGTTGTCGGAACGAGAATAAAGTTCGTAAGTGTCGAATTCAGCGCCACCAACAGGAATAAATTCTACAGATGCAGGTTTTCCAAAGTCAAGTTCATTTTCGTAGTGAGGTTTCTGAACAGTTTCAAAAGATTCAGCACCTTCCAATTTCACAGCAACAGAAGGCATTGCATAAGTTACTGTTACAGAGCCTGAAGTCATTGATTTTCCGTTCGATGTCATGACTACACGCACCTTGGTTTCGTCGAGCAACGATTTAGCCGGAGCTGTGTATTCCGACTCTGTTGCATCGTCAATGTTCACCCAGCTGCTTGTTTCAGAATCGTATTTCTGCCACTGGAAAGTAGCATTTGAAGGATAGCTAGAAGATGAGCCCTCGCAATACATAGCAGTAAAGGTTGGGGTTGAAGTCAAGCTCATGTTCTTGTAGCCTTCGCCCTTAACCATTAGGGAACCGTATGTTGGAAGAACGGAAGTCAAAGTATCTTTTTCAGATCCACTGACCAAATAGATAACCAAATTAGTGGTAGTTGAACCCGTAAACTTTACGGCACTAGAACCACCAGTCTGCCAAGTGAAGTCGGTCATATCACTAGCAAAAACAGTGTTCTTTGAGCTAACATTAACACCATCCTTGTCTAATTGGAGCTGACCCTGGTTTTGAGCCGTGTAGGAAATAGAATAAACACTTCCACAGTCGTTCAGCTGACTAACTTTAACGTTTTCAGCACCCCACCAGTTTTTGTAAATAAGATCGGCATTGGCAACTGTTGGTGCCAACAATCCGCCCACCAACACCAAGCTTTTAGTCAGGCGGTTACGTAAACTAGAATCAAACAGTACCGCAGTCTTACAAACACGCGTAAAGACTGAAACAATACATTTAGTTATCATAAATAAAATCTTTTAGTATCAGATAAAAGGCTAACACACTATTAGCGGCTCCAAATTTACAAAAAATAATTTAACATTTTCTAATATAATTGCCGAGAAAATACCATCGGGACACAAAAAAACACCATTGTTTCTCTCAATGGTGTTTAAATATGCAAAAATTTCAGTGAATCCAATTAGCTCAAATTACTTGCGAGCAATCAAACTCTTACAAGTTTCGCGAGCCTGTTCAATGATTTCCTTTTCGCCCGGCACTACCCTATTCTTCATAACCACCTTACCGTTACAGATGACTGTGTCGATGCAACTGGAATCGGCAGAATAGACCAAATTGGAAATTAGGTTATAGTTTGGCACTAGTTTCTCGTTGTTCAAGTCCACAAGCAACGCATCGGCAAGACGCCCTTCTTCAATTACGCCAGCATCGATGCCAAAAGCCTTTGCACCGCCAGCCGTTGCCATATTGAACACATCGGTAGCCGAGCCAGCTTCAGGATCGGCATAGCATTTTGCCAACAAAGCAGCCAACTTCATCTCTTCGAGCATGTCGAGGTTGTTGTTTGAAGATGCGCCATCGGTACCAATTGTCACGCAACAACCGTTCTTCTGCAACTCCTTCATTTTGAACACACCGCTAGAAAGTTTCATGTTTGACGCCGGATTGTGTACACAAACAGCGCCACTGCGTGCCAATATATCCTGGTCGTGCTGGTCAACATGCACCACATGCGCCAAAATGGTCTTTGGTGACAATAATCCCAAGCTGTCTAAATATTCAACTGGCGACATGCCATTATGAGCCTTACGGCAATCGACATCTTCGACCATGGTTTCAGCCAAGTGAATGTTTAAATAGATATTGTTCTCTTCGGCAGAAGCCTTGCAACGCTTCAAGAGGTCGGTGCCAACTGTGTAGATGGCATGCGGTGCAACGGTGTAAGAAACACGGTCGCTAGCCTTGTAAGAACGAATCTTCTCAAAAAGTTCATCTTTCAAAGCATCTGATTGTCTATCCATTAGCGAGACACCAATGGCTGCACGTATGCCCATTTCCTCTACCGCCTTTGCAGTCATGTGTTCTTCCCAATACATGTCTTCGAAGAAAACAGTGCCCGACTTTATCATCTCCAAGATTGCCAGACGCGAACCCGCATAGATGTCTTCTGCCGTCATCTTTGCCTCCATTGGCCAGATGGAGTCGTTCAACCAAGCTTGCAATGGCATGTCGTCGGCAAACCCACGCAAAAGGACCATAGCAGCATGGCAGTGACCATTGTAGAAAGGTGGAACCATGGCAAAATTTGAGCCATCGATCACCTCGTCGGCATTAACGGTTATGGAATTATCCGATATTGTCTTAAATCGTGTACCGTCAATCAGTACATTCTGTCGCTTACCATTCAGTAAGACGTTATTTATAAGTAATGTGCTCATGGTTTCCTGTATTTAATTGGTGTGTTATTAATGAAAAATGAAAAAGGTCCAAAGCAAAGCCTTGGACCAGTATCTTAAGGCTTGCATGTGAATACAAACCTAATTTAGCAAAAAAAATTAATAAATGCTATTTGTTTTCATCTTTTGTAGACAACAACCTTATACCATCTTCTTCTATGGCAATGCGACGATGTTTGTAAAGGACGCCAATGCACTTCTTAAAGGCCTTTTTGCTACAACCAAAACGATCGGCAATTTCATCGGGATCGGACTTATCGGATACCGGAATAAAACCACCGCTACGCTGTAGGTCGGCAATAATAAGGTCGTCGATGGAATTGACCACACTCAAACCTTGTTTCTGCAAGGCAACGTCAATCTTCCCATCGGGACGAACATACTTAACGTAACCCTTCACACGCATACCAACCTCAATGTATTCAAACACCTCGTTGGCATAAATCATACCCTTAAACGCATCGTCGACAAACACCTTGTAACCAAGTGGATGAGTATCGGTAATAAGCACCGACACCTCCTGATTCATGGCATATTCGGGTTTAGACTGGTCGATGTAACGTTCGGTGTGCATAGTGGCAATGACCTGCTCGGTCTCCTTGTCGTAGTAGACATAAACCAAGTAAGTACCACCCACACGAATGCGGGTTTTCCACTCACGCGAAGGCATGAAAACCGGGGTTGACAAGCCCCAATCGAGCAATGCGCCGTAAGTAGACACCGAGTCGGCAGAAAGGAAGCCAAACTGTCCTGGCATAACCGACGGCTCGTGTGTTGTAGCCACCGCGTTGCGCTTGGCATTGCGGTAAAGGAACACCTTTATTTCGTCGCCAACTGCCACATCGGTATGTACGTCGGTCTTGGGCAAAAATATTTCGCCCTCGGCGTCACCACCATCGAGGTAATAACCGGCACCAGCAATACGCAGTACCTTTAAAGAATTCATTTCACCGATGTTCAACATGGCAATGTGATTTTAATAATTAAACTTCCTTCTGGTAGTTAACTGAAGAACGGATAAGGTCAGACACACGCTTGTCTGACAATTCTTCAACCAACTTGAAACCGAAATAGATAGCTGCACCGGCACCGGCAGCGGTGATGAACTGACCAGACACCACAACCGACTGGTGAAGGAATTCGGCACCTTCGAGGTCCTTTTCGAAACCTGGGTAGCAAGTAGCCTTCTCGCCCTTAAGAATGCCATAACGGCCAAAGACCATAGGCGCAGCACAAATGGCAGCCAACTTCTTACCTGCCTTGTAGTGAGCCATGATGACATCTTTCAAGCTGTCGTAATTGAGGTAGTTGAGGGTTAGAGGTCCACCTGGCAAGAAAAGCAGATCGGCCTGACCGAACTGGTCTTTCACGTCGTCGAAAAGCACATCGGCAACCACGGTAACACCTTGCGAGCCTTCAACCTGCTTGCGTCCCATTAAAGAGACCACAGTCACGTCGAACTTGGCACGACGCATAAAGTCGATAGGCACAATAGCTTCAGCTGGTTCGAAGCCATCTATAAGGAATGCAAATACTTTAGTCATAATTTATTTAGCTGAAAAATGGTAAGTAATAGTACCCAACTGGTTAGGCATATCGGTATTGCTTACCTTGTTGAATTTAGTAGCCTTTGCTGCAGTAATAGCCGCATTGAAGACCGCCTCGTCGGCCAATTCTTTAGAACGGCGGCCAAGCGTTGCGTTGGTTACATTACCGTCGTTGTCGACAGTGATGTTCACTTCTACCCAACCGTTCACGTTAGCGGCAACAGCAGGTGTAATCATAGCCTTTGCAAGTGTGCGGCCAGGCAACTCGAACGAGTTGGCATTGTTGCTGAACGCATTAGCCACCTTGCTGTTCGCATTCTTCCTTATGGCCTCCTGCTTGTTCAGGCGGTGTTTCTCTTCGGCTTCCTTCTTGCGCTGTTCTGCCAAGGCACGGTTATAGTCTTCGGCTGTAATGTTGTAGGTTACAGTACCAAACTGATCGGCATCGCCTGTAGTGAAACGCAAGTGAAGCGCATCGGAAAGAATTTCGTTGCGCACGTGCGGATTCGTAATGCCATCGGCTTTGGCAATAGACACGGCCTCGACGTAACCGGCTTTCGACACCTTAATAGAAACGCTAACCGAACCGCTTTCCTTTGAATCGACAATACGGCGCGGATAAGCACCCACCAGTGTACGGTTTGAAATAGAGAGTACGTTCTCGAGGTTTGCCGACTTTGCCATTGCAATGGTGTCCATGCCATTACCGGCAATGTAGTACAAGTCCTTAAGACGGCCCTTACCAGTGAAACGAAGGGCTGGCGTTACACCGTCGGAACCGGTTTCCCACTTGAAGACAGCAGCAACTGCTGGCGACAAGACAGCCTTGGCAGACGAAACTACCGAGCCGTTCTTCTGTACCTTGAAGATGGCACCATCTGCCATACGTAAGGTAATCTTATGGGTTTCGGTCATTGCATCGGCCAACTTAACAACGGTAGAAGAGTCTAGTCCCCACCAGTTCTCAACAGTAATATTATCGGCATTGGCAACCGCTGAAACGAACAGCGCGCCAACTGCTAGAAAATTCTTCATCATACAATCGTATTATTGTAGTTTAAAGTTGTAGGTAATAGTACCCTTTTGATTAATACGGCCTTCGTGCTTGCTAAATTTAGCTTTCTTGGCAGCTTGCAAAGCCGCATTACGCAACGAGCTAGCAGTAATGCCGACGCACTTACCGACCTCGGCACCAATAACGTTACCCTCGGAATCGACGGTAATGTTAACCACAACATAACCTTGTTCGTTTGCGGTGTAAGAAGGTCGAGGAAGTGTACCAACGATTTGGCGTCCTGCCAAATCCCAGCGGTTACCACTGCCACCCTTACCGCCACCAGCCGAACCGTTAGGGTCGCCCTGGTTACCCGGCTTTGAGCCAGAACCAACACCCGATGAATTGGCATCGGTACCATTGGCGTTGGCAGGTTTCTTGTTAAAGACATTAGCAGCAGACTTTGCCTTCTGCTTAATAGCCTCCTCTTCGGCCCTCTTTTTAGCTTCAGCTTCGGCAATAGCCTTTAGGCGAGCTTGTTCGGCAGCCAATTCCTGTTGGCGTTTAAGTTCTTGCTGGCGCTGTTCTTCCTTCTTTTTCTGTGCTTCCTTGTCGGCAGCGTTCTGCTGTGTAGACGGTTTCTCTACCTTCTTCTTTGAGGTAGGCACCGCAACAGTCTGTTCCAAGGTCTGTGTCTCTACGTTAGGAGCAACAGCCGGAGCAGGGTCGGCAGGCGCTGGGGTTGGAGCCGTTTGTGCCACTTCGGGCACTTCAGATTCTGGCGTTGGTTCGAAAAGGTCTTCGCCACCCATGTCGGGCATACCCATAGAAAGAGGCACACCATCTTCCTCTTTAGGCGCTATGCGTTCGAAACAAACGAAGATTAGCACCAACAACAAGAGAATATGGAACAGAATGGTAGCAACACCACCACACACTTTAGCTTTTTCTTCCAGTTGCATAAGTAAACGAGACTTAAGTCACCGACTACTTCTTGGCCGCATTGTCGAGCGGTTGAGTAGCAATGACGAGTTTAAACTTGTTGGCATTGGCAATGCTAAGAACCTTAACCACTTCGCCTAGCGGAACTGTAGTCTCGCCATAAAGGGCAACATACATTTCGGGTTCCTTAACGGCTTCGTTCTGTAGCCAAGACTCTAGCTGTTCGAAAGCGATTGGCTGTTCCTTCTCGCTACCGAAACCAACATAATATTGAAGATCCTTGTCGATGACCACACGTGCCAAAGGCTTTGCCTTGGTCTGGGTGTTACTCTGCGGCAAGTTAATCTTAATTGCATTTGGGTGCACCACTGATGAGGTCAACATGAAGAAGACAAGAATTTGGAACACAAAGTCTGTCATTGACGACATGTTGAACGAAGCATCGGGCTTATTTCTTCTTTTGAGTGCCATTGGCAATCGTTTTTTTTAGTTAGCAGGTTCGTTAAGAATGTCCATAAATTCGAGTGAGCGCGCTTCCAAGTCACGTACAACCTTGTCGACCAAAGACACAAGGTAGTTGTAAGCGAAGTAAGCAATAACACCCACAACAAGGCCAGCAACGGTGGTTACCATAGCGGTGTAGATACCACCAGCCAAGTTGGTAACGTCTACGTTGTTACCTGCAGATGACATGTTGTAGAAAGCCTGAATCATACCACAAACAGTACCCAAGAAACCAAGCATTGGGCCACCACCTGCAGTTGTTGCCAAAAGCGACAATCCCTTTTCCAACTTTGAAACTTCCAAGTTACCTGCGTTCTCAATTGTAACCTGCACGTCGCTCATTGGACGCCCAAGGCGTGAAAGGCCTTTTGCCACCATACGAGCATAAGGGGTATTTACCTTGCCACAAAGGTCTCTGGCTTCGTTAATCTTACCATCGTGAAGGAAATCCTTAATGCGGTCCATGAAGGTGTTGTCGTCTTTAGCCGCCTGACGGATGATGATGAAACGTTCTACAAAAATGTAAATTGACATGATGAGAAGAAGCAAAAGCGGAATCATGATGACACCACCCTTCAAAGCCAAATCGAGAAGATTCAAGTCTTCTGCAGCAGCTCCATTGGCAGCAGCAGCTGTAGCCATAGAGTCTTGTACCTGTAACAATACGTTATTCATATTTTTAATTTTTATTTATCTTTCAAACAATCTTTATATCTGTTTATTGCGTTTTCCATGCCTTCGTACAATGCGTCTGCAATTAACGCATGGCCAACCGACACTTCTTTCAACCAATCGATTTGCTGGTGCAAGAACGGCAAGTTCTGTGCATTCAGTCCATGACCAGCATTCACACCCAAGCCGGTTTCGCGCGCCACTTTAGCGGCGTTGAGGAATGGGGCAATTGCCGCCTGACAATCTTGCGCAAAAAGGGCAGCATAGGGTTCGGTAAAGAGTTGCACCCTATCGGCACCCACCTTTGCGGCACTAATTACACTTGCCGGATTGGCATCGATGAAGATGGCTACACGAATGCCATAAGGTTGCAATTCGTCAATCACCTCTCGTAGGAAGTCGCTGTTTGCCTCTACATTCCAGCCTGCGCTAGAACTTTTGGCGTCAGGAGCATCGGGCACCAACGTAACCTGGGTTGGTTTAGCCTTCTGTACCAGTTCAACAAACTCCTTGCTGGGATAACCCTCGATGTGAAATTCGGTACACACCACATTGCGTAACGCCAACACGTCTTCGTAAAGGACATGACGCCCATCGGGACGCGGATGTACGGCAATGGCTTCGGCACCAAAGGTCTGACAATCGGCTGCAGCTTTCAGCAAATCGGGCGTATTACCACCCCTTGCATTGCGCAAAGTAGCAACCTTGTCGATGTTTACAACGAGTTTTGTCATACATTGAAAATGGTGTGACCCATGCGGTCTTTCTTCGTACGGAGGTATTCAATATCGTACTTATTAGGAGCCACCTCAATGGAAACGTTTTCGGTGATTTCGAGACCGAAACTTTCAAGGCCAACTCGCTTAACCGGATTGTTGGTCATCAACCTCATCTTGGTAATGCCAAGGTCGCGCAAGATTTGTGCACCTACGCCGTAGTCGCGTTCGTCGGGCTTAAAGCCGAGGTGAACGTTAGCATCGACAGTATCGTAACCGTTTTCCTGCAACTTGTAGGCACGAATCTTATTCATTAGGCCAATGCCACGGCCTTCCTGGTTCATATAAAGCACAACGCCCTTGCCTTCCTTATCGATTTGCTGCATTGCCATGTGCAACTGTTCGCCACAGTCGCAACGGTACGAGCCGAAGATGTCGCCAGTAGCACAAGACGAATGCACACGCACCAAGATAGGTTCGTCTGGTTTCCACTCGCCCTTAATAAGTGCAACGTGCTCCAAGCCATTGTCGAGCTGACGGAAAGGGATTAGGCGGAATTCGCCATATCTGGTAGGCATCTTCACCTCTTCGCCACGTTCAATGGTACGTTCGCTACGCAAGCGGTAAGCAATAAGGTCGCGAATGGTGATAATCTTAATGCCGAATTTCTTCGAAGCTTCAATAAGCTGTGGCATACGTGCCATGGTACCGTCCTCGTTCATGATTTCGATGAGGGCAGCAGCAGGCTGCAAACCTGAAAGGCGAGCCAAGTCAACAGCCGCCTCGGTGTGTCCTGCACGGGCCAAGACACCCTTGTCTTGCGCATAGAGCGGATGGATGTGACCAGGGCGACCAAAGGTCTGCGGTGTTGATGCTGGGTCTGCCAAAGCCTTGATGGTGGCAGCACGGTCGTGTGTAGAAACGCCGGTGGTGCAACCTTCTAGCTTGTCGACAGTAATGGTGAACGGAGTTCCCAAAATTGAGGTGTTCTCCTGTACTTCTTGCGGAATATTGAGATCCTTACAACGCTGGATGGTGATAGGAGCACATAACACGCCACGACCATACTTTAGCATGAAGTTAATCTTCTCTTCGTCGATGGTTTCGGCAGCGGTTATGAAGTCGCCTTCGTTTTCACGGTCCTCATCGTCGACAACGATCAAGAACTTACCTTCCTTGAAATCGGCTAATGCCTCTTCAATCGTGTTGATATCTTGCGATTTGCCCATTGTTTTTTTTATGGAGTAAATTTTTTATCTTGAAATTCTTAATTGCTTGAGTTATCTGCTTGGAGTCGATGTTCACCATAGAATCGGTTGCCGCCTTATAGGTCAAGAACGCTCCTAGTGGTGCCAAGATTCCCGAACTTAACCAGATGCCACTCCACACATACCACACACCCTCGCGCGCCAGCTTGTAGCCCGAGTTGTCGACCACATAGTAGAGAATGAAGATGATGACGGATATTACGATAGGTGTACCCAAGCCACCCTTACGGATGATGGCACCCAATGGAGCGCCGATAAAGAAGAAAAGCAGGCAAGCCACCGACATGGTAATCTTACGGTGACGTTCAATGTCGTGACGGCGAGCATTACGGTCGACCATATAGTCTTTTTCGCCATACATGCGGTCAAGCGTGTTCAACTCGCCAGAAGCACGGCTAATGGCTTCGTCGTAAGTCATATAACGCACATCGCGAGACTGTTTTTCGAGCAACTTTTCAAACGAGAAATTACGGCAGTCGCCCAAAGCCATCAAGTTGACCTTATCAAGACTGCGAGAACGCCCGAAGTAGTGCTCGTTCACCATTTCCGAAACATTGTCTTCTTCCATCTTGGCAGAAACCTTACCCAATGAGTCGACCACGTTGGTCAACTGCTGGAAGTCCTTACCCACGTACTTGTTGGATGTGATGCTGGCATCTACCATCTTCAACGAATTGTCGCAAGGCACATAAATCTGCTTGAACTTAAAGTTCTCGCGACGGTAAGGAATGGTCTTGTTGGTGGTTTGACGGTCTTGCTGGCGTATGTTTTCGAAGGTAACGCCGTTGTGCAACGTCAAGATAAGGTTCTGCTGGTCGGCAGACATTTCAATTCTGGCAGAATCGGCACATGTAATAGAGATGTTGTCGCTAGCAGAATTTCCACTGTTGGTGCTTGAACCCGAGAAGTCGTAGAGCATGATGTTCTCGAGCAACTTGGTTTCGGCATTCTTTTTTCCAACAAAGACGCTAACTCCGGGAATACCTTGGTAGAAAGAACCTTGAGGGATTTCAATTTCGGGCGACTTCTGCACCATTGAACGGGTTAGGATGTACAAACGTTCCTGAATAATGGGCAACACCATATTTGAATATAGGAACGCACCAACAGAAAGTATAGAAATGAAGACCACAAAAGGCCTCATAATCTTGAGCAAGGAAATACCAGATGCCTTCATTGCCAAAAGCTCGAGTCGTTCGCCCAAGTCGCCGAACGCCATGAGCGACGACAAAAGGATTGACAACGGCAATGCCATAGGCACCAACGACAATGCAGCATACGTAAAGAATTCAAACAATATAGACATAGGCAGGCCTTTACCAACCATGTCGCCTACATACTTCCACAAGAACTGCATAAGCACGATGAAGAGGCACACACAGAATGTGGCCACGAACGTGCCCAGATAACTTTTAATGAGATATTTATTTAAGACCTTTATCCCCATTTTACAACATAAAATCTTCAGTCTGCAAATTTAGACTAAAAAAAAGAATTTTATTCACTTTTTGGGGGCTCTTTTCATTCTAAATAATTCAATAAAGGTTTAGGTGTTTTACACACCGTATTTTGTTTTAAGAACAGAGACTTGCAAATCCCACAATTCGAGGGCATCGTTATATTCTTCTTCATCGAGGGTTTCCGTCACCGTCAGAATAACGTCGCGTGTGAGTTCATCGACAGAAATTCTCAATTCGAAAGACGACTTCGGGTCATCGTCGTCGGCCCAGTGGAAACGCATGTAGACGCCAACCCTACTTTGTTTCAAGACGGCTTGTGCCTCTTCGTCGTCCCACTTGAACGTATAGGTGTCGCCATCGACCGAAGCCTCGTCGCAAAACCACTGTTCAAGTCCATCGGGGGTTGATATGCTGTTCCAAAGCAGATTGGTTGGAACCTTATTGAAGATGTATTCTTGTTTAAGTTCTTTTTTCATAAGCCAATCGTTTTAGTCGTTTGTTTTCACAATATACAAATAAAAGTGCACACAAGCAACAATTATATACAAAAAGGTCTCGCACACATACTGTACGAGACCTTTTCTATATGGAAAATGCTTTCGCTATATTAAAGCGACCATTCAAAACCGTCTTTGGTATCCTTTACCGAGAATCCAAGAGCTGCAAGCTTGTCGCGGATGAGGTCGCTGGTTGCCCAGTCCTTATTTGCCTTGGCCTGCTTACGGATTTCGAGCAAGAGGTCGATGGCGCCCTTGTAGGCCGAATTGTTACCAGTTGCAGAACCTTCGAGACGGAGACCGAGAATTTCGGTCACCACCATTTCGAATGCAGACTTCAATTCTGCCAAGTCTGATTCTGAAATTGTAGCCTTACCGTCGGTAATGAGGTTGATAGACTTTGAGGCATCGAACAAGTGAGAAATAACGATAGGTGTATTCAAATCGTCGAGCATAGCCTCTTCACACTTCTCGCGCAAGCCGGCAACCGAAACGTTTTCCGATGTGGTAGCCGATGCCTTAATGCGCTGCAAGCGGTTGTATGTATCGGTCAAGCGAGCCAATCCCTTTTCTGCCGCAATCAAAGCCTCGTTACTGAAGTCAACAGTGCTGCGGTAGTGAGCCTGAAGAATGAAGAAACGGATGGTCATTGGCGCATAGGCCTGTGTCAACAACTTGTGCGAGCCAGTGAAGAACTCGTCGAGGGTGATGAAGTTCCCCAACGACTTGCCCATCTTCTGGCCGTTAATGGTAATCATGTTGTTGTGCATCCAGTAATGCACGCTTTCGTGACCAAGGGCTGCGGTTGACTGTGCAATTTCGCATTCGTGATGTGGGAACATAAGGTCCATACCGCCACCGTGAATGTCGAACTCGTTGCCGAGGTATTTGGTGCTCATGGTCGAGCACTCGAGATGCCAGCCTGGGAAGCCCTCGCTCCAAGGTGAAGGCCAGTGCATGATGTGTTCTGGCTGTGCTTTCTTCCACAATGCGAAGTCTACGCTGTGGTGCTTTTCATCCTGTCCGTCGAGTTCACGGGTGTTTTCGAGTGTCTCTTCAATGTTACGGCCAGAAAGTTCGCCATAGTGGAACTTCTGTGCATACTTTGGCACGTCGAAATAAATAGAACCGTTGCTTTCGTAAGCAAAACCGGCATCGATGATCTTCTTTACGAATTCAATCTGTTCGATGATGTGTCCCGATGCGTGCGGCTCAATGCTAGGTGGCAACACGTTAAGTGCTTCCATTGCCTTGTGGTAGCGGGTTGTGTAGTACTGCACCACTTCCATTGGCTCTAGCTGTTCCAAGCGTGCCTTCTTTGCAATCTTGTCTTCGCCTTCGTCGGCATCGTGTTCCAAGTGGCCAACGTCGGTAATGTTGCGCACATAACGTACCTTATAGCCAAGGTGCTTGAGGTAGCGGAACAAGGTATCGAAAGTGATGGCAGGACGTGCATGGCCCAAATGAGCATCGCCATAAACAGTAGGACCGCAGACATAGAGACCTACGTTAGGAGCTTGCAATGGCTTGAACAACTCCTTCTTACGGGTCAGCGTATTGTAAATGATAAGTTTATCTTCCATGTAATACTGAATGATTATTTTCTATTCTACAAAAATAAACAAAATTCTATATTCTTTAGGCACGAAAGCAAAGCTATTCAACTAACGGACAAAAATTACGTGTTTTTCAAATAAAAATGTATATTTGCGTTTGGTGGGGCTTGCACATGTGCACACCCTACGACATTAAACTTGAAAAACACGACAGAATGAAAAAAGAAATTCTACTGGCTTTAGCTATGCTGGGCATTTGCACCATGGCAAACGCACAATGCAAGAAAGGTAACTGCGAGAACGGAACCGGCACCTTCAACTATGGTGGCGGCACCACCTATACCGGTCAATTTGTAGACGGAGCACCTAACGGGAAAGGCACCCTAACCTTTAAGGATGGACAGAAATACGTTGGTATGTTTAAGGACGGACTTAAGGAGGGTAACGGTACCCTAACCTTGCCTTCGGGCAACAAGTACGTTGGCGAATTCAAGGCCGACAAGAAGAACGGTAAAGGAACCATGACCTACTCGAACGGCGATGTTTACACCGGCATGTTCAAGGATGGCAAGGAAGGTGGACAAGGTACCATGAAGTACAAGAACGGCGACGTGTATACCGGCATGTTCAAGAACGGACTGCCTAACGGCAACGGCACCATTACCTATGCCAACGGTATAAAGAAAACCGGCACTTTCGTCGACGGTGTCTACTTCGACAAGGTGAGCAATGGCGGTGCCAAGAAAGCACCGGCAAAGAAACCAGTTAACAAGACGGCAAAGCCTGCCGCCAAGAAATAAGCTTCTAGCAGAAAGGCTAACGCCCCAAAAAACATTACGGACAGGGAAAACATTTCCTGTCCGTATTTTTTTTGCATTGCAACAGTTGGCAGAACGTTAAAAATGCAAGATGGGGAAAAATTGACTGATAATAAGAGCATCAGTAAAGCCGAAAAGACTTAACTTTGTGCCAAGTTTCAAAAACAGACATAAAAGCATATAAGATGAAAGACTTAAAGGACATGGTAATTGGCATTGCTAATGACCACGCTGGCACAGAGCTCAAGTTCTACCTCATGGAACAGTTGAAGTCTGTGTTCAAGGAAATCAAGAACTTTGGAACTGACACCAACGACAGTTGCGACTACCCAGACTTTGCGCACCCACTTGGCGAAGCTATTGAAAAGGGCGAATGCGAAATGGGTATTGCCATTTGCGGAACTGCCAACGGCATCAGCATAACCCTAAACAAGCACCAGGGTGTGCGTGCGGGCTTGAGCTGGCGCCCAGAAATTGCCCGTTTGGCACGTGCCCACAACAATGCCAACATTGTTTCCCTTCCAGCACGTTTCCTTTCTAACGAAGAAGCCCTCGACATTGTTAAGGCCTTCTTCAGCACCGACTTCGAAGGCGGCCGCCACGAACGTCGTGTAGAAAAGATTGCCGTTAAGTAAGCATACGTCAGAAACAACATAACTAGCGGATATGACAGGTGTCATATCCGCTTTTTTATTGTCCTTTCGGATACTATAATTAAGAGTATGAAAATATATTATAGAAAAAATCAACCCGTAGCAAACACTTTTTCATCTTTATTGCTATTTTTACGAAACATAGTTTAGTTGTTCTATTTTATTTGCTTATGGGTACAAAAACAATTAGATGGATATTCTTCCTGTTGGCACTATTCCTAATAGCGCCAACGCACATTGCTTACGGTAAAAAGGAGCGCAAGCAGCTGAAAGACATTGAAGTTCCGGCAGAAGACCTTACGGTAAGCAGAACCGTATTTGACCTCGACGTTGCCGTGGTGGTCCACAACCAGGCCCTACGCGACTTTAAGGACCGGAAATACTACCCGTGGTGCTGCTCGGTCATCGTTAACTACGACTCGGTCGTTGCCAAGGGTATGCCCCCGAAAGAAGAGGCTGAAGCCGTGCTAAAACAGATTGACCACATTGACGAGGTGCTGAAAAGAAACCAAGAGCACCCCAATGCCCTTTTTACCGCACGCATAACACGCAAAGGCCAACTGCAAGTTTTCTGGCAACTATACGATGCGAAAATCGCCCAACAATATCTCGATTACGTAGTCAGCTCCAATGCTTTGGGACACGAAATGGAATACAGCATAAGTTACGACGAGGATTGGGACAACGTGAAACTGTTCGTTGACACGTTTGACCTATATAACGACGCGGTTAAGAATTTATTTAAGGAATATTTTGACGAGTACGTTAAATGATACCTCAATTACATAAAGCGCAGTAACTATACCAGCCACAGAATAACCTATAGCTTTATGCGCGACAAGTATTGGGACGATGTTAATTTTTTCGTGTACGATTTGCCAGGACACCCCGATGCTGTTAAGGTAATTTTCCATGAAGACCGCATAGAGTTCAAATAACTACTGCCTGTTTCTATTCACCCCACGCACAGCTTCGGCTTCGAGCGGGTTGTCGGGCCACGAGTGCTTTGGGTAACGGCAGCGAAGGTCTTTGCGAACTTCAAAATAGGCCCCCGACCAGAAACTGCGAAGATCTTGAGTCAGCTGCACAGGCTTGAATCCTGGCGACAGCAATTCCATTAACAAAGGGCGCTTACCTCCATCGACACAAGGCGTATCGGTCAAGCCGAAACATTCTTGCAACCTTACGCTCAACACCGGCGCTTCTGCGCCTTGCCTGTAATCAATCCTTATTCGACTTCCGGTAGGCACAGCCACATGCGTTGGAGCCAAGCGGTCCACCTCCAACTGCTGTTCGTAGGTCAAAAGTGTCCACATAGCCGCTGCCACATCAATCTTTTTCATTTCGTTGGCAGTGGTCATAACCTGCCCGTTGTTCTCAATGAAGAACGGCACCCAGTCGCTGGCACGAGACAAGAAGGCTTCGTTACCCAAGTCGGGCAATTCCAATTCGGGGTGCCAAGTAGCCACACACGCCACACGCCTCTGCAAGGCACCGGCAGCGTCAGAAAAGTCGAACATGCTCAAGCCATACTTGGGGGCCGCTTCGCAAATAAGCCTTACCAGTTCCGCCTTTTCCATATTACGCAGAGGCTTACTTTCTAGAGTAAGACAGCCAATGCGTTTTTCGCAAGCCGCAATAATAGCGCCTTGCTTAGCATCCCACGAAACATTGTTCCGTTCCTTAACTAAATGGCCAATAGCCGAAGCATTTAAAGGCGAGGCAAGGAATACCCTGCCACTAGCGGCATTGAGAGCGGCAACAGCCACCCACTGGTTGGCAGACAATGCATCGTTCTTCTGAACGAAAGCCGCATCGCCACTCGCCAGCCTAAAGCGTCCACAGTCGTCAACTGCCATAGCCACCCTTTCGGGGTAAGCCGTAGCAATTAGCGCACCCACCACGTCGGCATGTGGAGCCACGTTATCCTCGTCAACCTTGGCAAGGCGGCGATATTCGGTCGCAATACGCGCTATTCTGCTCCAACGCCCTTCGCTGTGCTTACGGCGTGCATCGCGCAACATGGCAATGCGGGTATTAATGTCGACATCGTCTTCCGCATCGGCAAGCGGATCCTTCTCTTCAATTATTGCCGCAATATCGGCAGCAAGCGCCTTGTTCCTAGCCTCGTTTTCAAGCACCAGCATTCGCGAAATGCGTGGGTGGCAAGGCAGTTCGGACATCTTTCTGCCCAGTTCGCTAATCTTTCCATTTCCGTCAACAGCCCCCAACAACTGCAGCAACTTCGAAGCCTGTGCCACATTACCAACAGGCGGCAAGGTGAGCCAAGGCAGACGGCTGACGTTGCTCTCGCCCCAAGCCGCAACATCGAGCACCATAGGCGCCAAGTCGGCATCTACTATTTCGGGCTTTCGGCATTCGTCCATACGGTGCTCGGTAGCCAAGGTCCACAAGCGGTAACAGATGCCCGACGTTAGACGGCCAGCACGCCCAGAACGCTGGGTTGCCATGTCGAGGCTGATGCGCTGGGTTGCCAAATGACTTAAACCATTGCGTTGGTCGAAAATCATGGTACGGCACAACCCAGAGTCTACCACCACCCTAACGCCTTCTATGGTCAAAGACGTTTCGGCAATAGAGGTCGCCAACACCACCTTGCGGCAACCGGCGGGCGAGGGCATAATAGCCTTGCGTTGGTCTTGTGGCGAGAGTTGGCCGTAAAGCGGCAACACCTCGGTTGCCCCCAAAGCAGTGCCTAACAATTCCTTACACCGCACAATTTCGGCTTGCCCCGGTAAGAAAGCTAGAATGTCGCCATCGTCTTTGGCATGAGCACGGCAGATGGTACGTGCCACCAGTTCAGAAACATTCGTCGCCATAGCCTCTTCATCGGTATGCACAATTTCAACCGGGAACATACGTCCTTCGCTTTCTACCAAAGGTGCGCCAAGGGCCGAACAGATAGCAGTTGCGTCGATAGTTGCAGACATGATGACGAGGCGCAAGTCGGGCCGCACCACTTGCTGCGCCTCGCGGGCAAGAGCAAGGGCGACGTCGGATGCCAGGCTGCGTTCGTGAAATTCGTCGAAAATGACAGCAGATACGCCATCGAGCATAGGGTCGTTCACCAGCATACGGGTTAAGATGCCTTCGGTAAGCACCTCAATGCGCGTTTTAGCCGACACTTTCTTCTCGAAACGCACACGGTAGCCCACTGTTTCGCCAACCGGTTCGTGCAGCAAGTCGGCCATACGTTCCGCCACCTGCTTTGCTGCCAATCGGCGAGGTTCAAGCATCAGAATCTTGCCACCGTCGGTAATCCCTTCTAAAATGGTTAATGGCAACAACGTAGACTTACCGGCACCAGGCTGAGCCGTTATCACTAACTTGTCGTGCTGTTTTAGCTTGTTGTTCACCTCACTGGCTACATTAAACGCAGGAAGGTGCTGCACGTCATCTATGTTGGGTATAAGCGTCATTAAATGAATGTATAGGGGAAAATCAATTAAACAGAATGCAGGCGTCACCAATTAAGTTCTCATACTTTTTGACAAAATATCGTACGCCTCATTAATCCTTGTCATAATAGCTTCACACTCTGTCACTCGGTTTCTGTTCTTTGGTAGGTCAGGATGGTGTTCCATAGCTAACTTATGGTAAGCACTTTGTAATTGGCTAAAGGTCGCATCGGCTGACAAACCCAGAAAGTTTAAATGGGCTTGTAAAGATGGGGGAAATGTATAATTTGTTGTTTTTCTAGACTGGGTATCGTCATACTCACTTTCGGTACGTATAGAATTGTAGCGTTTATCGAAGTAACTTATCCAAATCTTATTGAATCGCAACCCCGTCATTATACGCAACAAATAATTCCACTCATCGTCCTTTAGGCCATCGTCGGTAACAGCAAGTTGAAAAAGAGATGTAATAAATGCCTTTATTTCTCCTACATCACCAAAGTCTTTATAATAATCTTTCAATAATGACAAAGCATCGTTAAAGCCTTCAACCTCGTGAATATCAGATTCCGGATAGTTATGTCCCACGATGTAACAATCTTCCATCCATGCAATCAGATCTTGTGACTTACGTGCTGCCGGATTTAAAAGACAAACCCTATTAATAAAATATTGTTTTGCAGTCCTTGTGCTAACGACAAATCTTTCCTTAACCAAAAACCTAGAAAATGCATTGTTTTTCCTAATGTACTTTATCGATTCGGTATATGTCTTAATATCACATTTAGAACCAATAGTCCACCATTTGTCATTAAAAATTTCCTGACAACAGAATAAAGCATCGGCAGCTATTTTGTATACCTTGTTATCGGACTTACTTGATATAAGTAAGTTATTATCACCATCAATCTCAAATACGTTTAAGTCCTGCCAACTAATTTGTTTCTTAACATGCCTCCTTATTGGACCTTTGGCATAAGAAAACTCCACTCCATATTCGGTTCCTTTCACATAGTCAAACAGTCGTGGCAAGCAATACCAAATCCAAGCCAGAATAGGAAACAAAACAAATAAAAGAGCGCCTTTAGAGATATCGCTAACCATGAAAGATTTAATAACCAAAACAATATATGCGAGGAGAAAAATAATACCTATTAAGCCAATAGAGATAGAGATAGAGTTAGTTATAATCTTAAAAAGATCATTTTCAAAAATGATTTCATTCTGCTTATCAGCTTGTTTTTTGTTAGTTGCTGTGGTCATCTTTTCTTTTTATTGTTTCATATTTCGGTTATCATTAACATATTCTCCTAATGTAGGAATCCCCCTACCAATACAAAGGTATAAAAAATATAGGCAATAGCGAAAGGTAATAATAGCCTTGCCATTCAAAACAGAATATGGCAACCGCTTCTCTTTTTCAGTGTAAAGTATTATATTTGTTTATAACATATATCATCTACCATAATACCAATTGATTATGAGTCCATTAAGCGTTTTATATTTAGTTCTACCATTGCCTATTATCTTCATCATACACGAAGTGGAAGAAATAGTTAGCCAACATAAATGGATGGAAGCGAACAAGGATAAGCTAACAAACAGATTTCCAAGGTTAGAATCAATCATTTATCGTCTTCTACAACTCAACACGAAAGGATTTGCCATTGCGGCTTTCGAGGAACTTATAGTCCTTCTGCTTGTAACGGCTTATGTGTTGGTTGGCGGACCAGGAGCCGCAGAAATATGGTCAGCCACATTCATGGCTTTTTCCATACACTTACTCATACACGTAGCACAAGCCGTGGCTGTACGCGGCTATATACCCGGACTTGTAACCACACTGCTAACACTGCCCTACGCTTACCTTGGCATGCAAAGCATTTGCAGGGCATACAGCCTGTACGAAATAGTAATTTATGCCTTCTTGGGTACAGTAATCATGCTACTGAATTTGAATTTCGCACATGTGCTGGGGGGAAAATCCAAATAAGAGAAAATTATCTTTTTTTGTTTAGAAAAAAAATATGACGTAATTTTGCAACCGTAAACTCAATCCTTAAGTACTTATCCTATCGAATTACTATGTTGAAAAGTCAGAATCACTTATGTCTTTTATTTAAGGCATTGTTGTTATGCATCCTAACTTTCATGATAGCTTCGTGCAAAGCCCCTAAAGACATAACCTATTTTCAAGATTCACGCAATAATCAAGTTTATGCAGACGCATCAACAGGCACCATTACGGTAAAGCCTGGTGATAAAATATCAATAGTTGTATCTTCAAAGGATGCACGTTTGTCTGAAATGTTTAATCTACCAATTGCAGGTTACAGGGTAGGACAAGCTAATTTACCTGGAGTCACAAACAATACGCAGCAAATCAGTTGCTACTCTATTGACAACCACGGAGACATAGACTTTCCTGTTTTAGGTAAGATAAAAGTAGCAGGCAAGATGCGATCTGAGATTGCCGAACACATAAAATTGGAACTAATAAAAAACGGCTATGTCAGCGACCCAATAGTTACTGTCGAATTTTCTAATCTATATGTATCGGTGATGGGAGAGGTTAACAAACCCGGTCGTTTTTTCATAGAGAACGATAGGATAACCCTTCTTGATGCGCTTAGCATGGCAGGAGACCTAACAATTTACGGGAAGCGTGAAAACGTGACCGTCATTCGAGAGGAAGAAGGACAAAAAAAATTCTATAAGGTAAACCTAACCAAGGCAAAGAGTGTCTATACTTCACCAGCCTATTACCTTCAGCAAAAAGATGTTATATACGTAACTCCAAACGACACACGTGCGCGCCAAAGCACTGTTAATGGCAACAATATACGAAGCACCTCTTTCTGGATATCATTAGCATCGTTAGCGGCAAGTGTTGCTGTCTTGATTTATAAGTAAACTAACACAAACAAATTATATGGAGACTCGAACTGAAAATGATTTAAGTTTGAAAAACTTCGATAACGGGGGCCTTCAACTTAAAGAATTTATAGCTATATGTATAAGTAAATGGAAACAGATTGTCGCATTTACCTTCTTCTGCCTATTCCTAGGGGTTATCTATCTAGTGTCTAAACAACCCGTATACACACGTCAGGCCCAAATTTTAATTAAAGAGAACAGCAACGGCAAGGGTAGTTTTGTTAACGACTTGGCTACCGTATCAGACCTTGGCATGTTCAACAATGGCATTAACGTCAATAACGAGTTGACTTGTATACAGAGTCCAGCACTGATAGCTGACGTGATTAAACGTCTGGATTTAGATGTTGAATATCTTGTTGATGGCAAAATTGGCAAGAACAACATCTACGGGACCGTTTTACCAATTCAAGTTCAGTTTAAAGGATTAGACGACAACGAATCATGCAAATTCAAGCTTTCATTAAAGGACCAAACTACGTTTGATTATAGAATTTCTGAATTAACAATTGGCAAAAAGGAATATATTGACCAAGCTTGGGACGGAGGTATTAAGGACAGCATAAAGCTACCAGAAAACATAGTTGTTAAAGTCACGAAGAACCCGGCATTTGAGTCCAGCAACAATGCAGAAGACACGACTAAGATTCAGAACATTTACTATATTGAAAAACCTATATTCGTAAATACAGTAGAATCGTATGTAGAAAGGCTGAAAACCAACCTAGTAAACAAACAAACAACAATATTCAACTTGTCGTTTGACGACGTTTCGGCAGAACGAGCAGAAGTATTTCTAAGCAAACTGATTGACGTCTACAACGAGAATTGGATTAAGGAAAAAAATGCAATAGCCACCAACACAAGCGATTTCATTAATACACGCTTGAAACTTACAGAACAAGACTTGGGTTCTGTAGACAACAACATTAGTGCTTATAAGAGTAGAAATCTAACCCCAGACATAACAGATGTTGCGAGACTCCACCTAGACAAAGCAAGTGTTGCGAATGACAAAGTAGACGACCTTAGCACACAATTAAACATGGCTCTTTACATACGGAAATGTGTTGCTAACAACGAGAAGAAATCGTTGCTTCCTTCTGTCGATGCCCTTAATAACAGCATGATAGAAAATAGCATAAACTACTACAACACAACTTTGATTGAACGTAACAGTTTGGCAGAAAACAGCAGTGCGAGAAATCCATTGGTAGTAGACTTAGACAAAAAACTCAACTCAATGGAGAAGAGCATCGTTAGAAGTATAGACAACCATATCAGTTCATTAAAAGAACAAATTTCCGTACTGAAAAAAACAGAAAAACGAAGCACAGCCAAAGTGGCCAGCAGCCCAGCACAGGCTAAATATCTGTGGTCGGTAGAACGTCAGCAGAAAGTAAAGGAAACCCTCTATCTCTACTTGCTTCAGAAACGCGAGGAAAACGAGTTAGCGCGTGCTTACAGCGTGTTCAATTCAAGAATCATAACGCCTCCATCAGGTGGTTTAAAACCAACATCGCCAATCAAGAGAAATGTGATTATACTATGCATATTATTAGGTCTGCTAGTTCCAATTGCATTCATTTATCTGAAAGAATTACTGAACACCCAAATTCGCGGTAAAAAAGATTTGGAACTACTATCAATTCCTATAATTGGAGAAATACCACTATTTAAAAGCAAGAAGAAAGAAATTGTTGTAGAGGATGGTAGCCATAACAGTATTAACGAAGCATATCGCATTGTACGAACTAATGTAGAAAGCAAATTAGCAAGTCTTGAAGGCAGTAAAGTGATTGCTGTTACTAGCGCAAACTTGGGCAGCGGTAAGACATTTACAAGCCTCAACACCGCTAAATCGTTATCCCTAAAAGGATACAAAGTGGCAATAGTCGATATGGACTTACGAAGAGCGAACCTAAGCAAGTTGTATAGCCAATCGAATAATGGATTAAGTTCATATTTGAAAGGCAAAACGACTAAAGTGGATGGCTTAATGGAGACCATAGACAACAATTCAAATTTGCATATTTTGCCAGTTGGAGAAATTCCTGACAATCCGAATGAACTGTTGAGAATTTCAGATCTAAAAAACATGCTAGGCGAACTAAGAAAAACATACGACTACATAATCCTCAACTGTCCTCCTGTAGAAATGATTGCAGACACTAGCATAATTGCCCCATTGGCAGATTTAACAGTATTCGTAGTACGTGTTCGCATGTTCGACAAGAGTATGCTACCGTCAATTCAAAGTTTCTACGACAACAACAAATATGGTTCCATGGTACTCCTTCTGAATGCGACAGTTCAACATTTAGAAAAGAAAGTCAAAAAACAATATGTTTATGGATAGTTTTATAGCCATCGGAAGATAGTTAGACAATAAAGACCAGGATTAAAGTAAATGGAACAAGATTACTTCAGCATATTCACTTACATTGCATTATGGTCACTAGCACTGCTTGTGTTATCTAAATTATGTAAAATTGGATCTACAACCAGCGTTATAGTCGCCACCTATACGTTCTTTGCTGTGTTGGCCTATTTGTTGATGGATAATCCCTACTTCCAACCAAATTACCAGGGATTGACCATTGCTCCATTTATATACTTATTTCTGTTCATAATCGTATCTATTCTCCCGATTATAAAGTATGACACAACAAAACCTAGGACTTTAATAGGTCCTTCTTTTGAATCGATAAAATACTTTCTATACATCTATATACTAGTAAGCCTTGTTGTGTTGCCGCAAAGTTTCACCAACATTCAGGAAGGAATAACCCGCCTAATGAGCAGTAGTGAGGCCGGAGCAGAAATGTATGCAGAAACGCACGACATGGAAGCGACCTATCATTCCCCTATTTTCGGAGCTTTTTCCGCCTTTCACAACTGTTTTTTCGAGACCTTCGTATTTCTTACCTTTTTGATGTATTGTTCCTCTCAAATATCAAAATGGTATTTCGTTGTACTTTCTACCATCATTCTTTTCGAATTGTTAGCCCCAATTGCAGCAGGATTAAGAACAATGACTATTATGAAGGTATTTACCATACTGGCAGCCGTAACCTTCTTCTTCCCATTTTGGGCAAAAAACATTAAGCGCTTTTTTGTTACGGTAGGAGGCATCGTCATAGTCATTACCATGATTCCATTCCTAGTACTCACAATTAGCCGTTTCGGGGATCGAGATGCAGGTGCTGGTGGTGAGATAATAAGATATGCAGGAGAGGCCCCTCTTAATTTCAACATCTACTGCTACGGAACGGAACTTACGCGTGAAGGAGACCGGACATGCAATATGTTTAAACGCTGGCTTGGCTACAGCAATGTTCCCGAAGATGTGAACGAAACCAGAATCGTGCATTCGGCAATGGAATTGGGAGACGAGGCATTCTCGACACATGTGGGAGATTTTGTACTTGACTTCGGCGTTGTAACTCCATTTATTGCCTTGTCCATACTGACATTAATTTTTATCTTCGCCACCCATACGAACAAACAAAAAGTATATAGTCACCAATTATTCTTATTGTACATAGTCACCTGCATAACGCTACAAGGTTCAATGTACCTGTTCTATTACTCGTTTAAGGAAAATTACACGTTAGTAAGTTTTCTAATCGCCTACATTTTCCTTATCGCAGTCGAAAACATATCAAAACCAATTTGTTTCAACCGTCAATAACATACCTACATTATTAATGTCAACTAGCATAAAAAAGAACTTCATATACAGTTCATTACTGACAACGGCCAATTACATATTTCCGTTGTTGACATTCCCTTATGTAACACGAATACTAGGCGTGTCAAATTTGGGAGTGTGTAGCTATGTAGACAGCATTGTGAATTACTTTATTCTTTTTGCCTTGCTGGGCGTTAACATTGTAGGAATACGCACAATTGCAGAGAATAAGAACTCAAGACAAAAATTGACAGAAGTATTCTCTTCGTTATTGTCTTTTAACCTGATTACCACAGTGTTGATGACACTGATTCTGATAGCAGGGACCTTGCTGATACAAAAATTGGCTCCTTATAGAGAATTCCTGCTAATAGGCGTCTTCAAGATAATCAGCACGACCCTGTTAGCAGAGTGGTTTTACAAAGGATTAGAAGATTTTAAGTACATCACCATTCGCACAATGGTGGTAAAAATGATTTACGTAATAGCCATATTCTTATTTGTTAAGACAGAGAACGACGCAATTATCTACTACACATTAACCATGTTGATGATTGCCGTAAATTCCGTTTTCAACATCGTACACACAAGAAATTACGCCAAGTATTCTTTAAGGGAAGTTCATTTTGCTCCATATTGGAAACCAATGTTTATCTATGGTTTCTATTTCTTCATAACATCAATGTACACTTCATTCAACATCACCTATTTGGGATGGACATGTTCGAATGAAGAAGTGGGTTATTACACGACTGCCACAAAACTTTATTTCATAATAATAGCCCTATTCACTGCTTTCACAGGCGTAATGATGCCAAGAATGAGCAGTTTACTGACAGAAGGTAAGTTCTCGGAATTTAAGGTCTATATATCGAAATCGCAGAACCTGCTAATCACCTTTGCTGTTCCCATAGTATTATTTATCATCCTCAACGCCCCACAAATTGTATTAATTATAGCAGGAGAAGGCTACGAAGGTGCCATATTGCCAACTAGGATCATAACCCCTTTGATTGTCATCATTGGGCTAGAACAAATTCTGATTCTCCAAACCCTGAATCCTCTAAAAAAAGACAAAGAGATTATAATTAATTCCACAATAGGAGCCATTGTCGGCTTTAGTCTTAACCTACTACTAGTAAGCGAATTGAAAAGTATAGGTTCTGCCATTGCCTGGTTAACATCGGAGATTGTCATCTTGATAAGTTCCCAGTATTGGGTAACAAAATATTATTCTATAGAATTTCCTTTCAAGAAGATTCTGATTAGTATTCTTTACAATCTACCACTCCTAGCCGTTCTACTTCTAATGAACAATATTCTTCAGTGGAACATCTGGGTTGCAATTATTGTAATGGGATTGCTAACATTTACATATACATTGGCTCTACAACTTTACCTGAAAAACGAATTTGTAGTAGCCCTTTGGCAAAAAATAAATCGAAAGAATGGATAAGATCTCTATTGCAATAGCCTCTTATAATGGTGCAAAGTTCTTGAGAGAACAATTAGACAGCCTATATAACCAAACTGTGCTGCCAGACGAAATTGTTGTTTCTGACGACTGTTCTAAAGATGGAACAGCAGAAATCCTTGAAGAATACCACCGCACGAAAGGCTTAAAGTATGTGGTTAACGAACACAATTTAGGATTTAACAAGAATTTCGAAAATGCATTAAAGAATACAATTGGCGAATACATCTTAATTTGCGACCAAGATGACATTTGGCTTCCAAATAAGGTGGAAGTGCTGGTAAACGCCATAAAGAAATACGACCGCACCAAACCCGTGTTGGTAACATCTACCACGATGGACTATATGGATGGGAAAGTGTTAAGAAATAATACAAAGCCAAGAATGTCGTGGGTACAAATGCTTTATGGTAACAACACACAAGGTTGCTGCACCATTATAAACCGTGCGCTTCTTGATAAAGCCTTGCCTATAATGCCCCCAAAAGGTTCGTTATATGACGGCTACCTAGGCATGATAGCAGGTATGACAGGAGAATGGGAAAACATAGGGACACCTTTAATGTATTACCGACACCATGCAAACAATGTTATAGCCAATAGAGACAAGCGAAATGACCAGTATCCGAACATTTTTGCGAAAGACCGGTTTTCACTTATGGATGATATTGAGGCAAAATACAGCCAAGACTTCAAGCCCGAACGACGTAAGATATTTAATAAAGTGAAGGCGTTTGGACTTAAAAGAAGCAAACTATCGCGAATTATAGTTGCCATTGGGCTTTCCGAAGTTCCCTTTATTTCGCGTTTGAAGTGCATTGTAAAAATTTGTCTGCAATAATTAAAGAAGAAAGATTATGAGAATACTGCAAATAATGCCTGAATTTGGATTAGCAGGTGCAGAACGTATGGCAGAGAATCTAACACTAAGCCAGATAAGAGCCGGACATGAAGTTAAGGTTGTAAGCCTTTACGATTTCCACTCTGCCATTACAGACAACCTTGAGAGCAAGGGAGTTGAAATAATTTACCTTAACAAAAAAGGAGGTATTGATTTGCCTGTTATTGGCAGGTTAAAGAACGTGATTGAATCATTCTCGCCAGATGTAATACATACGCACCGCTATATTCTTTTTTATACATTTTTGGCTCGTACTCTTTCTTCAGTAAAGGCTCCAATTGTGCACACCGTCCACAATGAAGCTAAAAAGGAACTGATTTTTGTTTATAGAAAAATAAACAACCTTCTGTTTCTTATTTCAAAATGCTATCCTGTGGCATTGACAAAAAAGATAAAGGAAACGATTATTGACGAATATTTCGGCTTAAAGAAATTCCCGATAATCATGAATGGTGTGAATACCGACAACATTCACCCAATTAAAACCGACTACAAGGCAACAGCCGATGCTTTCAACATTATTCATGTAGGACGATTTGCAGAAGCAAAAAACCACGAAACGATAGTTGACGCTTTTGCTGAATTTCACAAAAAACATCCTCATTCTACTTTAACCTTTTTTGGAACAGGCGAAAAGTTTGAAAGAATTAAAGAAAAGGTTAACAACGAAAAGCTAGCCGACAGCATCATTTTTAAAGGGGTAGATGGGAATGTAACCAGCCATTTCCACGAATATGATGCATTCATCCTTCCCTCACTTTTCGAAGGAATGCCCATAACCATAATAGAAGCAATGGCAGCAGGCTTGCCTATAATTGCGTCGAACGTAGGCGGCATTCCTGACATAATGACAAATGGGAAAGACGGCATACTTATAAACCCTGAAAAAGACGATATAGCAATGGCTTTGGAAGAACTAGCCAACAATGAAGAACTTAGGAAACAATTGGGAGAAGGAGCATTAAAAAGTTCAAAACTATACACGTCAGACCAAATGGCGAAGGAATATGTAGACTATTACCAAACACTAATCAAAAAATAAACGTTATGGCCATATCACTCTATAGAATTGCAAAGTGGACCAAAATGATAATGGGGAAAAGCAATTTGCACGTATGTCAAGACGAGGGCAAATGCTATTCAATAGATGCCATAAAAGGTTATTACAACAATCTGACCGAAAAAGTCACCCTTTACGGTGTAGAACATGGAACAATACCTCTCTACCCTAACGAAAACGGAGTGATGAGAGAATTTGCAATAGGCATATTCCAATATGGATTGGCGTGCTACGACCTGTATTTAATGGAACAAAAAGAAACGTTTCTTGAAGATGCAAAATGCTGTGGAGATTGGGCGTTAAGGAACCAACATCCTGATGGCAGTTGGGACTGTTTCAGCGAAGGCGAATATTCTTCCATGGCACAAGGCGAAGCCATCTCCTTATTAACAAGATTATACACATCAACACACGATGAAAAGTATTTGACGCCTATTAAGAATGCCAAGAATTTCTTGTTAAAACCAATAGAAGAAGGTGGCGTTGCAAAATACAACGGTGACGATTTGATGTTACTGGAATACGTTGACAAGCCACTCGTTCTAAATGGATGGATATTCTCGTTGTGGGGACTACTAGACTATTGCAAATTGTTTCCGGAAGACACGGAAAGCCAACTGCAATACGAAAGAACGCTTACGTCCATGGTTAAGATGCTACATGAATACGACAAAGGATACTGGAGCTTATATAACAATGAAGGCATGATGGCATCGCCATTCTACCATCATTTGCACATTAATCAACTTCGCGCAATGTATACATTAACGCATAGGGATGCATTTAAAGACTATGCAGAAAAATGGGAGAGGTATGGCGAATCGTGGTGGAACAGAAAGAAAGCATTTGTCTTGAAAGCTATTCAGAAAATAATGGATTAAAATGTATAAGGTTTCAGTAATAGGATATCATGCGAAACAAAAGCCTCTGCATGATGGGCAAACTGTAAAGACACAACAGTTGACGAAAGCCTTACAAGATTGTTATGGCCAAGACCAAATAAATGAGGTTGACATGCAAGGCTGTACGAAACAACCGTTTAGCTTTCTATGGTCTTATTTCAAAGCATGCAGAAATAGCGAGAACGTCATCATCTTACCTGCATATGGCGCCCTTAAGGTTTTCCCCTTCCTCTGTCTCTTATTTCGCAAGAAAGGAACGAAACTGTTCTATGACGTCATTGGTGGATGGTTAGGCAATTTCATTAAGAGCCGAACACTCTTGCGTAGCGTTTTGAAACGTTTTGACGGCATTTGGGTTGAAACATCATGTATGAGAAATGGTTTAGCCGTTCAAGGCTTTGAAAACATAGCAATAGTTCCGAACTTTAAAGAGTTGTCAATTCTGTCACCAAAAGACTTACACGAATCGGCAATACCAATCCATTTGTGTATTTTTTCACGAATAACGGAAGTCAAAGGCATTGAAGACGGCATTAGAGCCATTCAAGAAGTGAACGGAAAGAACCAGAAAACCATTTATACACTCGACATGTATGGCCCTATTGACAAGAGCTTTGAAGAACGGTTCAAAACACTGAAAGAAACATTTCCTGACAATATAAGGTACTGCGGTTGTGTTGAAGCGAACAAAAGTACAGAGACACTGAAAAAATATGATGCGCTTTTGTTCCCCACCAGATATATTGGAGAAGGACATCCGGGAACCGTTATAGATGCATACTCGTCAGGATTACCTGTCATATCAGCAAAATGGCACAGTTATTCCGACTTTGTTGATGAAGGGGAAACAGGTTTTGGGTATGAACAATTCAATAGAGAAAAATTGATTGAACTTCTAGAAAAAATTGCAGAAACGCCAAATGTGTTAAACCAAATGCGTGAAAACTGTTTAAATAAGGCTTCTCTGTATTCTGCAAAAACAGTCATACAAACAATAGACAAATTACTGAATGGATAAAGAACCCCTAATATCGATTATAACACCCAATTACAATTGCGCCATGTATATTGCACAAACGATAGAGAGTGTTTTGGCACAAACTTATAGGAATTGGGAAATGCTTATTCAAGATGATTGTTCTTCCGACGATTCGCTAAAAATAGCCTTGAGTTATGCTCAAAAAGATTCAAGGATTAAGGTAGAATCGAACCCGAACAACGTTGGAGCTGCCACATCAAGAAACAATGCCATTCGCCGTTCTAAAGGTGAATATCTTGCCTTTCTTGACAGCGACGACTTATGGATTCCAACCAAGCTTGAGAAACAGATGCAGTTCATGCAAGCTAACAATTGCGATTTCAGCTATGCAGGTTACGAACACATCAATCAAGATGGGAAAAGCATGCTGGTGCAAGCTAAAGCGACCAAGCATTTAACATATAGGAAATTGCTATTACATTGTTGGACTGGATGTCTTACAGTTGTATATAAGCAAGACCTGTCGAACAAAATATACGGCCCCATATTGAAAAATTGCAATGACCACGCCTTGTTTCTGAAAGTTATGCCACATATTAAAAACGCGATGGGACTAAACGAATGTTTGGCAATGTACCGAATTAGAGAAGGCGGAATTTCCCGTAAGAAGACAAACAAACTGAACTCCTTCTATCAATTGTTTCACGATTACGAAGGACTGAGCTACATAGCATCAACATTTTGTCTATTAACACAAATAATAATTAAACAATTCTATAAATACAAGAAGATAACAAAAAGCGAAAGTATCACCAACAACATCTAAACAAACCACCATTTTAGCATTCTACAAATTTTAATTAAGAAATGACATCTCAACTACTCATTTGCATCAGTTGTGCATTTTTTGCATGTTTATTAGCGACCCTATTTAACCCAACCCTAGTCTTATTGGCTTACAAGAAAGGCATTTTAGATAGCCCCGGGACTAGGAAATTGCAAACAAAACCAGTTCCCGTAATCGGAGGCATAAGTGTTTATTTGGCCGCTATTTCAAGTTCAATCGTCATGAACATTTTTCAACCCACAGAATCGTTGTTCATGGCATTGGCTGCTTGTTCTATAATATTCTTTGTGGGATTGCTGGACGACTTGACAGACATAAGTCCCTATAAGAAATTTGTTTTTCAGATTCTTATTGTAGCAATTTTGTTTGCTTCTAATTCATACAGAATCGACACCATGAATGGTGTATTTAACATTTTCGACCTTCCTCTTCCCATTAGTTTACTTATTAGCCTTTTAACAGGTGTGGGACTAATGAATGCACTAAACATGATAGATGGTGTTGACGGATTAAGTAGTGGTATTGGCATCTGCACTTGTGGCTTCTGCGGCTTTTACTTTTTAATTCACCACGACATTGTATACGCAGCTTTGGCATTTACATTTCTAGGTTCACTTATACCTTTCTTTTTTTGCAATGTGTTTTCCCGCAAATACAAAATGTTTATAGGCGACAGCGGTTCATTGGTAATGGGTCTGTTGGCTTATATTTTCAGTTGCCGCATCCTTCACGAAAACGATGCACTCATCGACAGCAAGAATGTAAGCCTAATGGTAGCTATATTTGCCATTCCAATTTTCGACACATTGCGCGTAATGACAATGAGAATGGTTCATGGTGGTTCTCCCTTCAAGGCCGACAAGACCCATTTGCACCACATTTTCGTTTCTCTTAAATTACCTCACATGCTAATCACAATGATCATATTGCTAATGGTTGTTAGCATAGAGGCCTTTTGGTTTTTATTATTCAGTTTCAATTTAGACGTTACCATCCATACCCTTATTGTTCTTGCATTTTGCGCCACAATGGTCTGGGGCGTATACTTCTACCTGAACTACACAAAGAACCATCGTCCAGAACGCTTTGCAACTTATACCGACTGGGCTTTAAAACTAAGAAAGAATCCAGACAAGATGGTTTCGAAAATTGGTCGTTTCATTGATGGCCTAAAAATGAATGAACACGGCTTACTGAAGTACCGGGCACAAAGAAAGCACTAAACGACGTCCACTTCATAAAGGCACAATTACATACTTAGTTTTACATTATTCGTCAGTTTCAAAATGTATATACCACGAATTCCCATAAAGATTCTTCGTATGTTTGGTGCAAACAAAGCAGCCTTCAATGTTCTGTCTCATTTCACAAAAAAAAGATTAGAAATAAATGAAGACGTCGTTGCTACTGCACTAGACAAATTAAACTCAATCAGACGTGACCCTTCAGGTTCTTCCATGCGTGAAAATGACATTGTAGAAAAACCAAATTATAATCTTCAGATAATAATACCTGCCTACAACGTAGAAAAATATATAGAAGAGTGTCTGAATTCAGTTTTGAAACAGGATACTAAATATAAATTTATTGTCTATATTGTTAACGATGGATCGACCGATAACACCCGTCAATTAATTAAACCGTTTGAAAACGACCACCGTGTAGTAGTAATTGACCAAGAGAACAGAGGTTTGTCTGGGGCAAGGAATGCAGCATTGAAGACTATTAATGCCGATTATGTTATGTTTGTAGACTCTGACGACATTCTAGACGAAGGTGCGATTGATGCTCTTTTGAACCGAGCTTACGCATTGAATGCCGATGTGATACAAGGTAATTTCAAAAGATTCAAGACTGATGCAAAAAAATACACTTTTGGTTCAGACCTAACAGACACCCCAGATACAAAGTCGTGCGACTTACTGGGTTTCGCTTGGGGAAAGGTCTATAAAAGCTCGCTTTTTTCACATCTACAATTTCCCGAAGGCTATTGGTATGAAGACACCATGTGCAATTTTCTAATTCTATCTCAATGTAGAAAAATTGCATCAATCAGCAAAAACGTATACTGTTACCGAAAGGCCAACAAAAACAGCATTACCCACAATACAAGATCGAACCCGAAATGTTTGGATTCATACTATATAACAAAATTATTACTCAAAGAGTACGAACAATTAGGTTTTTCAGATGAAAACTATACAGACAGAATTCTGAATCAAATTAAGTTTAACACAGAAAGGGCTGTAAGATTTCTATCACAACAAGATTTAAAATATTTATTCGCATTACACTGCTTACTCTTTGACACCTATAAAACAGAAACGACTAATAGCGACAATAATGCCATAATACAAAAGGCCCTTGAAACACGCTGTTTTTCGTTGTTAATGTTATATGTTATTCTGTGCTGAAACACAATAACAGCATATAGGCTATCTTGATAGATGCACTTAACCTTTCACAATTGTCCTTAAGGCTATGTATGCCTCGTTTATCTTCGCCATAGTAGCCTCGCATTCAGCCACACGATTGGCATTCTTCGGCAAGTCGGGATGGTGTTCAAGCGCCAACTTGTGGTAGGCATTTTGTAACTGACTAACATCGGCATCAGTAGATAAGCCCAGAACATTATAGTAAGCCTGTAAGGAATTGACAGAAGGAGCCGATGACGTGGTTGAACTCTGTTCGTAATAATAATCACTTTCGGTGCGTAACGAGCTGAACCTGCTGTTGTAGTAATCTCTCCACTTACTATTGAAGCCAAGCTTCAGCATAACCTGCTGCAAGAAGTACCATTCATCGTTCTTCAAACCGTCGTCGGTCACTGCCAACTTAAACAGCAAATCAACAAAATCTTTCTGATTATCTCTGTCCTTGCCCCTCAATAAACTCATTGCATCACAAAATCCTTCATTATCGTATTCAAATTCAACATCATCGTACAACTCATACCCTTTGCTCGCCAGGATTTGCAACTGTGACTGACAGGCCGAACGATTAAAACAGCATACCCTACTCAAAATATAGTTCTGGGCAGTTAAAGAGGTAAAGCCTTGACCTGTTTTTAATATGTATTTCGAGAACGAAGTGTCGTTGCTTACTTTTTCCAAATAGTTGAAAAAGTCAGGGAAAGTCTCACCACAGCCAAAAGGATGGGGGCAATCTGAACGAGTAGGCAAACCATATCCAAACATTGAATAATCGTACTTGCATTCAGTATTCTCATCCTTATCTTTCACATGCAGATAAACATTTTGTCTTTTATCATAAAATGTCTCCAATTTCCAATACTCCATATTTTCCCACTTGTGAGTTTTTCGCACACTTCTCAATCCAAGCCATAACGGAGACACCACTTCAAAACCGTCCTTTGTAAACGTAATATTGCTATTGTTATAATTATATTCAATTAGTAGGAAAAAGAAAACTAATAAAAGAATAACGGCAGCAGACATTATCGATGAGTAGTCCGACAGAATTCCACAAAAGATGATACAAGCAATGAAAAAGGCAAGGAATCCACAAATGACATTGCTACAACCAGAGACTGGGCCCACCATAAAGGTCAAGCCATCAGCCATTTGGTAATAGCGTATTTTGGTATCGGTAATCATAGAATTTGTGTATTTTCTAGAGATGCCGCAAAGCTATAAAATTCTCCAACAAACGACAACGTCAGGGGGAACTACGATGTAAAAGAGTGCAAAAAGAAGCGCCTTACTTCCAAAAGAGAGTCATGACCAGAAAGAAATGGGCAATGGTTCCCACCAAAACGAACACGTGCCAAATGGCATGAAAATAGGCATGTTTTTTAGAGTTGGCATAAAAATAAGCCCCCATAGTGTAGGCAAAGGCTTCGAGGCACATAAACACCCGGGCATAGGTATCGAACAGCTCCCAAACAGGCTTAATAATGGCCACAACACTCCACCCCATTAGAATGTAGAGAAGGAGCGACACCTTCGGATACTTACCCAAGCAGAATATCTTGTAGATGGCACCGGCAACTGCAAGCGTCCACTCAACACCAAACATGGTCCACCCCAGAACACCACCCAGTCCGCAAATGAACACGGGTGTGTACGATGCAGCAATAAGGACGTAGATGTTAATGTGGTCGCAATAGCGCAATATGCGCTTCGCCTTTTCTGAAATAACGAAATGGTAGGCCGTAGAAGCCAGATACATGAAAAACACGCTTGTGCAGAAAACCGTTACCGGAAACACGTTCTGCCATGTACACACGGGCAATGTGTATATTAACCACAACAGCATGAAAGGCGCCATAATAACACCTAACAAGTGTGTGAGGCTATTGGCCAACTCTTCGCGTGAAATTGCATAACTCATAAGCAGAAAGATACATTAAAACAAATATAAGACTTACGGCATGAAGAGGAAAGGACAGACACGTTCCATATTTATGCACACACAAATGTAAACATTTTTTAACAGTGAAAGGCCATTCGTGAGCTACAATCTCTTAATTTTGCACCTGGAAATTATCAACAATTTATGGAATACCTACCACAAGACCCCGCCATTCTGGTTTCGAGCATCAACATGCTGTTAAGGGACGAGGAATTTGACACCCTTGAACAGATTTGCTACAACTTCAACCGCGAACCAGAAGAAATAAAGGCCTACCTGGGCGAACACGGCTATGTGTATAGCGAAGAACAGAAACAAGTACGTCCACAAGGTTACAACACCAGCAACCCAACACCACATGGTAAGTAAAGAATGCATAGAAACAGCCTTCTGTTTCTTTCATCAGAAACAGAGAGTCTTCCAATACTCGAACATGGATTGGCAAAAGGAAGACATTGAATACGCCATTGGTTCGTATGTCGACACCATGGACAAGGAACTCTACGAGCAGATTGCGGAAGGAACACCAGACTTCTTGCGTAGCCACCAGCGCTTTGGCGAAGACATGCTGAAGGCCGTTGAGAAACTGGAAGCTATGCTTGAGCTGAACAACAAGTGAAAAAAAGACAGTGGGCATCCCAAAAAGTTTTTGGGATGCCCACTTTTTATGCATAACTAATAAATGTCAGTTCTTATCTTTCATTATAAGAAGACATATAAGGTAAACGAGAGCAAAGCCGCCGCGTGTACACAATGTAACAACGGCAAAGATGATACGCATTAGTGTGACATCTACGTCAAAATATTCGGCAAAGCCTGCTGCAATGCCTGCAATCATCTTGTTTTTAGAACGTTTCAATTCTTTTGCCATATAACCCTTGACTATTAATACGATTCACTTTCATTAGGGAATGCCTTCGCCTTAACGTCAGACTGGTAGTCTTGAACCGCCTTGGTGATGATGTCGTGCAAGTTGGCATAGGCACGAACGAATTTAGGATGGAACGAAGGATCGTAGCCCAACATGTCTTGGCTAACCAATACCTGACCATCGACGTCGTTACCGGCACCAATACCGATAATAGGAACCTTAACAGCAGCGGCAGCACGCGCAGCCAACTCGGCCGGAACCTTTTCTATAACAATGGCAAAACAGCCTGCGTTTTCGAGCAACTTAACATCGCGGATGAGTTTTTCGGCTTCGGCAGTTTCCTTGGCACGAACGCCAAAGCCACCAAAAGCCTTAACCGACTGTGGGGTTAAGCCCAAGTGACCGCAAACCGGAATGCCTGCTCGTATGATGCATGAAATGGTATCGATGTACTCCTCTCCACCTTCAATCTTCAAGGCATCGGCACCAGTTTCCTTCATAATGCGAACCGCATTCTGCATTGCATCGGTCTTGCTAATCTGGTAACTGCCAAAAGGCATGTCGCAGATAACCAAAGAATGCTTGCAAGCACGCGCCACACTACGCGCATAGACAATCATGTCGTCTACGGTGATAGGTATGGTGTTGGCATTGCCCTGCATGACATTTGATGCAGAGTCTCCGACAAGGATAGAGTCAAGCCCCGCCTGGTCGAAAATGGTAGCGGTAAGATAATCGTAAGCAGTGAGCATTGCAATCTTCTCACCCCTAGCCTTCATAGAGATAAACTCTTTAGAAGTGATTTTCTTTACAGAATCTGGCATAGCATATAAATTTTATATGTTACAAAGGTAACAAAATTTGTAGATAAAAAACACCCAAAAGCCAAAAAGGAACGCGTTCCGAACACCATCGGACAGTTGCCTTTCTAACGACTCTCTTCACTTATAGTTAAAGCAAAAACCGGTCCAAAACGTCGCAGGAGAAAAAGGAAAGGCTTGTCATTATAGGAATAAAACTTTACCAAAAAGGAACGGCGTGCCAAACAACCATGTTCGGAACGCCGTTATTGTTTCACTTTTTTATTTTAGAGTTGCTCTACCTGGTCGGGCTTCAGGAAACCAGTTGCCACCGTAACCAGTCCGCCCAAGCGTACCACCACACAACGGTTAGAACGAACACGTAGGTACTCGCCCACCACACCTTTAAAAGGTCCATCGGCAATCACCCTAACCATGGGTCCGTGCTTCACATTTATTTCGCGGCGGGAATCGAGGAACTCAATACCCTCGTGCGTTTGGCTAGCCACCTTAACGAAATTGGCAACCAAGCCGGCATCGAACGCCTTGGGGCTTCCCAATTTCGTATCCATCACATATTTCAGCTTACCATCTTCATACTCGCCCTTAATCAGGTCAAGTCTTTCAAGTGGGCCTTCCACGAACACATAACCCGGCAAAACCGGGACGCGCATAGTAGTGCCGTCAATCACCTCGAACCTGAACGGAACGAAATTCTTAACGCCAGACTGGTTCAAATGGTTTTGGACCTTTGAAAGGTCTTGTGAAGGGAAACGTAAAACGTACCAAGACGGAGAATTCTGTTGAGACATATAACCTTATTATTTGGTAACAAAGTTACAAAAATTGATAGATAGGAAAATATGAGTACTGAAAAATCGATAAAAAACAAAAAAAGAGAAAAAAAAATGCTATTTTTGCGGTAAATTTTGTGGAATAGGAGCAATTTCCAATTAAACGAAAATAAAATAATATTATAATAATGGAAAGAAGAGTTGTGATTACAGGCGTCGGAATATATTCCTGCCTTGGTAAAAACCTTGAAGAGGTAAAGCAATCACTTTGGGACGGTAAGTCAGGCATCATTTTCGACGAAGTTCGCAAATCGATGGGTTTCCGTTCAGCATTGACTGGTCACGTAGACCTTCCAAACCTGAAAGGCATACTTAGCCGCAACCAGCGTGTTTACATGCCAGAACAGGCACAATACGCTTATGTAGCCACAGCAGAAGCTCTTGCTAATGCAAAACTCGACCAAGATTATCTTGAGAGCCACGAAGTTGGCCTTCTATACGGTAACGACAGCAGCGCAGAACCTGTTGTAAAGAGCGTTGACACCATGCGCGAAAAGGGTGACACCACCATGATTGGTTCAGGTGGTATCTTCCAGTCAATGAACTCAGCCGTTACCATGAACCTTTCTTGCATCTTCAAGCTAAAGGGTATCAACCTTACCGTATCTGGCGCATGTGCCAGCGGCTCACACGCAATTGGCCTTGGATCATTGCTCATTAAGTGGGGCTTGCAAGACATGGTAGTATGTGGTGGTGCACAGGAAATCAACCCATACAGCGTATGCAGTTTCGACGGCATCAGCGCATTCTCAACCCGCGAAAGCGACCCTACAAAGGCATCTCGTCCGTTCGACCGCGACCGCGACGGCTTGGTACCAAGTGGCGGTGGTGCAACTGTAATTATTGAAAGCCTAGAAAGCGCCATTAAGCGTGGTGCTCCTATCCTAGCCGAAGTTATCGGTTACGGTTTCAGTTCAAACGGCGACCACATCTCTGTTCCTAACGTCGATGGTCCACGCCGTTCATTGGAAATGGCAATTCGCGAAGCAGGCATCCGCAAGGAAGAAATCGGTTACGTTAACGCTCATGCAACCTCAACTCACGTAGGTGACCAGAACGAGGCAAAGGCAATTGCAGCCGTATTCGACACTTACAAGCCTGAAGTTACTTCAACCAAGAGCCAGACCGGTCACGAAATGTGGATGGCAGGCGCCAGCGAAGTTATCTATTCAATGCTGATGATGAAGAACGACTTCATTGCAGCAAACATCAACTTCGAAAACCCAGACGAAGATTCAGCCAAGCTGAACATCCCTGGCCAGCGCGTCAGCAAGCACTTCGACACCTTCTTGAGCAACTCGTTTGGTTTCGGCGGCACCAACTCTACCCTCATCATCCGCGACTTCAAGGGTTAATTGCCCATCAAGGTTACGACTTAGACAAATAACAATTAAAAGATAAAATAATGACAAAAGAAGAAATCATCAGCAAGGTTAACGCATTGCTTGCAGAAGAATTTGAAGTAGAAGAAGAAGTCATCACTCCAGATGCAAACATCAAGAAGACCCTCGAACTTGACAGCTTGAGCCTTGTTGACCTCGTTGCTCTTATCGACGGCGAATTCGGCATCAAGACTAATGGCGCTGAAATGAGCAAGGTTCTTACTTTCGGTGAATTGTACGACTTCATCGCTGGCAAGATTGCATAAATAATGCTACAAGGCGAAGAAATAAAGCAGCTGATTCCGCAGCGCGAGCCCATCATGATGATTGATACCTTCTATGGGGCTAGCGAAACGGCAGGAAAATCGGCACTGACTGTGCTTGCAGCCAACGTGTTCTGCGAGAACGGACAACTGCGCGAAATGGGCGTTATTGAGCATATTGCCCAAACGTCTGCCGCCTATAACGGAGTTAAAAACAAGCAAAACAACGGCGAAGACAGCAAGCCAAAACTTGGCTACATTGGCGAAATAAAGAAATGCCAAATTGTACGCCTTCCACGTGTGGGCGAACAACTCGTTACCGAAGTGGTTGTTACCGCACAGGTGATGAACGTAACCCTAATGGAGGCTACCACCAAGGTGGGCGACGAAACCATTGCCACCTGCCAAATTAAGCTGTTTGAGGAGGACTGACCATGCTAAAAGACGACTTTTTCACCATTAAAGGCAAAGAGAGCTCGGGCGATGGACAGGTTACCTACCACGTTGAGCTAAATGCTGACCACGCCATATTCAAAGGGCACTTCCCCGGCAACCCCATATCGCCAGGCGTATGCAACATTGGCATGATTAAGGCTTGCGCAGAGGAAGAAATTGGAGCCAGCCTATTCATTGGCAACATGAAACAGGTTAAGTTCAGCCACCTTATCACCCCAACCGAGAATAAGGAGTTGGACATTGAACTGAAAATTGACGCCACCGATAGCGAAGCCATTAAACTGGTTGCTGCCATTGTTAAAGACGGCACAAAGTTTATGGACATTAAGGCCGAAGCCCGTAAAGAATAAGAAAGCAAAACGGCAAAAGAAGCCAAGCTTAACAACAATGTTAGCACATTGTTTGAGAAATGATATAAGTTTCATACCTTTATGTTACGACAACAGAGGGTATGAAACTTTTTCATTTACGCCACCCCACAACAATAAAGATGAAGTATGAAACTACTGTACATAGAAATATCGCCAGCTGACACCTTCAACGACAATGGAGCGAAAATGTTGAAGGACCTTTACCCGGGTGCCGAGGTCATTGTGCCTACCCTACCGGTCGATCCGCTTGACATATTCAATGCCCTTAAGAAGGAAGTAGACAACAACCAGCCCGACATTATTATTGGCGTTGGCTTGGGCGGGACGTTAGTGCAGTCGCTCTATGGGCACTACCGCATCCTCATCAACCCCATATTCATCTTACCGCAGTTTATTGGCGAATTGTACATCAGCACAGCCGAAGGCAAGCAGCGCTACATGTACACCCCACAACAGCAAGCCATAGTCCACAAGTGGCTCGACAACCAGTTTGCGCACATACCTTATGGCGAAGAGAAGTACATCTACGGCCTTTTTGCCGCACAAGACGACTTCATTCTTTACAGCGAAACTTTCTTTAAGCAACACTTCAAGTACAACTTCAACTACGAAGGCATAGGCTTACTTACAAAGGAGAACTGGGCCGACAACGTCATTCCCATCATTGACATGCTGAACGACCAACAGAACCAGGTACAGAAACCCATTGCCTACGTTGACATGGATGGCGTGCTGGTCGACTTTATGGGAGCAAAGGAAACGTTAACCCCAGAGGAAAAGGAAAAATATGGCACCCACATAGAAGACGTGCCGGGCATATTCAGCCGTATGAAGCCAATGCCAGGCGCCATAGAAGCCTTTAAGCAGTTGAGCAGGCACTACGACATCTACATACTCTCGACCGCCCCTTGGGACAACGAAAGCGCATGGAGCGACAAGGCTCGATGGGTGAAAAAGCACCTAGGCATTTACGGATACAAGCGCTTGATACTAACCCACCGGAAAGACCTTAACGAAGGCGCCATACTTATTGACGACCGCGCCAAGAAGGGGGCAGCCCAGTTCGACGGCGTATGGCTACAGTTTGGCAAACACCCCTTCAACAACTGGGAAGACACTCACAAGATTCTAGTGAATGGACATCCCGAGACATCGAATGGCGACGCCAGTAAGAAGGAAGAATTTCCCGAAGACAACCGCCCCATCATGTATGTTGACATGGACAGTGTGCTGGTCAACTTTGCCGGAGCCGTTGCCACCAAGCTAACGCCAGAAGAAAAGGAAAAATACCGCGACCACTACGACGACGTCCCCGACATATTCTCGCGTATGGAGCCCATAGAAGGCGCCGTGGAGGCCTTTAAGCTACTAACCGAGCACTACAACACCTACATCCTCTCCACCGCCCCTTGGGACAACGACAGAGCTTGGACCGACAAACTGCGCTGGGTAAAGAAATACCTGGGCGACTGCGCCAAGAAGCGCATTGTGTTAAGCCACCACAAAGACTTGAACCAAGGTTCGTTCCTCATTGACGACAGCAGCCGCAACGGCGCAAAGGAATTCTGCGGCAAATGGTTCCAATTTGGCAAGGCTCCCTACGAAAACTGGGACAAGATGTTGAAGGCCCTCGGTTTAAAGAATTAATTAACTTGATAAAAACAGATAACTTATTATAAGAAATGGAATTAGAAGAAAAGATACAGACAATTGAGGACAAGCTAGCCCTTAAACAACTGGTAGACACGTTCTCTATTTTGTCGGATGAAAAGAATGGCTTGGCCCAAAAGGGTCTGTTCACAAGCGATGCGGTTGTAAAAATCGTCATCAACGACGAGTTGAAGCAGACCTTAAATGGTCCTGAAGAAATTGGCAATGCCTACCACAACTACCTAACCTCGCTCGACAAGGTGTTCCACCTAAACGGACAACACGTTGTTAACGTAAAGGGCAACAGAGCGCTTGGCCGTTGCTACTCGCAAGCCACCATATTCGAGACCCAGAACGGCGTGCAAGTTATGACGCAAGAGGGCATCTACCACGATGACGAATACCGCAAGGAAAATGACCGTTGGCTCATTGCAAAACGTACCACACACTACGTGTGGATCATTAGGAAATAAGAAGTCCAAGCCTCACTAAAACATATAAAACCGACTAAATGCAGCGAAACATTCGCACATTTAGTCGGTTTTCAGTATGCAACATCTATCTAAATGTATGAAAAATTAGCACATTTAGTCAGATTTGAGCATAAAACTCTATCTAAATCCCTTATACACCCTATTTATAGGACGTAATTAGAAGTATTACAAGGCAATTTGTGCCTATATCATCAGCATTATGTGTCCACCTTCCTTAACAAACATACTAGGGAAGCGGCAGATAACCGCATAGACCTGACGACTGGTGACGGGCTGCCCGTCCTTACGCTGGTGCAAATGCTGATTATTAATTGCCTCGGCAAGTTGGTCGGTCGTCATGCCATGGTTTGCCTTTGCCAGCAAGTAGACTAAAGCTTCTTCTATCTTCATAAATCACTGAAATTCTGCTATTGCCTTAACGCATTGTAAGCATTCTGTATCTCAATAAATTTTTCGGCAAGCACACGTTTCTCCAATTCGTCTAGCGTGACATCGGGATGGTATTTCTTTGCCAATTCGTGGTAACGTTTCCTAATATCACTTTGAGTGGCATCTTCAGTTAAACCAAGAATGCTATAATATGAACTATTTTTCGCGCTTTTTTGTTTTGGCACGTCATTTCCAGTGTCCCTATCAGCACCACTTGTCTTTGACGAGTTCTGATTATTTTTCCCTTGCTTGCGCTCTTTTAGCCTTCTTGCATATTCTGCATTATAAGGACGCCCACCCCGTTCGTAGCTCTGGTACTTATCTATGAAATAGAAATAATCATCATCGTTTTTCGGGAAGAAAATGTCTAGAACCTTACACATAGCTTCCCATTCTTTAGGATTAATGCCAGAAACAATAACAATGGAATAAAGCAGTTCGGTCACGAAATAGAGTCCACCATTCACTTGAGCGTATGCATTCCCAACGTTTTTCGCTGTCGACTCTAAAATAGCCATAGAAAACCCCGTATCGGTCAAAAACGAGACGAGCTTATGATAATCGTAGGCATCCATTCTTGGCTGCAGATACCTACAAGCAGCATCATATTCAGTGTCGGAAGTTTCGCCATCGACAGCAACAATTTGAGATATGAGGCAAGCCAATAAATAAAGCGACTGGTTATTGCTATAATAAATCGTTTTATAGTCATTCTTTTCGCTTTTACTCTTTTTGGATGACTTCTTTTTCTTTTGGTTAACGAAATTAAAGCCCCTGAAGGCATTCCTTTCTGTTTCGCTTTTACTCTTTTTGGATGACTTCTTTTTCTTTTGGTTAGCGAAATTAAAGTCCCTGAAGGCATTCCTTTCTGTATTTGACATCCATTCCCAAGCCGATTTTGTATCGTCAGAAGATCCGCTAGGCACATCTTTATCAACTTGCAGGAAAAGATATATGAGGCTAACCCCTACCACCACACAAACTACAAAGAAAAAGATATATTCGAAGTCCTCGAACAAAATACTGCCAACAATAATACTAACCACACAAAGCGCCATAAACGCCATGACTTTTCGAAAATCAATCATAAATAATACTACGTTGTAAACTAATCATTGTCATAAACGATAATGGCGTGCTAGACAAGAGCACGCCATTATTGAAACTATTTCACTAAAACCAAATTAGATTTTATTGATTTCGATGTTAACCTTGAAGTCGTCGAAATCGAGTTCGGTAGGGTTAGCCACCTTGTCGACCAATTCAACAGCTACAGCCAAAGTTTGTGCGCCAATGTAATCGGCAAACTCTGTAACAGCATCGTTCACCTTATCGTTGCGTTCAATCTTAACGCTAATCTTATCGGTAATATCAAAACCAGAAGACTTACGGATGTTCTGGATTCGGTTGATGAACTCGCGTGCAACACCTTCCTTAATCAATTCAGGAGTCAACTGAATGTCGAGTGCAACAGTCAAGTCGCCGTTGTTGGCTACCAACCAGCCAGGAATATCTTCCGACTTGATTTCAACGTCTGCCTTTTCAACAACCACCTTCAAGCCTTCAACATCGAGTTCAAGCTGGCCTTCCTTCTCTAGTTTAGCAATGCTAGCCTGGTCGATGTTAGTCAAAAGGTTAGCAACAGCCTTCATGCTCTTACCGCATTTAGGGCCAAGTTTCTTGAAGTCTGGCTTCAAGCGCTTAACCAACATGCCGGCAGAATCGTCAACCAACTTGATGGCCTTAACGTTGATTTCACTCTTAATGAGGTCGTCGACAGCCAAGATGCTTTCGCGGTCGTGTTCAGAAAGAACAGGCACCATAATCTGGCTAAGCGGCTGGCGCACCTTGATGTTTTCCTTCTTACGAAGAGAAAGCGCCATTGAAGAAATATCTTGTGCCATGCGCTGACGGTCTTCGAGCGCCTTGTCGATGAGAGAAGCATCGGCAACTGGGAACTTGTCGAGGTGAACAGACTCGCATACAGGCGATGCAGCAGTCAAGTCGAGATACAAGCGGTCGGCATAGAATGGAGCGATAGGCGCCATAAGCTTGGCAACAGTCAACAAGCAAGTGTGCAAGGTTTGGTATGCAGCCAACTTGTCTTCGTCCATTGTGCCACCCCAGAAACGCTTACGGTTCAAACGAACGTACCAGTTAGAAAGGTCGTCAGAAACGAACTTGGCAATAGCACGGCCAGCTTTAGTTGGCTCGTAGTCTTCCAAAGCCTCGGTAACTTCCTTCACCAAAGTGTTGAGCAAAGAAAGCACCCAACGGTCAATTTCAGGACGCTTTGCAACAGGCACCTGTGCCTCGCTACCCGAGAAGCCGTCTACGTTGGCATAAAGGGCAAAGAACGAATAGGTATTGTAGAGTGTGCCGAAGAACTTACGCTTAACTTCGTCAACTCCATCCTGGTCGTACTTAAGGTTGTCCCAAGGGCTAGAGTTGGTAATCATGTACCAACGTACAGGGTCTGCACCAAACTTCTCAACCTGTCCGAACGGATCGACAGCATTGCCGAGGCGTTTAGACATCTTGTTACCATTCTTATCGAGCACCAAACCACAAGAGATAACAGCCTTGAAGGCAACGCTATGCTTAATCATGGTTGAGATTGCGTGCAATGTGTAGAACCAACCACGTGTTTGGTCAACACCTTCTGAAATGAAGTTTGCTGGGTAGAAGAGGTTGTTGTCAACCAATTCCTTGTTCTCGAACGGATAGTGCAATTGTGAGAACGGCATTGAACCAGAGTCGAACCAAACGTCGATAAGGTCGCTTTCGCGCTTCATTGGCTTGCCAGAAGGAGAAACAAGTACGATGTTATCGACATAAGGACGGTGAAGGTCCAAATTCTTTGTTGAGTAGTTATCTTCAGAATAGTCGCCCACCTTGAAGTTCTTGTAAGGGTTCTCGGTCATGAAACCAGCCTTGATAGACTTGTCGATTTCAGCCATCAACTCTTCAACAGAACCGATGCAGATTTCTTCGCGGCAGTCTTCTGTACGCCAAATTGGGAGCGGAGTACCCCAGAAACGTGAACGAGAAAGGTTCCAGTCGTTCAAGTTCTCTAACCACTTGCCGAAACGGCCAGTACCAGTTGATTCAGGCTTCCAAAGGATGGTCTTGTTAAGAGCCACCATTTCGTCGCGAGCAGCGGTTGAGCGGATGAACCAGCTATCGAGTGGGTAGTAAAGGATTGGCTTATCGGTACGCCAGCAGTGAGGATAGTTGTGCACGTGCTTTTCAACCTTGAATGCACGGTTCTGCTGCTTGAGCATTACACAAAGATCTACGTCGAGGCTAGCATCCTTATCGGTAAGGTTTGCATCGTAAGCATTCTTAACGAAACGGCCTTCATATTCCTTATAAGCGTCAACATTAACGCTGTTCTTTACATATTCAGCATCGAGGTCCTTCAACAAGTAGAACTTACCATCGAGGTCTACAGTTGGGCGAAGGTTACCGTTAGCATCAATCAACTGAAGCGGAGCAATGCCTGCGGCTTTAGCCACACGTGCGTCGTCGGCACCATAAGTTGGAGAGATGTGTACGATACCGGTACCGTCTTCGGTAGTTACATAGTCGCCAGGGATAACCTTGAAGGCATCGCCATTGACCTTGAACCAAGGCATAAGCTGTTCGTATTCCATACCAACCAAGTCGGCACCCTTGCAAGAGCCGATGATGCGGTAAGGAACCACCTTGTCGCCTGCGTTGTATGCATCCATAGGCGCTTCGGCACCAGCAGGATTGAAATAAGCAGACAAACGAGCTTCAGCCATGATGAAAGTACCAGGCTTACCGGTGTATGGGTTGTAAGACTGCACCATAACGTAGTCGATTTTAGGGCCTACGCAGAGAGCAGTGTTAGAAGAAAGAGTCCAAGGTGTGGTAGTCCAAGCCAAGAAGAACACTTCGCCCCAGTTTTCAGCCACCTTAACAGCGGCTGGAATGTTACCCTTAACCAAGAACTGGCCGGTAACGGTAGTGTCCTTAACGTCGCGGTAGCAACCAGGCTGGTTCAACTCGTGCGAGCTAAGACCAGTACCAGCAGCAGGCGAATATGGCTGAATGGTGTAACCCTTGTAAAGGAAGCCCTGCTTGTAGAGTTCCTTCAACAAATACCATTCAGACTCGATGAAACGGTTGTCATAAGTGATGTAAGGGTGTTCCAAGTCTACCCAGTAACCAATCTTGCGGGTTAGGTCAGTCCACTCGTTGGTGAACATCATGACGTTAGAACGGCACTTATCGTTATACTCTTCAATAGTAATAGACTTGCCAATATCGTCTTTGGTAATGCCCAATTCCTTTTCTACGCCCAACTCAACAGGAAGTCCGTGAGTGTCCCAACCGGCCTTACGGCGAACGTAGTAGCCCTGCATTGTTTTGTAACGGAGGAAAATGTCCTTAATGGCACGTGCAAGAACGTGGTGAATGCCCGGCTTACCATTAGCAGAAGGTGGGCCTTCGAAGAAGACATAAGACGGATCGCCCTCGTGCTGGGCAATACTTTTGTGGAAGATGTCGGCATCGTCCCACGCTTTCAGAACCTCTTTGTTGATTTGTGAGAGGTCGAATTTAGAGTATTCGGCAAATTTTTTACCCATTGCTATGTATCTAAACGTTTTATTATCAAAGCAAAAGTCGATTCCACATTCTGCAACTGTTGTCAGTCACGGCAACATAGAACCCATTTTTTTAGTCCTAAATGTGCAAACTGCACAAAAAGGCACGCAAATTTACGAAAAAATGTTGGAAATTCAACTTGAAAAATGGTAGGATACAACAGTTTAACAAGGGCATATTTCGCCAAAGGTATGGCTCGCGCAAGTAAGCACCACCCAAGAAACAAAACAATAGGGCAACGGGCCTAATAAAAAAGAACAGTTTCTAACGACTGATTAACGAAAAATAAAGGTTAACAGTTCTGTTATTAGCCAAATCGACAACCTGCTTATCATTAGGGTCCACCATATTTTCAGGACGGATATAGTACACTTTAGGCTCTACATTTTCGAGTGCAGACCACAACATATAGCGGCAGACACAGTTCGTCTCGAAACCTCCGCGGTTAAAAGCCCTGAATATGATGGTATCACCATCTACCCTAATATCCATTTCAGGTTTATGGCCACAACTAGACACAAAGTTATTTACAGTCAAGAGAGCCTTATGAATGCCTTTGTCGAAATCGATAGAAACATAAGGTGCCATTGCGTCCTTAACTTGATTTTCATAAGAATCTAAACATTCACTCGTTTCCACGAATCTTGCAGTCATCTGTTTTGCCCCATTATCGTCCTTATCGTCATTGCATGAGTAGAAATTGATTGCAGCAATAGCTAAAAGTCCGCCTAGTAAAAATGTCTTTTTCATAAGATTAAATATAAACAGTTTCTTCAAACTTTCAATTTGTAATTACAAATATACATATAATTATGAAAAAGGATTGCAACAGATGAAAAGTAATGCTTAAAGGTCAGAAAAATGGGAAGATAGATATTTTTTCGCGACCGCAGCCTCATACGGTCCGAAGGCCAGAAAGAAAAAAGAGCGGTAAACGGGACTCGAACCCGCGACCTTCGGCTTGGGAAGCCAACGCTCTACCAACTGAGCTATTACCGCAAATGCGAATTTTGCGTTGCAAAAATAACAAAAAGGAGAATAGAAACAAAGAACATAGGGAAAGACTTGTTATCTTTGTGAAAATGTGACACTCTACATAAAATTAAAAACATTTATTACCATGTCATATAAAAAAGTAATTAAAAGCTGTCTGGCATTGTCTGCAATGTCGTTGACGGCGCTAACAAACGCACAGGTGCCCGTGCACATCAATTCGGGCAACCCCGCCTATCCATTTCCACAGTTCCTAGACTATGCTTGTGGTGGTAACCTGGGCACAAGGAATGCCGAAGGCCTGACCCACATTGAAATGGAAAAGATGATTCGCAAGGCATACCAACAGCATGCCAACGAATTTGAATACACAGGCGAGGAACACGAGGGCATCAAGTACATCTACACCCCTTACAAGGCAGCCTACGACTGTTCGGAAGGCGACGGCTACGCCCTATTGGCAGCAGCCTACATGGCCGACAAGGTCACCTTCGACGGCTACTGGATGTGCACCCACGACAAACGCCGTGTAAAAACCAAACGCTACATTGACTGCACCGACAATGCACCCGACTACGAATATGGCGACTTTGCCATTAGCGATGCAGGCGAAGGTGGCAACACTGCAGCCGACGGCGACGTTGACATAGCCCTAGCATTATACGTAGCCTACAAGCAGTGGGGCGAATTCATGCTCGACGATAAAGGCAACAAGGTGCTCGATGCCTGTGGTAACCCTATCAGCTACAAGCAAGAAATGATTAACGTCATTCGCGGATTAGTTGCCATTAGCACCCGTCACCCCGAAGAAACACCAAGACGCGTCAACACCGGCATCATCGGCCTAGACGGTTACCAACGCGGTGGTGACACTTGGATGGAAGTGACCGACTGGGCTAGCCAAGAGGAGAACTACGCCATAATTGATGGTGTTCCTGTTTTGCCCGAATTTTCAGGAGACAAAGAACACCACATCGACTATAACGCTTCGGCCTACTTCCGCGAATTCTACGACCTATTCATGTCCCTTGGTAAAGAAGTGGGGGCAAGCTACGAATGGGAAGCTGAACAGTTTAGACGTGCAGAAGCGTCGTCGGACTGGTTGATTAAGGACCTGATTAGCAAGAACGACTACTCGGTGCCTACCGCCGGCTGGTGTACGGTTAGCCGCGACGGTTCGAAGACCACCTACAGAAACTTTAACGAAGGCGAAGACTACCGTTGCCCTTTGCGAACCATCAGCAACTACGTTTGGCACGGCAATCCTGATTACACTTGGAATCCGAAGACCCACCAGGTTGAAGACGGCAAAAACACCTACGAATACGACGCAGCCATTAAGATGTCGAAATACATGGCCGACCCAGCCCACTGGAACGAAGCAGCCGGCACACAATGCTATGTTAAGAGCGACAAGCCAATACCATATAGCGGTCCAAGAATGATGGGTTGGATGATTGACCCAATGACTGGTGTTCCTACCGACGACATGTTCTCTTCTTCGTTAAGCATGCAGAAGGGTGCAGCTTCGTTTGCGGCTATTGGTGCACAAGACTACGACCTAATGGGACAGCTCTACAACTGCATTTACCAGATTTGGGACATAAAAGGCAAAACACCCGACGACGAACTCATTTCGAACTACATGAGTGGTTGGTTCCGCCAACTGGGACTAATGGCACTTTCGGGCAACTATGCCGCACCTTCAGAAATGAAGGCACAGCCAAACCTAAAGGTTTACAAAGCCATTAAAGACAGCGTATCGTTCTGCCACATTGGCGACACCGTTACTTACGAAATTTCGTTCCGCAACTACGGTTCGGTTGATGCGAAAGACGTCGTCATCGTAGAAGAGGTGCCAGAAGGCTTCTCGGTTCTGAACATTTCTAACGATGGTGTCTACAATGCAAGCAAGCGCACCATTACCTGGAAACTGGAAAAGGTAGCCGGTTTCAAGAGCGACAACTCTTCCGTTGGCTACGCCCTCGACCTTAAGGCACCAAACCTAGCCGCAACCATCGGCTCTGTGTCTTACAGCTGCAAGCCAAACTTCGGCTGTTCTGGCCGCTATGCTACCAAGGCAAGCATTTCGTGCAGCAATGGCTTGGGCTCTGAAAACGACATATACCCTAACCACAGCACTGCAACCATGCAGACCAATAGCCTTGACGTTATTGGCAAACACCTGACCATTGAGAAGAGTGCCAGCTCAACCAGCATTGCGAAAGGCGACACCGTTACATTCAACCTGGCCATTGAGAACGTGGAATTGCCAAGACTTACCGGTGGACGCAAGAACGTGAACATTGCACTTGCCGAAAAGACAGACAAAGGCCAGTACAACATCATGTTCAAGCTTTACAACGATGCTGTTGAACCTTACATCGACAACGGCAACTACCGCGTCTCTTTCTTCAAAGACTTTGAAGACGTTGACCTTGCTTGCAATTTCGACTTGCTAGAAGGAACACAGAACGGCTCTACCATGGCTTCTAACGCCAACGAATTGGTATTCACCGACACCGAATACAAGAAAGGCTCGCACATGTTCAGCGTGCAGTTCCCTCACGCACTTGCCACCTCTACCCTATACATGAACGAGATGGCTGGCGCATCGGGCTACACTTGCGAAGGTGCCCGCTACCCACTACGCGTCATTGCACGCTTTAACGACAAGTCGTGGAAGCCACTCGATTTCTCGAAGGGTTTCACCCAGTTGGGCAAGGCTAACGACAATGATTTCTACTACCCTGTAACCCCTTCATACCAAGACCCAGAAAAGGTCATCAGCATTGACAAGCTACTTGCTTCGGCTTGCGACATTGTAGACGAAGTGACCGAGTCGGCTTTGGTTGAAGAGTTTGACGGCTACACCTGGCGTACAATTTTGGGCAGCTCACCATTGAAGGACGTCATTAGCGCACACAACATCGTCATTTCCGACACCATTCCATTGGGATTTGAAGTGATAGATATGAGTGAAAAATACACCTACACCCCAGCGAAGGAAGGCGAGAATTTTGCCGGCGTCGTTTCAGCCAATTATCACGGATTGGAATTAGGCCAAAAGGGATATATGACCTACACTTGCGTGTACACCGGTTCGAACCAAAAGACCGCAGCAACCAGCGGTAAGATTGTTGCCGACGAGGAGTTCAACATTTCCACTCCACTTGTCCTTAACTTGAGTTCTAACCCTAACGGCATTGAAAACGTTAGCAGCGAAAAGGCAGAAGGACCAGTCAACGTCTACACCACCAACGGTGTTATGTTGAAGCAGTCGGTTAACGCAGAAAAGGCTCTCGAAGGCCTTAACAAGGGTATTTATATTGTAGGCGACAAGAAGCAGATGAAGCTTCAGAAGTAAAGCGCCAATAGCCCCATAAACCAAAAGCGTGTCCGTCGACTTGACGGACACGCTTTTTTTGTGTGAAGGAGTATTAAGAAGCTGTTTAAAAATTTTACGAAAGAATTCTTATTGGGCATTTTATGGATCTTTTTTGTCTATTTTGAATGGTTTTTCAGTCACAATGGAGTTTCCATTGCTCCTTTCTAAACCATTCAAACTATCCTAAAAAATCTCTCATAAAATCCTCCAATAAAAAAATTTAAACAGCTTCTTAAGAAGCTGTTTAAATTTCCTGATGAATGAGTTTGTAAGCTATTGAGCCAGGTTTAGGAGTTGCAGGGCAGCTGTCGCGGTCGAACCAACCGGCATCGGCAATTTCACCCTCTTGAAACTTGAACTCACCGCTTTCATATTCGGCTGTATAGGCCATCATGAGCTGATCGGGGAATGGCCAGCTCTGGCTACCACGGTAACGAACATTCTTAACACGAATGCCGACTTCCTCAAATATTTCACGTTCTACGGCATGTTCCGCAGTCTCGCCAACCTCAATGAATCCGGCTAGGCAAGAATAGACGTCTTGGTTGCGGCCAGCGTGGCGTGCAAGAAGAATCTTATCTCCCTTATTAACCAAGACAATGATGCAGGGCTCAATGCGTGGGAAGAGCTGCTTGCCACAACCAGAGCACACCTTGGCCGACAAGTCGGCAGACAACTGCAACGGTGAGCCGCAACAAGCACAAAACCGGTTGCCGGCATGCCATGTTAGCAACGCACGCGCACGCGCCAAACGGAAGTTGTCTTCGCCCTGTAACTCGGCAAACGACTGACGAATGGTTTTCAGTTCGTAACCGGCAGGCAACGTGGCATCTGGCATCAATTCCATTGCACAAAATCCGTTTTCAGTCTCTTGAATGAAATCTTTAGCTAAAGGCTTAAAGGTTTCCATATCGGCAGAAGAAAGGGCCTTACCATCGGCACGGACCAACATATCGCGCTTTTGCAAAATAAAACACGCATCTGCAAGCTCATTAGGATTCTCAATAATAGCCATAAGAAATACAAATTAGTTTGCAAAAGTAAGAAAAAAGCCTCGTACCCGAAGGTGCGAGGCTTTTTTTATTATTAGATGATTGGTTTAGTTCTTGAACTTAACCTCAATCATATTACCGTTTACATTTGACCAGTTGTCGCCATTGCGGTCAATGAGGACGTCAACACCGTTACGGCGAGCACGTGCATAACCGTCGCTACGGAATTCAGTGATGAAGTCGTACTGGCAAACAGTGATAGGAGCTCCAGTATAATCGATTAGACCGTATTTGCCATTAGACTTGATGCGAGCCAAGCCGAACTGGTAGCCCTGTGCATCGTCGTAGATGAAGTCAGTCAACATGGTACCGTCCTTCTGAACGTAAGCATACTTTGTAGCATTACCCACCTTCTTACCAACAACAGCACGACCACCAACGAATGAGCTAGCAGTAGTGAATTGGTTGTTGATGACAGTCTTACCAGTCTTATCGATGTAACCGAACAAGCCCTTGCTATCTGACACAGCAGCCAAGCCTTCGCTGAAAGGCATTGCAGTCTTGTAATTAGTGTTGCCAAGCTTATTGCCCTGCTTGTCGATGTAGTAAGCAGTACCGTTAGCTTCCTTAACTGCAGCATAACCGTAGTTGAAGTTAGAAGCAGACTTGAACTTGGCTGGAATTACTTCCTTACCAGCCTCGTTAACATAGCCATAAAGACCATTTACGCCGACACGAGCCAAATCTTCTTCGAAAGCTGCAGCGTTGTCGTATTTAGCCTTAATGACGAACTTGCCGTTAGCGTCGACGAAGCCGTACTTGTTACCCTTAAGCTGTTTGGTAGGATAAGGCCACTTTTCGAGCATTTCCTTTTCAGCAGTAACACGCGCCCTGCCATAAGGGTGGTTCTGGATGAATTCCTGATAAGCCGCACGGGTGTTAGTTGCACGTGTAGCTTCGAGGTCGGCTTTCGTCTTATTGATGATTTCACCAATATTCTTACGTCTTTCTTCGCAAGCAGCGCGAGCCTTCTCGATGTCAGCCTGCATCTTTTCCTGTTCAGCCTTCTTGTTAGCAGCAGCCTGGGCAGCAGCAGCAACCTCGGCAGCCTGGGCAGCTTCCTGGTTCTGGGTCTGTTGAGAGAAGTATGCGTTAACAGCATCGTTAATGGTAACGATTTCAGAATAGCCCTGGTCCTTAACTGGCTTTGAGTTCAAGTAAGAAGCAGAAGCGTTGCGCGCCATGGTATAGTCGCCCAACTCGTAGCTGATTTTAGCACGGAGGTATGCAGAACGTGCAGAAACATAACCGAGTTGCTTGTCGCACTGGTCAAGGCTCTGCAATGCAGTTTTAGGCTTATTTTCGTTATAGAGGTTGAAAGCCTTCATGTAAGACTCAACAGCATACTTTTCGTTAGCAGACAAAGTATGAGTTGGAATGACGTACTTGGTAGTAGCCTTTACACGAGCCTTTGGAGCTGCAGTCTTGGCAGTGGCAGTGGTCTTAACTGTCTTAGTCGATTTAGTGGCAGTGGTCTTCTTTGCAGGAGCAGCATTGGCAGAAACACCAGCGAACATAAGACCTGCAGCCATTACGATATATATGAACTTTTTCATTACTAAATGTCTTAAAGAAATAAGTTAAACACTATTACTCGTCTTGAGCGATACGGAAACCAACGGTCTTACTCTTGTACTTAACGTCGAGCAACTGTTTAGAATTGATGTAACAGTTTGCAGCGTTGTCGGCATAAGAACCACCTTTAGCAATACGGGTCTTTTTGTCGTAGATGTTGGCAACCCATTCAGCAACGTTACCGGTCATATCGTAAATACCCAATTCGTTAGGTTCCTTTGTAGCTACAGGGTGAGCTGTTTCTTCTGAATTGTAGATGGTCCAAGCAACATCAGAGATATTGTTACCACCAGCAAATTCAGATTTAGAAGACTGCTTACCACCGTTAGCAGCATATTCCCATTCGTTGGTCTTAACCAAGCGGTAGTTCATGTCAGTCTGTTCGTTCAACTTGCTAACGAACTCGCGAGCTTCGTCCCAAGTGATGTTGGTCATAGGCATGTTGCGCATTTCAGCGTTGTAAGCCTGACCAGGTTGAGCACCCATTACACGGCGCCACTGGCTGTAAGTGATTTCGGTTTTAGAAATATAGAAAGACTTGATGTCTTTGTTACCTTCAACGTAAACAAGGTCAATACCACCAATGTTACGAGATTCCTTTGCCTTCTGCAATTCTGCAATCTTGTTAAGACGGTGCTGGCAGTAGTTAACTGAAGGGTCTAGGCTCAACACCTTCTGGTAGTTGATGGCAGCAGTGTTGAAGTCACCCTTCTTATAAGCAGTTTCAGCAGCCTGATAAGCATCGTTAACAGCAGCATAAGGAGCAACAGAAGTGCGCCAGAAATTGTTGAAAGTAGGAACTACGGTAGGAACTGCAGGGTTGTGCATGTAGAAAGCAGCTTCAGCACCAGCAGTATCGCCATTAGCAATAGCGTCAGACATTTCTTCAACCATCTTCATTGAGTTGTTCAAGAAGACGTATTCGTCGATGTCCCATTCAAGATCAACAGTAGGGTTAACAATTTCAACACGGCTTGCGTTTGCGAAGACACGGCTGAGAGAACGGCGAGAGCCACGCGCAGTCATGTCGAGCTTGCCTTTAGTCAAGTTTTGTTCACCAGCCCACTTGTCGAAAGCGGCATCGGCCAAAACAACACCAATCTTAGCCTTGTCTTGCTTACCGATTACAACGTTGGTATAAAGAGAGTCCCAAGCGCCAATCTTCAAGACTTGAGGAATGAAATCAGCTCCAGATCTTTCCAAGTTGTTCACTTCCATTGAAGACTGTGCAGAACCAATGTAAGCGTTAAACTGGTCAGAATAGAACAACACAGTGAACTTGAAAGTAGCCTTTGTAGGGGCAACGTCGTTGTAACGGCGAGAGATTGACTTGTAAATTGCAACGTCGTTAGCGTTTACAGCAACACCTCCAACATTATAACCACCTTTCTTTGACCACTTCACCTTAGCAGAGTAGCTAGGAGAACCAGCAGTTCTCTTAATCGTGTAGTCGACGAAACAAGAGTCTGCTAGATAGGTGTTCTTACCAGAGTACTTTGCCTTACAAGCAAAGGAACCCGTAAACTGTTCAGCCGCAAACGAAGTAGCAGAAGCTAAAAGAGCTGCGGCGAGAGTTAATTGAAACCGTTTCATTTAGTTATATTATTATGTTTTATATTTCCAACACGTAGATGCACCTTCTTTAAAATGCACAATATTAGGTGTTACAAAATTACGAAAAGGGTATGTAGATAACAAGTCAAAAAACTAATAATCGCTGAAAAAAAATTGAATTTGGCAGCGCACAAGAAAAATCAAAGCACTTATATTATAGCATTTATGAAACAACAGGCCGATACAACCACTTCAAAAAAGCAAGAGGACCAGACAAACAGCCCGGTCCCCATACTATATAATAAGGTCTACCCTATAATTAGTAGCCCAAAATCTTCATCATTGACTTGTAGCTTTGTTCCTTTGCAAAGAGTTTGGTGAAGTACTCGCCATTCTCGTCACGATCGACAATCACCAATTTAGGTGCAGGAATCAAGCAATGCTGAATGCCGCCAAAACCACTTAACGACTCTTGGTAAGCGCCCATGTGGAAGAAACCGACAAACTGGTCTTGTTCCTTTTGGTAACGCGGCATGAAGATGGCATTTGAATGAGCTTCTGCATTGTAGAAGTCCATGCTATCGCAAGTCAATCCACCCAAGTGAACACGTTCATACGGCTTGTCCCAGTTGTTGATGGCCAAGAACGGGAAACGCTGGTCAATAGCCCAAGTATCTGGCAATGTGGTGATGAACGAACTGTCGATCATGTTCCACAACTCACGGTCGTTCTGTTTCTTCTGGTTAACGATTGAGTAAAGAATGGCACCACTCTCGCCCACCGTGTAAGAACCGAATTCGGTAAAGATGTTTGGTTCGGGCACACCGTTTGCGTTGCAGGTATTCTTTATTTGCGAAACAATTTCCTCGACCATGTATTCGTAATCGTAGTTGAAGTCGAGGTGCGCTTGAATAGGAAGTCCACCGCCAATGTTCAAAGAATCGAGAGTTGGGCAAACCTTACGCAACTCGCAGTACTTTTCCACGCATCGGTTCAATTCGTTCCAATAATAGGCCGTGTCGCGAATACCGGTATTAATGAAGAAGTGAAGCATTTTCAGTTCAACCTGCGGATTGTCCTTAATCTTATCATTATAATAAGGTACAATATCCTTGTAGCAGATACCCAAACGTGAGGTATAGAAGTCGAATTTAGGTTCTTCTTCGGTAGCCACACGAATGCCCACCTTCACATGCTTGTCTAAACCATCGAGAATCTGGTCTAACTCGAAAACGTTGTCCAAGCTAGGAATAACGTTGGTGAAGCCGTCGTTAATAAGGTGCTGAATGCCTTCGACGTACTGCGGACGCTTGAAACCATTGCAGATGATGAACTTGTCTTTCACCAACAAACCGCTCTCCTGCAAGGAATCGATGAGGTTGATGTCGAAAGCCGAAGACGTTTCGAGGTTCACATCGTGCTTCAACACTTCTTCCATTACAAACGAGAAGTGCGAGCTCTTGGTACAGTAGCAATAGTTATAGTCGCCCTTGTATTCCACCTTGGCCATAGCCACATTGAACATACGGCGAGCCGCCTTAATGTTCTGTGCAATCTTAGGCAGATAAGCAATACGCAACGGCGTACCATATTGCTTAATGAGGTCCATCAAAGGCACGTCATACCAATACAGTTCGTTGTTTTCCACCTTGAACTCCTCTGAAGGAAATTCAAAAGACTGTTCGATGAGGTCTATGTACTTGTTTTTCATTTAGCGTAAAATTTAAAACCAAGTGAATTACATTCTATAAAATACCAGTAAAGCAAATGAATTAGATTCACCGCTTTCGGGCACAAATGTATAAAATTTAATAACGCAATTAGCGAATTGAATGAACAAAATGTGCAAGGCTCACCAAAATATTGTTATTTAGTAGAGAATCAAACAATTGGCCAGTTGTAACCTTGCAACCATTTTGGTGTATTTTGCACGTGTTTTAGTTGCAAGGTTACAACTGACCATCGTTTGGCAAATATTCCGTAAATTCGCACTCCAAAATATTATAAACAAAAATGAAGACACAGGACTACAAAGGCTTAACCGATGCCGAAGTACTAGAAAGCAGGGCCAAGAATGGAGCAAACCTACTAACGCCCCCAGAAAAGGAACCACTGTGGAAAAAGTTCATTGAGAAATTCTCCGATCCGCTCATCATCATATTGTTAGTTGCCGGTGCTCTTAGCATTGGCATTTCGTGTTACGAGTATTTCGTATTAGAAGAAGACGGATTGCGCGTATTCTTCGAACCGATGGGCATTTTCATTGCCATTCTGCTAGCAACGGGGCTTTCCTTCCTGTTCGAGCTTAAAGCCGACAAGGAGTTTGCATTACTGAACCAAGTCAACGACGACGAACCGGTGCAAGTGTTCAGAAACGGGCATCCACAATCTATCACCCGCAAAGAGGTGGTGGTGGGCGACATTGTGGTGCTTAACACCGGCGAAGAAGTGGCTGCCGATGGCGAATTGTTAGAATCTACCCAACTGAAAGTAGACGAATCGACTCTAACCGGCGAACCCATCTGCAACAAGACTACCCTAACAGAAGCATTCGACAGCAACGCAACCTTCCCATCGAACCACGTTCTTAAAGGAACAAAGGTGATGGAAGGGCACGGTGTAATGAAAGTATTTGCCGTTGGCGACCACACCGAGAATGGTAAGGTTTTCGAAGCCGCACAGATTGACGACAGTACAAAAACACCACTCAACGAGCAACTGGAACGTTTGGGCGACCTAATAACCAAGGCTAGTTACCTAATTGCCGCACTTATAATAATAGGCAAACTGCTAGTTTACTTCAAATTTGCAGCACCTTCGTTCCTTATTATAATACCAACCGCAGTCTTCTTCTATCTTCTTTTAAAGAAGTTTGACGATTGGGACAGCAAGCGAATCGTATGCTGCATTGTGCTGTTCTTTGCAACATTCATTGGCTTAACAATAGGCATAAACCTGCTAGTTGGAACAAGCAGAGAGCTGTCGCACCTGATGGCCTACACGCTAAACTCGCTAATGATTGCAGTCACCCTAATTGTAGTAGCCGTGCCAGAAGGTCTGCCAATGGCGGTAACGCTTAGCCTTGCCTACAGCATGAGGCGCATGCTGCAAACCAACAACCTTGTGCGCAAGATGCACGCTTGCGAGACGATGGGTGCGACCACCGTCATCTGCACCGACAAAACCGGAACGCTTACCCAAAACAAGATGCAGGTCTTCGCCACCAACTTTGCCACCAACATAAAGGAAGAACAAATTGCCGAAGGCATTGCCGTGAACAGCACAGCCACACTCGACGACAAGGGTAACGTTTTGGGCAACCCAACCGAAGGTGCACTCGTTCTCTGGCTTCACAAAAAGGGGGTTGACTTCACCCAACTACGACAAAGCACCGAAGTCCTTCAAGAAGTGCCATTCAGCACAGAACGCAAGTACATGGGTACCCTTGTGAAGAGCAACGTTACACAAGGGAAGGAAATACTCTACGTAAAGGGTGCGCCCGAAATTGTGATGGCCATGTGCGAAATGAACGCCGAGCAAAGTAAGGAGATGCAAGACAACCTGCTGGGTTACCAACGCAAAGCCATGCGCACACTTGCCTTTGCCTACAAAGAGACCACACAAGGCGAAGACGTCATTGAAGACAACAAGGTTTGCACAAACAGCCTCTCATTCATGGGCATTGTGGCCATTTCGGACCCCGTAAGGTCCGAGGTGCCAACCGCAGTTAAGGAATGCATGGCAGCCGGCATTGACGTGAAGATTGTAACAGGCGACACCCCAGAAACCGCCAAGGAGATTGGCAGACAGGTGAACCTTTGGAACGATGCCACCGATGGCGACGTGAACATAACGACTGGACAGTCTATTGCCGAAATGAGCGATGACGAGTTGAAAGAAAAAGCACAAGCACTGAAAATCATCTGCCGGGCACGACCGCTAGACAAGCAACGCCTTGTAAAAGCCTTACAGAGCAAAAACGAGGTGGTGGCCGTTACGGGCGACGGAACGAACGATGCGCCTGCCCTAAAAGCAGCACACGTGGGCCTTTCTATGGGCGACGGAACATCGGTTGCCAAGGAAGCCAGCGACATTACCATTGTAGACAACTCCTTCTCGAGCATTAGCCGAGCCGTCATGTGGGGACGTTCCCTCTACCAGAACATTCAGCGTTTCATCTTGTTCCAAATGACGGTGAACGTGGCAGCTTGCCTCATTGTCCTTATTGGCGCATTCGTAGGCACACAATCGCCACTAACGGTGACACAAATGCTTTGGGTGAACCTGATTATGGACACCTTTGCCGCTATGGCATTGGCCTCGTTGCCACCGAGCCACAGCGTAATGAACGACAAGCCTCGCAATAGGAATGCCTTTATTATAGACCAACCAATGGCTATACGCATTATAGGTGTGGGCGGATTCTTCTTCGCCATTCTTACCCTATTGCTATTCGCATTCAACCATTACGAGGTAAACACATTGGCAGACATCTTGAAACCATCGGCACTAAACACCGACGGAGATTTAAGCGAGCACGAGTTAAGCCTCTTCTTCACCATTTTCGTATTCCTACAATTCTGGAACATGTTTAATGCCCGTGCATTCATGACCGGCAAGTCGGGTTTCGCACTTAAAGGCTGTTCGGGTTTTGCCTTCATAGCCCTCCTTATCGTCATTGGTCAAATACTAATCGTATCATTCGGCGGCGAAATGTTCAACGTTTCACCTTTAAGTTTCATCAATTGGATTACCATAATAGGTTCGACCTCACTAATCGCCATTATTCCAGAACTGTTTAGGTTGGTCAAAGGCAAGTAATTGCTTACTTTTGCAGTGTTAAAACAGAAAGCGAATGGCAAGTTTAACGGAAGAAGAACGCATAAGGTACAAACGGCACATATTGTTGCCAAACGTTGGCGAGGAAGGTCAACAGAAAATTAAGGACGGGAAGGTGCTGATTGTAGGTGCTGGCGGATTGGGTTCGCCAGTGGCGCTTTACCTGGCAGCTGCGGGTGTGGGTACCATTGGCCTGATTGACGGCGACGTGGTGGACCTAACCAACCTTCAGCGTCAAGTCATCCATTCCACACCCAACATAGACAAGCCGAAGGTTGAATCAGCAAAAGAGAGGATGTTGGAGCTGAATCCGGACATCAACGTTGTTACCTACCACACATTCCTATGTGCCGACAACGCCGCCGACATCATCAATCCATACGACTTCGTAATAGATGCCACCGACAGTTTTGCGGTGAAATTCCTAATAAACGACGCCTGCGTTTTGGCGGGCAAGTCCTTTTCGCACGGCGCCATCCAGAACTTTGAGGGCCAGACCTTGACCTACGTGCCAGGTTCGGCATGCTACCGTTGCCTATTTAAGGAGCCACCAACAACCGAACGTGGACTAAAGGGCGAAAAGGCTGGCGTTTTTGGTGCCATTCCGGGCATGATGGGTACCATTCAAGCCGCAGAAGCACTAAAATACCTGACAGGTGTGGGCGAGTTACTAACGAACAAGTACCTTACATTCGACGCCCTTACCATGAGTTTCTTCAAAATGAAACTGAACCGCGACTGCAACTGCCCTCTATGCGGAGACCACCCCACCATTACGAAACTAATTGACTACTAAATAAGATGAAGACCATCAAGACCATTCTTGCAACAGCCATTGTGGTAGTTGCTGCAGGTTGCTCGTCGGTAACCGGACTAAAGAACTTTACCGAATGTAAATTCAAGTTTCATAGCGTATCGGACGTAAAGCTAGGCTCTATAGACTTAAGCGACAAGAAAAGCTACAAGAACCTTAAATTGACCGACATTGCCCAACTAATGGCGGGCTATGCCAAAAAGGAACTGATGTTGAACATGAACATCAACATGAAGGTTAAGAATCCGAACGACCAAGCCGCACAACTCGACGGTATGGACTACATACTCTGGATTGACGATCAGGAGATGCTGGAAGGAACCATGAAAGAGAAAGTGAAAATAGAAGCAAATACCGAAGACAAGGTTGCACTGCCCATTACCTTAAACATGTACGATGCCATTAAGGACAAGAAGCTTGAGCCTATGGCCGAATTTGCATTTGGACTTGCAACCGACAATGCTGACGCCAGCCGTGTAAAGGTTTCAATCAAGCCATTCTTCACCTTCGGCAAAGACACCGTAAAATTTCCTTCGTACATTACCATTGGTGGCGACCAGATAATGCCTAAACGAAAATCTGCTCAATAAAATTGAAAACATAACAAAAAAAGGATGCTTATCGCGAGGGCACTGAAAAACCTGCTCGCAGATAATTATCGCACTTGTGTATTGCACAA
>JAKSKR010000001.1 GCA_024401645.1 Paludibacteraceae bacterium | reverse complement strand
GAGTATCTGCAAGCCGATGGCGACAACGAGGTTACCACTTGCCACGGCGACACCATTTGGGTGGGCAACCATTTCTACACCGAGAGCGGCAACTACCGAGACACCATTAAGACAAAGGCGGGGTGCGACAGCATTGTCGTTTCGAAGTTCAAGTTCGAATACCTGCAAGCCGATGGCGACAACGAGGTTACCACTTGCCACGGCGACACCATTTGGGTGGGCAACCATTTCTACACCGAGAGTGGAAGCTACCGAGACACCATTAAGACCAAGTCAGGGTGCGACAGCATTGTCGTCTTACGCTTGAATGTATTGCCAATAGGATTGCCAGTCATCGACAGCATTAGCATCTGTTTGGAAGACAGCAGTAGCATAAACGGATTCCACATAAACGGAACAAATGAAATTCTTGATACCTTCAAGACTGAATTTGGATGCGACAGCACGGTTATTCATATTGTAAGCATTAAGCCACAAGCCGACACCACCTTCAATTACATGATATGTAGAGGAGAACCAATCACGGTTATCGACGGTAACACGTTCAATACCGATACCCTTTACTCTACCCTGATGGCTTTTGAAGGCTACGAATGTAAGGTTAGGACAACCATCAACGTCGCAGAAGTTCCTACACTCAACCTAAAAGATACAGCTATCACCCTGTGTGGCGTCCGCAACACAAATTTCGAGCTCGATTCCATAGAGCACGCCACCTACCGTTGGGAACCAACCGAAGGGGTCAGTCGGCCATTTGACAGGGCAACCGCCATTAGCATAGTCGGCGACAGCGCAACCTATAAAGTCCACATAGACCGAGGCAGTTGTAACGATTCGTTGAACGTTCACTTCAACTATTTCAACACAAGCAACCTCATTCTTACGTCGGGCAGCCACCAAGACTTGGGCGAACTAGAAACCATTTCGTTGGCACTCTGCAACGACAAGCAGGACCCTATCAGCCTGATTTCACCAAGCATTTTCGACAGCGAGAACAAATATGGCACCGACCGTTGGTACACTTACCACAAGGCTCTTCACTGGGCCGTTTACCGCGACAGCATTTCAGCAGAATCGGGTATTTTCAGCAATACCCTCGGCAACACGGCAGACAGCACATCAGCACCAGTGCTGACACAGACAGGTCAAAGCGGGAGCTATTATTTTGTGGCAACCGACACCACCAGCAACTGTAGCGACACCGTGGCCCTAGACTTGCAACTGAAAGAACGTCCACGCATTGCCATCAGTCTGAACGGGGCTAACCGCCTAGACATTTGCGAAGGCAGCACCATAGACATTGACGCATTTGTGCACGTCGACAGCATGAATGCAACCATTACCGAACAGGGGTGGTTGTTCGACGGCAAGCCATACAACACAACCGATTCCATTTTCGCAACAGCCGACAGTGTCCACTTCTTGACTTATTTTGCCACAAACGTCTGCGGTACAAGCAGAAGCGACAGTACTTACTTCACCAGCCAAGGCGAACTAACGTTTGCCGACAGCCTACTTTTGGCAGGTAGCGATTCTGCCTACCAAGAAATGAAGAAAGACCAGTTAACTATAAGGCAAGCCATTGAAGTGAACGTGCACCGTCCGCTCAATGCCAGCGACCTTCTGTTGGTGACTAATCCGCACAACAAGGCAAACGTATTTGCCGGTAGCGATGCCGAACTTGAGCTGCACACGCCACAACAACTCGCCACAATTTGGTGGTACCGTGTAAGAGACGAATTCGATGCCATTAGCGGCACTTACTACGATGCCAACGGCAACCTATATGATGCACTTGAGCAAAACGATGAAATGCTAGGCGTTGAAGACATTGCGCGAGTCAATGCGCCATTTAAGTTACCGTTGCACGCTCTTACCCAAACAGGTACCTACTATGCCGTAGTTAGCGACTCCATCTGCCCTGCCATCCATTCCAACTTGGCAGAAATCACCGTAACAGAACTGATACCAACGGCCATAACCCCATACAAGCGAGACAACCTGAACGACACCTTCATGCTGGGGTATCCTGTTCAAATCTACAACCGCTATGGGCAGCTAGTTCATGAAAGTGACAATGGTTGGAACGGCACCTATCGTGGTCTGTTGGCAGACCCTGGCGTCTACTACTACAGCCTAACCATGCGCGACGGCAGCATTAGGAAAGGAACCATTGAAGTGGTCGACCTATATGGCAAGAGTACTTTGCTAAACAAGGGTTGGGTAGTACGATGAACGCCCCATTCCCAAATAAGTTAAGCATATATTATGGGAGCCTTTTGCTAGATATTCAAAAATTTGCGTATATTTGGCATTCAACGTTCAACAAAAGAAAATAAATAATAGGGATAAATATGAAGCATAGCTACAAATTCTTAACCGGAGCATTGCTGCTAGCCAACGGCTTGAGCAATGTATCGGCTCAAGTATTCGACAAAGAGCAATACCAAAAAGCATTGTGGATGACAGCCCGCTTCTACGGAGCACAGCGTTCGGGCGACGGGCACAGTTGGCTAATAGCCGAACACATGCCAACAAAAGCATCATCAAACTTCAACAACCTTGGAGCTTTCGTCAAAGGTCAAGACTTCGTAAAAGATGCAGATGGCAGCTACGACCTGACTGGCGGTTGGTTCGACTGTGGCGACCACGTTAAATTCGGCCAGACCGAGTTCTATGCAGGCTACATGCTTTCACTCGGCTATAGCGAATTTCCTGGTGGTTACGACGACTACTATTCACAGAACTACGACGGCTACATTAAGGCTAGCGACTACACATGGGAAGGTAAAGCCGGCATTCCGAACGGCATTCCCGACATCCTCGACGAAATTAAATACGCAACCGACTTCTTCATGAAGTGCGTACGCGACAAAGGCACCTTCTACTACCAAGTAGGAGACGGTGATGCCGACCACATGGTTTGGTGTACATCTTCAGCAAAGGCAACCCTTCCTACCACCCAAGGTGGAGAAAGCGACGGTTCGCGTCCGACAAAGAAAGCAACAGGAAACACATCTTCAATGACCTCTCTGTGTGGCGCGACACTGGCATCGATGGCACGTTCTTACAAGAAGTTCGACCCAGAATACGCTGCAAAATGCCTTGAAAAAGCAAAAGTTGCCTACGATTACGTAATGTCGACATCAAAAGGCAATTCAGGCGGTGGAAGCTACTACCCAGCAAAAGACAAGTACGAACCAGACATTGTAATCCTCTGCATGGAGCTATACCGCACGACCAACGATGCGACCTATTTGGCAGAAGCTAAAAAATATTCGACTTGGATGGCCGCTTCGAAAGACTACAACCACAACTTCTCGTTGTGCTACAACAACACAGAAGATTTGGCCTGCTACCTTATGGCTATGTACGGCAACGGAACCGAACAGGCAAACGCAAAGACCGCATTCACTTACCTGGCCGACATGTATAAGCCATCAAGCGGTTACTTTTTGAACAAAAAGAACGATGGTTGGGGTGTTCTGCGTTTCCCTGCCAACCAGGCATTTGTTGAAGGCTTGAAGGCAAAGATGGACGACAACCTGACAAAGGTTGATCCTTATGCCCTGGCTTCCATTGAATACATCATGGGTAGCAACGGCAGAAAGTTCTCTTACATCGTTGGTTTCGGCGAAAATTACCCACACTACCCTCACCACCGTAACTTCTACGGTTTGGACAACAACGACGAAGGCAACCTTACCACCCAGCCAAAATTCATGCAGTTGGGTTACATGGTAGGAGGTTCGCTTGACGATGGTGCCTACACCGACAACGAAAAGATGTACACCTATTCGGAAGGTGGTATTGACTACAACGCAGGTTTGGTAAGCGCATTGGGTTACATCAACTCAATTCTCAACCCTGTCAACACCAACAAGTTCGGCCACCCAACACCAAACTTGGGCGACAGCAAGAGCATTTGTGGCGAAGAAAGCATCACCCTCGACAGCAAGGTGGCAGCCGACGGCAAGAAAACCTTCACCTGGTTGCTAGACGGCAAACAGGTAGAAAAGAGTACAAGCGCATCTACCTACAAGGCAACAAAAGCCGGAGTCTACACTTGTAAGATTGACTCTGCCGGCGATTGGGAAACAGAAGGCTCTGTAGAAATTCTTGCAGTTCTTCCTGCCATGGGCAATGAATCTGTTGTCCTTTGCGATCCGGCACAAGCAACCATCGATGCAGCCATTGAAGCAAACTGCACTTACCAGTGGAGCAAAGACGGCAAGGACATTCCTGGAGCAACTACGGCAACCTACACCATCACCCAGCCAGGCACCTACAAGGTTACCGCATCGGCAAAGGGTTGTTCAAGTGTATTTGGCGAAATTGAAGTAGAATCTAAATTGCCTGTTGTAAAAGACGCATCTTCTGCATCTAACGGCAAAGTCACCCTAAAGGTTGAAAGCGAAGGTGAATACGAATGGTACGACGCTGCCGTAGACGGTAAGCTTTTGGGCACCGGCAACACCTTTACAACTACCATTAAGGAGAACACCAAGTTCTACGTGCAAGACGCCGGCAGCGCATCGTTCGTTGCAGGTCCGTCAGAAAAGAGTTTCACCGGCACATGTGTCAACTGGGGTGAAATTGGCGTGAACTTCACTGCAAAGAAGGCAATGCTCATCAAGGGCTTCAAGGCATACATCCAGTCGGTTTACAACGCAGGTCCAATGACCCTTACAACCGAGATTAGCGGCGACGCCAAGGGCACTTATACCAGCGAAGCAACCGAAGTTGGTGCTGCAGGTTGGTACACCTTCACATTCAGCAATCCTATTGAAATTACAGGCGCAGGCGATTACAGCCTCAAGTCAAAGCCAAACAATGGCGCCATCGGTTTCTACGAGAAAGGCGCAAGCTACGACACCTATCAGCACCAGGGCGACATCATTGAAATTACCGGTGCAACCCAAGGCCAGTCTAGCAACGGTGCCATGATTGCCATTGCCGACTGGGACATTCAGGCAGGTAGCGGTTGCGGCCGTGCAGTGGTTAACGCATTGTTCGATGCCAATGGTTCTGAAAACGGCTTGAGCGAAGTAAGCAGCAACATTTGCCAAATCTACCCTAACCCAGCAACCAACGAACTCAACATTGCAGTTGAGGAAGAAGGAACTGCAAAGGTAGACGTTTACAACGCAGCAGGCGTACTTGTAATGACCGTTAACGCCAACTTGAGCGAGCCTCTCAACATCAGCTCTCTCAACAAGGGTATCTACACCCTTCGTGTTGTAGGTAACAATGGCGTTTACGTTAACCAGTTCGTAAAAGAATAAGTAACGACACCACTTTAATAGAAAGTCCCGGGCGAATTTTCGTCCGGGACTTTTTTTTTATGCTTACACCACTACAAGTCGATTCACGTCCAATCTATAGCAGTTATCTTTGTGTAAAGTGATTTTACAGCAATTGTGGTCTTCTTGTAATTTGGGAACCTGATTTTATAGAGCATTAAAAATACCATCTATAATACTTTCGATTACAGAATCAGTTGCCGAATCGGCTGCGGCATCCGATATTTCGCCTGCAACTACATCTACAACACTATCTGTTTCAACGCTTAATTCAGGAACTGATGTTGCTTCGTTCACGAGTTGCGCATTAGAAATCCTATCCTGCACAACTCTTTCAATTACCGCTTTATTTCTCTGGTCCATATAAGTATCGTTTTTGCAATGCCCAAATATAGTTTTTCCAATTAAAAGGAACTAAAGTTGCAAGGTTGCAAGAGAAAAAAACTTATAAACTTCAATATGCGCCTCTTCAGATTGTTATGGAGTGTGGGGGATCTTCATGGTGTGGTCCGGAAAATGTGAATAGACTGATGTTTTGTCGTCCAAAAAATGTGATGAAAATGTATTTTTGTCGTCCAAAAAAATGTGAAAATTTAATATGTATAGAGTTGTATTAGAGAAACTTAACAAATAGAAGAAAAATGCAATAGATTACCACTTATTCTTTTAGGTGCCAGACAGGTAGGGAAAACTTGGCTTTTATATGAGACATGGCTATTGCCGGATATTATGCACTAAAGCAGTCATCTACACCCATATCAAGAAAGATAAAATGGCGATGATCAGCACACGCATTGTAGGCGCAAACTCAAGCACAGGAAACGTCCTGTGGGTGTTCCAGCCAGCTACAGGAATTGTTCCATTCCTACATAATCTGCAAAAATCTATCTTCAGAACAAAGAGTGCTCAATTTTAGTGTTTTACAACATAAATCCATTAAATTATCAATCAAAAGCATTCGTTTTCAGGAATAAAGGAATATATTTGCACAGCTTTACATTTTACACATGAATTTTATGAGTAAGTTTTACACAAAATCAGCAATTATTGCATTGCTAGGCACATTGACTTGCGCCGATGCTATGGCCGAATTGGCTTTTGACAAAGAGCAGTACCAGAAAGCTTTGTGGATGACAACCCGTTTCTACGGAGCACAGCGTTCTGGTTATGGTCCTAACTGGCTATTGGCAAATTACGAACCTACAAACGTTCCTGCAGAATGGCAAGTATATGCAGACAGCGCTATTAAAGGCATTTCTTACATAAAGGATGCCGACACCGATGGTTACGACCTTACCGGTGGTTGGTGGGACTGTGCCGACTTCGTTAAGTTCGGTCAGACAGAATTCTATTCAGCATACATGTTGCTTTTGGGCTATTCAGAATTTCCTAAAGGCTATCAAGATAACTATAGCGACGACTATAACGGCTATATCGCTTCCGACGACTTCACTTGGGAAGGTAAGAAGGGTAAGCCAAACGGCATTCCTGACATCCTCGACGAAGTAAAGTACGCAACCGACTACTTTATGAAATGTATTCGCAGAAACAACCGTTTCTACTATCAGGTGGGCGAAGGTAAGGAAGACCACAAGGTATGGTGCACTTCTGTGTTCAAGTCAGCCCTACCAAAAGACTTGGGTGGTGAAGCAGGAGGTTCACGTAAGGTATATGCCATTGCATCGAAGGGCACTTCAATGGTTGCATTCTGCGGCGCCTCACTCGCAGCAATGTCTCGCCTTTACAGAAAGTACGATGCAGCTTATGCCGACTCATGCTTGGAAAAGGCAAAGCTAGCACTCGAATTCATCTACGAAACCGAAAGCGGCAACATTGGTGCTCCTGGCGGCTTCTATGGTGCTAAGCCAAAATTCGAGCCAGACGTTTGCACCTTCCTTGTTGAAATGTACCGTGCCACTAACGACAAGAGCTACATTGACATGATTTACGACGAAGACGAAGGTTGGAATTCTTTCGAACTAGATGCAAAGAATTGGAGCCACTGGTACACCATTTGCTACAACAACACCGAAGATATTGCCTACTACAATATGGGTATGTATGCTAACGACGAATTGGCAAAGGACCACCTCAAGAAACTCGTTTACAACCTTTACATGCCAAAGAACGGTCACTTCTTGAATGTTAAGAACAACGAATGGGGAATTCTTCGTTACCCAGCAAACCAGGCATTCATCTATGGCTTGTACAACAAGATGGTTGGCACTCTCGACGAAGTTGACCCTTACGCACTTGAAACCATTGAATACATTATGGGTAGCAACAAAGACAACTACTCGTTCATCACCGGTTTCGGCGACAAATATCCAAAGGCTCCACACTACAGAAACGTGTTCCTTGACGACTCAAACGACATGAGTTCTATGACTATAGACGAGAAGCACAGTCAGCTCGGTTACATGGTAGGTGGTTCATTTGACCCTGCAACCTACCCAGACGACATTAACAACTACAAGAGCGGCGAAGGTGGTATTGACTACAACGCAGGCTTGGTTGGTGCACTTGGCTACATCAACTCCATCGTCAACCCTGTTAAGGAAGAAAGCGTTAAGAACGAAATCAACGACATTCAGTGCTACCTCTACCCTAACCCAACCGTCGACGTTGTTATGTTGAAGTCTAGCGAAAACGGCGACGCAAAGGTGAACATCTACAACGAAGAAGGTAAGCTTGTAATGCAGAAGAGCACCACTTGGGAAGGTTTGGCAGAAGGCTTGAACGTTACCAAATTGGCAAAGGGCGCCTACGTTATGAACATTGAAGGCCAAAATGGCAAGGCTGCAAAACAGTTCATTAAAAAGTAAGTTGACAGACTAAACAATAACGACAATTAAGATTGTCGACCGATTAGAAAGCAGAAAAATTCGGAATTCTCGGATTTTTCTGCTTTTTTTGTGGACTATTATGACAAACAAGGAAGAATATAGACGCATTTGCGAAGACGCAAGTAACCAGATACCCATCTACTCGCAGTATTGGTGGATGGATGCGGTTTGCAGTGGGAAAGAGTGGGACGTCATTATTTCACGGAAAGAAGACGGCACCATTCAGGCCACACTGCCTTACCTTGTGTGCAAGAAGTTTGGTTTTAAGTTCACACTTATGCCTCCACTCACCCAGACCAACGGCATCCACTACTTCTACCCAAACCTTAAGGATGAGCGCGAAAAGTTGGAATTTGAAAAAAGCGTGGGCAACGACGTGGTGCGCCAGCTTGAGCAGAAAGGCTTAACCCTATTCCTGCAAAACTTTGCGCCAGAAGTCACCAACTGGCTGCCCTTCTTTTGGAACGGATATACACAAACGACAAGATACACCTACGTTATTGACGACCTAAACGACACCGAACGTGTTTTCGAAAAATTTACGAGTGCAAAGCAACGCCAAATAAGGAAAGCACAGAAAAACAAGCTGCAGACAGCCATAAATGCACTAACACCTAGCGAATTCTACGCCTACCACAAACAACTTATTGAAAAGCAAGGCAAAAAGGAAGAAATTGCAGAAAACGTATTCCTCACCCTTGCCACAAGGGCACTAGAACGCAACCAAGGTGCCATTTTGAGCATTACCGGCGAGCAAGGCGAAACCCAAGCCGCACTTTTCTTGGTTTGGGACCAGACGACGTGCTACTACCTTGTGCCAGCCAACGACCGCAAATACAGTACGACAGGCGCAGCCACCCTACTTGTTTGGGAAGCCATAAAATTTGCACGTGAAAGGAGTAAGAAATTCGACTTTGAAGGCAGCATGACCGAAAGCATAGAAAACTCGTACAATCAATTCGGGACAAGGCAAACGGCATATATGCAAATTAGGAAAGGATACAATCTTGCCGGAAAAATTTGGCTATACAAGCACCAATAACCCCTAATTTGGCACATCTTGCAAAAAACACACACTAAAAAAAAGAATAAAAACAAAAAAACATTATTTTTGCATCTTGTAACAAAATGTAAAAATATCAATTAATAAATAGTAACTTAAAAAAATGCAAAACAAAGGATTTATCAAGTTCATAACAGCGTTATTGGCCTTGGTATGTATTTATTACCTTTCTTTCAGCATTATTTCGCACAATTACGAAAGTAAGGCGGAAGCTTATGCTCAAGGAAGCAATGCTAAATACAACGCTTTCCTCGACTCTGTGTCATCAGAGAAAGTTTGGAACGGTTACTTCTTCGGATACACCGTTAAAGATTGCCGCGAAAGAGAGTTAAGCCTCGGCTTGGACTTGAAGGGTGGTATGAACGTAGTTATGGAAGTATCGGTTCCTGACATTCTTAAGGCCCTTGCAGGCAACAAGAGTGAAGAAGCTGAATTCGTAAAATCTATCAAGGATGCCGACGAAGCACAAAAGTCTAGCCAGTCACAGTATCTTGACCTTTTCGTAAAGGAAATGAAGAAGAACTCTGACAAGGGTTTGGCATTCTACTTCTCTAACTCATCAACAAAGGCAAAGATCAAGAAAGATGCTACTGACGAAGAAGTCATCAAGGTTCTCGCAGAAGACATCGATATCGCCATCGACAACTCATTCAACGTACTTCGTAACCGTATTGACCGTTTCGGTGTCATTCAGCCAAACATTCAGCGTTTGACCGGTTCAAACCGTGTGTTGATTGAAATGCCAGGCGTAAAGGAGCCAGAACGTGTTCGTAAGTTGCTTCAGGGTTCTGCAAACCTTGAATTCTGGGAAACTGAAAAGCTTCCTGCCATTGCCAACAAGTTGCAGGCCCTCAACACCATGCTTCGTAGCGAAGTTGCAGGTCAGAAGTTGAAGGAAGGCCAGGCCGACTCTAAAGCTGAAGCTGCTAAAACTAAAGAAGAAGTTTCTGCAGACTCTACCAACGCAGGAAACGACGACTTGTTGTCAAAGATTGGTGGTCAAGACAGCGCTTCGGCAGCCAATGCTGAAGACATGAAGAAGTTTGCCGAAGAAAACCCACTCTTCGCACTTTTGCAGGTCAACGTAAACCAGGGTCAGTATATCGAAAGCCCAATCATCGGTTATGCTAGTGCAGCCGACACCGCTAAAATTTCTGAATACTTCAGAAAAGGCGTAGAAAAGAAGATCTTCCCTAACACCATCATTCCAAGCTGGTGCATCAAGCCAATGGAATTCAAGATGGCAGACGGTACTCCAGTAGAAAGATATACCTTGATTGCCCTTAAGGCAGCAAAGGGTAAGGGCGTTAAGCCTTCTTTGACCGGTGACGTTGTTACCGACGCAAAGGCAGACTTCGACCAGAACTCTGTAAATGCAAACGTAAGCATGACCATGAACGCAGAAGGTGCTCGCAAATGGGCTAACCTTACTCGCGACAACGTAGGCAACTGTGTTGCAATCGTCCTCGACGGTTATGTTTATTCATACCCACGTGTAAATGGTGAAATTCCTGGTGGTCGTTCTTCAATCACTGGCGACTTCACTCCAGAAGAAGCAAAGGACTTGGCTAACGTTTTGGTATCTGGTAAGATGCCAGCTCCTGCACGCATTGCACAGGAAGACGTTGTTGGTCCTTCACTTGGTCAGGAAGCCATCACTAGCGGTTTCATCTCATTCATCGTTGCCTTCTTCATGATTCTTGTCTACATGATTTTCTATTATGGCAAGACTCCAGGTATCGTTGCCGATATCGCTTTGATTTGCAACGTAGTTCTTATTTTTGGTGTATTGGCTTCGTTCAGCGCAGTTCTTACATTGCCAGGTATTGCCGGTATTGTATTGACCTTGGGTATGGCGGTCGATGCTAACGTATTGATTTACGAGCGCACACGTGAAGAACTTAAGGCACAAGGCGACACCAAAAACGTTAAGGAAGCACTCAGCAATGGTTATTCAAACTCTTACAGTGCCATCTTCGACTCTAACTTCACCTCTATCCTAACAGGTATCATCTTGTTCTTGTTCGGTACAGGTCCTATCAAGGGTTTCGCAACTACCTTGATTATCGGTTTGTTGTGTTCTTTGTTCACAGCATTGCTTGTAAGCCGTCTTATCTTCGAACACTTGTTGAAGAGCAACAAGTACAACGACCTTACATTCACAACCAACATCACTAAAAACTGGTTCCAGAATGTTCAGTTCGATTTCATGGGCAAGAGTAAGACCTTCATGGGCATTTCAGCCATATTAGTCGTTATTTCACTTATCTCATTGTTCGGCATTAACGGTTTGAACAGAGGTATCGACTTTACTGGTGGTCGCAACTATATTGTTCGTTTCGAAAACGAAGTTTCTACCGAAGAAATCAAGGGCTTGATTGACGCTTCATTCGTAGGTAGCGGCAACAGCGTAATCACCATCGGCGAATCTAATCAAGTTCGTATCTCTACCAACTACAAGATTGATGACAATTCTGAAAACGTAGATAACGAAATTGAAGCACTTCTCTTCGATTGCTTGAAGAGCAAGTTCAATGGTGTTTCAAAAGACCAGTTCGTTCAGCGCTATGTTAGAGACAACAACGGTGCAGCTCAACTTGCAGGTGTTGACGACAACTCAACTTACGGCATCCAGAGTTCTGCAAAGGTTGGTGCAACAATGGCACACGACATTTTGATTCACGCCGTATGGGCCGTTCTATTTGCATTGATCGGCATCTTCGCATATTTGTTGTTCCGTTTCCGCGACGTTGCATTCTCTACAGGTTCAATTGCATCATTGGTACACGACACCATCCTCATCTTCGGTGCATTCTCACTATTCTATAAGTTGGCTCCATTCTCAATGGAAATTGACCAGTCGTTCATTGCCGCAATCTTGACAGTGATCGGTTACTCAATCAACGATACTGTAGTCATCTTCGACCGTATTCGTGAATACCGTAAGCTATACCCTAACGATAACCAGACAAAGGTATTTAACGCCGCTTTGGGTTCAACCCTTAGCCGTACCTTCAGTACTTCATTGTCATCTGGTATCGTATTGCTTATCATCTTCTGTTTCGGTGGTGCAACCATTCGTGGTTTCATCTTCGCAATGTTGCTAGGTATCATCTTCGGTACTTACTCTTCAATTTTCATTGCATCTCCTATTGCCCGCTTCATTTTGGGTAGAAAGGCAGAAAAGAGCACAAAGGAAATTGCCGCTGAAGAAGCTGCCGCTAAAAAGGCAGAAGAAACTACTGATATTACAGTTAAGTAATAAACAGAATTACCCGATATTAAAGCCAAGGTTCGCAAGGGCCTTGGCTTTTTGTTTGCAACATGGCTCAATTATTCGCAAGCAGGGGAATAAAGACAATAGAATTGAGTATTTTTGTAAAAAAGACGAGTATGGAATTAAAATATGCAATTATTGGAACAGGTGCCATAGGCGGCTATTACGGTGGAAAACTTGCACTAGCCGGACACGACGTCCACTTCCTTTACCACAGCGAATATGACTACGTGAAGGAACACGGCCTTGACGTGAAATCGGTTAATGGCGACTTTCATCTTAACAACATGAACCTTTACAACAACACCGCCGACATGCCAAAGTGCGACGTTGTGTTTGTTTGTCTAAAAACAACCCAAAACCACCAATTGCAAGAGATGTTGACTCCCATTATTAAGGAGGACACCATCATTATGCTCATTCAAAACGGTTTGGGTTTCGAAGAAGAACTTTCAGCCTCATTTCCAAACGTGACCATAGCTGGCGGCATGGCTTTCATCTGCTCATCGAGGGTTAGCCCCGGTCACATTGTGCATGCCGACTATGGAGCCCTTACAACCGCCTACCTCAACAACAAATATGACCACGCCGTAGCCGACCAGATAAAGGCTGACTTTGAAGGCGCAGGCGTACCCTACACCCAAGGCGACGACCTAAAGACCTTCAGATGGAGAAAGCTGGTTTGGAACATTCCCTACAACGGACTTACAGTGGTGTTGCGCACCACTACCGACAAGCTAATGAACGACAAGGCTTCGAGACAACTTGTTACCGAACTGATGGAAGAAACGGTTGCCGGCGCCAGGGCTTGCGGTGCGAACATAAAAGATGACTTTGTACAGAAAATGCTGCACAACACCGACAAGATGGAACCGTATGCCCCAAGCATGCGCCTAGACTACGACAACCACCGTGCAATGGAAATAAAAGGCATATACAGCAACCCCATTGCCATGGCAAAGGAAGCAGGTTTCTACATGAAGAAGGTAGAAATGCTAGAGCAGCAACTGAAGTTCATTCAGCAAAATGAATACTAAACAGACAGCAAACTCAACTTTCGTGTCAATTAAACGACACCGAGATGTAAAGTTATAACCGCAGTTTCGTTATCTTTGTAAATGATAAAAAGATAGAAATCAATGAAGTTTGTTACATCAATATTAATGGTATTGGCAATGGCCACCAATTCTGCATTTGCAGACGACATCCTTTCTGAACTTAAAAGCAAGAAAGAAGGCCAAGGTGAAGTTACGGTCAACCAATCGTCGGAAATAAGAACCCTACTCGACATGAAGAAGGCAGAATGGGCTAACAAGAAGCAGTTGACCTATTCGGGCTACCGTGTGCAAGTTTTCATGGGAAACCAGCAGAAAAAGTCGAAAGATGACGCTTCGTTGCGCGAAGCCAGCATTAGGGCTAAATATCCCGAGCTAGAGACCTACCTTACATTCTCTTCCCCTTTCTGGAAGTTGAAAGTAGGCGATTTCAGGACCCACGCCGATGCCTTAATTGTTGCTAACAAGCTGAAGAACGACTTCAGCAAATGGGAAGGCGACATCTACATTGTGCGCGACAGCGAAGTGTTTAACCCCGATTTTGAAGGCAAATAATGAAGAGAGCATTATTCATATTCACTACATTACTCCTTTCTCAAGTCTTAAATCCTATAAGTGTAGGGGCACAAGAATTAGAGGCCTTGAACGAAATAACCATCTTCAACACGAAGACGGTTAAGCACACTGCAATTGAGGGTTTCGACTATGCCATTGTTCTACCCAACACCGGTTATAAGCAAACCAAGGCCAATTTCATGACCAAATTTGAGAATGAAGTGGACGAGGCTGAAATATCAATTGACCAGCCTATACAAGACATCAGCACATCATTCTACGTTAATGATTCGGGCTACACCAATTACAACATCAACAACACAAGTGCGAATCTTCGTAAAAGAGCCTACAAAGGTAAAATGGAACAGACCCTTTACCTTGCTACTCCAAAACCAATGTATGTGGTTGGAACCTGCAAACTTACCGACACGACTAACATTAACAAGATTGAACGCAGCTTGCTATCTATTGTCTACACCGGTCCTATTGCAGACAATGCTAGCAATAACAAATACAACAACTCTCTCTTCAGCATTGAAAGCAATGGCTTTAAGACTGAAAATACGGGATTGATGCTAACCTTGTTTACTAAAAGCGGCAACCACTTGGAAGAACAAAAAGAAGGCAAGGAAAACTACTTCCAGGTTTTGACCATCAAAGACAAAGTTGACGTAAAGCAACACAAGAAAGAAGCTAAAAAGATAACAAACAGCCTAATAGAAAGAAACGACAAGATTTCGAAAGGCAAGCAGATTGAAATAAACGGCAAAAAGGCGTTTGAATTCAATGTCGCTAAAAGCTCTGGTGCAAAATCTTATATGACTGTCACCTTCAGCAAAGACCATATTTTCGTATTCTTGGCAAATTCGAATGCCGAGATTGAAAAAAACATGGCAACCTTCAAAAGCATAGCAAGAACACTTGAAATAAAATAATTATGGCAGACGAGTTACAGATGAAACCATGGGACAAGGTTAAGTACCCTACCGCAGAGGTTACAGAAGCCCTGAAACCCCACATTAAGACGGTGATTGACCTATTGGGCGAAGATGTTGACCGAGAAGGCCTAATTAAGACCCCAGAACGTGTTGCGAAGTCGATGCAATACTTGACTTACGGCTACAAGATTGATCCAAAGGATGTGCTGAAATCGGCAATCTTTAACGAGGATTACAATCAGATGGTCATTGTTAAAGACATCGACTTCTTCTCGCTTTGCGAGCACCACATGCTTCCTTTCTTCGGCAAGGCACACGTTGCCTACATTCCGCAAGGTAAAATAACAGGTTTGAGCAAGATTGCCCGCGTTGTTGAAATTCTTTCTCGCCGCTTGCAAATTCAGGAACGCCTTACCACACAAATTAAGGAATGCATACACGAAGTGCTAGAACCACAAGGCGTAATGGTTGTACTAGAAGCACAACACATGTGCATGCAGATGCGCGGCATTGAAAAGATGCACAGCGTTACCACTACTAGCGACTTTACTGGCGTGTTCAACTCAAAGGCAACACGCGACGAATTTATGAACCTTATTGCAAACAAGTAAGGAAACAAGACACATAACAAGAAGGTGCATCATAACAAGATTATGAAATGCACCTTCTTTGATTTTGAGCAGATAAAGGTTTGTATGCATCCATATTGAAAAAATCTATCAAATTGGACGTTCACATAAGTAATTATATGATTGTTGCAATCATCTCTTTTTCAAACATTCCCCTTGTTTCAGAACTCTTAAAAGTTCCTTCCTCTTTATTTCAGAAAAGTTATAATACACATTATCTTCTTGTTTTTCTTTAATAAGCCCTTCCAACAAATCAACTTTCAAACATCCCTTTTTCTGCAAATTTCGAATGACGCATAGCAACAATGATTCATAGACATATTCGTCCTTGTAAGAATTTCCAACAAATATGTATTTATTAGGATACTTACATACTATTGAATACAATTGTGTAGAAAGATTTTCATTCCCTTCGACAATATCACTTAACATAATAGACTTTTCAATCGATGTGGACTCTTTATCTTCTACCATTTTGTCGAGACTTTTACTCCAATCTGAAATTATATCCTTATCATTACCTCGAAATAATATTCTCTTTATTTGAAAAATTTCAAACGCCTCAAGTTTTTGGGTCTCTAATATTTTTTTGAATTGATTATTAAATATAGTATCACGAAATTGAAGAAAAAGATGTCCTATTCCGAAACTATATTTTTGATTTAAAACCCTCATCAATTTTTCTTTTTGTTCGTATGTATAGTCATTATAATTAACATTATCCCCTAAAAATACTTCATACCGTTCATAAATTGACAATGGAGTCTTTTCTTTCAACAGAATACTATCAAGCATATAATCTACAAGTTTCTTTCTACACAAAACTGACATATTACCATACATACTCTCTACCGAATCCATTTCTGAAGAAAATAACATCTTGTGAAAATCACTCAATTCTTTATTGTTGCGCTGACCACATTCCTTTGCGTTTGTTTCTCGTGAAAATACATCACTGAATATTATAACTATCAATAATATTAAAGAAATCTTTTTCATAATCTTTTTAGGTTATATTGGTGAATTTGTAATACTTGATATGCTCTTGCTTGAGCGTTTTTTGAATCGATATAATAATTCATAAAATTATATTTGTCATCTTGGTTTGTAACACTACCATTTCCTTCCATATGTAAACGTCCAATTTGATAGTTTTTTTCAATTTGGATGCATACTAAAGGTTTTAACAGAAAAATTCCCTCTAATTCTTCCTTTCTAAAAGAGTTAGAGGGGATTTTATTATCTAGTGTGAATAATGTGCCTTACAAGAACGTTGGTGTTGCATATGCCTTAACGTCGTCGACCGTGATGGTAGAAGAACAAAGGATGATGAGACGCTCAACCACGTTGTGCAACTCACGAATGTTACCCGTCCACTTGTATTTTTTCAATTCTTCAATAGCGTCATCTTTAAAGACACGAGGCGGAACGCCCTGGTCGCTGCAAATGTTTTCGCAGAAGAAGTTTACCAAAAGCGGAATATCTTCGGTACGTTCACGCAAAGGTGGAACGTGAATAGGAATTACGCTGAGACGGTGATAAAGGTCTTCACGGAAATTACCATTCTCAATTTCCTTACGAAGGTCTTTATTAGTTGCCGCAAGCACACGCACATTCACCTTAATGGCCTTGTCGCCACCAACGCGGGTAATCTCGTTTTCTTGCAAGGCGCGCAACACCTTTGTCTGTGCCGACAGGCTCATGTCGCCAATCTCGTCCAAGAACAAGGTACCGCCATCGGCCTGCTCAAACTTACCAATGTGTTGTTTCAATGCCGATGTAAAGGAGCCCTTTTCATGACCGAACAATTCACTTTCAATCAATTCTGGTGGAATGGCAGCACAGTTAACCTCAACGAATGGGCCCTTGTTACGATTGCTCAACTCGAAGAGTTGACGAGCAACAACCTCCTTACCAGTACCGTTTTCACCGGTGATGAGTACGCGGGCATCGGTAGGGGCAACGCGTTCAATAATCTCACGCAAGTGGTTAATGGCAGGCGACTCGCCCACCATCTTGTTGGTTTTGGCAACCTGTTTCTTCAAGACCTTGGTTTCGACCACCAGGTTGGTATGCTGCAGGGCATTACGTGCACACACCACCAAGCGGTTTAGGTCGAAAGGCTTTTCCAAATAGTCGAAAGCGCCCTTCTTCAAGCATTCAACCGCAGTTTCTATGTTACCGTGGCCCGAAATCATGACAACAGACATTTCGGGATACATTTCCTTAATCTTCTCTAGGACTTCTATACCGTCCATGCCTTCCATCTTGATGTCGGAAAACACCAAGTCATATTTTTCGGCTTTCAGACAGTCGAGGCCCTTGAAACCGTCTTCAGCACAAGTTACCTTGTGTTGCTCCATTTCAAGCGCTTCCTTCATCACGCTGCGAATGCTGCGCTCATCGTCTATTACTAGAATCTTTGCCATCTAACTCGTAGAATTATAGTTTATTATTGTTTTACTTGATTAGTGATGTCTGTGGATACTTTGCATGCGAATAGTCGGAAAGCATTGCCTTCACAGAACCCACCTTAATTTTCGCTTCAATCATAAGAGGCACATGGTTCATATCGTCGCTCACGTAAATAACCATGTCGTCTTCCTTCTTGAACAAGTCGCCTGTGATAAGTTTTGGCACAAACTTCAACGCCTTGTATTTTTTTCCATTCTTCAGCTTTACCGTTGTCTTACCCTTAAAAGTAAGGCCAAGGTTGTAAACATCGTCATCGAAAAGCATATTGAACGGAACGGTTTGATTAACAGCCAACTTATCGGTATTTAAGTTACGGAAATTGTAACAGCTGAAAATCAGGTCGAGAGTGTTCTTATCGAGCGAGAATGTCTTTTCGTCGGTCTTGTTTCTCTTAAAGCGGTTCATCTGCACATCTACGCCCTTATCGGTCTCCTTATAATTATAGGTAATTTTAGAGACGTAGCTGTCTTCGTGTTTAGCTTCGTGATAGTAAACCGGACGAAGGGTTTTAGCATCCATATAAGACTCGAAAGAGTCGCGAATGCAATACATCTTGTCGAACGTAGAAGTTGTAGTTCCTGTAACCAGCAACCCCACCACATTTTGTCCGTTAAACTTGCGTTCTTGTGTCTTAAAAGTGCAGTCGCCAGCATGAATCCATACAAAACCCAAGTTGTAGTATAGATTGAACACTGCCTTCTCGCCCACCTTGAACACAGGCTCTTCTAAATATTCGTAATCTGCAGCCCAGCAATTAATGCTAGACAAGACGGTCAATATTATAATGAGTAATTTTTTCATAACCTTAAACTTTTGTTGTTCTTTAAACAACAGGTTACAAATAAAGTGCCAAAACAATAAAATGTGTTAACAAACACATTTTACTTATTCGTGTCCGACCATGTTAAAGATATGGTTCCAACGGATAGCACTGCCGTGAATCTTATCCTTATCGTACGACATCCAGATGAGTTTTGGCTTACCAACCACATGGTCTTCAGGCACAAAGCCCCAATAACGAGAATCGGCAGAATTGTGGCGGTTATCGCCCATCATCCAATAGTAATCCATCTTAAAGGTATACGTATCGGCCTTTTCCCCATTAATCAGAATATCGTTGCCAACCACCTTAAGGTCGTTGTGTTCGTATGTTACAATAACACGTTCGTACATAGCCAAGTTGTCGAGCGTCAACTTCAACGTTTCACCCTTCTTTGGAATGTAGATTGGGCCATAGTTGTCGCGTGTCCAATCGTTATCGGCCTTCAAAGGATACAAGTCGTCGCGGTAAGACAGTTGTCCATTATCTATGGTAATCTTGCGCACGTCTGGGTTACTTTGCAACATAGCCTTCATGTCGTTGGTAAGTGGCAAGTAGTAGACGTAAGAAGTACGATCGGCTCCCAACTTCTTATAGCCAAGTTCGGCACGCGCTGTAACGTCGTTAGGAGTAAGAGATATACGACGGTCGTCGAAACTGATTTCCAAGCGGTTGAAGTAATCGTCGGAGAATATGGTCTTCGATTCAACGAAATAGTTGAACTGGGTATTCTTCGGATTGTCAATCTTCGCATCGTTGATGTAAACCTCGCCATCCTTAATCTGGAGGGTTTCGCCAGGAAGACCAATGCAACGCTTAACATAGTTTTCGCGCTTGTCGACAGGACGTGCAATAATGTTGCCAAGCTGTGGATGTTGCCTTACCTTTTCACGGCCAACAGCCATTATCTTCTCCACCTTATCGCGGTAAGGAATGCTGTCGGTCAAGTCGTTTGGTGACTTAATATCCAAAAACTGCTTACCAATTGTGTAACAAATGCTGTAGTAGTCAGGATTTTCTACGGCAGCACAAACAGTGTCGCCAGCAGGGAAATTGAAGACAACCACATCGTAGCGTTCAACATCGCCCAAGCCAGCCAAACGGCGGTACTTCCACTGTGGCCACTCGCTATATGCCTTGCAACCAAAGAAAGGCAGGGTGTGGTGTGCCAACGGGAAGGCAAGCGGAGTCATAGGCACACGTGGGCCGTAGCTCAACTTACTTACCACAAGATAGTCGCCCACCAAAAGCGACTTCTCCATTGAAGAAGAAGGAATCTTGTAGTTTTGGAAGAAATAGAGGTTAATGATGTAAACGGCAACCAAGGCAAAGCCTATAGCATCAACCCAACCGGCAATGTTACGCAGCACCACGTTGTCGCTTTCTTTCCACTTACCCCAATTAACATATCTTGAAATGTACAGATCGAAGAAGAAAAGAGCAATCAAAATAATCCACCAATGCCCCATCCATACGGCAAAAGCCGCACAAACAATAAAGGCAAACGCAAACTTAACCCACTGCATAACCGAAGCGGCCTTCATGCGTTCTTTAAGAGTGCCAGTTGGTTGTTCTTCTTTTTTAATATCAGCCATTAATGCTATTTATAGTTTATTAATCAAAATATAATCAGTTCAAGAAGCTGAACATATCGTTCACGCCAAGGAAGCCCTTCTTTCCAGCAGTAAATTCAGCAGCCAACACAGCGCCAAGAGCAAAACCTTCGCGGCTCTTTGCATTGTGGTCAATGGTGATAACATCGGCCTCGCTTTCGTACACGATGGTATGAATGCCAGGCACTTCGCCTTCACGAATAGAACTTACTGAAAGTTCGTCGGCCTTGCAATCAGTGCTACCTTCGGTAGAGCCATCGGGCTTGGTCAACTGTCCCTTAACCCACTTGCTCTTACGGTCGAGGTTGTCGACAATGCCTTCAGCCAAAGTAATTGCAGTACCACTAGGCCAGTCGAGCTTGTGGACATGATGCACCTCACTCATCTTAACGTCGTAATTGTCAAAACCGTTCATGATTTTTGCTAAAAATTTGTTAACGGCATTGAAAATATTTACGCCAACGCTATAGTTTGAAGCCCAGAACAAGGTTCCGTTCTGTGCAGCCATATCCTTCTTTACATCTTCCATCTGGTCTGCCCAACCGGTAGTGCCACAAACTACTGGCACACCTGCAGCAAAACACTTGCGGACATTTGTAGGAGCTACTTTTGGAATTGAGAATTCAATAGCAACATCTGCACTCTTAAATGCAGCCGATTCAAAATCTTGCTGATTGTCAATATCGATGATTGACACAATTTCGTGACCACGAGACTTTGCTATTCTTTCGATGATTTTACCCATCTTTCCGTATCCTACAAGAGCTATTTTCATAATGTTTTCCTTTCAACTAAAACTATTTATTCTAAATATACAAATATACGCTATTTTTCGGTAATACAACGAATGATTTTTTGCTTACTGAAAGCAAGGCACAAAAAAAGCCGAAATGCGAGAGGCATTTCGGCTAGTTATCGTTAGGAAATGACGAATTACTTCTTTCTGTCGAAAATTGTTACGTTCTTTTCGGTACCCTTTTCGCCAGCAGCTTCGGTTTCAACAACCTGTGTCATTGTCATCTTATCGCCTTTAATTACGAATGAGTTTTCCTTGATGGTAATCTTCATCATAACACCAAAGATTTCGGTTTCCATAAGTACAGCACCCTTTGCGAGTGTCACTTTCTTACCGTTCTGTACGCCACTCATTGAAAGTTCTGAACCAGAAACAGAATAGGTACCCTTCAAAGATTCAGCACCACCGTTTGAAGTGACAAATGTGCCATCGGCATTAAATGTAACCTGGTTGAAATTCATTACGTCTTCTTCATCGTCATCTTCAAAGCCACCCAAAGAAGAGGCATTAGCAGCTTCGGTTTCGGCTTCATTAATAATCCAAGTACCTACAATTGAACTGTTGGCATTGTTATTATTGTTATTTTCAGAAGGTGTGTTGTTGGTTGTAGTGTCAGCAGGGACGTTAGAATTGTTTGGTTGATCATCATCGTCGTCCTTGTCACAAGATGATAGACTTACGGTACAAGCTGTAGCTGCAGCCAAAACGAAATACTAAAAAAATTTGTTCATTTGAATAAAATTTAAATTAATGTAATAATATTTTTTTGATGTCATTAGCACATAATGCAAACAGCGTGCCAAAGACTACTTTTTTCAAGATTATTTTTCCAAGTCCTTCAACATTTTTTCTACAGTCTCGTTTGTCGAAAACAGTTTTTCCTTGCACGACTTAATTAATTGGGAAGCAACTGCCACTTGTTCTGCAAGTTCGTCAATGTTCATTTCTCCGCTTTCAATCTTTTCAACGATAGTTTCCAAACGGGTTACCGATTCGGTATAGTTAAATTCTTTTTCTTCAGTTTTTTTTGCCATTTCTTTATGTTTTTATTCCACCCTACTTTTTACCGAGCCTACGGCAAAACGAGTCTCTAGAAGGTCTCCCGCCTTTAAGTCGGCAGCCGAACGGACGAGTTTTCCGTCTTTCAACGTCATTGAATAGCCTTTTTTCAGTAGGTTTTGTGGAGATTGTAGTTCAATTTTCTGTTCCAATAGATCGAGCCTATTCTGTTTTTGAGAAATCAAGGTTTTGATGTTCATCTGCAAACGCGATTTCAAGTCTGCAAGATTCATATCGGCCGATTGCAACTTGAGTTTTGTGGAAGCCTTTAGCATTGAAGCACAAGCATTCAACCTGTTTTCTTCCTGTTGGCAACGCCGTGAAACCATGACTCGCAAATTGGCGTTCAGCCGTGACAAACGCGCCTCTTCCGCCGTTAAAGCCAAAGGTACCGACTTCACGAACCCCATGGCTCCGCTCTTCAGTCTTTCGTTCTCTTCACGCAACAAGCTGCGCACCCCATCGGCGAACGATAGCGACAGTCCATCGAGTTTGGCATAAGCCTGTTCGAAACAATCAACAAGCAATGCACCAACTGCTGTCGGAGTCTTGCAACGTTGGAATGCCACCATGTCGAGTACGCACGTGTCGCGTTCGTGGCCCACGCCCGACAATATTGGCAAAGGGAATTGGGCACAACAAGACGACAAGTCGTAATCGTCGAACGCCAACATATCGGCAGACGCACCACCACCACGCACAATAGCCACCACGTCGAAACACTCTTGTGCAGCAAAAACAGCATCGAGAGCTTCCATGATGGAAGCCGGTGCGTCGGCTCCTTGCATTATGGCAGGGAACAAGTGCCAATAGAATTTAAACTGACGTTGGTTTTGTTCTAGCTGATTGATGAAATCGCCAAAGCCGGCGGCAGTTTCTGAAGAAATGACGGCAATGCGTTGAGGCAATTCCGGGAACGGCAATTCACGATTCATGTCCCACACGCCATCGGCTTTTAGCTTTTCTATAACTTCTTGCCTTCGGCGTGCCATATCGCCCAAAGTGAATGTCGGGTCAATGTCTGAAATCACCAGTGAGAAACCAAATGCCTCGTGAAAATTAGGAGATACGCAAACTAAAACCGACATGCCGGGTTGCAGTTGCTGGTTGGTCACCGAAAGGAACATTGCCGACATCATTCGGTACACATTGCTCCATATAATAGCGCTGACCTTGGCACACACGTTCATACGTCCCGAGGCTTCCTTTTCGATGAGCGTAAGGTAACAGTGCCCCGAAGCATTCACCTTCAGTTCACTAATTTCGGCATGCACCCAAACATCGGGCTTCACTTGTGTAGTGATGACCGAACGGATGGCAGCCAAATAATCCCTTAACGATAACGAATCCATAACCCCGAACGCTGTTGCACCTTATTGAGTAACAACTGTACCACCGAACATTTCGGTAGGTTCAATGTACTTCTTCGACTTAATTACATCCTGGTTCTCAAGATATTGACTCTTATTCTGTTTATGGAGTTCCTTGTTATTATTGGCAACGCCATTGGTGTAGGTAATAGATTCTACAACCTTGCCATTCTGGTCGAATGACTCCCAAACACCATGTTTCTTATTGTTAACGAACGTGCCTTTCTCGGTCGGATTTTCCCTTCCCTCAAACAAGCAATAAGGGCCATCCATCACACCATTCTTATAGGTAGTGGTCGAGTAAATTTTGTTACCTTCCAAATAAGCAGTTCTAACACCGTTGATAGCACCCTTAACATAAGGGGTTTCTTCCATTACGTCACCATTCTTGTAAGCTTTGGCAACGCCATGGCGCTGGTTATCGACGTAGTTCTCGGTCAAAACCAGCTTACCCTCCGAATAGAACTTCCATTCGCCGGTCTTCTTCTTTCCTTCGAAATGGCCTTCCGAAGAAATAGTCTTACCGTCTACTTCGTAGAACGTAACGTCCGACTTGTCGTTTGCCCCGTAAACCTGAACCGACTGCAAATTACCATTCTCGTAATAACGCTTGAAAGTTCCAACAGGAACATCGTCTTTAAATGCGCCTTCATACTGTGTCTTACCATTCTTATAGGTTTTCACCCAAGCACCCTGCTTTTTGCCATGCTTGTCGGTCTTGTTCTGGTTAGCCGCAACCACATTGCCAGCCATAAACACAGCGGCAAGTATAATAATCAACTTCTTCATATCGCGTAATTCTTTTTTCTTTTGTCACACCAATAACAGTGCCAAAAATTTCAATTATTGAACAAAATTAGCAAAAATATGCTTGTTTTAGGTCTAATAGCGCAGGCAATAACAAGAAGAAACAATAAAAATGCAAAATCGAATAAAGTCATTTCGATTTCTTTTTATAAATTTGCAAGAATAAAACACTAGAATCTTATGAAAAAGATACTTCTATTCATTTTTGCAATAGGTGCACTTATGTTCAGCTCATGTAGCAAAGAAACATTTGAAGAAACAGGCAAGCCTTACGTTTCGGTAAGTGGAAACTGGGAAATGCATGTGACTGGCTCTAAAGGTCAGGACTCTATCATTAAGCGTCCTAACCGCATCATTCATATGACATGGTCTGACATGATATACGATTCTACCCTAAACCAAACCGTCATCAGCAGCCAAGTTACAATTGGCAACGGCGCTTGGAATTTGGTGTCATACATCGATGGCGACAGACCGGGTACCTATACCATGCAAGACAGCAGCAGAGCCACCTACACTTACACAACCAAGCCTTCATCTTCAGACTCATTGAAGGTTATCGACTACAAGCTAACTGGCAAAATTATTTGGGAAAAGGGTTCGAACAAACGTTTCGGCAACCTCTCAATAGATGCTGTAGCAGCAACCGAAGATGGCAAGGAAGTCTACTTTGTAGGCACTGCAGAATCGGCTCTTGCACGTTAAGTAAACAAAAAGCTAAAAAAATAAGAATGTTTAAGGGGAAACTCTTAAACATTCTTTTTTTATACATCATACTATGAGTAACAAACATCTATGGCTATTGGCTACACCCTTATTGTGTGTGGCAACAGCTTCGGCGCAATCACTACCAACCATAACGCCCAAGGTCAAAGAGATTAACTTTGAAAACAACAGCCGCATCTTCAAGAATGCAGAAAAGAAAAATAAACAGGGCAAGGCACTCAACGCCCAAGAAATGCGCGTATATGACGAAACCAAAGAGAATGCTTGGGACGTGCAAGGAGCTGCTTGCAGTTGGTACTGCGGCGGAGGCCCTAGGGAGGTGACCGCGTCGAGCAACTTGGCGCCCACAGGCGACTTAACCTACGACGGAAGCAATGCACACGACAACAGTTACAAAACAGCATGGGTTGAAGGCGTTAAAGGCTATGGCATTGGCGAATACCTAACCTATACTTTCGCAGGCGATTCGCCAAGAGTGACCGACGTTATTGTAGTAAACGGTTACGTGAAAAGTGCAAAAGCATGGAAGAACAATTCGAGAGTAAAGACCTTAAAAATGTATATAGACGGAAAGCCGTATGCCCTGCTTGAGCTGAAAGACATAATGGGCGAACAAAGCTTTCACTTCCCGCCTATTGGCAACGACCCCAATCAAGAACAGGAAGAAGACGTGCCAGACCGCACATTAAAATTCGAGATCGTCGACGTTTACAAAGGCGACAAATATGACGACACCGCCATCAGCGATATCTACTTCGATGGTATTGACGTCCACTGTTTCGTTAAAGGCAGCAAAGTACTTATGGCCGACCTAAAAGAAAAGGACATTGAAGACCTGAAAGTGGGCGACAAAGTAATAACATACAAACATGGTAGGGAAACCGCAGCCACTATAACAGCACTGGTCAAGCAACCGCACAACAACATTGTCACCTACAAATTTGAGAATGGCACCGAACTTTCGTGTACACCCGACCACCCTATATTCACGACAAACAAAGGATGGGCATCTCTGCAACCAGAAAAAAGTGCATTGTATGAAGGTTTCGAGGGCACAAAAAACATAGAGATTGGCGACGCTGTTTTCTCGGCCAAAAGCAACGATCTAAAAATAGTTGGCATTGAAAAAAGGGAGGGGAAAACAGAAGACACCTACACCATAACCAGGCTTGAATGGGAACATAGTTCCCAAGACGGCGACAAGTTAGTCAAACGAGAAAATTGCAACATCTTCGTAGTAAATGGCGTGTTTGTTGGGGTGGAAAAGCTAGGAAAATAAGCGCAATTTTTGTGGACTTTTTATTGGCAAGGGACTCAATAAAAGAAAAGAAATTATTAACAATCAAAAGTTTAAACTAAAAAAATCCACACTCAAAAAAGTGCACATTTTGTACTAATGGCTAAAAATGCGATTTCCGAAAAACTCCACATCTTTTCACAGTTTCTCCACAAAAAAGATTGGGATATGTTCTAATATTGCAGTGTGAGAAATGAAGTACAAATCTCACACCAAAATTAGACCCTATTATATAAATATACTATATCCATAAGAAGCTGTGTTGTGAAACACGGTATTCTTTTCCCCAAGAGGGAATAAAAATCCGGAACCTATCGTTTCGGATTTTTTGTTGTATATTTGCAAATGCAAGGAACAACAAAAAAGTATAGAGATTTGAATTACGACTTTAACAGCTACCGGCCACACTACATTAAGAACATCCGCATTGCGCTACCCATCATGTTGTCGCAACTGGGCAACGCCATTGTTATGTTTACCGACAACATAATGGTAGGTCGAGTTGGCGACGGTACCAACGAGTTGGCTGCGGTTTCGTTTGGCAATGCGCTATTCATTGTTGGTTTCGTATTGGTGCAAGGTGTTGGTTTTGGCGCCACCCCACTCATTGGCGAATACTACTCGGCAGGCAAGCACCGTAAGGCTACAGAATTGTTTGCAAACTCCATCATCGTTAACATAGCGGCATTCCTTGTTTTCGGATTCCTCATGTGGCAGGTTCACCACCTAATGCCCTACATGGGACAAGACGAGGCGGTTTGGAAATTGGCCACCCCCTACTATCTAGCCTTGGTAGTATCGCTATTTCCTTACACCATATTCCTTGCATTTAAGCAATACCTTGAAGGCATGGGCAACACCCGTTACGCCATGAACATAACCCTAATGTGCTGTTTCGTAAACGTCCTGTTCAACTACCTGCTCATATTCGGCAAATGCGGATTTCCCGAGTTAGGTGTGTTTGGTGCCGGTGTTTCAACCCTAATAGCCCGCACACTTATGCCAATTCTCTACATAGCCCTATTCCGCTACAAGAACAGTTTGTGGAGGCACCTCTATTTTGTGAAGCGTAAGTCGTTGAGCTGGAACAAGATGAAGAAGTTGGGAAAGGTAGGATTGCCAATTGGCGGACAAATGTCGGTAGAATGCCTGGCATTCTCAATTAGCGCCGTCATGGCGGGTTGGTTTGGAGCCGTTGCCCTTGCTAGCCACGAAATTGCCATGAGCATGTCTAGCCTTACGTTTATGGTTGTCACCGGAATTTCGTCGGCTACCACCGTATGCGTTGCGCACCAAAAAGGACTGAACAGCAAATTGGGAATAAGAAAGGCAGGTAACGCCGCCATACAGATGGGTATTTTCTATAGTTTGGCATGCGCCAGTACCATGATTTTAACCAGCACATTAGTGCCAAGGCTTTTCAGCGAAAATCAGCAAGTGTTGGCTCTTTCGGCAACCCTACTCATTTTTGCCGCCGTTTACCAGATACCAGACGGTATGCAAGCCATTACCATAGGGGCATTAAGAGGAATTGCCGACGTTAAGACCCCAATGTGGAGCTGCATCATAGGCTACATGTTTGTCAATTTGCCTGTCAGCTATCTCATTTCCGTAAAGTTGGGAGTAGGCATTACTGGCATTTGGATGGGATTCATCATCGGCCTTGCCACCGTGTCGGCTATAGCAGTAGTGCGTTGGTTTATGAAAAGTAAAATATAGGCTTTTTGGGGTACACTTTTTCTAATTTTTGCCACCTTAAAAAAATATACCTATCTTTACAAAAATTGATCACTTATGGGAAAGTATTTAGATCCAAGATATGACTTGACATTTAAGGCGGTGTTTGAACACCCCGACCTTATAATCAGCTTCTTGAATGCGATTCTGCCGTTCAAGAATGGAGAAGTCATTACCGAGGTCGAATACCTGCCTGTGGAAATGACCAATGAGAGTCCTTTTAAGAAATTCTCGATTGTTGATGTTCGTTGCAAAGACCAAAACGGAAGACAGTTTCTTGTGGAGATGCAGATGTACTGGACCGATGAGTTCAAGCAACGTGTTCTGTTTAACGCATCAAAAGCCTATGTGAAGCAGGCCGACAAAAAAAGTGACTACAAATCGCTCAAGCCAGTCTATTCACTAAACATTGTAAACGACAGAGGTTTTGACGGTGAAGAGTATTTCCACCAATTCCAGTTGGCAGAAAAGGGGAATCCAGACCGCATTATCGAGGGCATAGAGCTTGTATTCGTCGAGCTGAAGAAGTTCAAGCCACAGACATTGGCAGAACACACCATGAAACGCCTCTGGCTCCGTTTCCTCACAGAAATCAATGAGAAGACGCAAGAGGTTCCGCAAGAATTGCTCGACAGTCCAGAAATATGCAAGGCCATGGCAATCGTTGAGCGAGGCGCCTATTCTGACGCACAACTCGAAGCCTACGAAAAGTATTGGGACACCGTTTCGGCGGAAATCACACTTCTTAACGGCCACTTCAGGAAAGGCAAAGCGGAAGGTTTGAAAGAAGGAGAGGAAATTGGAGCTAGCAAGAAAAACATTGAAAATGCCCGAAAGATGAAAGAGTGTGGTGTTGATATTAACATCATTTCTGCAGTTACCGGACTCTCTACCACAGATATTGAGAAATTATAAGAAGTTACACATAAAAAAGGAACGGCGAGCACAAAAATTTGCTCGCCGTTTTTCGTTTACAACAAACTTGACTAAATCTCTATCAATAACCCACGTCAGATCAGCAGGCCAACAAAATATTTTAAAAATAGTTTGCTTAAAATTTGGATATATATATATATATATATATATATATTAGCGCTGTTTTTGAAACTCAATAACTGCAGACCCTTTATAACGGCTTGTTTTATAGGAAAATCCGTCTGTAATTCAATCTTAATACAATCCTTGGATTTTGGGATTTAAAGAAACATTTCATGAAAAAAAATTTACTTTCTCTTGCTCTTTTATTTGCAAGTATGTCTTCATTTGAAGTAATTGCACAAAACGACTTGTCGTGGCAAGTACAAGCTGGATTAAACGTTGCAAAACAACGTAATGACCTTATGGATGCTGGTAGCAGAGCTGGTTTTAACGTAGGTGTAAGAGCTGAACTTCCAATAGCTAATGGCATATATGGAAACACAGGACTTATACTAGATCAAAAAGGTTACAAAATGGACCTTGGCGGGGGAGACGAAACAAGACTTAACCTTCTATATTTGACATTGCCTATTCACGCTGGTTACAGACATGAAATCAATAACGACATCAGCTTATTCGGAGACTTTGGCCCCTACCTTGCATTTGGTATTGCAGGAAAATCAAAGGACAAATATGATGGTAAAACAGAGAAATATGACGCCTTTGGCGACGAAGGTGAATACAAAAGATTTGACTTTGGATTGGGATTTAGAGTTGGTGCCGAATACCAAAAGAAATATGGAATTTCTTGTGGTTTTGACTGGGGGTTGATCAATGTTGCAAAGACTGAGAGTTCAAGCGACTATGACTATGATTATGATGATTATAACTACTACGGGGGATACAACGGAGGATACAATTCGTCTTATGACGATGACCTTGGAGATTTAGCTAAAATAAAGAACTTCTGTTTCTCTTTAAGTTTGTCATATAAATTCTAAGTGGAATATGAAAAAGATACTCGCACTATTGTCATTATTCATTTTTGCAATCGGTTTTCAATCTTGTGGTGATGATGATAACGACAACGATAATTCTTCGATAATTGGTATTTGGAAAGAAAGTTCATACCATTCAATCGGGGGAGACGATGATGAAGATGATTATACGGTATATTATTACTTTACTCCTGATTACTTGTACTCTTGCGATAACGAATATGGGACATGGAATATAGCAAGGTACAAATATCATTACAACAATGGAAACATCTACGATGAAGATGGAGATTATATACCAGCAACAGTGTCAGGATCAACTCTCACCCTTTCATTCTTTGGACTTGCAACTGAGAAATGTCAGAAACAGACAGCCTTACCTTCAGAGATAAAGGCACTGATTGATAGAGAACAGTTTACGACACTAAATTGTCTGTATGACTAACTAATAGAAGGCTGGGTAACCAGCCTTCTTTATTTGACAATAACACATGAATACATATAATACAAGTACTACAAATAAGAAATTTTCATTCGTCTTCTTAATGGCCGGGATGATGATATGTGTATTCCAGGCCTGCACAGATGAAGATAAAGAGGAAACATTCGATAAAAAAGAGTTAGAGGCCATACAAGGTGTAAGTGTTACCGGTATTATGCACAACCATACCTATGTGGACCTTGGCCTGCCAAGCGGCACCAAGTGGGCCACCTACAACGTAGGCGCCACCAGACCGACCGAATACGGAGATTACTTCGCTTGGGGAGAGACCAAGCCGAAGGAGGACTACAGGCCGGAAACCTACAAGTGGTGCAAGGGCCGTATAAACAGCAAGACCAAATACTGCACCGTCGAAGGCTATGGCACAGTAGACTACAAGACATTGTTGGAGGCAAAGGATGACGCAGCGACCGCAAACTGGGGAAGTGCATGGCGCATGCCGACAGTACATGAGATTGATGAATTGATCGAAGGTTGCGATTGGAATTGGGTCAAGGACATTAACGGCAGTGGCGTGAACGGACGGTTGGGCACCTCAAAGGTAAACGGAGCCACCATCTTCCTGCCCGCTGCAGGCTTCCGTGAGGGTAAATTCCTCCACTACGCTGGCGACAACGGTCTCTACTGGTCGTCTTTGATCAACGAGCGCAACCCGTTCTACGCATACTTCCTCAACTTCGACGATGTCAACATCGACTGTAACAACGGCTACCTAACCCGCGGCTTCTTCTACTGCGGCCAAAGTGTCCGTGCGGTTTTGAATAATAGGCAATAAGAAACATTGAGATTTATCGAAAAGAAGAAAAAAATGAACATAAAAAATTTTTCATTTATGAATAAATATCTTCCACTATTATTTGTGGGAGCTACAATTCTATGCAGTTGCGAAAATGACGATGAGACCCATGGTGGTGTAATTTGGTCTGATAAGGATTTATGGCAAATCACAGAAGCCAAGTATTATGAAACTGATTGGGATGGGAATAGAACAGGAGCATATGAAGATTGGCTAAAAGGCGAAATATATGATGAAGAAGGTAAGCGAATCGGTACATGCGGTATATTAGACCCAATGCATGACATGATGGAATGGCAAAATGGTTTGTATTTCTATGATTTACCTAAGCCACAATACAGTGCCGATGGTGAAAAACTGGAGCAAGAATTTACTATGTCTTTTGGTTTTGATGGAGAATTGGGAACCCATGGATATTGCAAAGCCGACAAGGATACAATACATCTTTATTTACGAGATGGCAACTATAACGACGACCCTATTTATCAATATGAGTATTTGATATATAAAAGTACTGTATGTTGGCATCTTGTAGGGAAGCCGAATATCAATAATAAGCCCGCTTTACGAGATTATGGACTAGAGCAAAACCATTATAAAGGAACATGCCCGCTATTGGGTATTAAATCATTCGTAAAAGAAGGCAACGTCCTCATTGGTGTCCCTAAAGAATATAGTGACGTAGTCGTGAAATTAAAAAAAGGAAAATCGATTCACGGTAACGAGGGTATGGAGTCAGATGACATTGTTAAATGGAGGGAATGGAATCCTTTATTCTAAATAATAAGACAGTGAAAAAATTATTATAAACATCTTTCGGTCTGAATAAAAAAGCAAAAACAACAAAATGAAACAAGTCACAAGTATTATTCAAGCGTTATTCATAGGAGGTGCGGTTGCATCTGCTATATTTCTGGATAACGCACTGTGGGCAATCATTTCAATATTGATTGCAGCAGGCGCTGGGTATTACGCCTATTTTTACAAAAAAGAAAATAACGAAATTCCTATTTGGAAGTCACTGTCAGATAATACTAAAGGTATTATCAGCATGATATTTAGCCCGCTCGTTCTGGGATTGGTTCTTTTATTGGCAGAGATATCCTGTGCTTACAAAATGATGGAATATCATTCCCCAAGCTATTCATGGGGAATAGCAATGCTCATATGCGGGATTGCGTCAGCGGTATTTCTTTATAATTACAACAGTGATAAAAAGAGAAAACTGGTTAATGAAATACTAAAATACACTGGTTGTGTAATCACTACCTATTGTCTGGTGCTATGCTTGGTTACATGGAATGGTGGACACAAATACAATTACAATAAAGAAGTAAACGACGTTCAAAACGATAGTTATAGCAACAATCAAAATTACGACAATAATAGCAATCAAAGCTATAGTAATTCACATCCAAACCAATACTCCTATAGCGAAACAACACCAAAGCGACAAACACCAAGAGAAATAGCAAATTCGCCAGAAAATAAAGAAGCTGTAAAATTACTATCAGGTCAATACAGTCTAACCAATGGACCAGACATGATTCTCCTTGACATTATATCTCCTACATACGCAAGTTATACATATCAAAGATTAGGAGGCGGTATGCACACCGAAAGTTTCAATTATGTGTTTATAACTAATGATGGGGTTATTCTATTATCTAAAGACGGGACAAAAATTGAATCTAAATTCCAGTTTGATAGTAACCTTAATGTATATATTGATGGACATTTAATGACTAAAACGTATTGATTATGAGAAATAAACTTTGGATATTACCACTTATAGTATTAATTGGGGCATTCATAATGGTACTGATAGAGTCAAAAAGAGACTATACAGAAAGTGATGATCGTAACACTGCAATGTGTGACTCCTCCGCCCAAGCGATTTGTGACACCGTCATAGCAGTTGGAGATCGCACACACGAACAAGAAGATATAAATAACAAACGACTTTCTTCCATCCAGATGAAAGACGATGCAGATTTCTGTGAATTTGAATATGACAGTAATGGCAACATGAAGGAAATCTATTCTGAGGAAGCAGGACACGGATTGGAACTGAAAACAACCGACTTTCACGGGAAGACCCAATTGTTGATTGACAATGATGATATTATTGAAGATGATAATACAAAAACCAAAATCAACATAAAGAATGGCCGCGTTAGTAGCGCAGAGAACGTGGCATCTATTCCTAGCTGGGTATCACCAGTATACTACAATTGGAATAATGAAGGGGATTTGGCAAGTATTGCGCATGGCAACTCTGATGAAAAGGTAGTTAATGTGGAATACGACAAGACAAAACAGAATTTGCTCAATGTTGACTTTACACTGTTTGTAATGTCTCGCCACTTAATGTCAACAGCATTTCCAATCGTGTTGCTTGATGGCAATGTATCAAAGCCAAGTAAGCACTTACCAATAAAAATCACAGTTGATGATCTTGGAACAATGCATGGCGGTCAAACCATTTACAAACTACAATGGATACTTGACTCACAAAACCGTCCCACATCAGTTTCTGTCAAAAAGAAATCTGTGACTCCTTCAGGACCATCAGAAGAAGGTTATGATTCTAATGCTTCAAATTCAGAGGAGTATAAATATATCTTTAAATACAAAAATATATAGATTCTTTGCTCTACTTTCGCATGAGCAGATTATGGGTGCCTGTTTAACCCAAAAGCAAAATTTCAGGCTAACCAAAAATAAATAAAAACTAGCCTACCATTCCCCCAAAAGAATCACAACTTTTGGGGGATTTTCTGTCTACTACATTTTAGAATGCCGTAATTTTGCCACCTCGCAAAATATATCTAATTTTGCTAAAAACAAGAACCCTATGGGAAAGTATTTAGATCCAAGATATGACTTGACATTTAAGGCGGTGTTTGAACACCCCGACCTTATAATCAGCTTCTTGAATGCGATTCTGCCGTTCAAGAATGGAGAAGTCATTACCGAGGTCGAATACCTGCCTGTGGAAATGACCAATGAGAGTCCTTTTAAGAAATTCTCGATTGTTGATGTTCGTTGCAAAGACCAAAACGGAAGACAGTTTCTTGTGGAGATGCAGATGTACTGGACCGATGAGTTCAAGCAACGTGTTCTGTTTAACGCATCAAAAGCCTATGTGAAGCAGGCCGACAAAAAAAGTGACTACAAATCGCTCAAGCCAGTCTATTCACTAAACATTGTAAACGACAGAGGTTTTGACGGTGAAGAGTATTTCCACCAATTCCAGTTGGCAGAAAAGGGGAATCCAGACCGCATTATCGAGGGCATAGAGCTTGTATTCGTCGAGCTGAAGAAGTTCAAGCCACAGACATTGGCAGAACACACCATGAAACGCCTCTGGCTCCGTTTCCTCACAGAAATCAATGAGAAGACGCAAGAGGTTCCGCAAGAATTGCTCGACAGTCCAGAAATATGCAAGGCCATGGCAATCGTTGAGCGAGGCGCCTATTCTGACGCACAACTCGAAGCCTACGAAAAGTATTGGGACACCGTTTCGGCTGAAATCACGCTTCTTAACGGACACTTTAGGAAAGGTTTAAGGGAAGGTGAAGAAAAAGGATTGAAAAAAGGCCGAGAAGAAGGTTTGAAAGAAGGCGAAGAAATAGGCTTAATAAAGGGCCGAGAAGAAGGGGCTATGGAGAAAAACATTGAAAATGCCCGAAAGATGAAAGAGTGTGGTGTTGATATTAACATCATTTCTGCAGTTACCGGACTCTCTACCACAGATATTGAGAAATTATAAGAAGTTACACATAAAAAAAGGAACGGCGAGCACAAAAATTTGCTCGCCGTTTTTCGTTAACGCCACCGTAAAATAAGCATTAGGGCTTATGTTTTTTATAAGTTGATTTGCAACTCAACCGGGCAATGGTCAGAACCAAGAATTTCGCTATGAATGGCTGCACTAGCCAACTTATCGTCGATGCTAGATGAGGCAAGGAAGTAATCGATGCGCCAACCCGCATTCTTCTCACGGGCATGGAAGCGGTAGCTCCACCAGCTGTAAGCATCTTTCAAATCGGGATTAAAGAAACGGAAGGTGTCGGTAAAGCCAGAGGCCAAAAGACTGGTCATCTTTTCACGTTCCTCGTCAGTAAAACCGGCATTGCGTCGGTTAGTTTTCGGATTTTTCAAGTCAATCTCCTGGTGTGCCACATTCAAATCGCCACAGACCACAACCGGTTTCTTCTGTGCCAATTTGTTCAAGTAGGCCTTAAAGTCGTCTTCCCACGTCATGCGGTAGTCTAGGCGGCGCAATTCGTCTTGGGAATTTGGCGTATAGACCGTCACCAAAAAGAAATTCTCCATTTCGAGCGTAATGACACGTCCCTCGTGGTCGTGTTCGTCAATACCCATACCCAAAGTGACATTTAGCGGATGGTGTTTGGTATAGATGGCAGTACCCGAATAGCCTTTCTTGTCGGCATAGTTCCAATAAGATTCATAACCAGGAAATTGCAAATCGAGTTGACCAGCCTGCATCTTGGTTTCCTGCAAGCAAAAGAAATCGGCATCTAACTGTTCGAACGACTGCGAGAAACCCTTTTCTACGCAAGCACGCAAGCCATTCACGTTCCACGAAATTAATTTGAGCATAGTATTCTTTCTTTTTTATACGCAACAAAGATAGATATAATAGCACAATAATAAAAAAAACAGCAAATAAAGACATACAAGACAAATAATAAGAGTAATTTTGTTGTTTGAAAGATTAGTTGTAGAGTAAGAAAGAATGATAAAAGGTATCATTAACAAGCTGATAAGGACCTGGGTTAAGTTTTTCCATTGGTGCCAGACGCACATCAGCGACAAACAGACGCTTATAGCACTCGCCTTCCTTGTGGGAGTGGGCTGTGCCATTGCAGCGGCAATATTGAAATCGATTGTTGAGACCTTGCACCACTGGGTTAACACCAGTTTTAGTGCAGGCAACCTTAACTACCTTTTCTTGGCAACCCCAATCATGGGTATTTTCATAGCCAGCACATTCGTTAAGTACATCGTGAAAGATGACATCAGCCATGGTGTCACCAAAATCATGTATGCCATATCGCGCAACAAGGCGGTCATTAAGGCGCACAACATGTGGTCATCTATCGTAGCCAGTTCCATCACCATCGGTTTTGGTGGATCGGTCGGAGCCGAGGCACCAATCGTGTTGACGGGTTCAGCCATCGGCTCAAACCTGGGCAGGCTGTTCCGACTCGACCAGAAGAAGATGATGCTGTTGGTAGGTTGTGGCGCCACGGGTGCCGTTGCCGGCATCTTTAAGGCCCCAATCACAGGCGTGCTATTCACGTTGGAAGTTCTGATGCTCGACCTGACCATGGCGTCTATCGTTCCACTCATCGTAACTGCCATTACGGCGACCGTCTTCACCTTCCTTATTTCGGGAACCGACAGCCAATTCGTGTTCGACACAACCACCACACTCAACCCACAGAACATACCTTACTACGTCCTTGAAGGCGTTGTCTGCGGTTTGGTAGCCCTCTACTTCGTTAGGGGCAGCAATAAACTGGAGTCGTTCTTCCGAAACATTGACAGCCGAGGCAAGAAGATGGCCATTGGCGGATGCATGCTTAGCTTGCTCATCTTCTTCATTCCACCACTCTACGGTGAAGGCTATAACACTATTTCAGACTTGATTAACGGCAATTCGGAAGCCATTACACAGAGTAGCGTGTTCTACGAGTTCAGAGAAAACTTTGGAATGATGTGCCTATTCTGTGTCTTGATTGTCTTCTTCAAGATATTTGCCACAGCTGCAACCAATGGTAGTGGCGGTACGGGCGGTATTTTTGCACCAAGCCTTTTCATGGGTTGTGTTACCGGTTACTTCACGGCCAGCGTCATTAACCACATAAAGCTTGGACAATTACCAACCAAGAACTTCGCCCTTGCAGGTATGGCGGGCGTGATGGCGGGCGTGATGCACGCGCCACTGACCAGTACCTTCCTTATTGCGGAAATCACCGGCGGTTACGGCCTCTTCCTTAGCATCATGACGGTGGCAGTTACCGCCTACATCACCATACGTACATTCGAGCCCCATAGCCTTTACGCCATGCGTTTGGCACAGAAGGGTGAGCTATATACCCACCACATAGACAAGAATGTGCAGATGATGCTCGACATTGAAGACCTGATTGACAAAGACCTATGCATCATTAAGCCAAAGATGACCTTGGGCGACGTGGTAGACATCATCAAGAAATCGAACCGAAACATCTTCCCTGTGGTTGAAGAAGGTGTGCTAAAAGGCATACTGACCATTAACGACATACGTAACGTTATGTTCCAACCCGAATACTACAAGACACTGAAGGTGGAACAGCTCATGACCGGAGCTTCGGCACTCATTTACGTCGAGAACACTGCCATGAAGAAAAAGGTGCAAGAGGAAATTGCAGCCAAGCATGCCGAAATGGACCTAAAGAAACGTTCTATAAGCGCATCGCAGAAGGAAGAGGAAATGGAGCGCTTGAAAGAATTCAGCGGTGACACGGTAGACGAAATCATGAAGAAATTTGAATACACCAAGGCTTGGAACCTTGCCGTGGTGAAGAAAAAATCGAAGATATATGTTGGATTCCTTAACCGTGCTAGGGTTTTCAACGCATACCGAGACTTGCTCCAGAAAATGAGCGAAGAATAAAACACAAAGCTTACCATACTATGGCAGACTTAAAAGAAGAACTAGAAAAACGCATCTTAGTGCTCGACGGTGGCATGGGCACCATGATTCAACGATACAAGTTGGAAGAAGCCGACTACCGTGGTGAACGCTTTGCCGACCTACCAGGCCAGCAACGTGGCAACAACGACTTGCTGTGTCTGACACAGCCCGACAAGATTAAAGCCATTCATGCAAAGTACCTTGAAGCCGGTGCCGACATTATTGAGACTTGCACCTTCAACTCGCAAAGCATTTCAATGGCCGACTACCATTGCGAGCCTTACGTTAGGGAAATTAACCTTGCAGGAGCCCGCCTTGCGCGCGCCGCTGCCGACGAATACACCCAAAAGAATCCGTCGAAGCCACGTTTCGTTGCAGGTTCCGTAGGTCCAACCAACAAGACCGCTTCAATCTCGCCCGACGTTAACAATCCAGCCTTACGCGGTGTCACCTTCAATCAGTTGAGGGAAGCCTACCTAGAACAGATGCTTGCCCTTATTGAAGGCGGAGTAGATGCCATTCTGATAGAGACCATATTCGACACCCTTAATGCAAAAGCCGCCATTATGGCTGCAGAAGACGCCATGGAGAAGCTTGGCAAGCGCGTCTACCTAATGCTTTCGGCTACCGTTGCCGACATAAGCGGACGTACATTAAGCGGACAGACCATGAAGGCATTCCTTGCATCGGTTTCCGACGCCAACCTTCTTTCTGTTGGTCTTAACTGTTCCTTCGGTGCACGCGACCTAAAGCCATTCTTGAAAGACGTTTCAGGCAATGCGCCTTACTTCGTCAGCGCCTACCCTAACGCAGGCCTACCAAACCAGTTCGGCGAATATGACGAAACACCAGAGACCATGGCGCCACAAGTTGAGGAATATGCCAAAGAAGGCCTCATAAACATAGTGGGTGGTTGTTGCGGCACCACACCAGACCACATTGGCGCCTACCAAGCCTTCGTCAACAACTATCCGCCACGCAAGCCCGCAGCCAAGAGCCACAGCATGCTCATTTCGGGTTTGGAAGAGTTGGAGATAAAGTCGGTTAACTTTGCCGAAAACCCAGACGCCCCACGTTCGCTATTCATGAACATTGGCGAGCGCTGCAACGTTGCCGGTTCAAAGAAGTTCCTCCGCCTCATCAGCGAAAAGAATTACGAGGAAGCCCTCAGCATTGCCCGCAAGCAAGTTGAGAACGGCGCACAGGTCATTGACGTCAACATGGACGATGCCATGCTCGACGCCAAGCAAGAAATGGTGACCTTCTTGAACCTGATTGCTTCAGAACCAGAAATTTCGCGTTTGCCAATCATGATCGACTCTTCGAAATGGGAGGTCATTGAAGCCGGCCTACAGTGCGTGCAAGGCAAATGCATCGTTAACTCCATATCGCTTAAGGAAGGCGAGGATAAATTCCTTGAAAAAGCACGTAAGATTAAGGCATACGGTGCCGCTACCGTTGTGATGGCTTTCGACGAGCAAGGCCAGGCCGACACGTTCGAGCGCAAGATTGAAATCTGCAAGCGCGCCTACGACCTGTTGGTAGAGAAAGTCAACTTTCCGCCACAAGACATCATTTTCGACCCTAACGTGCTTGCCATTGCCACCGGTATTGAAGAGCACAACAACTATGGTGTCTACTTCATTCAAGCAGCAAAGTGGATTCACGAGAACCTACCTTATGCCAAGATTAGCGGTGGCGTAAGTAACCTTTCGTTCTCGTTCCGCGGTAACAACATCGTGCGCGAAGCCATCCACTCGGTATTCCTTTACTATGCCTACAAGGTGGGTATGGACATGGGTATTGTTAACGCCGGTATGCTGCAAGTGTATGACGACATTCCGAAAGACCTGTTGAAGTGCGTTGAAGACGTCATTTTCAACAAAGACGCTGGCGCAACCGAGCGCATGATTGCCAAGGCCGAGGAAATAAAGGCGCAACACGCAGGCGAGACACAGACCGCACAAGTAGACGAATGGCGAAAGGGAACGGTGGAAGAACGTTTGCAATATGCCCTAGTTAAAGGCATTAGCGACTACCTTGAAGAAGATTTGAAGGAGGCGTTGGAGAAATATCCACGCGCCGTTGAAATCATAGAAAAGCCGTTGATGGACGGCATGAACTACGTGGGCGAGCTGTTTGGCGCTGGCAAGATGTTCTTGCCACAGGTGGTAAAGACTGCCCGCACCATGAAGAATGCCGTCGGCATCCTTCAACCTACCATCGAGGCACAGAATACCAGCGGCGGCGGTCAAAAGGCAGGCAAGATTGTCATTGCCACCGTTAAGGGCGACGTACACGACATTGGTAAGAACATTGTTGCGGTGATTATGGCTTGCAACAACTTCGAGATGATTGACTTGGGCGTGATGGTGCCTTCGGAAAAGATTATAGAAACCGCCATTAAGGAGAAGGCAGACCTTATTTGCTTAAGCGGCCTCATCACCCCATCGCTAGAAGAGATGTGCCACGTGGCTGCCGAAATGCAGAAAGCCGGCATGACCATTCCGTTGCTGATTGGCGGTGCCACCACTTCGAAGATGCACACAGCCGTAAAGATGGCGCCTAACTACGACGGTTTGGTAGCCTACATGAAAGATGCATCGCAAAGCACCTACGCCGCCTCGCAACTTCTGAACCCGAAGACTCGCGACGAATTCATTAGGGGCATTAAAGAAGAACAGGTCCAGCTACGCAAGGAGAACCAGGAAAAGCAGGAAAAGCTGATGAGCCTGGAAGAAGCCAAGCAGAATAAGCTAAACCTATTCTAACACAACATCCATAAGCATTAAGGTTTTTATACGAATATTTCGTAATTTTGCACTTAAAGGGGGGATTGGGAAGACAGACCCGTACCGAAGGTTTTACCTACCCCCTAAAATGTAATAATTCTGTAGTAAGATGAAAGTAGTCAAATTTGGAAGTTCAGCAGTAGCAACTGCAGAAAAAATAAAAGTGTCGGCTCAAATAGCCGCTGCACACAAGGGTGAGAACAACATTGTGGTGGTGTCTTCAATTAGCGGCACAACCGACTGCCTCATCGAAATTGCGGATTACCTTTACAAAAAGAATCCCGACGGCGCAAAGGAACTCATTAACAACCTAGAGCGCAACTACCTCAACTTGGCAAACGAGCTATTCAGCGACAAGCAGCAAACCGCCAACATTGAGAAGGAAATATCTGGCCGTTTCGACGAAATTAGAAAGTTGTCACAAGACATCTTCACACTTTTCGAAGAGAAACGCATCGTGGCACAGGGCGAGCTCTTGTTGAGCTACCTGTTCACCGAATACCTCAAAGTCATGGGCTTGAACGTAAAGAGCATCCCAGCCCTTAACTTCATGCGCATCGACAAGAACGAAGAGCCAGACGTTGTCTACATCAAGAAGAACCTTGAAAGCCAATTGGAAATTGCGGGCAAGGCAGACCTGTTCATTACCGAAGGATTCATTTGCCGCAATGCCTACAACGAGATTGACAACCTGAAGAAAGGCGGCAGCGACTACACCGCATCGCTTATAGGAGCTGCGCTTCATGCAGACGAAATACAGATTTGGAGTGACAAGAACGCCATTTCACGCATCGACAACAGCATCGTTAAAGATGCACGCCCTGTTGAGAAACTCAACTTCGACGAAGCTGCCGAGTTGGCTTACTTCAGTGCAAAGACCTTGCACCCTGTCTGCCTAACCCCAGCAAAGCTTGAAAACGTGCCAGTTAAGTTGCTCAACATTAATCAGGCAGAAGATGCCGGCACCCTTATTTCAACAGCTTACGCCCCTAACCATGTGGAAGTTGTTGCAGCAAAGGATGGCATCACCTCTATCAGAATCAAATCGAGCCGAATGCTATTTGCACACGGATTCCTTCGCCGCGTGTTCGAAGTGTTCGAACAGTATAAGACTTCCATCGACATGATTACCACATCGGAAGTGGGCGTTGCCGTTACCATCGACAACGAGAAGAACTTGGAAGACATTCTCGACGACTTGAAGAAGTTTGGTACCGTAACCACCAATCGCGACATGACCATCATTTGCGTAGTGGGCGACCTTACCGACCAGAAGGCAAACATGCAGAGCCAGGTCATTTCGGCTATCGACGTGCCAATCACAATGATTTCTTATGGCGCATCGGGCAACAACATTTCATTCCTTATCAACAAGGCCGACAAGGAAAAGGTTTTGGTTGCCCTTAACCAAAAATTCTTTACAAAGTAAATAACATTGGACATTCCCCACCAAAGGATGCCACAACAGCTATAAAACATGACAAAAAGAACATTTCCAATTGAGAAATTAAGAGGTCAGCAGACCCCATTCTACTATTACGACGCAGAATTGCTGAACAAGACCGTTGCAACCCTAAAGGCATCGGCTGAAAAATATGGTTTTCTACCCCACTATGCCGTAAAGGCTAACGCCAACGAAAAGGTGTTGAAGCTTATTGCCAGCTTTGGCGTTGGTGCCGACTGCGTGAGTGGCGGCGAGGTTTTGGCAGCAGTTAAGGCTGGTTTCGACCCTCAAAAAATCGTTTTTGCCGGCGTAGGTAAGACCGATTGGGAAATTGAGGCAGCACTCGACAGCAACATCTTCTGTTTCAATGCAGAATCGTTGCCAGAATTGGACGTCATCAACGAATTGGCAGGCAAGAAGGGCAAGGTTGCCAACATTGAGCTTCGCGTAAACCCAAATGTGGATGCACACACCCACGCCAAGATTACTACCGGCTTGAACGAGAACAAGTTCGGCATTAACCTCGAGAATCTTCAAGACACCATTAAGTACGTCATGAACTTGAAGAACTTGAAGTTCATTGGCCTACACTTCCACATTGGCTCACAAATTACCGACAATAACACCTTCATTCCGTTGTGCGAAGCCATCAACAAGCTTCAGGGCGAATTGAAGGCTGCAGGCATTGCCGTTGAGAACATCAACGTAGGTGGAGGCTTGGGTATTGACTACCAAGACCCAGACGGCAACCCAATTCCTGACTTCGAAGGCTACATGCGCACCATTAGCGAGCACCTTCAGCTGTTGCCAGGACAGAAGCTCCACTGCGAGCCAGGCCGTTCGGTTGTTGCACAGTGTGGCACCCTCATCACCAAGGTTACTTACGTTAAGAAAGGAACTGTTAAGCAGTTCGCCATCGTAGACGCCGGCATGACCGACCTCATCCGTCCAGCTCTTTACGATGCCTACCACAAGATTGAGAACATCACTTCCGATGCTGCAGTTGAAAAGTACGACGTTGTAGGTCCTATTTGCGAATCGAGCGACGTCTTCTTGAAAGATAATGAAATGAACGGCACACAGCGCGGCGACCTTTTGGCCATCCGTTCAGCAGGTGCTTACGGCGAGATTATGGCATCGCGCTACAACCTTCGCCAGCTTCCAGGTTCACATCTTTCGACTGAACTATAAGAGAAACATTTAAACACAAGAAATGAGCACACTATACGATCAATTGTGCGAGATGGGCCTAGTCTTCCAACTGCTGTTGGGAGTGCTGGGTCTGTTCTTTTTCATACAACTCTTTTACTACATCTACTACTATTCGGCGCCACTTAAGGCGTTGAAAAGTCCGAGTTCGAAGGACAACGAGAAGTTGCCCCCCGTTTCCATCATCGTTTGTGCACAGAACGAAGCCGAGAACCTAAAGCAGTTCATTCCCAAACTATTGGAACAGAAATACCCTAACAAGTTTGAAGTGATTGTTGTGAACGACGGTTCGACCGACGAAAGCGCCGAGGTGCTGGAACGTATGGCACAGGAACATTCAAACCTAAAGATTTCGTTCTTGCCACGTGCTGCCAAATACATGAGCCGAAAGAAGATGTGCCTGTCAATCGGCATTAAGGCTGCCGCATACGACGTTTACCTCTTTACCGATGCCGACTGCTGCCCTAGTAGCCAGCTTTGGCTAGAAATTATGGTAAGGAACCTTAACAACTCCAACGATGTGGTGTTGGGCGCAACCCGCTTCAACAAGTTGGAGGGCATGATTGGCAACCTCATCGACTACGACAACTTGTTCAACACTATTCGCTACATGGGTTATGCCCTTCGTGGCAACATCTTCCGCGGCACCATAAGGAACATGGCCTATAAGAAGAACATCTACTACAAGGCAAAGGGTTTCTCGAAACACCTCGACCTCGACACTGGCGAAGATGATATTCTATTGAAGGATGCGAATGTAAAAGACAACGTTTGTGTTGAATTGAACAGTAACGCCATCACCATCTGCAACCGTCAACTCACTGCCAAATCGTATAGGCTAATGAAGGAGCAGCGCCTCGACAACCGCAAGTTCTACCGCACGGGCACACGTTTCAGCCTTGGTTTTGAAAACGTCAGCCGCATGCTGTTCTATCTTCTTACCATTGCACTGGTCGTTTTTGCCACACTAGAATGTCAATGGCTTGCACTAGGCATTACAGCCTTCCTGTTCCTTGCACGTTACATTACCCAAGCGGTGGTTATGAGCAAGAATGCGAAATGGCTGGGCAGCAAGGCGCACCCACTAGGCATCATCTTCTTCGACTTCTACCTTCCTATTTACGAACAATACCTCAACACCATTGGCCGCATTGGCCGCAAGCGTTGGGAAATGTGGAGGGAATAAGCCATGTTGCCAATAGACAAACAAAAACATGCCGATGCCCTTAACAGGCTTTTGGAGGTGATGGATACCCTTCGGGAGAAATGCCCATGGGATAAGGAACAAAGTTGGACTTCTATCCGTCCTAACTCCATTGAGGAAATGTTTGAGTTGGTCGATGCCATTGAACGTAACGACACCAACGAGATTAAGAAAGAGATTGGAGACGTTTTCCTTCAACTGGTATTCTATAGCATCTTTGCCCGCGAAGACGACAAGTTTGACCTGGCCGATGCCATAAACGCACTTTCCGACAAACTTATATACAGGCATCCGCACGTTTACGGACAAACCGAGGCAGAAAAGCACCTAACGTGGGAACAACTGAAGCAGAAGGAAAAGAATGGAAACAAGACTGTTTTGGGCGGCGTGCCACAACACCTGCCTTCCCTCATTAAAGCCTACCGCATACAAGACAAGGCTAAAAGCGTTGGCTTTAAACGAGCCACACGCCACGAACTGATTAGTTCGATGATTGAACGTCTGCAGGCGCTTGACGTGGCGGAAACTGAAGATAAGAATCCTTCTGCCGAAACCGAATGGGGCAAGCTCTTGTTCGACATGATTGGCGCTACCCGTTTAAGCAAGGCTAACCCAGAAACTGCCCTTGAGGCCGAATGTGGCAAATTCACCAACCACTTCAACCAACTGGAACAAGCCGTTAAAGAAAGCGGCAGAGATATTAAAGACGTTCCAGAAGGTGAGCTAAAGAAGATTTGGGAGAAGACAGACGAATAAAGGCTGTGACATAAAAGCATAAAAAAAATCGGAACCACATTTCGCGGTTCCGATTTTTCTATGTTAATAATCGTATCGAGGCAAATCTTATTCGTCGCACTTACGAATATCGATGATGCGGAGTTGCGTATTGCTATTTCCGTTGAATCCGTTTTCCTCAATGGTATAACAAATGTCAACCGGATTAAGATTACGGATGTACTCATAGAAATCGCTCTGACCGAAAGCAATACCGTTCATAATGCATTCTGAATTCGAATCGATGAGTTCGAGTTTCAAGTGTTCCTGCACCTTACCCACTACACGGCTGGTACCATAGTCGAAGACGCGTTTGGTAACGAATACCGGTTTTGGATTTTCAGGACCAAATGGGCTGAACTGTTTTAGCAAGCGGAAGAATTTAGGTGTAATATCCTTGAAGTCGATATAGGCATCTACATTGATTTGTGGCTGCAATTGGCTTGGAAGGATATTCTCGCTTACATATTGCTCGAAACGTTCCTTAAACTCGCTAATATCGCCCTCATTTTCTATTGAGAGGCCAACAGCATACATGTGTCCACCAAAGTCGCGCAAAAGATCGCTACACGACTCAATGCCCTTGTAGATATCAAAGCCTTGAACTGTTCTGCCCGAACCGGTAATAAAATCTTGGCCGGTAGAGAAATCCTTCGTCTTCGTCAGCACGATGGTTGGCTTGTAATAGAGTTCGGTAAGCCTAGACGCAACAATACCAATAACACCCTTGTGCCAGTTAGCATCGTAAATAACGATGGACTTGCTCTGTGCCATTTCCTTGGTGTGTTCCTCAAGGCGGGCAAAGGCCTCGTCGGTGATGCTCTTGTCCAAATCCTTACGGGTTTGGTTATAGTGATTAATGGCATCACTCTTTTCCTTGGCAAGGGTAAGGTCGTTGCAGATGAGTAGTTCAACCGACTCGCTAGCGCTCTGAACACGGCCAGAGGCATTTAAGCGAGGTCCAATCTTAAAGACAATATCGCTGATGTTGATTTCCTTATCGGTCAGTCCACAAACATCAATAATACTCTTTAAACCGAGGTTAGGATTGCTGTTCAACTGCTTCAAGCCATAGTAAGCCAAAACCCTGTTTTCGCCAATAATAGGAACAATGTCGGCTGCAATACTTACCACCACAAAGTCGAGCATTGGGATGAGCTGTTCAAACGGAATGCCGTTGCGTTGTGCAAAGGCCTGCATCAGTTTGAAACCTACGCCACATGCAGCAAGGTTGCTATCGGGGTAAGTCGAGTCGTAACGTTTAGGGTTAAGGGTTGCCACAGCATCGGGCAAGCTTCCACTCTTGTCGGGAGTATGGTGGTCGCAGATGATGACATCGATGCCCTTCTCCTTTGCATAAGAGACCTCGTCGAACGACTTGATGCCATAGTCGAGAATAATGATGAGCTTAATCTCGTTTTCAGCAGCCCAGTCAATACGTTTCTTCGAGATACCATAACCTTCGGTATCGCGGTCTGGTATATGGAAAGCCACACGCGAATAGAAGCTCCGAAGGAACTTGTAGACCAATGCAACAGCAGTTATGCCATCAACATCGTAGTCGCCATACACCAAAATCTTTTCCTTCTGTCCCATTGCCTTGTTAATGCGCTCAACCGCCTTTCCCATGTCGTTCATAAGGAAAGGATCGTGCAAGTCGCTCAACTGGGGACGAAAGAAATGTCGGGCGCTTTCCGCGTCCGTAACCCCACGCTCAATCAGCAGCTGACAAAGCACAGGGCTGAAGCCTAACTCTTTGGCTAGGGCTTCTTTCTGTTTTTCTTGTTCATCCGTCAGAGGATTGGAAACCCACTTGTTTGTCATTATATATCATTTTTTCTTTTATTCTATGTTAGTAGGGGCCCACACATATGGTAGGCATATATAAGGGGGGTAAAGCCACATAAATTGGCAAATATTACCCATTCTTGTAAAGTTAATCATAATTAAGAGCAAATTAAGGACTAGCATAGTTAAATAATGTATAAAAAAAGGAGCCACCCTATTGGGCAGCTCCTTCAATTTATAAGGAGATGATTGTTTTATCGTCTCAACAACGTGAAGTGACCAGTGTAGGTCTTATCAATTTCACGCACATGAATTTCGTACCAGTAGTCGGTAGAAGGCATGTCTTGACCATTGTACTTACCATCCCATCCTGGGTCAGAACCATTGTAGCGAACCAAGAGCTTACCCCAACGGTCGAAGATCTTAATTTCAGCAGAAGGATAAGTTTCGCTGATGCTAGGAACTTCCCAACGATCGGCAGTCTGGTCACCATTAGGTGAGAACCAAATTGGAATAGTAATGATAGGTGGGTTCAAATAGTATTCGGTAGTATCCAAACAGCCTGCAGCATCCTTCACATAAATGACGTGGTGATGATAAGCCACGCTGTCGAGAATGTTATCAGATACCCATTCGCCATTGTCAACACGGTACTCAAATGGAGAAGTACCAGACATAGCTTCAACAGCCACGGTCAACTGGTGAATACCGGTACTATCAACACCCTGGAAGACTGGTTTAGAGTTAACCTGAACTTGCAATGAATCGTCAAGTTCACAAACGCCACGAGTCATGTGAACCACGTAGAAAGCAGTCACTTCAGGTTCAATGTAAGCAGTAGCAGTCTTTGCTATAGGAGTAGCTTCCCTAGCTGTTGTCCATTCATAAGTGTTAGCCTGGTAGTTAGTCGCATTCAAGCGAACGCCAAAGCCTTCACAAATAATGGTATCGTTCATTGAACCTACAATAGGTTCCCAAACCTTAACAGGAACTGAGTCGCGTCGGTCAACACAACCTTCACGTTTAACAGTGAATGCATAACGCTTGGTTACCTTATGGTTCTTAGCCTTAACCTCATCGTAAACAGGAGCAACCACAACACTTGAATCGGCAGTTGAAGTAATGTCGGCATTTGCATCCCATTCAATGGTTACTGCACCAACAGGCTTAATGTTAGTCAAGTCAACTTGTAACTCATCACCAGCACAAACAGCATAGTCAGGAGAGTAGGTCCACGATGCAGGTTGCAAGATTTCAATTTCGTTGTCAACAGTGAACACCTGTTCATCAACGCCCTCACCTTCACGATAAGTAATCTTGGTAAGGTAAGTAGCTGAAGCACGTGGCGAAACCTCGTAAGAGATAATACCAGTTTGTGTATCTACCTTTCTCTTTGAGTCGCTAAGTTCACGTGTAACATCGCCAACGGTTTCATAAACTACAACACTGTACAAGTTTTTGTAATACAAGTCTCCTGTACCAGTTGTGTCAATTATCAAGTACGCCTTATCGTCCTTACACATCTTCTCATCCAACTGGGTTTCAGCAGTAAGTCTACCATCCATAACAACCCTAATTGTTGTATCGGCAGGACAGAAGTCATTGCCAGACATGTGAACCTTAAAGACATCGGTAGCTTTAACCTTATAAGTATAATCTTCGTCGGTTGAAACTACAGAGCCCTTGTTTTCGCTCAACCATTCAACGTCAGGAGTTGTAGTAGGCACTTCCATGTCGATGTTGATAACGAGTTCGCTATCACGACGTGCAATGAAGAAGTCGTTTTCAGGAGTAAACTTAATGTACGGCTTAACCTGTACACTAACCTTACCATCTACAGAGCAACCCTTGTTAGTAATGACGTATTTATATTCGCCACTATTTTCAGGTTTAGAATAAGCAATAGAGCCCTTGTCGTTTTTCACATCTTCGGTAGATGCACCATTCTTTGTCCAAACAATAGAGAACTCATCACTCTTAGTTGTAGTGTACTTCAAGTTGAAGTCGAGCGGTTCCTTTTCACAAATAGACAACTGTTCAGCACTATTTTCGTCAGCCTTCAAAGTTTTGCTAGAAATAGTGAACATATTGTCCTTGATAGAAGCATCCTTAATTTCGAACTTAACAGAAGTAGCACACTTATTAGAGTACTTAACGTAGTAAACGCCAGGTTTAGTAATTGCGCTAGCACTTACAGGATTATCATCAACGTCAACCCACTTGAATTCAGAATTTTCATCCTTTTTAAAGTCAGCAGTAGCAGAAACGCCATCGCCACACATAAAGAACGGATCGGAAGTCACGTCGCGAGAATTGTCGCTGTAAGCTTTACCAGACATGGTATTGTTGGTCTCGGCCAATGTCAAAGTACCTTCAACAGGTCCATCGCCCAAGGTAATCTTAATACCGGACTTCGACTCTGAACATGATCCAGCAGTCACCTTCAAGTCAAACAAGTAAACATCGTTGGCAATGCCAGGCAATGCCTTAGACTCAAACTTGCTCTTACCATCAAGAACATCATTATCGGTTTGAGTGCCACTAGTACCATTCTGTGCAGACCATTCGAACTTTGCCTTAGACACGTTAGTCTCGATAGCAGCAGTAAGGTAACCCTTTGTATCAGGACAGGTAATAGAGTCGTTAGCCCTGGTAATTTCGAGTTCATCAACTGTAACCTTAATCTCTTCAAAGCTAGATCTACAGTATTCACTACCTGTAATAGGGTTATCACCAGGATTCAACATCCAACCAACAACATAGTAAGAACCAGTTTCCGAAGCCTTACCATCAAGGATTTCAGAATTGAAATCATCCTTTGTCTGGTAGTAATGTTTTTCAGTAGAAGAAACACTATTAACAGAAGTTACACCATTAGCCAAATCGACTTTAGATTCGCATACAGGTTCAATTTCTTCTGTAACCAAAACTGGATTTGGATAAACAGTAATAACCAACTTGCTAGGCGCCCCAATTGCATAAGGCTCATTCTGGTCCTTCTGTGCAATATAATATACATATTCTGCAGTCTGACCAACATCCTTCACTTTGGCAACACCTAAAGATGTAGGAGTATTGTTTGGAGTTACGCCTTCGAAATCAGCAGCTTTTGGTGTACCGTTGAAAGTTTCACCATCAATCCAAAGCAAATCGAACTTATTATAACCATTTATACCCTCGCCAATTTTTACAAAATCAGAAGGATATAAAGAAGGTATAGTTTGACCTTCACAAAGCTGAATAGCTTTTACCTTCGGCATTGGAGAGTCGCTAAACGTAACTGTAATCAAAGAAGACTCACTTGTACATTTTGCTCCAGATTTTGCAGTCTTACGAACCGCATAATACTTAGTCACAGATGCACCATTTGGATCAATCTTATCAGGAACCGGCACGGTAGCATCCCAACTTGTTGCAGAAGAAAGATCTCCAGCATCATTAAGTTCTGCGTATTCATAAATGAAATCATTCTTATCAGCATCGGTAATAAGATTAGCTTCCTGCTCTAGCAATGAATTCATTTGAGTCTTTTCTTTATAATCGCTATACAAGTAAGTAACGTCTGTTACACCAGGCTTTTCTGTCTTTTCAACAACGACAGTCAAAGGAGTAGACTTGCTGACACATACCGCCTCGAACCCTTCAGCTGTTATCTTATAATATTGGCGAACAAAGTAATCGGTTTCACCAACAGCATCAACTGAAGGTGTCATTGTAGCGTCACCCCTTGTATTATCATCAAGTTGTGAGCCTTTCGACCACTCCATACCAGAAGAATACAAAGAATTAGACTCATCTATATTCTCAATAGCCTTCATCACAGAAACATCATCGTCATTCAAACAATAGTAAAGTTTATCCTTACTATCCTCTCTAACATAATGAGACTGTGATTGATCAATAGTAGGAGCGTCAACACCATATACTGTAACTGCAAATGGAACAGCTTCACTTTCAGAGTACTCACCTTCTACAACACTACTCTGTGTAGCCCAATATTGAGTCACACCTTCATTATCTGTGTTAATTGCTAAATCAGCACCAGTTAACTCGGTAGTTTTGTCCTCATTGTAAACGTGAAGAGTATAGATGGTTTCGTCTTGTTCAGAAGCCTTTGTTGCTCGAACAAACTTATCTAAGGTCATGGTAGTTTCAACGCCCTTACAGAAATATGAGTTATCAGCTTCTGGAATAGGAGCACCATAGAATGTAACCACAACTAAGATAGGGTCACTATAACAATCAGTTTCTTTGTTGTGAACTCTAATGTAATAGTATTGAACTTCCTTATCAGCATTAAACTTACCTTCCTGACCATCAGGCGTTGCCTGTGGTTTAGGTTCTGTTGCAGAATAAGTTAAAGCCTTTGCTTCATCCTTAGTAGCCTCAGTTTTCAATGGAGACTGAGTATATACAAGTTCCAAATCGCTCGCCAAGTTGGCATCATCTGCTGCCAAGTCAGGAGACAAGCCACTACAAGCTTCCTTCAAAGTCTTAGGTGATTTGTACTGTAACATCTTAACCATTGTTACAGGATTAGCTGTAATTACTATAGGGCTCTTTTTTGTTTTCACTTCCAAATCCTTACTTACAGGGCAATAACCTTCTTTAGAAGCTTCCAAAGTAATCTTACCAGTTACAAACGCTTTTACCCACTTTTCAGCGAATGAATCGTCAACATCAAATCCTTCACCGGTCCATTTTTTGTCAGCGTCAGCTGGGTCAATAACCACATCAAGAACATACAAGTCACATTCGTCAGTTCTAGTTGCTAGTTTTTCAATGACAACAGCAGGGTCAACCTTAACGGAATAATCTTGTTCTTTTGCCTTACAAACCAAGTCGCCGTAAGTTGCAGATACAACATATTTAAACTTGAAAGCAGAAATATTACCCTTCATAGAGTTCACTTTAGTAGACGCGCCCTCTGAAACTGGAGTCCAAGTAATATCATACTTTTCGTCAGGGTCATTTACCATCAACTCATAATTTTCATCTGGTTCACCATCACCATCTGCATCATACTGTCCAGCACAGAAAGAAGGAGGCGTGATAGCAGGGACCTCGAAAACGGGAACTTCACGAACAGTAATATCAACTTTTGCAGGATCGCTTACGCACTTATTTGCATCAGTTAATGTGTAGAAATAATTATACTCATCTACTGCCAATGTTTTGAAATCGCCAATTGTAACATCTGGGGTTCCAGCAGTTGCGTCTTCCTCAGATGCAAAATAAGAATAAGTTTCACCTGTTTTAGCCGTAGGAAGTTTATCAGTTGCATCCGGTTCCTTTTCACAGAATTCAAATGCGAGGTTTTCAACTGTTGGTTTTTCAAGGAACTCAACAGTAATTTCTGCTTCCTTTTCACAAGTTGCACCTGGGAACGGATCGGTTGCGACAACTTTCCATACATACTTACCAGGTTCATCTGTTTCAGAATAAGTAATGGTGTTAGTAGTTTTTGTAACAGGTGTTTCTGTCAATTCGTCTTGTAAGACTTCATCTTTATACCATTTAACTGTGAAGCCCTTGAAATCTTCAGACTTAATGTCTTCAGGCTTTTCTGGTTTTAAATCGTTAGTTGACAAAGTTACACTTTGACCTTGACAAAGTTTAATTACCGCAGGAGCTGGCTTTGCTGCTTCAGCATCAACCTTGGCGGTAAGTTTTATGTCGTTAGGATCCGTACAGTCAGCACACTTAATTGTCAACTTAATCACGTTCTCGGGATCAGAAACAACATAGTCAGAACAAACCTTATTAGGATTGAATACTTCATTATCACTCAAAGCTTTATTCAAAGAGGTTTCTGTTCCCATAACAACTCTGAAATAAACCTCATCATCAGTCTTAAGGTCTAATGCCTTTATAAGGTCAGACAAATCCTTGTAGATAACTTCATTGGTCGGAGCCTCATTCAAATTTTTCCAAGAGTCTTTATCTGTAGGAGTAGTAGAATACTGATAAATGAAATAAGGAGATTCAGAACCATAATAGGTTGTTATAGCTTGTGTTACATTAACATGCAATTCTGTTGTATCACCCTTACAGGTTTCATTTTCAACTTCTAAATGATTAAAGAACAAATCAACAGGAGGAGCAGAACATCCCCAAATCTGGATGTCGTCTAACAACAAGTCATTACCCAATTCATTATAATCACATTGCTCTTTAGGTTTATTATCGGGGCCAGGACCAGTTGTTAATGGGTCATGAGGCGAACCTACACCAACAAATGAAATAATTTCAAACTCCATTTCAGTACCTGTCAAATCAATAGTAGCCTGAACAGGAACCCACGCACGTCCCTTGTTTGAATATTTAGTTACAGGATCTGAAAGCTTAAAATTACCACTCGCTACATCTGTAACTTTAACCTGTATTGATACAGGATTACCTGATTTTGAAAATGTATTAATATAACATTTTACCGTAACGGTTTTTTCACACAAATTCGGAATAGTTCTCTTGTAAATAGTTTCACCAGCATTGTTACCACAGTTCAGCATCAAGCAAGCACCGGCAGCACTACCATCAGGATATGTGTGGTCAGGGAAAAACTCTAAACCAACTTCGTCTGGATATTGTCCATCACCAGTTTGACATACCCAACCAATACCAGCATTATCGGTAAAATTACCATTAACACGACCAATTTTTGCAATATATGTGTACTTACCCTCACCAAATACTTGTCCATAGGTACTACTATAACCAATAAGAGAACATTCAGCACCAGGAATATCGTCTGTTCTACAGTATTCGTATCGGTTGGCTAAAGTTGTAGTACCAGTAACCTTCTTAGGTTCATCTGGATTGGAATAATCCCAATTCCAATAAGAAGTTGGGGATGTGAATGTACCAAAGTCGTCTTGCCAAATCAAACGACGTGAAGTTGGTTTTCCACCTTCCATACAGCAAAGAATATCAGTGAGTACAAAAGGATCAGAAGTTAACAATACTTTTCCATCTTTTATAACCTGATATGTATATGTATGACTTATAGAAGTAGTGTTTTTATTAGGGAATTCTAGTACCGATTTGTGTAAATAAGCAGAACCCACATTATCACCTGACGCAGGACTGCCGTCAACAAGCCACTTATAACTTACCCCCACATAATCTTGGTCAACAGCTAAACGAACTTCTTCACCACCTGCACACACTTCTGGAGGATTAGGTCCAACAATCTTGGCAGCAACTTGAGCATAAACACGGATTGCCGTTATTTTAATTGCACTATGAGCTGTAATTGAATTAACACCAATCTTCAAGGACAACCTACCATCAGATCCAATTGGTCCTGTAGTTTGATCATTACTCGACGTTAAGGTCAATGTTTGACCTCCCGTAGACGAAGTTGATAACTTTTCACCAGCCTTCCAGTTTGTAGCAGTACAATTGACATTTGCTAATAAACCTCCAATTTCATCAGTTTGTCTCCTTGTAGTCCTCGTTTTGCCTTTTGCATCTTTGTCTTTATTAAGATCTGAACTTGTTTTTGCATAATCTGCAATCAAAGGAGATTCATAATCTATTTCCACACGATACGCACTTCCAGGTTGTAAGCCACCAACAGAAAAATTCAAAATAGTAGCGCCACCATATTGAATTCCTTTATCGCCTCCAGACACAACCATACCCCAACCATCGTCTTCTTTCAAACGGAGAGAATCCAATCTAATGGAACTATTATTAATACCATAGAATTTATCTTCTGACAAGAAATGCGACAAAAGGCCATCGGAATTAGTTGTATCCACTAGTTTAAAATCACCGATACCCATAGTTGGTCGTATAATACCCAACCAACCGGTAACTTCATCCACTGACTTGTAATAATTCTTCCCCGCACCTTCGACCTCGAAGTTGGTACCAGAAACCAAAGGTAGTGTACCCTGTGCATAGGCACTGCCCGACAGCCCTGTCAACGCCAGAGCAGCCGTAACAACCCATTTAAAAAGCTTATTTGTTTTCATGTTACTAGAATTTTTCCCTATTAATAAAATATACACCTAAACGGCAAAAGGAAACCTGCTTTTCAGATTTCCTAATGCCTATACTAACTTTATATTTTAAACGTAATTATCATTTTTAACGGCAGAACTTCTTAACCTTACACCATGAGTAGCCAAGCATGGCCTCGTGGGTACCAGAGTTGTGACGCTGAATATCGGTCAAACCAAGGGTATAGGCATAACCAATGTGGAAACCCTTGTAGTTGATACCACCCATTGGTGAGAATGCCAAACCTTGTGAGTTGTCCGGATCCAAGCCGTGGCGATATGCCATCTGCAGCCAATAAGAGAAGTCAGGATTGTCTGGCAACACCTGCTCGTACTTTAAGTTAATGTCTAACTGACGGTTATCATTTTCATCGAACTTGAACATTGCTGATGGTTCGATGTCGATTGTGCTATTAACCGGGAAGGTGTAACCTGCGAAGATGAAGAAGGTCATTGGACGAACGGGTTCGTCGGCACCAAGCTGCTCAAGTTCGGTAGGCAACAAGTTTGCGATTGACAAACCTGCGAAGAAGCGGTCCCACATAAAGTAGGTACCGAAGTTGGCATTGAAATAAGTACCCTTATCCTCACCACCATTCACAATTGTGTTATCGCTCAAAGCATCTTCGTCTTCGAACAACTTTGAGTCGAAGCCATAGTGGTTGATGACTGCAGAAAGACCGAATGACAACTGACGCTGCAACTCACGGTCCTTCATGAAGTAGCCATAGTTCTGTGTAAGCGGAATGTGGTATGCCAATGATACCTGACCACCCTGACGAAGAGAATAACCATTCTTGTCGTAGTAACCATAAGCACCTAAACCGAGGTTCTTCAAGATACGGGTACGGAAACTCAATGTTCCGGTAATTGGAGAGTCATCCATACCTACCCACTGCTTCTTGAATGTACCCATTACGTGTGAGCAACGGCTAGCGCCGGCAACTGCAGGGTTTACGAGATAGTAGTTCCAGAAATACTGGTCGTAAACGATCTCATCTTGAGCCTTCAAGCCTGTAAAACAGAGCATGGAGATCAAAAGTGTTGTAATATATCTCAACTTCATTGCTAAACTATTTTTCACGATATTAAAAACAACAAGGAGTATAAAATCCCCTTTATTGTGGCAAATATATGTAATATTCTCAAGTTTTCAACAATTCAGAAGGCGAAATCGTTTACGATAGAGCAAATATTTATGATTAGCAATAAGTTACCAATAAAAAAAATCTTCCTAGTTTTTTCATCGTTCTAGCCCATCATCGCACGTCCTTCCTCACGTCCCACTTCCTTACCTTTGCGTCCTGCTGTTTCAAGGCATTTGTTCAAGTCCCAGAGGAGTTTCAATTCCTCTTCTTCAGCGGTCAGCACATTCATTACAGTTTTTCTATTTCTTCTATTTTAAGTTCTGTGATTTCTGCAATTTCTTGTAAAGAAAAGCCTTTTGCCTTCATCTTCTTTGCATGCTCCATGCTTTTTGCGTATTCACCTTCTGCACGTCCTTTCTCCAAGCCGATAGCCTCGCCTTCTGCACGTCCTTCTGCACGTCCTTCCTCACGTCCCACTTCCTTTCCCTTGCGTTCTGCTGTTTCAAGGCAGTTGTTCAAGTCCCAGAGGTTTTTCAAGCTCTCTTCGTAAACCGAGCGTTCGTTAGTCGAATACGATGCAATTTCTGCCACCTCGAAAAGCTTGCGGAATATGCCCTCGGTGAGGGCTGCGGGACAATTTTCAAGCTTGTAAAGGTTCTTTAAGACAAAGAGCCACTTGTCGCAGAACGTATCTAGTTCGTTTTCGGTCTTGTTGAATTTTGGCATTTCCAGGAAAACGAAATTCAGGTTTTCCGAAAACACCTGATTGTCATCGTCCTTGAGTTTCACATGGGTGATGTAGCGGTCGGGATTACTACCCTGCATCTCGAAGTTGAGTACGCCCACCACATACACAGGCGCCAAACGGTAGTCCCACGGACGTGACCTTGAGCCCTTCACGCCCTGATCGCGAACAGCGAAAGAGGAGTAATAGAGTGCACGGTCGCGGAAGCTGTCTTGCAGCGCCTTCTGCATCTCCACAATAAAGCGCTCACCCTTGCCGGTCTTGCAATACACGTCGTATATGGCACGCCTGTCGAACGCATTCTCGCCCAGCTGCTCGGTGTTGAGGTAGGTGACGTCTTCAATAGCCTCATCGCCTTCCAGGTTGAACAGACCGTTCAGGAAGCTGATGAGCAAATCTTTGTTTGCCTCTGTACCGAAAATCTTCTTAAAGGCGAAGTCGGTATAGAAGTTAATGTAGCGAGATAATGCCGTTCCGGGTATACACATAGGACCAAGTTTTTGATTTTTAGCAAAGATAGTAATTTTTGGGTTTATTATGTGGAGAAACCAACAAAACAAAATAACTTCAAATAGTAGTGTTAAAAAGCCGAAAGCACAGAAAAATATAGTAAATTTGCTAACGTTTTTACCTATAAGAATAACAATAAAACAAATAATACTAATATGGAATTGAACTCACTTACCGCAATTTCTCCGATTGACGGTCGTTACCGCAACAAAGTAGACGCATTAGGCGAATATTTTTCAGAATATGCACTTATCCGCTACCGCGTTCGCGTCGAAATCGAGTATTTCATCACCCTCTGCGAATTGCCACTCGAGCAGTTGAAAGGCGTTGACCACAGCGTGTTCCCTGCCTTGAGAAACATCTATAAGGAGTTCACCTTGGCTGACGCACAGCGCATCAAGGAAATTGAGAGCGTCACCAACCACGACGTTAAGGCGGTTGAATACTTCCTTAAGGAAAAGTTCGACGCCTTGAAGTTGAGCCAGCCTAAAGAATTCATCCACTTCGGCTTGACCTCACAAGACATTAACAACACTTCTATTCCTCTCACCTTGAAGGAAGCTGTAACCAACGAATACATTCCAACCCTACAGCAGTTGATCGATACCCTTCAGGAAAAGGCTAACGAATGGAAGGATGTTTCTATGTTGGCACGCACACACGGACAACCAGCATCTCCTACCCGCCTCGGCAAGGAAATTATGGTTTACGTTAGCCGTCTTAACACCCAATTGGAACAGTTGAAGCAGATTCCTTACAGCGCCAAGTTCGGTGGTGCAACCGGCAACTTCAACGCTCACCACGTTGCATACCCAGCTATTGACTGGAAGGCATTCGGCAACCACTTCGTTGACGACGTTCTTGGCTTGCAGCGCGAGCAGTGGACCACACAGATTTCTAACTACGACAACATGGGTGCGTTGTTCGATTGCATGAAGCGCATCAACACCATCATGATTGATATGAACCGCGACTTCTGGATGTACATTTCATTGGGCTACTTCAAGCAGAAGATTAAGGCTGGCGAAGTGGGTTCAAGCGCAATGCCACACAAGGTCAACCCAATTGACTACGAAAACGCAGAAGGTAACCTTGGCATGAGCAACGCCATCTTCCAGTTCTTGTCAGCAAAGTTGCCTGTATCTCGTTTGCAGCGCGACCTTACCGACAGTACCGTGCTCCGCAACGTGGGTGTACCAATGGCACACGCCATCATCGCCATTAAGAGCACACTGAAGGGCCTTGGCAAGTTGCTTCTTCACGAAGAAAGCCTACAGTACGACCTCGACAACACTTGGGCAGTTGTAGCAGAAGGCATTCAGACCATACTCCGTCGCGAAGGCTACCCTAACCCTTACGAGACTTTGAAGAACCTTACCCGTGTAAACACTGCCATCACCGAAAAGTCAATCCACGACTTCATCGACACCCTTGAAGTTAGCGACAGCGTGAAGCAGGAGCTTAAGGCTATTAGCCCAAGCAACTACACTGGTATGTAATCGTCCCGAGAACCGTATCTTATACGATTGAATCATATTCGAACAGAAAACCGTCCTTTAACACAATTTGCGAGGTCGGTTTTCTGTTCTTATATATATTAAGAAAACACAATTAATGAAAGCACCCTCATTCATAACGCTGGTAAAGCGATTTGTTGCGGGCTACAAGACCTATGTGGGTTTGAACTTTCTGTTCAACATCCTTTCCACGGTTTTCAGCCTTTTTTCATTCGCACTCATCATCCCTATCCTGAACATCTTGTTCAGAATAGAGACACAAGTGTACACCTACGCACCCATCAACTGGAATGACCTTGCAGGTTCGTTGAAAAACAACGCCTACTGGTGGATGCAACAGTTCATAAGCGAGCACGGGGGTGTTGCAACCCTAGCCCTACTTGGCGGATTCCTGGTTGTAATGACCATGTTGAAGACAGGTTCGGCCTACTTGGCAAGTTACTACATCATTCCGCTACGCAGCGGCGTTGTTCGAGACTTGCGCCAAAAACTCTACGACAAGATTGTGGACTTGAATCTCGGCTTCTTTCACCACCACAAGAAGGGCGACATCATGTCGCGAATGACAGCCGACGTTGGCGAAGTGGAAGCCTCTATCATGAGTTCCATTGAAATGCTGACCAAGAATCCAATCATGATCATCATCTATTTTGGCGTTCTACTTTGGTTAAGCTGGAAACTGACATTGTTTGTCCTCATTGTCCTGCCGTTTGCGGGCACACTCATGGGCAAGGTCGGCAAGTCGCTAAAGAGAAAGTCACAATTGGCACAAACGCAAAGCGGACAACTGCTGGCACAGATTGAAGAAACGCTAGGCGGATTAAGAGTGGTTAAGGCTTTCAATGCCGAAAACGACGTTATGCGTCGCTTTGACCAGATGAACAACGATCTGCGAAAAACCACAAATTCGATGCAACGCCGCAACATGCTGGCACACCCAATGAGCGAATTTTTGGGAACTGCCACCATTGCCATTGTGTTGGTTTTTGGCGGTATGGTCATTTTAGACGGCAACAGCACACTCGACGCCTCTTCCTTCATTTACTACCTTATTATATTCTATAGCATCATCAATCCGGCAAAAGACTTGTCGAAAGCATGGTACAGCATTGAGAAAGGTAGAGCTTCGCTTGAACGTATCGACGCCATTCTTGCAGCCAGCAACCCACTGAAGATTGTCGACAACCCAATTCCAATCAAGCCATTCAACAGCAAGATAGAATTCAAGAATGTCTGGTTCAAGTACGAAGACCAGTGGGTGTTGAAGAACATCAACCTAACCGTAGAGAAAGGAAAGACCATTGCCCTAGTTGGTCAGTCAGGTTCCGGCAAGTCTACACTGGTTGACCTACTGCCACGTTTCTACGACGTTCAGCAGGGCGAAATTCTGATAGACGGCATCAACATTAAGGACATGGCGTTGTATGACGTGCGCAAGCAGATGGGTAACGTGAACCAGGAAGCCATCCTCTTCAACGACACCATAGCCAACAACATCACCTTCGGAACCAAGGGCGCAACCCAGGAAGACATTGAAAGCGCAGCAAAGATTGCAAATGCCCACGACTTCATTGTTGCCACCGAAGATGGCTACGAGACCAACATTGGCGACCGCGGAGAACGTCTATCTGGTGGTCAGCGCCAACGATTGAGCATTGCACGCGCCATTTTGAAGAATCCGCCAATCCTCATCCTCGACGAAGCGACCTCGGCCCTCGACACCGAAAGCGAGAAGTTGGTGCAAGGCGCTTTGGAGCACCTGATGAAGACACGCACCACCATTGTTATTGCGCACCGATTGTCGACCATCCGCAATGCCGACGAAATTTGCGTATTGAACGAAGGCGAAATTGTTGAACGCGGCAAACACGACGAACTGATTGCACAAAACGGCATCTACAAGAAGCTTTGCGACATGCAATCGTTCTAAAAGTTTACTGCTGACATTTTTCAGGAAACAGATACCTTATTAATATAGAGAGCAGAGTGCACCTCTGCTCTTTTTGTTTTCAACGAAACACGGTTTTGGTGTTGTAAAACACACATTAATATTTGGTATTATTTGGGTGTTGCCGTACCTTTAAAATATAGAACTAATCCTGGCAACAGGCAATATAAACACATCTGAAAAATAGATATTCATGGAAAACTTACTAGTAAAAGAAGAGAAGATAAACTTCTGCAAAGAAGAATTCGACAAGATGGTTGAAGTGATTAAGGCTGACCTAAACGGTGTTGACGACGAGCACTCAAAATACAAAGGCCTCTACCCTTTCGAGTACAAAGGCCACGTAGAAATCAACAAGGTCATCCTCGATGCCCACATCGACATCCTAATGGAACACCTAAAATACATGAAGGCAAAAATTCGCCACGACGAAGCCTACATTGAAAAGAGATAAGCGTTCAAGTTTGGCGAGCAATGAAGTTAAGGTTTGTCCTAACCGTTATAGTACTGTTCTTGTGCAGCCTATACTTTGCATTCGACCCAAGCCAACACATTTATTTTCCAAAATGTCCCTCTAATGCCATCCTTCACTATAGATGTCCCCTATGCGGCACACAACGTGCCCTGCACCAGCTACTGCATTTGAACATCACAGAAGCCATGGCACTTAATTTCTATTTCGTGGCACTTTTCCCATTTGCCGTTGCCTACATCACGGCAAAAGCAGCAAACAAGGGGAACGCTATCACCCGCAAGATAGAAAGCAAGACAACCGTCATAGCCTTCATAACCGTAAGCATGGCATGGTGTGTCTTCAGGAACATATACAACCTATAAGAAACAAACCTAACAAGAGGCATCAATAGCCGTATCAGTTGCAACTGATACGGCTATTTTTTGCAAACGTTAAAAAAAGCAATCAAGCAAAGCAACTCGGCAAGTAAGCCAAGTCAAACAAAAACCGAACAAAGTGACGCAAAAAAAGGCAAAAACAGCAATTATAGTCACAAACAATAACCAATAACACCATCAAAAGACAAAAACAGCCATCATAAGGATAACTAAAAAAGGTATTTTTGCACGAAAATTTCATCGTTTTTTTATTGCCAAATCAAATAACTTTTTTGAATTTTGTATGATGGAAATTTAGGTAAATGGAAGGAGTACGCACTAAACGCGTCCAAATTTCAGACCGAAAGTTTTCTGCTTGATAAAATAAAAAAACTAAAAGAAAAACGTAGAAACAAGCGCTAAATTGCAAGTATAAACCTACATCGAAAATTATTTTTCGTCATTTCGAAGGAAAAATAAAAAGGATGTACATAGCATATAAAAGACAAAAAAAGATGAAACAAGTCGTGTCAATAGTAAACAAAGTGTGTATGCAGAAAGTTGCATACGCCGTGCTTGTATACGTAAAAGGCAAGACAAGGATATAAAGCAGAATGCACCCTGGCAATAAACCACCGGGGTGCATTCTCCATTTTTGAGTGAAACAAAATTAATAACTAATTAAAATAATATGAGTCCAAACGAGATTTTCGTAGTCGTTTTCATCATGGCTCTTGTTATGGTAATCGGCGGTTCGGCGGTCGGCTTATTGCTATCGCCAAAATCGAAGAACATCCAGAAAGGAGAACAGTATGAGAGCGGTATTCCAACTCGTGGAACATCTTGGATGCAGTTCAAGGTAGGTTACTACCTAATTGCCATCTTGTTCCTGATGTTCGATGTTGAAGCAGTGCTTCTCTTCCCTTGGGCAGTCCTAGTAAAGGACCTTGGCGTTGAGGCATTGTATGCAGTATCGTTCTTCCTTGTAGTGCTCATTTTAGGCCTTGCATATGCTTGGCGGAAAGGAGGCTTAGAATGGAAGTAAAGAATTTGCGTGTTAAAAGCATGAACCATGTCACCTTCAACGACAATGAATACTTGGAACAGTATGTTGAAGAGTTGAAGAAAAATGGTGTTAACCTAGCAGTTGGTTGTCTTGACGACGCCATTAACTGGGGACGTAGCCACTCTGTATGGCCATTGACATTCGCTACCGCATGCTGCGGTATTGAATTCATGTGCGTAGGTGCAGCACGTACCGACTTCGCTCGTTTTGGTTGGGAGGTTACCCGTAACTCTCCACGTCAGGCCGACGTCGTTTTCGTTGCAGGTACCATCGTAAATAAAATGGCTCCAGTTCTTAAGCGCCTTTACGACCAGATGGCAGAACCAAAGTACGTTATCGCTATGGGTGGTTGTGCTATTAGTGGTGGTCCGTTCAAGAACTCATACAATGTGGTTAAGGGTGTTAACGAGATTATTCCGGTTGACGTTTACGTTCCTGGATGTCCTCCAAGACCAGATGCCGTATTGTATGGCATGTTGCAAATGGAAAGAAAAATCAAGCTAGAAGGATTCTTCAAGTTGCCTAAAAAGCCAGCTATCACCCCAGAAGAAAAAGTATGGGCAGAGAAGTTTGCAAAGGAAGAAGAAGCCCGCAAGGCAGCTAACGCAGATAATAAGTAAACGATGGAAGATATCAAGAAATTATTAGCAAAGGTTGCGTCTGGCAAGACACTTGCAGAAAACACGCAATACCCTACCCTTGAGCTTGAGCCCAATGAGGTTAGAGCCGTTGCCCAGAAGTTGAAGGATGCTGGTTTTGACTACCTCATCAACCTTACTGGTGTTGACTACGGCGATGCACTTGGTACCGTTTACCACATTTCATCGAGCACAGACAAGACCGCACTTGTAGTTTTGAAGACCAAGACTGCAGACCGCGAAAACCCTGTACTTCATACCGTATGTGACATTTGGCAGTCGGCAAACCTTTATGAACGTGAGGTTTACGACTTCTTCGGCATCCGTTTCATTAACCACCCAGACATGCGTCGCATCTTCTTGCGTGGCGATTGGAAAGGATTCCCATTCCGCAAAGACTACAACGAAGTAAACGAAACACCAACAACCAACGTCGACATCGACGATTTGGAAACATTGCCTTCTATCACCCTTGACAGAGACGGCAAGATTGTTGAAAAGAACGCAAAATTGTTCGGTGCTAACGAGTATGTTGTCAACATCGGTCCACAGCACCCAGCAACACACGGTGTGCTTCACCTTCGCACCTCTCTCGATGGTGAGATTGTTAAGAAGATAGACCCTAACTTCGGTTACATTCACCGAGGTATTGAAAAGTTGGCTGAAAACTTGACATATCCACAAATCCTTCCATACACCGAACGTCTCGACTACTTGTCAGGTTCAATCAACCGCCATGCATTCTGCATGTGTGTTGAAAATGCAGCAGGCATTGAGGTTCCACAGCGTGCACAGTACGTCCGCGTCATCTTCGACGAGTTGACTCGTATTGCTTCCCACTTGTTGGGTTGGGGCTGTATGGCAATGGACATGGGCGCAATTACCGCCTTCATTTACGGTATGCGTGACCGTGAAAAGATTATGGACATCTTCGAAGAAAACGGTGGTGGCCGCTTGATGCCAGCATACAGCATTATTGGTGGTTTGACCAAGGATGTTACCTCTGGCTTCGAAAAGACCGTTCTTGACTTTGTAAGCTATATGCGTGAGTCAATCAAGGAATACCACACCCTTTATACACACAACCCAATTGCATCAGACCGTATGCATAATGTGGGTTGGTTGACAAAGGAAACTGCAGTTGCCCTCGGTGCAACAGGCCCTACCGGCCGTGCATCAGGTTGGAGCAACGACGTTCGTAAGATTGCTCCATATTCAGCATATACCAAGGTTAATTTCAAGGAAATTCTTCGCAACACCGACACTTGCAAGGGTGACTCATTCGACCGATACATCATCCGTTTGGACGAAGTTGAGGAATCGTTGAACATCATTGAGCAGTTGGTTACCAACCTTCCTGGCGATGGTTTCCAGGTTAAGGTACCAGCAATCGTTAAGTTGCCAGAAGGAGAATATTACCAGCGTGCAGAAACTGCCCGTGGTGACTTTGGTGTTTACATCAAGAGCGACGGCAACAAGAACCCTTACCGCGTGAAGTTCCGTTCTCCATGTATGACCTTGATCAGCGCTCTCGACCCACTCTGCAAGGGTGAGAAGATTGCCGACTTGATCACAATTGGTGCATCTCTCGACTACGTTATTCCATGTGCTGACCGATAAACCAATTTGAATACATAAACCAAAAAAACGATTATGTTACAATTATCAGATATTATTACATGGATTCACGAATTCCTTTCTGCAAACATTCCTGCAGAATGGGCCGTGAAGCTAATCGAGTACGTTCTGGTAGGTCTCGGTTTCTTGACATTGTATGCCTTGATAGCCTTGTTCCTTATCATTTTCGAACGTAAGATATGTGCATACTTCCAGTGTCGTCTTGGCCCTAATCGTGTAGGTCCTTGGGGTATCTTCCAGGTTATTGCCGACATGGTGAAGATCTTGTTGAAGGAAATCATTCCTTTGAAGCACAACGACAAGTTGCTCTACTACGCAGCACCTTTCATCGTCATTATGGGTTCATTGCTCACATTCGGCGGTTTGCAGTTTGCGAAGGGCGTACATGGTGTTGACTTCAACATTGGTGTTTTCTATCTATTGGCAGTATCGTCAATCAGCATTATTGGTGTTATGTTGGCAGGTTGGTCAAGTAACAACAAATACTCATTGATTGGTGCAATGCGAAGCGGTGCTCAAGTTATCAGTTTCGAGCTATCAGCCTGCTTGTCAATGATGGCAATGGTTATTCTTTGCGGTTCAATGAACCTCTCGGACATGATGGAAAGCCAGGGCAGACTTTGGTTCATCTTCCAAGCGCCTATTCCTGCATTCATCGGCATGGTCATCTACCTCATTGCAGCACACGCCGAAACAAACCGTGGTCCGTTCGACTTGCCAGAAGCAGAGTCAGAGTTGACTGCAGGTTACCACGTTGAATATTCAGGTATCACCTTCGGTTTCTTCTATGTAGGCGAATACTGTAACTTGTTCATCAACGCAGCAATCGGTGCCCTCGTATTCTTGGGTGGTTGGCAGCCGCTTCACTTCCCTGGTTGTGAAGGTTTCAACGCAGTTATGGACTACATTCCAAGTTGCGTATGGTTCTTTGGCAAGACCCTCTTACTCATCTTCTTGAGCTTGTGGGTTCGTTGGTCATTCCCTCGCTTGCGTATCGACCAGTTGCTTCACCTTGAATGGAAGATTATGTTGCCATTCAGCTTGTTCAACATTTTGTTGATGGCTGTTCTTGTAGCAAATGGTTGGGTATTCTAAAACAATCAATTAAGCAAAGAAAATGATTAAATATTTCACAAACATATTTTCAGGCATTGTCAACTTGCTGAAGGGTATGAAGGTAACCGGTAAGGTTCTTATTAGCCCAGCAGTAACCCAGCCATACCCTGAAAAGAGAGACGAACTTAAGCCAAAAGATCGTTTCCGTGCAGAGCTTACCATGCCACACAATGCCAGCAATGAGCATAAGTGTACAGCCTGCGGTATTTGTGCGATGAACTGTCCTAACCAGACAATTCAGGTAACAAAGAACAAGATCACCGACGAAAACGGCAAACCAAAGATTATTTTGGACCAGTATCTTTACGACATTGGTAGCTGTATTTTCTGTGGTCTTTGCACCCGCGTTTGCCCACAGGGCGCAATTGAGTTCACTACTAACTTCGAGCATGCGGTTTATACCCGCAGCAAGTTGGTTAAGCAGTTGAACCAGCCTGGTAGCAAGAAAATGGAAGTGGCAAAGCCAGCTGCAGCACAACAGAAGGTTGATGCTGAGCCAAAACAGAATAACGAAAACAATCAATAAACATGGAAATAGTGGAATTACTAACAGCGAACAATATCATATTCGTTCTGCTATCAATGGTAATTTTGGCAGGAGGCTTGCTTTCTGTATTGACTGAAAAGTTGATGCACGCAGCATTCTACCTTTTCCTTACCTTGGTAGGCATTGCAGGTTTATACTTGCACATGAACTACGAATTCCTGGCAGCTGCACAGTTGTCAGTTTATGCTGGTGGCATACTTATGCTATTCATCTTCGCCATCGTCCTCGTCCACAGAATTGGCGAGAACAGCGAAAGCGTGTCATGCAAAAAGAAAGGATGGGCTGCAATTGCTTCTTTTAGCGGTGCAGTGCTTGTTTTGGCCACTTTGTTCATCTACGGAAATTTCGCCAACTGCCCTGCAGCAGATGCGTTTACTGAAAGCGAAGTTAACATGAAGCTTATTGGTACCACATTGCTTGGCACAGGCAAGAACCAGTACTTGTTACCATTTGAGGCAACCGGTATCTTGTTGCTTGCTTGCATCATTGGTGCATTGGTAATTGCTAATAAAGAAAAGGAGGAAAAATAATGATACCAGTAGAATTTTATTTGGTAGTCAGCACCCTACTGTTCTTCATTGGTGTGTTTGGCTTTATTGCCCGCAAGAACCTCGTTGGTGTACTTATGTCAATCGAGCTCATCTTGAACGCGGTCAACATCAACTTCGTAGCTTTCAACCGTTACCTTTTCCCTGGTCAGCTTGAAGGTTACATCTACAGTCTGTTCGTTATTGTGGTAGCCGCTGCCGAAACTGCAGTAGCCATCGCCATCATCATGAACATTTACCGTAGAAAGGGTAATGAAACTGTGAATAGTATTAAAGAATTGAAAAACTAAAGCATAATACAGAAACATGGAAATTACGTCAATAGCTCCTTGGGTCCTTCTGTTGCCACTATGCATGTTCGTTTTCCTTGGACTTACCAGTCACAAGTTTAGCGGACAGACATCGGCAAAAATCGGAACCGTAGCTTTCGGTATTGTAGCTATATTATGCTACTACATTGCTGGTCAGTACTTCTTCGGTTCGTTCAGCGTAGTGAACGAGAATGGCTATGAAGTCTTCAACAAAACCGGTGAAGTTTACAACCAAATGACCATTTTCAATATGGAATGGATGAAGATGACCGAAAACCTCATCATCCATATTGGCTTCTACCTCGACCCAATTTCTGCCATGATGTTGGTAGTAATTGCTACCGTATCTCTCATGGTACACATCTATAGCTACGGCTATATGTTCGAACACGGACACTTCGACGAAGGCATGTCTCGCTACTATGCCGTTTTATCGTTGTTCTCGTTCGCAATGTTGGGCTTGGTACTTGCAACCAACATCTTCCAGATGTACATTTTCTGGGAGTTGGTGGGTGTATCATCATTCTTGCTCATCGGCTACTACTTCTTCAAGCCAGCAGCTGTTAGTGCATGTAAGAAGGCGTTCATCGTAACCCGTTTTGCCGACATGTTCTTCTTGATCGGTATCTTGGTTCTTTCTTACCACGCACAGACTTTCGACTTCGACAAGTTGAATGCCAACAACGCAAAGTTGGTTATGGATGCATTCCAGATTACTGCAGAAAGCAAGGGCATCGCCTTCCTAGGTTTCCCACTCATCACAATTGCTACATTCTGCATCTTCTTGGGTGGTGCCGGTAAGAGTGCAATGTTCCCATTCCACATCTGGTTGCCAGATGCTATGGAAGGTCCAACACCATCATCTGCCCTCATCCACGCTGCAACAATGGTTGTTGCCGGTGTATTCTTGGTAGCACGCTTGTTCCCTGTTTACTCATTTGCAGCACCTGAAGTGTTGAATGCCATCTGCTACATTGGCGCATTCACCGCATTGTTTGCCGCAATTATTGCAGTAGCACAGACCGACATCAAGCGCGTGCTTGCATTCTCTACCATTTCACAGATTGCCTACATGATGGTTGCCCTTGGCGTTTCACGCTTCGGTAACCACGAAACAGAGCTTGGTTTCACAGCATCAATGATGCACTTGTTCACCCACGCTATGTTTAAGGCTATGTTGTTCCTCTGCTGCGGTTGTATTATCCACTGCGTAGAAAGCAACGAAATGAAGCACATGGGCGGTTTGTGGAAGTACATGAAGAAGACTTGGATTTGCTTCGGCATTGGCTGTTTGGCAATTGCAGGTATTCCTCCATTCTCTGGTTTCTTCTCGAAGGGCGAAATCCTTACCGCATGTTTCGAAAACGGTTACAAGGCTATTTACATTGTAATGACTGCAACCGCAGGTTTGACTTCGTTCTACATGTTCCGCTTGTTCTTCCACATCTTCCACTGGCAAGAAAATGAAGAATATGCAACCATGAAGCACAAGCCTCACGACCAGGAATGGCAGATGACTTTGCCATTAATCGTGTTCGCAGTTCTTACCGTGTTCTTCTTCTTGTTCCCAGGTTTCAACAACGGTATTACAGCAACCCGTGGCGAAATGGAAATGCCAACCAACTGGTTTATTGAAGGCATAAGCATAGCCGTTGCCCTTACTGGCATTGGCATTGCATACGTTCTCTACTTCAAGAAGAACGATATGCCTAAACAGATCATGGATAAGTGCCCAGAGCTTTGCTCCTTCGTTTACGACCGCATGAAGATCGACGAAATTTGGTACGGTATTACCCGTTCATTTATCTTCGGCGTCATCTGTAAGTCAATCGCATGGTTCGACCATAACTGCATCGACGGTTTCATGAACTTCTGCGCATGGATTACAAAGCACACTTCATACAACACAAAAGAAGCACAGAGCGGAAACGTACAGCAGTATGTTTGGGTGTTCATTATGGGTGTTATAACCATCGTATTCTTGGCAGTGTACTAATAACCGAAAATATTCAAACCAATGAGTGAATTTATTTTATTATATTTTGTAATCATTCCTTTGGTGATGATGGGCGTTCTCTACCTGATTCCAGGAGAGAAGAAGGATCTCATCCGAAAGACAATGGCTGGCGGTTCTGCCCTATTAGTTGCTCTTGCAGCCTACATTACCATTGAATTTATTGAACAGCGTTCAGCAGGAGCAACTGCTCCTTACCTGTTCACCGCAAGCAAAGTGTGGTACGAAGGTTTCCTTAACATCCACCTTTCATTGGGTGTTGACGGTATTTCGGTTGCCATGTTGGTGCTTTCATCTGTAATCACCTTTACAGGTTCGTTCGCATCATTTGCAGTTGAAGACAAAGCAAAAGAATACTTCTTGTGGTTCTTGATGCTTTCAATTGGTGTATTTGGTTTCTTCATTTCCATCGACCTCTTCACCATGTTCCTCTTCTACGAGGTAGCGCTCATCCCTATGTACCTTCTTATCGGCTACTGGGGTAGTAACGCAAAGGAATATGCAGCCATGAAGTTGACACTTATGTTGATGGGTGGTTCTGCATTCCTAATGGTAGGTATCTTCGGTATCTACTTTATGGGTACCCCAGATGGTGCACACACATTCGAAATGGTAACCCTAATGGAAAGCGTTAGCAAGAACATGCCAATTGAATGGCAGCACATCTTCTTCTGCCTTACCTTCGTAGGTTTTGGCGTACTTGGTGCAATGTTCCCATTCCACACATGGTCTCCTGACGGTCACGCAAGTGCACCAACAGCCGTTTCAATGCTTCACGCTGGTGTATTGATGAAGCTTGGTGGTTATGGTTGCTTCCGCGTTGCTATGTGCTTGATGCCACAGGCATCGGCAGACCTCGGTTGGATTTTCTTGATCCTTACCGGTACGTCTGTTTTCTACGGTGCATACAGCGCATGCGTCCAGAACGACTTGAAGTACATCAACGCCTACTCTTCAGTTAGCCACTGCGGTATGGTACTCTTCGCTTTGTTGATGATGAACCAGACTGCATTTACCGGCGCATTCTTGCAGATGCTTTCACACGGTTTGATGACAGCCTTGTTCTTCAGCCTTATTGGTAGCATCTACGGCAGAACCCACACTCGCGACATTCGCTTGATGGGTGGTATGATGAACATTATGCCAGTGCTTTGCGTTTGTTACGTTATTGCAGGTATGGCATCACTCGGTTTGCCAGGCTTGAGTGGTTTCGTTGCAGAAATGAACATTTTCGTTGGTTCGTTCCAGCGTTCAGTTCTTTCTTACGAAGAAGGCAATTGGATGTTCCTTATCTTTACCATCTTGGCTTGCACTTCTATCGTAATTACAGCAGTTTACATTTTGCGTGTGGTTGGCAAGATGTTGTTTGGTCCTATCCAGGATCAGCACCACGCAAGCCTCAGCGATGCGAACTACTTCGAAAAGATTGCAGCATTCGGCTTGATCATCTGCGTTGCAGGTATTGGTATGTACCCTTCATTGTGGACAGGCATCCTCAACTTCGACTTGCCTAGATTGGTAAGTTTGTTCGCCGACAAAACAATTGTAGCACCATTCTAACAAAGAGGAGATACAAAAATGGATTACAGTCAATTTTTATTAATGACGCCAGAAGTTACGCTGGCACTTGCATTAATCGTGCTTTTGGTTGCCGACCTAGTAATGGGCAACGACAAGTCGAAGCAATATTTCCAAACGTTAGCATTGGTAGTATTTGGTATTCACACCATCTACAACTTCATCCAAGGCGAAATTAGCGGACAGCAGGAAGCTTTCTCGGGCATGTACCTAACATCTAACATCCACGTTTTTGTTAAGAACATGCTCAACGTAGGTACCCTACTCGTTCTCATCTTCTCAATTGAATGGAACAAGAAGGAAAACAGTAATCATATAGCAGAATTCTACTTGCTAATGATGTCTACCTTGTTCGGTATGTACTTGATGGTATCATCGGGCGACTTCCTTTTGTTCTACCTCGGTTTGGAAACCGCTTCAATTCCAATGGCAACATTGGTAGCCTTGAACAAGAAGCGCAACGAATCGGCAGAAGCAGCAGCAAAGTACATTCTTACTGCAGGTTTCTCTTCAGCCGTAATGCTATTCGGCATTTCGTTGATTTACGGTTCTTGCGGCGGTTCGCTTTACTTCTGCGACGTTGTTAAGTCATTCGCAGCAACTCCTGTACAGATTATGGCAATGATCTTCTTCATGGCAGGTGTTGCATTTAAGATTTCGTTGGTTCCATTCCACTTGTGGACTGCAGACACCTACCAGGGTGCACCAACCAGCGTTACCGCTTACCTTTCAGTTATGTCGAAGGGTGCAGCTGCTTTCGCATTCATGATTGTTATGTGGAAGGCCTTCACCGTATCGAACGTAGCAGAAACCGTATGGCACAACATCTTGTGGTGGATCATCGTTATCACCATCACCGTTGGTAACATCTTCGCCATCCGCCAAAAGAACTTGAAGCGTTTCTTGGCATTCTCTTCAATTTCACAGGCCGGTTACGTCATGCTCGGTTTGATGAGTGGTACCAGCATGGGTATGGGTAGCATGGTTTACTACCTTTTGGTTTACCTCTTCACTAACTTGGCTGCATTCGGCGTCATCAGCAACATCGAAGACAAGTGCGGCAAGGTTGGCATGGACGACTACGATGGTTTGTATGAAACCAACCCGAAGATGGCTGTCGTAATGATGTTGGCAATGTTCTCGCTTGGTGGTATTCCTCCATTCGCAGGATTCTTCAGCAAGTTCTTCATCTTTGCAAGTGCAGCACAAGCAGGCGAATACTTGTTGGTATTCATCGCATTGGCAAACACCATCATTTCACTTTTCTACTACTTGCTAGTAGTAAAGGCAATGTTCATCAACAAGAGCAACAACCCAATCGCACCATTCAAGAGCGACAATGCAAGCCTTGTTGGTTTGACCATCTGCACAATTGCAATGCTTGTTCTTGGCTTAATCAGCCCAGTTTACGAGCAGCTACTTGCTTGGTCATTCGGCGTAAATTAAGCCAAACATAAGGCTAAACATAAGAAAAGGAGAAAACCCGTTGGGTTTTCTCCTTTTTTTTGTCTTATAACTGAACCAAGTGATGTAATTTTGCACATAAAACAAACAGACAAGGAAAACAAGCATGAAAATAACACTAAAAGATGCCATTCAGACACTAGTATCGCTAATGCTAGGCATCGTTGTATTCTGGTTGGTGTACCGACAGTTAGACATGAAGGAAATGGGAGAACTCATCGGCAATGCCCGCTGGCAATACATACTACTCCCAATCGTACTCTGCCTTTTAAGCAGCCTTGTGCGTGCCCTACGTTGGAACATGCTTATTGAGCCAATAGCCAAGGAGCCTGCCATTAAGAACACCTTCTGTGCCGTTATGTACGGTTACTTCATTAACCACCTATTGCCACGTGCTGGCGAGTTTGCAAGGTGTGGCGTGCTAAAGCGCTACGAAGGCATTGCATTTACCGAGCTATTGGGAACCGTTATTACCGAACGAGCTTTCGACCTACTGGTCACCCTACTTATTGTGTTGGCAACAGTGGTCATTGAATTTGACGTGTTTAACGACATCTTGAGTGGCATAACAGTTTGGCAAAGTTTTTGCAGTCTACTAATGAACCCTATTCTTTGGGTGGCAATTGTGGTACTTGCCCTGGTTGCCTTCTTGTTGCGAAAAAAAATCATGCAACTGAAGTTCATGGGCAAAGTGATGGAGATGGGAAAGGGCATCTGGAACGGTCTGAAGTCGTTTACCCAAGTCAAGAACAAGCCTTTGTTCGTTGTATATTCCCTACTCATCTTCTTCATCTACTACCTGATGCTCTACTTCAGTTTCTGGGTGTTCGACTTTACGGCAGACCTTTCACCAAAGGCAGGACTGACCACCTACGTTTTTGGAGCACTTGGCATGGTGGTTCCCGTACAAGGTGGCATTGGCACCTACGAGTTTATGACCATTAAGGCACTGGAGATTTATGGCATTGGGGCTACTGCAGCCGGAACATTTGCTGTGTTGGCACACTTGGTAGAAATAGTGGTCAACTGTGTGGTTGGTTTTGGTTGTAGCATGATTTTACCATTCATCAACAAACAAAAAACAGAAAAGTAACATGGACATTTTCCTCATCATCATTGCAGGTGTCTGCATGCTTATTGGTTTAATTGGTTGTGTGGTTCCCGCACTACCAGGCCCCGCACTAGGTTATGCCGGTATGTTGCTCATCCACTTCAGCAACAAAATTGAATTCACCACACGCGACTTGGTCATTGCCGGGGTTGTAACGGTCGCCATCATACTGCTCGACTACATATTTCCGGCTTGGTGCACCAAGAAATTCGGAGGTAGTAAATTGGGGATAATTGGCAGTATTGTAGGACTGTTTGTGGGTGTTTTTTTATCGCCACTGCCACTTGGTTTCCTCTGGGGACCATTTGTAGGTGCAGTTGTTGGTGAGCTTATTGCCGGCAAAGACAATATGGAGTCTCTAAAATCGGGCATGGGTTCGTTTGTTGGCTTCATCCTTTCCTCCGGTCTAAAGCTAGCTGTGGTAATTGCCTTCTGCGCCCTTTACTGCAAGGAAGTGTGGAACGCCTACATTGTGTAAGGAACATCATCACTGTTTAAAATAAAAACCGTCATTGAGCACTCAATGGCGGTTTAATTTTTAGTGTAATAATCGTCTTCAAATTCCTTTGCCCATCACCTTAACTTTACGGTGCGCACTGCACGCACACGGTCGTGTCCATCTTTAGCGCTATGGCCAAGAATAAGGGTTGCGAAATTGTAGGCCCAAACCATGGTGTCGTTATACTGCGAGCTACTCCAGTACCACATTTTTGCAATGGAAATGCCGCCATTCTGTCGCAAGCTGGCATCAATGTCAACCTTGTTGTCGGCAATCATCTTCAATTGGGCAATAGACGGTACGTACCAATCGCGATGGTTACCGCCTTCGTAGTTAACAGCCAACTGGGCAGCCCTTAACTGCTGTTCGCCCTCGACGTATGCACAGATGGCCTTTGTGTTTGCCCTGCCAGCATAGTCGTAATTGGCCTTGCTCCACTGGTTTGAAATGAAACAACCGGGCACCTTGCCTTTCTTTGAGCTCCAGCTGCAGCCATTGCCACGTTTCAGGTCTTCAAGGGCGACTACATATACCTCTGCACTATCGGGCGAATGACCGATGACCACACCACCCTCTTCTGCCAAATAAGTTCCAACCGCATAAGCCTCATCCTTCGAATTGGCGTCAATTAGCGCGGTCCAGAAAGCAACGTCGGGATGCACCTCGTAACGGATGGTTAGGATCCCCTTGGTTGTATTGGTCGTCAACATCTGCAAGATGTTCTTATGGCGGTAAATTTCAACGTTTTTCTTGTTAGAGATTAACTTCTCGAAGCTGTCAAAATTTCCATTCTTATTCTTGTATGCCTCAATATCGGCCTCCTTATGCAGTCGGTACGAAATGCTGCGCAAACCCTTCTCGTCTTGCTTAACAACAATGTCTTCGGCATTGTTGTATTGCCAACTCATGTCGAAGGCGTTTCCATTCATCGTGGTTGTGTTGCCATCCCAATCCTTTTCCTTCATAAAAGCCGGCAACTTGTCGGGCGACATGTGGTACATACGCGTCAAGTCGACCACACTCAGCGACTGGCCGAACACCAACGATGCGGAGTTCAATAACATGAATAATATTGCGATTATACCCTTTCTCATATAAACCTACTAAATAAAGAAAAAAGCCTATTGCCTTACCCAAGCAAGACAATAGACTTATGCAATATACAAATTGTTTGTAAATATGAAGCGATTAGAGGTCCATTTTTTGCACCTGACGCGCAATAAAATGCATACGGTTCTGCACATTCACCTCACTTACACCTCCGTCGAAGTCGAGATAAAGGAGATTAAGATCTGGGTAAAGGTCTTTCACACGCTTTTCTACACCTTTCGAAATGATGTGGTTGGCAATGCAACCGAACGGTTGCAAGCTGATAGCAGCATGAATGCCCTGTTCGGCAAATGACGCAAATTCGGAAGGAATGAGCCAACCTTCACCGAACTGTGCTGCCAAGTTAACGATGTTAGCTGCCTTCTTGGCGCCATGGTGAATGTTTTCGAGTGGCGTGTAGTAGTAGAAATCCTTTGCGGCCTTATCCATCTTCTTCGCCATTCTGTTAAGTACCTTCTCGCCTAAAACAGAGATAAGCTTATCCTTGAAGCTAGGTTTGCTATCGAGATTGACGTCGGCATTGTACTTGGCATTAGGGAAGTACTGGGTGAAGAATTCGGAAAGCGGTGGAATTACCGGTTCAATTCCGTGGTTAACCAACCAGTCGACCACATACTGGTGACCATAGCTGTTGTACTTGATGTAGATTTCGCCTACAACACCTACGCGCGGAACCTTCTTCTTTTCCGTAATGGCATTGAATGCCTGTGCAGCTTCCTTCAACAAGTTGGTCAACTTCGACGATTTCTTGTCGGCAACCAGGTCAACGGCACGCTTCATATATTCGTTACGCAAACGCAAGGCTTCGCCCTTCTTGGTTTCCCTAACAGCCGCAGCATAGTAAATCTTTGCCAAGGCATCGCTGAAGTAGATGGCATTGACTGCCGTTGCCATTGTTTTTAACGAATAGTCGGGTTGGAAGCCAGGCTGTTCGTTAATGGTATTCATAATAGACAAAGAAATGACCGGAATATTAGGATAACCGGCTGCCACCAAAGCCTTCTTTATAAGGGCAATGTAGTTGGTAGCACGGCACTGTCCACCGGTTTGGGTAATGGCGAAGACAATGTTGTTCAGGTCGTACTTGCCCGACTGAATGGCCTTTACACAGTCGCCCACGACCAATGTTGCCGGATAGCAGATTTCGTTGTTGGCATACTTCAAGCCCAATTCAGCCGAAAGACGGTTGCTTGGCTCCATATTCTCGACCTTTTCGCCAGCCAAACGGAATACGGTTGGAATGAACGGAGAAACGAAGTCGGAGAAATAAGGTACCAAAATGGTCTTGCCCCTATCGGCAGCCGTGTAGGTAGCGGTAGAGACGAACGGCAATTTTGCCTTTTCTTCAGCATCGCGGAACTTAAGGCTTTCGATAAGTGAACGGATGCGCAATTTCAAGGAACCGGCGTTGTTCACATCGTCTACCTTCAATATTGTGTGCGTTTTGTGCGCACGGTGAAGGATGTCGCTCACCTCGTCGAGGATGAAGGCGTCTGGGCCGCAACCGAACGACGTCAGCTGCACATAGTAAACGTTGTCTACCTTGTTGTCGGCAACCCACTGTGCTGCCTTAACCACACGGTTTATATAAGTCCACTGCGGTATGATGTTTACGTTCTTCAGTGCGCCAGCATCTTCGCGGCGTACAACATCTTCGGTAATGACGTCAACACCAAACTGGGTGATGATTTCGGAAACCTTGTGCTGGATGAGGGAATCGGTATGGTAAGGACGTCCAGCCAAAAGAATGAGCATGCGTCCTTCCTTGCGGGCCGACTCAATCAAGTGCTGTGCTTTTTCCTGAAGTTTCTTCACGTAAGCGTTCTGTGCGTCAATAGCCGCAACAAAAGCCTCGTTGAATACCTTTTTAGAGTAATTCTTTCCTAGAATTTCCTTCAAGTAACGTTCGCACTGTTTTTTGAGCAGCTTGTTGTCCTTAAAGTTGATGACTGGCGAATCGAACGGAATGCCATACTTCTCTTCCGGATTAATGGCACTGCGAATTACGTCGGAATAGCCAGAGACAACCGGACAGTTAAAGCTGTTATTTGTATTAGGGTCTTGCGCCTCGAAAATGACATAAGGGAAGAACAGACGGTCTACCTTCTTGTCAATTAAATCGAAGATGTGGCCATGTGCCAACTTTGCTGGGAAGCAAATGTTGTCGGCCATCACCGTATTCAAGCCTCGTTCGTAAAGCTTGAACGACGAGCGTTGAGACAACTTTACATCGATATTACATTTGGTGAACAGCGTGTACCAGAACTGGAACTCTTCGTTCATGTTCAAGGCACGCGGAATGCCTAGCGAAAGGAATGGCTTTGCATCGGCTTCGAGGCGGATGTTCTTGTGGAAAACCTGTTCGTTCTTGAACAAGTTCATGTTGAACGCCATTCTTGCCTTTTCACCCTTATTGGTATACACCTTCTCGCACTTGTTACCCGAATAGAAAATCTTGCCGTTGGCGAAGATGTTCTTCAAGACACGGCAGTTATTCTCGCAACCAGCACAACGGAAAGGCTTGGTTTCGTAAGCTTGCAAGTCGCAAAGTTCAACCAACGGGCGGCTAACCTTGCAGCTATCCTTCTCCTTCATGCGTTTTGCATAAAGGGCACCGCCATAAGCACCCATCAATTCTGGGTAGTTAGAGACGGCCACCGGTTTGCCTACCGACAACTCGAAGGCACGCACAACGGCCATATTCCTCATGGTACCACCCTGAAGGACGATGTTGTCGCCCAATTCGTCGACGGTCTTCAGCTTAAGCACCTTGTAGAGGCAGTTCTTGACTACCGAGTAGGCCAAGCCACACGAAATGTCGTCGAGCGGAGCACCTTCGCGAAGCGACTGCTTCACCTTTGAGTTCATGAACACGGTACAACGGGTGCCCAAGTCGCACGGATTGGTACTCTTGCACGCACGTTCAACAAACTCACCTAACGGGCACGACAACGAGGTTGCAAAGCTGTCGATGAACGAGCCACAACCCGATGAACAAGCCTCGTTGATTTCCAATCTGTTAATAGCACCGTTCTCAACGAAGATGGCCTTCATGTCTTGACCACCAATATCGAGGATGAACGATACGTTAGGATTCAATTTGTGTGCGCCAGTGTAGTGGGCAATGGTCTCAACCATGCCATAGTCTAAACCGAACGCAGTCTTTATAAGGTCTTCACCGTAACCAATAGAGCAACTACCCACAACATTCAGTTCACGGCCTACGGCCTTCGCCTCGTCGTAGAGTTGTTTCAAGCCTTCTTGCGCCACTTCTAGCGGACGGCCACTGCTCTTCTTGTAGAAAGTAAAGAAAATATTGTCGTCTTCATCGGTAGCCACCACCTTGGTCGTGGTAGAACCAGAGTCAATACCAATGTAGCAATTGTTGTTTTTAAGGTCAGCAATGGCAATCTTGCGGATGGCATGCTTTTCCTTATCGGCCTTCCAGGCTTCAAAATCGGCATTGTCCTTAAACAAAGGTTGCAAGGCACTCTGTGGGCGTACGCTGGTGGTTGGCTGCTGCTCGAAGAAAGTGATGAACTCGCTCAACAGCTTGGCCTCTGCGGTTTCTTCAACCGAAAGGCTGGCACCCCAAGCCGGAACCACTTGCGCATGTTCGTCAAGAATGACATCGTCGTCGTTCAACGACAACTTTTCCTTCACAATGTTCTTCAACATTGGAATGAACGCAAACGGTCCTCCACAAAGGAACACCTTTGGCAAAATGTCGCAACCACGCGACAATGTTGACAACACCTGGGTTGCCACGGCATTGAAGATAGATGCCGCTATATCTTCGCGCTTAACATTAAGCGCTATCAGGTTCTGAATATCAGTCTTTGAAAAGACACCGCAACGTGAAGCAATGGGATAGATGGTGTCGGAATTAAGCGCCAACTCGTTCAACTGGTCGGTACTCACATTCAGAATAGCCGCCATCTGGTCAATGAAGGCACCTGTACCACCGGCACAGTTACCGTTCATGCGCATGTCGGCCTGCATGTTCTTGTTGAAGAAGATAATCTTACTATCTTCACCACCTATATCAATCAGCGTACGCACCTGTGGGAACTTGCGTTCTATAACCTCGGTGGCAGCCACAACTTCTTGCGTAAAAGGAATATGGTAACGTTCTGACAAGCCCATACCGGCCGACCCTGTGACCTGGAAACGGACACAGACATCGCCCATCTGTTCTTTAAGTTTTTGCAAAGATACCGATAGTGTGTGTGCTATATCGGCATGGTGACGCTGATAGTCTGAATATACGACATCGCCATTTGCATCGGTCACTACTATCTTTAAGGTTGTAGAACCCGCATCCAAACCGATATTATAGGTTTTCATCTCCATTTAAAATTAAATTCCTTACACGTTACTGGCCTTAAAAAGCCTTATTAGGGATAATATGTGCAAATATACGATAAATATCCCTATTATCCGGTTTTTGGAGTCTCCCGATTTAGTATCATTCACAATATTTAGGTTTTAAATCGGAAAGAACAGAAGTCTACGCCTTACAAATTAGAAGTTTTTAACGAAATATAGGTATATTTGTGCTAGAAAAGGTCAATTATGAACGAAACAGAAGACATAGAGAGACAATTAGCCGACAACACAAAAGACAACAGTAACAATTTATCTAGCGTGAAGCCTGCCATTTCTAACAACGACATTCCTGCCACACAAGTGAAAGACGGCCAATCAGGAAAGAGCAGCAAGGCAAAAGCCCTTTCGTGGATACCTTCGCTTTACCTTACCGAAGGTATGCCCTACGTCATCATCAACACCCTGACACTCGTCTTTTACAAGCAGATGGGCTTCAACAATTCCGACGCGGCATTCTACACCAGTTGGTTGAACCTTCCGTGGGTAATAAAGCCGTTTTGGAGTCCGTTCGTCGACATGTTCAAGACCAAGCGCTGGTGGATCCTCTTCATGCAGTTGTTCTTGGGTGCCGGTCTTGCCAGCATTGGCTGGTTAGGTCTGCAAGGCATCGACCATTTCTTTTCAATTACATTGGTTCTCTTTTGGTTGCTGGCATTCAGCAGCGCCACACACGACATTGCTGCCGACGGATTCTACATTCTGGAGCTCGACTCGCACCAGCAGAGTTTCTTTGCCGGCATCCGCAACACGTTCTACCGCATAAGCACCATTTTCAGCCAAGGCATACTGCTGTTCGTAGTGGGCAAGCTTGCCAATCACCTGGGCGACGTGCGCACAGCCTGGTCCATCACCTTCGGCATTACCGGCGTGCTGCTTTTCATCTTGTTCTTCTACCACTCCATCTTCCTACCAAAACCGGCAGAAGACAAGCACACGTCTACCGAGAATTTCTTCAAATCTTTTTCAAGGACTTTCTACAAGTTCATGACCAAGAAGAACATTGGCATGGCACTTGCCTTCATCTTACTTTTCAGACTAGGAGAAGCGCAATTGGGTAGGATTACCCCTCTGTTTATGATGGACAGCGCAGAAAAAGGCGGACTGGGCCTTTCGGTTGAACAAATAGGCATCATTTATGGCACCTTTGGCATTACAGCGCTAACCATAGGGGGCATTCTTGGTGGATGGATGGCTGCGAAAGACGGCTTGAAGAAATGGCTCTTCATAATGGCATTGACCATGAACCTGCCTAACATTGTTTACGTCTACATGTCGTTCGCCATTCCTTCCAATCTGTACCTGATTACCTTGCTTGTCTGCATCGAGCAGTTCGGTTATGGCTTCGGCTTCACCGGATTCATGCTCTACTTGCTCTATTTTTCAAGAGGTCAGTACAAGACCACCTACTACGCTTTCTGCACTGGTTTCATGGCTTTGGGCATGTTAATTCCAGGCCTGTTTGCGGGCCACATTCAAACCCAAATCGGTTATTTCCACTTCTTCATCTGGGTTTGCATCTGCACGATACCCGGATTCATAATCGTCAGCAAATTGCCGTTCGATGCGAAATTTGGCAAGAAGGAATAAGAAGGGGGTTAAAAATTTAAGACAGATTTCTTAAACAAAATCAAAATAGATTTATTAAATTAGACTATCCGTTAAAGTTCGGATAGTCTTTTTTTGTGTTTCCTACACAGATTATGAAATGAACCAAAATCACAAAAATCACAGAATATGAATACAGAAGAATTGTTAATGGAGATTCAAGACACCGACGAACTCCTCTACACCCAAGCAGAAGCTGAATTGATGTTGGACTACAAGGAATCGGTCACCGAGTTCACACCGAAGACCGAAGAAGAAACCAGCATGCGTAACGAACTCATTGAGAAGTTCGGCAAGCTAAACGACCTCATCACCGAGTTTAACGACCGCATTGAGCTTACAGCCAACAATCCGGCAAATCCATCGAAAGAAGAAATAGAATCGCTAAAGCGTCTCTTCACCCAAATTGAAGACCTCGACTTCGAGACTAGCGACAAATACAAGTTCTTGACTGGCGACTTGTCGTAAGTCTAGAATCGCATGAAAAAGTAAACGGGAGAAATTGCAGCTGCAGTTTCTCCCGTTGTTCGTTTATTCAGAGAGGGTAGATGTCATTTGGCCATTTCCATGTAGGCAACGACTTCTTCTAACGACACGTCACGACCATTGATGTTGCCATCCTTGCCAATAAAGTAATTGGTTGGAACGATCTGGAAATTATAAGTTCTAGCCGAACTTTCTGTTTCGTCGAGCACCGTCACCCAGGGGCAAGAGGCTGTTCTTTCCTTCCAAGAGTTCTTATTCTTGTCGAAATTGACCATATAGATTTCAAAACCCCTGGCCTTATATTTTTCATGCACAGCCTTCAATGCGGCAATAACGTCAGCATCCATTGCAGCCAAATAGCAGAATTCGAGCAAGATGTGTTTCCCCTTCAAGCTGCTTAACTTCACCATATCGCCCTTTGCATTTGGCAGAGACAAGTCGATGAATCCGGCAACCGGCGTATTGGCAGTCTCCTTGCGGAATTTCTCTGCATTGTTAAGGCGTGCAACGTCGGCCATTAGTTCCTTCAACTGAATGGCACGCGGGCTCTGCGGGTAGCGCTTGTTCCATGTGTTGGCAACAACAGCAAAAGCATGGCGGTCTTCCTTGGCAAAAGGTTCAAAGGGTTGCAAGAATCCCACGCGTTTGTACAACAAGTAATACGACACCAACGATGCCGGATGCGCCTGTACAAAACGGTTAACCGTATCCTTATAACTTTTCAGCAAGCCAAACATTGTCTGCTCGGCAGCTGCCTTATTACCCGCCATTAGGCTATGCGCCATACTATCTTCCATTTGGCGGACGTATTGTTGCCACTGCAGCATCTGCACACTTTGTTCAGACCCCATCACCGTGCAATTCTTGAAGTCCTTATCAGACTTCACCTCAATGGTTTCAGTAGAGTCGACAGCTAACCACAAAGACGAAGAATCGATGCGAACGGAATAGAAATCGGGACAAGAAGGACGCAAGCCCTTCAACTTGAAAGTTCCGTTAGCGGTTATTTTAGCAGAATCGCAATACGAAGACAAGTCACCGTCCTCATGAACCAAATAAACCATACCGCTGTCAACACCATTAAGCTTACCATTCACCACAAAATGGTCGTTGTCGGTACACGAAGGTAAAAGCATGGCAGCAGAAAGTGCCGTTAAAAGTAAATATCTTAAAGTTTTCATTTCACGTATGAGCATTAAAAAAGGAGAAAGATTGCTTTCTCCTTTTAAATATTATGACACGGATTTGTGTTTACTTCTTTGTCTTTGCTTGAGCAGCTCTAACAGCCTTAATTGAGTCCTTCTTACGCTGCAAACGCTTGTAGTAAGAAGAGTTGTCTCGAGCAAGAGTCTTTGTAACAGTCATTTCAGGCTGATTCAAATCATAACTTTCCACCATGATGGTATATTCGTAACCTTCTTCATAGTAGAAGTTGTTGATCTTACCACAATATGGAGTCCAAGGAGTGTTATCCTTACGGCTATAACCAGGCTTAACGTTGTAGCAACGCTGGTAGTCTTCGGTAATAACATACTTTTCTGCTACCTTCATATAATCGCCAGCAAAAGCTGGAGCAATTGACAAAGTCATCAGAATAGAAATCAAAAACTTTTTCATATAGCTAATACTGTTTATTCGTTTAACATAATGGAGCAAAGCCCCTTTAATTATATAACAAAAAGCTTGCCAAGCCTAGTGAAATAGATACACGGCGTTGCAAAGCCATCTGTTCGCTATAAAGCAACGCAAATATAGAACAAAGTTCTATCAAATTCAATTTAATGCACAAAAAAATAACATCTTTAGAAAAGATTTCCCAAGAAATCGATAATCTGGTGTCCCGGTATTTTTTCGTGACGAATGCCAAATTCGCCCAATTTGAACGCGGCAGAGACGTTAACGGTAAAGTTATTCTGGAAGTAAGAATAGTCTACATCGTTCAGGTAGAAGCCATGCCAATTGCCCGCAAGGGTAACAAATCCGAGTTTGTATTGGTAAACACAGTTAAGCCGTCCGTGCACGCGTCCTCCAAACCCCACGCGGCTTTGGGGCACATCGTTCAAGTCGTATCTGGAGTTTGCCATTGTAAGGTAAGGCACCATCAGCGTCCCAATGACGAAGGTTCCTTGCCTAACCACAAAGTTATAGCCATAGCCACAACCTAACGACAAGTTGAAGATGCGGTTGTCTTTCATTGGCAACTGACTCAACAACTGGTTAGCTTCTTCGGTTCGGCTATCGCTAGCATTCAGTTTAAAACGGTTTTCGCCGAAAGCAAATCCACACAACATAGATCCGGCACTAACGCGCTGACCACTGGAATAGGACTGTGAGAAGGCTGAACTTGCCGAGAAATAGGTCTTATTCAGAATCCACTCTAAACTACACTTCCATTCAAATGTTTCCAAGCCGTCTAAACGCACTTCTTGTTCTTCAGGCGAAGTATCGGCATCATCGTCTTCTTTGTCGAAACGGTTGTCGAAATAGGCAAAGGCATCGAAGTTGTTGGTTTGTCGGTAATTGCGGATTTTCGACACACTGAAGTCTATCTGAAAATTGGCAATGCTTGGGCTAAAACGGAAATCGTAACCGTGCGTATAATCGGCCAATGGGTGGGCTAGTCCTACACGAAGCCACTTCCAATCGAGGTTAGCCGTAAGGTAATACTGCGGCCCGGTAGTAAAACTGACACGGTTTGGACGGAAAGCATTAACAGAATAGAAAGGGGTAAGGTATTGGTGGCCTATTTCAACAATAGGGTCGTCGTAAGATGGTTGCATGTAGACGTAAGTGAAAACGTCTACATCGTCGGCCATCTCGTCGATACTGAAGCCTCGTGCCGGACGTGAATCGGGCGCACCGACAGATGCCGTATCAACCTCTTCCCACAAAACAGGGAAAGCCGCCTGACTTACGAAAAGCGACAAAGTGACTAGACAAATGCGCAAAACCAATACGAGTTTCAGAACACGCCCCATCTGTAAATAATTGACAATCTATTGTTATCAGTTAGACTTTAGCAATTCCCTAGCGTTTTGCATGGCCGCATCGGTAAGTTCCGACCCGCTAAGCATGCGTGCCAACTGCTCTACCCTTTCGTCGTCGTTCAACTGGCGAATATGCGAAATGGTAGAATCGGCAGTGTCGGTCTTGTAGACCATGTAGTGCGAAGCACCCTTTGCGGCAATTTGCGGCAAATGGGTAATGCTGATGACCTGCATATACTTACCCATCTGTTGCATGATGGTTCCCATTTTTGAAGCCACGTCGCCCGAAACGCCGGTATCTATTTCGTCGAAAATGATGGTCGGCATACCTAGAGACCTAGAAAGCACCGACTTTAGGCACAACATGACACGCGCCATTTCGCCACCCGACGCAATTGACGCGATTGGGTTAAGGGTTTGGTCCTTATTGGCCGAGAAGAGGAACGAAACAGCATCGGTTCCACAGTCGGTCAGCGTTGGTGTAACGTCGAACTTCACCTCCAAGCGTGCATTTGGCATATTCATAGGCTGCAGCAAGCCACACAGTTCTTCCACCAACTTTGGAGCCGTCTTCTTTCGGTTTTCCGACAAGTTGGCTGCCAACTTCTTCAACTCGGCCTGTTGTACCGCCAGTTGTTTCTTTAAGTTGGCAATATCTTCGTCATAAGAATCAATCTGTGTCAATTGGCGTTCAAAATCGTTGCGAAGGGCAATAAGCGCCTCAACAGAATCGACCTTATGTTTTTGTTGCAATGAGTATATGAGGTTTAGGCGGGCTTCCACTTGTTCAAGTCTAGCCGGATTTGCCTCTACGCCATTCATGTGGCTATCGAGTTCGTGCGCCACGTCCTTCAAGTCAATCAAGGCACTGTTAACGCGTTCAAGTTCAGGAGAGACCTGTGCGTAAGCCGCCGAAATATCGGTCAAAGCAGTAACTGCGTCCTTCAAGCTGGCCAAGACGTTGTTATCGCCTTCGTTCAGAATCCAGCAGGCCTTCGACAAGCCCTCGCGAATAGATTCGGCATTCGCTAGCGTGTTCTGTTCAGCCTCTAACGCTTCTTGTTCACCAGCCACCAGCTTGGCATCGTCTAACTGGTTGAACTGGAACTGCACAAAGTCGAGGTTGGCATTGTCTTGGTTAGCCGCATCGGTCATCTTTTTCAGTTGAAGCAAACCTTGGCGGTAAACCGCATATTTTTCCTTATAGGTTTTCAGCAATTCGTCGTTACCGGCAACCACATCCACCACGTCGAGTTGGAAGTTGGCATTGTTCAGCAACAAGTTTTGGTGTTGCGAATGAATGTCGAGCAGATGTTCGCCCAACGCCTTTAACACGTTTAGGTTAACTGGCGTGTCGTTAACGAAAGCCCTACTCTTACCATTAGACGCTATTTCGCGACGAATGATGCACTCGTCGTCGTAATCTAGTTCATTTTCGGCAAAGAACTTCTGCAAGCCGTAAGCCTGCACGTCGAAAACACCTTCAACATAGCATTTGCTTGCAGCGTTTTTAAGGACACTAACATCGGCCTTCTTGCCCAACAGCAAGCCCAATGCGCCCAACATAATAGACTTACCGGCACCCGTTTCACCCGTAATGACCGAGAAGCCTGCGGCAAAGTCGATGCAATTATGTTCTATTAGGGCATAATTGTCTATAGTAAGCGTCTTTAACATAACCCGTTAACGCAAAATTTAGTTAGAAGTCAAGTCTTTCATCTTCGAAGTCTGCGTAGGCAACACAGCCGAAAGAATTTCATAAACCTTCTGTTTATCGCTTGCAGGAGAATTGCGGAACATATCGACCAGTTCGTTCAACTTGCATTCTGCAAAGTTCTGCAAGGCAACCGAGAATGGCTTGGCGCTGTTCATTGACTGAAGGACTGGCAACGACGACAAAATCTGCGACTTACCGTTCTCAACATTCTGGCTCATCAAGTCCAAGCCAAGGCGGTGATAGTCGTAATTGAGTTCACGCAATCCGCGCAAGTTATTATCCATGTAGTTAGAAATAAGCGCATAGCGGTTGTTGTCGCTCTCGTAAGCCTTCCAGCCAGCATCGTCGCTAGATCGGGCAAGATTCGCCACAAATTCAGCCTTTTCAAAATACTTCTGACCACCGTAGCGGCTATAGGTATCGAAATCTACGCCCAAGATGATGTAGCTGTAGAAGGCAATGATCGACATAAGGTTCGACTCATAGGCATTGTCGTTAAACTCCAGCCTATCGAACTGCGCATAGCTGAACCTAAAGTTATTGTCCTTAAAGTTGAAAATTGGCGTAGAATAGCTGGAATTGTACACCGTGCGGCTAGCCGTAATCTGCAAGCTGCCGTTCATGGTATTACCCGAAACGTTATCGATTGTCAGAATGAAAGTACAGTCAATGCGCTCTTCGTTGGCAAAGATAGCATCGCTCCACTTGCGTGAGTTGATGAATTCGTTCAAGTCAGACTGAAGGGTTGTAAATATGTCCTTGTTCGAGCCCTCAATTTGCTGGGCGTTCACCTCAACACGTGCGTTCAATTCTTGAGCCGAAGCCGAGAATGCGGTCAACATGCCCAAAAGTGCAGTATATAGTATCTTTTTCATTTCTTCAATTTATTTAGGGCGTAATCAACAATATCTTTAGCCACAAGCGCCTTACTCTTCAATTCGTAAGGCACAACGTCGCCATTGCGGTCTATGATTGTCACCTTGTTGGTATCGTAACGGAAACCGGCATTCTTGTCGCGCAACGAGTTCAAGACAATGAAGTCCAAGTTCTTGCGTTCGCACTTGCCAGTTGCATTATGCTGTTCGTCGTTTGTTTCCAAAGCAAAGCCCACCATCAACTGTCCTGGGCGCTTACGTTTGCCCAATTCGGCAGCAATGTCGGGGTTTGGCACCAGTTCAATGGTCATGGCGCCAGTCTTTTCGCGCTTAATCTTTTGGTCAGACTGCTGTGCCACCCTATAGTCGGCAACAGCTGCGCAAAGAATTTCAATATCGGCAACGTCAGAAAGTTTCACAGCCGCATCGTACATCTGCTGTGCGCTTTCCACATCAATGCGTTCAATGCCTGGCGTTGAGGTTGTGAGCGAAACAGGTCCGACTACCAGTTTAACATCGGCACCACGCCTTGCACATTCTTCAGCCAAGGCAAAGCCCATCTTGCCAGAGCTATAGTTACCAATAAAACGTACAGGGTCAATCTTTTCGTATGTCGGCCCTGCTGTTATCATCACTGTTTTTCCGGCCAAATCTTGCGTTTCGGAAAAATAGGTATCCAATGCGGCAACAATGCTTTCGGGTTCAGCCATACGTCCCTTACCTTCCAAGCCACTTGCCAAGAATCCAGATTCTGGTTCAATGATGTTCACGCCGTCGGCACGCAACTGGTCAAGGTTGCGTTGGGTAGCCTTGTGTGCATACATGTCCAAGTCCATGGCAGGCGCCACGAACACAGGGCAACGAGCCGAAAGGTAGCTGGTAAGCAACAGATTGTCGGCTATGCCATTGGCCATCTTTGCCAACGAATTGGCAGTAGCTGGGGCAATAAGGTAAGCATCGGCCCACAAGCCAAGACTTACGTGGCTATTCCACTCACCGTTTTCGGGATTAAAGAAATCGACCAGAATCGGATTCTTCGTAACCGTTGCCATAGACAATGGGGTAACAAACTGGCGTGCAAGCGGCGTCATTACCACCTTCACCTCGCAACCCTGTTTCACAAGCAAACGTGCCAAGCCTGCGCACTTGTACGCAGCAATGCCGCCCGTAATTCCCAACAATATGTGTTTACCTTTCAGCATCAGAATCAAACAGTTTAAATATAAGGGGGGATTGCCTAACGCCAGGCATCAGCCCCAATAAAGAAAAAAAGATAAAGTCGGACCCAAAGGGAGACGTGCTTTATCTTTTTCAAATCGTGAGAAACGAGTTAAGCGACAAGCGCCAACCCCTTTAATTATTTATCGATGTTCACGCCCTTCTTACCAGCCAAGCGGTAAGCGAGCTTGTCTTCGATGAATTCCTGTGTAGCCATAAGAGTTGGCTTTGGAAGGCGTTCATAGAAGCAAGAGATTTCAATCTGTTCGCGGTTTTCGAAAACCTCTTCAAGGTTATCGTTGATAGAAGCAAACTCCTGGAGCTTCTTGTCAAGTTCGCTCTTAATGTCAACAGCGATCTGGTTAGAGCGTTTTGCAATTACGTTAACCACCTCGTAGATGTTAGTTTCGCCACACATGCTGTTCATGTCGCGAGTAATGGTGGTGTTAGGAGCGTTAAGCTTTTTGTAATCCATGTTTTATTATTGAATTAATTTTTTGTCACATTTTCTTTAGAGCTGACATACTTCTTTGACGTTTCAAGAATGTCGGCAGCTTCTTTCTTATATTCGGTTTCAGGATATTCCTGAATGAAATTATAATATTCGTCGATGGTGTCGTGAAAACGGTCGAGTTTCTTTTCTTCAACACTTTCTACGGCCTGACGGTACTTTGCCTTCAAGATGAGGTAAGACAACTCCTCGCGGTGAATGCTTTCCGGAAAGTCGCGAAGCGCATTGGTTGCCGCAATAACACACGACTTGTAGTTGTTGCCCTGGTAGTTACCCAAGCGGTAATAAAGGCGTGCATTCAGGTAAGCCTTATAGGCCAACTTGTCCTTAAGTTCCTGACGTTTGCTTTCGGCTTCAGCCACATAAACGCTGTTTGGGTATGTCTGCATGAACGTGGTAAACTCGTCAACCGCCTTAACGGTACCCACCTGGTCGAGCTTTGCTTCGGGCGAGTCGTTGTAGTAGCACAAACCCACATGGAAAGCACACTCTTCGGCATAGACGCCACGCGGATAGCTACGGCCATAGCCTGAAAAATAGCTACGTGCTGTAATGTAGTCCTTGTTCTTGTAATGCGCACTAGCCAAGAGGTAGAGTGCCTCCTCACCCTTCTGTGTGCCGCGGAAAGGAACCACAACAGCCTCGAGCAACGTGCAAGCCTCGAGGTATTTGCCCTTTTCGTAGTATTCCTTTGCCTTGGTGAACTTCAACTCGTTGTCGGTACTTTTCATCAAACGCTGATACTCGCCACACGATGTGAAGAGAAACAAGGAACATAACAATATGAGTAAATACTTTGCTTTCATATCAAGATACAAATTTAGGAATTAATGCTGAAAGTTGAAAACTTTTTTGGCACCAACTCGAAAAAATAGAGCTAACCTACATTGAAACGGAAAGATTTTGCTTTTATTTTATGTTGGGCACCAACAAATGGAACAAATAGGTCAATATGCCGTAACTTTGTACCAAAACAATAAGCACATGGAAGAACAACGGTTGTGGAACAGGAACTACAACAAGGTAATGGTGACAAACTTTTGCCTCTATTTTGCCTTTTACATCACAATGCCCCTTCTGCCACTCTACTTGAGCGAGCATTTCGGTGCGACTAAAGATACGATTGGCGCTGTTTTGGCGGGCTATTCCATTACGGCCTTGTTGGTTAGGCCATTTAGCGGTTACGTGGTCGACAGTTTCAACCGCAAGAAGGTGTTGTTGCTTTGCCTTGCCGCCAATTGTCTGTTTATGGGCAGCTACCTCATTGCCGGTTCCTTGTTTCTGTTTACCGTGTTCCGCACGCTGCACGGCGGTCCGTTTGGAGCCTGCACGGTGGCCAACAGCACGGCGGCCATCGACGTCCTTCACCCTAGCCGAAGGAACGAGGGCATCGGCTTCTACGGGTTGAGCAACAACATTGCCACTGCCATTGCGCCCAGCATCGGCATCTTCATTTACCAGCAGACACAATGCTTTGAATGGCTGTTTTGGATAGCTCTGGCGGTTTCGCTTACCGGTTTAATAGCCGATTCGCTGGTTGAGATTCCGCTGAAAGAGATTGTAAAGAATAAGGAGAAAATATCGCTCGACCGTTTCTTCCTAACCAATGGTTGGCTAATTGGCGTCAACGTGGTGTTGGTTGGCTTCTGCTATGGTGTCATATCTAACTACCTAGCCATTTACGGAAAGGAAATGTTAGGCATTACCAACGGAACTGGCACGTTCTTCCTCATCCTTTCATCGGGACTAATTGCATCGCGCCTTATTGGGAACCGAACGCTAAAGAAAGGGCTCATTGCCCGCAATTGCGGACTAGGGCTCATGCTTTCGTCTATTGGCTACGGTACATTCGTGTTCGTTCAGAACCCCATCGGCTACTACGGTTCTGCTCTCTTAATTGGTTTAGGCAACGGACACCTTTGGCCTGCGTTTCAGAACATGATGATTGGCGTTGCCCACCACAACGAACGCGGTACTGCTAACTCTACCCTACTTACGTCGTGGGATCTTGGCATTGGTTTCGGCGTATTGAGCGGCGGATTCATAGCAGAACACATCGGCTATCACCATGCGTTCCTTGTCATGTTCCTGATGCATTGCCTTGCAACACTTCTATTCTACACAGGCACAAAGAATTTCTTTGAAAAAAGGAAGTTGGCACAGTAGGGTGACTATGGCAACAAAGAAAAAGCGGGATGCGACCTTTGCCGCATCCCGCTTTCGTTATTTTCAATACTTATAACAAGTTTTTCACTTTTGCCACCACCATTTCTGGGGTGATATTGTTCATGCAAGGGAAGTTTCCCTTCTTACATGGCTTATTTCCGTAAATTGAACAAGGACGACAATCCATATCGAGTTGAACGGCATTCGCCAGATTTTGGCCATAGCCGTTGAAGCCTGCATAAGGGTGGGTTGCACCCCACACGCACACTACTGGTGTGTTGACCAACGACGCCAAATGCATATTGGCAGAGTCCATACTAACGACCACCTTACAAGCATTCAGCAAATGCAGCTCGGTTGTCAGCGGATACTTGCCGGCGAGCGATATGGTTGATGGAACATCTTGCTCCCATTTCTCTAAAACAGCCTTTTCCTTTGCTCCTCCACCGAAAAGAAGGATTTTCACATTCGGCAGTTCAGCCAATTGGCGGACCACCTGTTCCATTTTCTCGACAGGATAAATCTTTCCCTGGTGTTGGGCAAATGGAGCTATGCCAATCCAAGTTGCATCTTTTTCGAACGGCAGTTCAACCTGTTCGTTCTTTTCATACAGGCCTTTAAAGTCAACATTCACCTTAAGTCCTGCTTGTGCGAATGCTTCGGCATAACGTGTAACCGAAGTTTTTAGCTGATGCTTATCGGCATTTCCATCCCTTACCAACGCCTTCTTTTCAGTGCGTCCCTTGTCGATGATGGCCACCTTGGTGCCCGTCAACCAATAGAGCTTACGAAGGACCTTGCTGCGAAGAACATCGTGCAAGTCGACCATCTGGTCTATCTTGTAGTTCTTGCGTAGGTAACGGAAAAGTTTTATGATGCCCAAGAACCCCTTATAGGTATTCTTGGTGTCAACGCCCACATAAGTAAGGCGGTCTATGCCATTGAACATTGGTTCGAAACGCGGATTGCTCAACATCACCACCTCAACATCGGGGTTCTGTTGCAACAGGCTAGCAACAACGGGCACTGTCATTGCCACGTCGCCCATAGCCGAAAGGCGCATCACCAAAATTCGTTTCATGACCTACTGTAATTGCTTATTACTTCTTGCCGTAAAGAACAGGGTTCAAGTTAGGGTCGTTGTACATCTTCATCTGCTTGTACACCTTCATGTAACGGTCGCCATTTTCAATGTCGGCCAACAATTGGTCAATAGCAGTAGAAAGGTCAACACGCTGCTCCAAAAGAACATCTAGTTTCTTCTGGCAAGCGGCATGCTGTTCTGCACTAACGTCGGTACGTTCAGCCTCAACACGCATGTGGTAAATCTTCAATGCAAGGATTGAAAGACGGTCAATAGCCCATGCAGGGCTTTCGGTATTGATAACGGCGGTAGACTTAACCTTAACGCCCTGATACTTTTCCCAGAAATAGCTGTCGATGCGTTCAACCAAGTCGGTACGGTCTTGGTTGCTCTTGTCGATACGGCGCTTCAAAGCCAAAGCTTCAACCGGATCGATTTCAGGATTGCGGATGATGTCTTCGAGATGCCACTGCACGGTGTCGATCCAGTTCTTCAAGTAAAGAATGTTGTCGATGGTTTGTGCAGCAAATGGGTTATTAATAGGTGCATCTACATTGTCGGTCTTGTGATAGTCAACAATCACCTGATCGAATAGCTTATTGGCATCGGATGTGAAGCTCATATTATATTTCTTAACAAATTATATTTATAATTAGACTAGGATAACAAAGTTAGCACTTTTTTCCGTCTCAAATCCCTTTTGTAGAAAAAAAGGCATTAAAAGCGACGAAACAACCACTTACGACTGTGGCAAACTGTGGTGGTGCGGAATGTTGGTAGCCTCAACCACATTCATAATATAGTCGCCCATCTTTTCGCATTCGCTAATGAAGTCGATGTAGTAAACGCCCAACTGGTAGTCGTAAACGCCAGCCTTAACGTCGTTCATGTTCTGGTTCTTCAACTGATTGCGATAGTTGTTGATTTCGTTCTCGACGTTGTTAGAAACATTAATTTCCTGCGGTTCAGGGAAGTTACCCAACACCCTAACCATTTCGTCGAGCGCCTCATTTACCATCTTAATCATGTTTGCGATGTGATTAAGCTGCTGTTCGGTATATTCTACATTGTTGTCGGTACGGCAACGATTAATGGTACGTGCCAAATTGTAGCATGAGTCGCTCACACTTTCCAATTCAGAAATCTGACGCAACATGCACTGCAAGTCAGACTTTGACTGGTTAGAAAGTCGGCCCTCACTCACCTTCTTCAAATACTTGGCAATTTCCACCTCCATGTTGTCGGCAATGCTTTCGTATTTCTCAATTCGCGAGTAAAGCTTATTAAACTCTTCGTCTTTTTCAAGCTTCAACAATTCGTTGACAAAGCCAAACATGCGTCGGCAGCGGTCGGCAAAGTTGTTGATTTCCTTTTGAGCCTCAATAAGGGAAAGTTCGGCTGTTGAAGGATAACCACCTGAAATGTAACGCAAGCGGAATTCCTCGTTCTGTTCCTTCTGTGGCAACACCTTGCAAACGAATGCCTCAATCTGCTTAACGAACCAGATGAGCAACAAGGTATTAACAATGTTGAATGCCGTATGGAAAGCAGACAACTTGAACAAATCGTTATTCTGTATGCGCATAATGTTCTCGACGAACCAGTCGACTGCAGAACAAGCCGGATAGAAGAAAATGAGTACGAAGATAACACCAAACACGTTGAAGAACATGTGCGCCAATGCGGCACGGCGGGCCTGTGTATTGGCGGTTAACGAGGCCATGAATGCAGTGATGGTGGTACCAATGTTCTGTCCCATTGCCAAAGCCGCTGCCTGTTCAAATCCGAAACCAGGAATGTGCATGTCGAACAACATGAGGGTAATGGCCATTGTTGCGGCAGAGGCCTGCACAATCATGGTAACGATTGCACCCACAACAACAAACAGCAAGATGGTAAAGAAGCTGTCGCAAGGAACATGCGACAACATGTTTGCCACTAGTGAGCCAATATTCAACGCATTGGCTGCTGTCTGCAAGAAGTTCAAGCCCATGAAGAGGAACGAGAATCCGAAGATAAATTCACCAATGCTCTTCTTACTTGAGTTTCCGTTGAAGATTAGCGGAAGGCCAATAGCCAACAACGGGATAGCAAAGGCTGATATGTTCACCTTAAATCCGACAGCTGAAATAATCCAAGCCGTTACTGTTGTACCGATGTTGGCACCCATAATAACGCCAATAGACTCGGTCAATGTCATTAAGCCTGCATTTACGAAGCTGACCACCATAACGGTAGTCGCAGAAGAAGACTGAATGATGGCGGTAATCAAGACACCCGTCAAGACACCCATCACACGGTTCTTTGTCATTGCGGCAAGGATGTTACGCAACCTGTCGCCGGCAAATTTTTCCAAGCCTTCACTCATTATCTTCATTCCGTAAAGGAACAAGGCCAATGAACCAATAAGACTTAAAATACTCAATACTGTTTCCATACTTAAAAAAAGTGTTTGTTTCTAAACATTAAACTTACTACATACTGAAATATCAAAAAGAAAAGGGTGGAGCCCCGCAATGCAATGCCTAAACATTACATCTTGCGGACTTCCACCCTTCTGTTCTTCTGGTGTTCAGCCTCCGTTTTTGCATTCTTGACCACAAGGCCACGTTCACCAAAACCGGTAAACAGCAACTTGGCTGAAGGAACACCCCTATCGCACAACGCTTGAAATACGCGTTGTGCCCTTCTTACCGAAAGGTTCTGATTGTACATATCAGATCCCCTCTCGTCGGTAAAGCCATAAATCAGGAATTTGCTCTTGTCGTCAGACGAGAGAATGTATTGCACAATGGCATCGATGTCGGCATTGTACTTCTCTTGCAACTTGTCATCGTCCAAGTCGAAATAGAAGATTACCTTGTCGTGTGTCTTTGCCACGTTGTCGGTCACCCTATCGGCACCCGTGTTTTCGCCAACGGTGCTGATAGCCACACGCAATGCGCTGTCGGCCTTGGCTTGTGCAATAGAGTCGAGCGCCACCAAGCGGTCGGCTCTCAACTTTTCGCCACGCGCAAGTGCCGCATCGGCTTCAGCCTCGGTCATTGTGCGGAAAACAAAAGGCATCACCTCGTAAGGTGCAGAGACATTTTCTTGCGGAACGGTTTCCGGAATATCTTTAAACGAGATACCCGCCTCTTTCTTTTCGTGGAATACGATTTGTGCCTTGAAGATGTTTTCGTCTAACACACGGTCAGGCCTGTCTTTACGACGGTTAGATATGAGGTGCGCTCGGTCGTCGACCACCACTATGCCAATTTCGTCGCTATTCTTGTTGCTCAAAACGGAAATACGTGCAACGGGTTCCTTTGCCGTCAGGTCGACGTAATAGAGGTTGGCACGCTGGTTTTCGGCACGGTTCGACGAGAAGTAAAGCAACGAGTCGCCCACCACGAATGGGTGTTCCTCATTAGCATCGGTGTTGATAGACAAACGGTGTGGCGAGAGCCAAGTGTCTTCAGGACCACGGTCGCTGTACCACAAGTCCAAGTCAGACCGACCTTTCGACACTGCAGAAAAGTACATACGGTCGCCACCCTTGGCAAAGGTTGGGTTGTACATCTTCTGAATGAATTCGGGGTGCGAGTCCTTGTCGTCGGTGGCATGCTTTACCTTCATGTTGACGCCCTCCATCTTCACACGACGGTGTGGGGTCCAGCTATCTTCTTTCCAATAGCTATAGTAGAGTTTGCCAAGGGAAGAGAAAATAATCTTATCGGCATGGTCGTCGTAGGCAAACTGGTCGTCTACAGGCAAGTGTTCCAATTCCTTGGCAATCCAGAACGGATCGAGTTCAGAAGAAAAGGTAACCGCAACCACATAGGCCGTATCGTTACGGAAAAAGATAACCTGCTTACGCTTGTAGAGGGAAAGCCCCTTTTCCACGCCCATGGTGTTTATGGACGAGTAAATGAGTTCGTTTCCACTTTCAAACGGCTCTTCGGCAGCCCGCACGAACAGGCTACACATAAGTAGAGCTAATAAAGAAAGAATCTTTTTCATCACTATAATTCTATATATTCAAGCCATTAATTAATCTCTGGCTTACTTTTTGGCAGCCGCCTTGCCAGTAGACTTCTTTGCAGCAGTAGTAGTCTTTGCTGTTTTGGTTGTCTTGGCAGTTTCGGTCTTTTTAGCAGTTGTTGCTGTGCTTTTACGGCTGAAACGCTTTTCGGCAGGCTTTTTCTCGCCCTGTTCCTTAATGATTTCCAAGCAGTCTTCGGCAGTCAGTTCGTTGGCAACCTTGTCTTTCGGAATCTTATAGTTCACACCGTCTTTAGCAATGTAGGCGCCATAACGGCCATTGCATACCTGAATGCCTTCGTTAGGGAAGTCGCTGATGACCTTGTTCTTTTCGGCCAAGCGTTTTTCTTCAATCAGCTCAATGGCACGTTCTGCTGTAATGGTCATTGGGTCGTCGGTCTTCTTCAACGAATAGAACTTGCTATCGTGACGGACATAAGGTCCAAAGCGACCTTCTGCCACGGTAAGGGTCTTACCTTCGTATTCACCAATTTCGCGTGGCAAGCGGAAAAGGTCCATTACTTCTTCAAACGTAATGGTGTCGAGGTGCTGATTCTTACGCAACGAAGCAAAGCGTGGCTTTTCCTCATCGTCGGCAGAACCTATCTGTGCAACCGGACCGAATCGGCCTATCTTTACAAACACAGGCTTATTGGTTCCGGGTTCAACACCAACCTGACGTTCACCCACTTTAGGGCCAGACTGGCCAGACACATTTTCAACAACCGGATGGAAACCACGGTAGAAGTTGGAAATAGACTCGGTCCACACCAAGTTACCAGCCGCAATTTCGTCGAAGTTCTTTTCTTCCTCGGCCGTAAAGTTGTAGTCCATAATGTCTGGGAAGTTTTCAATCAGGAAGTCGTTTACCACCGAGCCCAAGTCGGTAGGTCTCAACTTTCCGTGTTCAGCACCGAACATTTCCTGTTTGTTGCTTTCCTTAATTTCACCCGACTTCAACGTCAGCATGTTGCAAGAACGTTCTTCGCCAGCCACATCTTCCTTAACCACATATCCACGGGTCTGTACGGTAGAGATGGTAGGGGCATAGGTAGAAGGACGTCCAATGCCAAGGGTTTCCAACTGCTTAACCAAGCTAGCCTCGGTATAGCGGTATGGCGGACGTGTGTAACGCTGCAAGGCATCTATAGCCTTTGGAGTCTGCAACACCTGGCCCACCTTAACCGGTGGCAACAATGTGTTGTTTTCATCTTCTGCATCGTCAACACTTTCCATATATACTTTTAGGAAGCCGTCGAACTTGACAACTTCGCCAGAAGCCACAAACTTGCGGCTATCGCCAGAAACTGAAATGGAAATGGTAGTAGACTCCAATTCAGCATCGACCATCTGCGAAGCAACTGTTCTCTTCCAAATGAGTTCATACAAGCGTTTTTCGTCGCTAGAGCCCTCAACCGTTGGCTTGTTTACGTAAGTAGGGCGAATGGCTTCGTGCGCCTCTTGTGCTCCCTTCGAGGTTGCATGGTAAGTGCGCATCTTATGGTAATTGTCACCATACTCCTTCACAATCTGGTCCTTGCAAGTATTAATTGCCAAGTTAGAAAGATTCAAGGAGTCGGTACGCATGTAGGTAATCTTACCGTTTTCGTAGAGGTGCTGTGCCACCATCATGGTTTTCGAAACCGAGAAGCCCAACTTGCGGGCTGCCTCTTGCTGAAGTGTTGATGTGGTGAACGGTGGTGCCGGATGGCGAACGATAGGCTTTTTAGCCACATCTTCTATAGAGAATGACGCAGACTTGCACTTTTCGAGGAATTCAACCACCTCTTCCTTGCTCTTCAGCTGACTGTTGAGTTCGGTCTTAAGCGACTGTTCCTTGCCATCGGCATCTGTCAAGGTGAACACTGCTGTTACCTTATAATAGGCCTGCGAGTTGAATGCCTTAATTTCACGTTCACGGTCAACCAAAAGTCTAACGGTTACGCTCTGCACACGACCGGCAGAAAGCGACGGCTTCACCTTACGCCAAAGAATTGGCGAGATTTCGAAACCGACGATACGGTCGAGTACGCGGCGTGCCTGCTGTGCGTTGACCAAGTTCTGGTCGATGCGACGCGGATGGGCTACAGCCTCGGTTATAGCCGTTTTGGTGATTTCGTGGAAAACGATTCTATCATAGTTTTCAGGCTTCAAGCCCAAAACCTCATATAAATGCCATGCAATACTTTCTCCCTCACGGTCTTCATCGGATGCGAGCAGAACCCTATCGGCTTCCTTCGCAGCCTTTTTCAGTTCAGCTACCAACTTAACCTTATCGGGCGAAATTTCATAATCGGGCAAAAAGTTATTTTCAACATCAATACCAAGACCTTTCTTCTTGAGGTCACGAATGTGGCCCATACTAGAGGTTACAGCGTAGCCCTCACCTAAAAAATTGCCAATAGTTTTAGCCTTGGCAGGAGACTCAACAATTACTAAGTTCTTTTGCATAGCGCATATGCTTTTGAATGATGGTGCAAAATTGCATCAAATCTCCAAATACCTATTAATTGGAAATTATCAAAATTTAGCGCAAAGTAAATAAAAATCGTATGTATGGTCAAAAAAAAAGAGCAAAAAGCGAAAATATACTTAATTATAGGCCTTCTTTTTGTTAACATATTTAACCAAACGCGTTCCTTAGCCATTAACATCCATTAGTAATGCTTCCCTCTTCTTTTAACAGTCCAAATGGCCAAAAATTCTGTTCCATATGCCCATTATCGTCTAACATAAACTAATAATCAGCAATTTGCGAAATTTCAATCATTTTTCACGCAACGAAAAAATGTATATTTATGCTGTAGAACATATAGCGAAAATTTCATTTTCTTTTTAGAGAGATTAACTTTGCAACCGCAAGAAGGAAATGTGGACATCTCACAGAGGTTTGCAATTCAGTTTATCTAATACCGAATTCTTCTTGCAAAGAAAACAAACACAAGGAAATTTAGAGGGTAACCAGGCAAAAAACTTGGTTAGGAACTCTTTTTTCCATCTAAAACACTAAACGAAGGAGGACAAAATGATACTTAAAAGAGTTATACTTGGAGCTTTGGCATTAGCTACATTTGCCGTAAGCGGACATGCAGCTCAGAAAGGTGCCTCTAACGGCAAGCGTTACGCAAAGGCCGTCAAGCAAGAAGAATCAGTCAGCAAGTTCAACGACTTCTCTGAACACGAAGAATCATATCCATCGGATGCTCTTTACTCTTCAATGTGGTTAAACGACAGAGTAAACCCTTACCAAGCTGCCCTTCCAGACTCTTTCAAAATCATTCTAACCGAATATGTTGCTCCTATCGAAAACGCAGTAACATCTGAATATGGTCCTCGTTGGGGACGTTTCCATTCTGGCGTTGACATCGCAGTTCGCACAGGCGACTCAATCCGTGTAGCATTTGACGGTCAGGTTCGCATCGGCCGCAAATACGACAAAGATGGTTATGGTTGGTACATTGTTGTACGCCACGACAACGGTTTGGAAACCCTTTACGGTCACCTAAAGCGCTCGCTCGTTACCAACAATCAGCGTGTTAAGGCTGGCGAGGTTATTGGTCTTGGCGGTTCAACCGGCCGTTCAACTGGTCCTCACCTCCACTTCGAAACCCGTTTCCTTGGTGTTCCAATGAACCCTAGAAACATCATCGACTTCGACGCTAACGTTATTTATAGCGACGAATACGTTGTTGACAAGAAGAAATCGTTCCGAGAATATAACAAGTACCACGGTTTGTATCGCGAACCACGCAAGCGCAAGAACACGAAGGGTGCAATTGCCAAGGTTGAAACAGTCGATTCAGCATCAGCAGCCAACTCTGGCGAAGAAATGGCAATGGCAAATGCAAAGCGCACCATCCGCTACACTGTTAAGCAGGGAGACAACCTCTTCCGCATTGCACGCGAATACAACACTTCAGTTGCACGCATCTGCGAATTGAACGGCATTAACCGCGACGGTATCCTTAGCCTCGGCAAGAAATTGATCATCGAGACTAAATAAAGACGATTTAGATAAAAAAGTATATATTGAATTGAAAGCCTGCCACTCCACCGAGTTGCAGGCTTTTTCTATAAACATACATAATATTCAAGGAGAAGAAAAAGGCATAAGAGTAAGCACCCTTATGCCTTTTAATATTTCTATGTCTAAACCTTACGAATTAGCCGATGAGCTTATTGGTATTCGGATCAGGGAAAATGACCGAAGGTTTAAACGTTTTAGCTTCCTCGAAATCCATTTGAGCAAACGACATGATGATGACCACATCGCCCTTCTGCACCTTTCTAGCAGCAGCGCCGTTCAAGCAGATAATACCAGAGCCGCGTTCACCCTTAATAGCATAGGTCTCCAAGCGTTCTCCGTTGTTGTTATCTACCACCAACACCTTTTCATTCGGCAATATGTTTGCAGCCTCCATAAGGGCCTCGTCAATCGTAATACTGCCAATATAATTAAGGTCAGCCTCTGTCACCTTTACACGGTGAATCTTAGATTTCAGGATTTCAATCAACATTTCTGTATTAAGCTTTCTTGTACTGGATATTATCAATAAGTCTAACATCGCCGCAATAAACAGTAATGCAACCTACAATATTTTCGGCATCAGACCAGTTCTGAACAGGTTGAAGTGTCAGTGAGTTTGAGATTTCGTAGTACTCAACTTCCAGGCATGGTTCGCTGTTAATTTCGTCGACCACCCACTTCTGCACTTCAGCAACACTCATTTCCTTCATCTTGTCCAAGCTTGCGAACAAGGTCTTCGAAATGCGCAATGCGTGCTGGCGTTCTTCTGCAGAAAGGCGCATATTACGGCTGCTCAAAGCCAAGCCATCGCTTTCGCGTACAATTGGGCAACCAACAATCTGAACCGGAATGTTGTAGTGATTTACCAATTCGCGCACGATTGCCAACTGCTGGAAATCCTTTTCTCCAAAGTAAGCACGGTCGGGCTTAATAATGTCGAACAAGCGGGTCAGCACCTGCGCAACACCGTTGAAGTGACCAGGACGTGCAGGGCCTTCCATAACTTCAGCCAAAGGACCGAGTTCGAACACACGGGTATCTGGTTCTGGATAGATATCAGATTCAGTAGGGAACCAGGCGATGTGTGCACCGGCGCTAGCCAGCAACTTTGCATCGGCATCTACTGTACGAGGGTACTTGTCGTAATCGGTCTTATTGTTAAACTGGGTTGGGTTCACGAATGCATCAACAATACAAATATCGTTTTCTGCAACGCAACGCTTTACCAACGAAAGGTGTCCTTCGTGAAGAGCGCCCATTGTAGGCACCAAACCAATAGTCTTGCCCATACTGCGAAGTTGAGCAATTTCTTTTTGAACGTCAGCAATCTTGTCAAATACTTTCATTTCAAAAACAGTTTTAGAGTTATTAATAACCGCCAGCAAGACCACCCCTGCTGAATTCGGGCACAAAGTTACTGAAAATTTATTAGGAAAACATCTACAAAGGCTTTAAAGCACTTCAAGCATTTGTTCTCTTATTCACTTTCATGAAAGAAAATGCAAAAACCGGTCCAAAAGTGTAAAATTTTAAAATAAAAATGCAGAAAATTTATTCTTAACTATAAAACAAAGCGTTAGATTTACTAAAAGCCGGCACATTTCGTTCATCACCTTACAGATAGCTTTACGCAATTTCATAAATATGCATCATAGTCAATCGGCAAACGCCACTTCCAACGTCTTATTTTCTCCCTATCTTCAAAGTTTTCGATTCGCGGCTTTCAACTTTTGTAGATATTTGGTCATTATTGCCAGAAACCGACACATTCCTATTTTTCATATCAGGGAATACCGCCCTATAAGGGGCAAACCGCTTATTCAAACGTTCCACAGTTTCAGCATCTAACCCAATCTGCGACATAAGTTTTTGCAGTGCGTCCCACTCTACGTACGACACGACATTGTCTTCAAGCGATGTTTCAAACAATTCGAGAATGAGGCTCTCTTTATTTTCTTGCGTCAACGATTCAACTTCCCGAATAACAGATACAGAAAGTTGTGGAAAAGGGTACGTTTTCAACAGTTCTACAATTTTCTCACCAAACTTCTTCTCCAACAGTTCAGTGTCATTGCCAAACACCATCTTCATAAGAGTTATTCTGTGTTTAACAATCTCAAACTCTAAAGAAAGTGATTTCTTATTAAAATCCTCCACATGTTGGACCAAAAACGAAGATAAGGGAATAAAAAGGAGAGATCCTAAAATCAAGCTTGGCAAAAGAATGATAAAAGCCAGCACACCAGGAAGTTGTTCGGCAAGTCCACCTAATAAAATTGAAAAGACAGCAACAACAAAATAAACAATAAGCATAAAGAAAATTACCATCAATTTTTCCACTAGCGACCTAACCTTAACAATCAACAGTTTCCTATTCATTTTCCTACAGCGATTTTTTTTGCAAGTTAAGGTTTCCTGCCAATTTATCCAAACAAAAAAAGGCTGTGCCTTGCGGCACAACCTTATATATTATGGAATAAGCCCTAGAATTAGAGGTTAGGGTTGATCTTGTTCCATTCAGCAACTGGTGGAAGGATACCGAAACCGATGATTTCGTCACGCATAGCTTCCAAGTGCTTGTAGCTAGCATCGAGAGCAGCCTTTTCTTCAGCAGAAAGCTTTGCTTCAACGTAGTTAACACCGCTTTCGTCGATGATAGACTTCATTGCCATACAAACGTTCTTGTAACCGTACATACCGTCCTTAACGAAGCAACCTGCAGGCAAAGTGAAAGGAACACCACCCATAGCACCTTCAATCATGCGTACAGCAACGTATGCTGGGCTCTGGAATGAAGAACGACCACGCAACTTGATGATGTTAGAACCACCCTGGATAGTCTTCTGCTTGATTTCTTCGAACTGTTCGTTAGTCAACTTAGAAGTACCAACGAGTTGAGTCAAAGGAGTACCAGCAACTGTAACGTTAGAAGTTACAGGAACCATCTTTTCGCCGTGGCCACCAAGAGTGATGCAACCAGCAACTTCAGTCTGTTCAATGCCGAAGTGGTTAGCCAATTCGCTCTGCAAACGAGTTGAGTCCAAACCAGCAAGAGTAGTAACCTGTTCAGGCTTCAAACCAGAACGTACCAATACGATAAGACCAGTGATATCAGCTGGGTTGAAGATAACAACGATGTGCTTACAGTTAGGGCAGTACATCTTTACCTTGTCAGCGAAATCAGCAGCGATTTGAGCGTTACCCTTCAAAAGGTCTTCACGGGTCATGCCTTCCTTACGAGGAGCACCACCTGAAGAGATGATATATTCAGCATCGGTAAATGCTTCTTTAGCATCGGTAGTATAAGAGAAGTTAACACCATCGAAACCGCAGTGACGCATTTCTTCGTAAACACCATGAACGCCCTGTTCGAAAATATCGTAAAGACAGATGTTAGAAGAAAGACCAAGCATAGCTGCAGTCTGAGCCATGTTAGAACCAATTGCACCACCTGCTCCAACCAAGAGCAACTTCTTGTTAGTTAAAACTTTAACCTTCATATTATTTTAAAAATTAAGTAAATTGTTATTTCACCTCAAGCCGTTGCAGCGCCTTATATAAGGTAATAAGCCTCCGGTAAGGAACCACAACTGCGAATATCAAAAACAAAAATATAAAAAATAGTGTGAAGTTGTAATTTTAGTCCTTAAAAAACTTATGTATTATTTTCGCGGAAGCAGAAACACAATTAACGCCGTGCGAACATTTCACGACAAAATCGGTTTCTTTTAGCAAACATTTAAGCATACATTTCAAATTATTGTTTCAAAATAGGCGCAAAGAAAACAAAAAAGGCTATCTTTAAGAAAAAGCAATATTATGGCAAACATCGGCATATTCTGCTCGGCCAGCGACGACCTGGCACCTATATATTACGAGCAGGCACACAAACTAGGCGAATGGATTGGCAAGAACCGCCACACCATTTACTATGGCGGCACGCACCAGGGCTTAATGGAAGCCGTGGCTAGCAGCGTAAACGCCAACGGCGGCACCGTTATTGGCGTCATGCCACAGTTCATGTACGACAACGGTCTCGCCAGCAACTGCGCCGACCGCATCATCGTAACAGGCGACATGGTGGAGCGCAAGAACACCATGATGGAGAAAAGCGACCTGTTCATTGCACTACCGGGCGGATTCGGCACGCTCGACGAAATTTTCCACGTTGTGGCTTGCGGCCAGGTGGGCATACACAAGAAGCCCGTCTTCCTTCTGAACATGAACAATTTCTACGGCCACCTTATCAGCCTGGCAGAAATAATGCGCGAAGAACGCTTCACCCCGAAAATGTTCCAACAGGGCTTAATACCAGTCGATAACGTAGACGTTTGCGTCAGCAAGATTGCAGAATGGCTTTGCACACTTGCAGATACGAAGATAAAGAAGTAACTTTGCCAAGTTTTTCAAGCAATCACGGAAAATAGAGAACAATGGAAGAATCAAAAATCAGAGAGATTCTAAAGCACGAGGCTGATTCAATTATGAACCTGCCCATTACAGACGACTACTCAAAAGCCATCGACCTTATCGTAGAACAAGTCAACAAGAAAGGTGGCAAACTAGTGACAAGCGGTATGGGCAAGGCTGGCCAGATAGCAATGAACATAGCCACCACATTCAGTTCAACAGGAACGCCAGCAGTGTTCTTGCACCCATCGGAAGCCCAGCATGGCGACCTAGGCATATTGCAGCCAAACGACATCATGCTTCTCATTTCCAATTCTGGCAAGACAAACGAGATTGTCGACCTCGTCACCTTGGCACGCGGCCTTCGCCCCGACGTTAAGTTCATCGTCATTACCGGCGGCAAGGAAAGCCAGTTGGCAAAGTCGGCAGACATCTGCCTATACACCGGCAATCCGAAGGAAGTTTGCCCGCTAGGCTTGACTCCAACCACCTCAACCACAATGATGACCGTCATTGGCGACATATTGGTTGTAGGCACCATGACTGCCATTGGCTACACCAGCGAACAGTACGCAAAACGCCACCATGGCGGCTACTTGGGTAAGAAGTCGAGAGCACAGGCAGACGAGGAAAAATAAAAATTTTAGAAAAAAAGTTGCCAAAGTATTTGCAAAGTTCAAAACAATGCTCTAACTTTGCACTCGCTTAACAAAACAAGCAAATCTTATAAGGCTGGTCCATTCGTATATCGGTTAGTACTCAAGATTTTCATTCTTGCAAGGGCGGTTCGATTCCGCCATGGACTACGAAAGAAAACAGAAGTCGCAAGACAGGTTTTCAAAAACGTTCTGATGGAACAATCGATTTTAGGCAAGAGAGCCGAAATCCATCGAACAAAGAGAAGAGCAATTATAAGGCTGGTCCATTCGTATATCGGTTAGTACTCAAGATTTTCATTCTTGCAAGGGCGGTTCGATTCCGCCATGGACTACAAAATTAAAGATTATAAATAAGATGGCAAATCACAAATCAACTATTAAGAGAGTAAGACAGGCTAAAGTCCGTCGCCTTCACAATAGATACTACGCAAAGACCACTCGTAACGCAGTTAGCGCACTTCGTGCAACAACTGACAAGAGCGAAGCCGTAGCACTTCTTCCAAAGGTAAATAGCTTACTCGACAAGCTCGCAAAGAAGAACATTATCCACAAGAACAAGGCTGCTAACTTGAAGTCTAGCTTGGCAAAGAAGGTTAACGCACTTGCTTAATCATTCTAGGATAAAAAAAGATATTAAGCCTTCCAGACATCTGGGAGGCTTTTATCGTTTTATACACATCCTCCACCCATGTACACCCCGCGCAAGTCGGGCAAAAACTTGCTAATAAAATCAAAATAGATTTTATAACATAAGTAATCACGTTGATAAAAGATAATTTTTGGTTATTTTTGTAAAAAATTGTTCCTAAAAAAATGACAAACGAAGAGGATTACTTGTCACTATCGCTTATAAAGGATCTGCTTTACGGCGGAAAAAAGCTGAAAATAAGTGACAACACCATAAAAGAGCTGCAAGAAAGCTACGACTTCCTTGACAAGTTTTCGCACGAAAGAATCATCTACGGCATCAACACCGGTTTTGGTCCAATGGCCCAGTACCGTGTAAGCGAAGAGCACCGCACTGCCTTGCAGTACAACATCATCCGTAGCCATTCAACAGGCGCAGGCGAGCCTCTTCCCAACATTTACGTAAAGGCTGCAATGATTGCCCGCATAGGAACATTCCTTCAGGCAGAAAGTGGCGTACACCCCGACGTTGTCCGCTTGCTTCAGTCTTACATCAACGAAGGCATCATACCATTCATACCCGAGCATGGCAGCGTAGGCGCCAGCGGCGACTTGGTACAGTTGGCACACTTGGCACTCACCCTCATTGGCGAAGGCAAGGTCAACTACGAAGGCAAATGGCAGCCAGCAAGCGACGTGCTGAAGAAACTCAACATAAAGCCATTCGAAATTCACATTCGCGAAGGCCTTTCAATCACCAACGGCACATCGTTCATGACCGGTATTGGTTTGGTTAACCTGTTCGACGCACAGCGCCTCTTGCACTGGGCACTTACTGCCTCGGTGTTGGTTAACGAAATCGTTGCTTCGTTCGACGACCTTATGAACGAGACCCTCAACGGCGTCCGCCGCCAGTGGGGACAGCAGAAGGTTGCCGAGAAGTTGCGCGAAATTGCCACCGGCAGCCAATGCATGCTTAAACGCGAAAACGAGCTCTACAAACACGTAGACGACAAGATATTCAAGCACAAGGTTCAGCCTTACTACTCATTACGCTGCATCCCTCAAATTTTGGGTCCTATCATGGAAACCATCGAGAACACAGCACGCGTACTCGAGAACGAGGTGAACTCGGCTTGCGACAACCCAATTGTCGACGCAAAGACACAGAACGTTTACCACGGCGGCAACTTCCACGGCGACTATGTCAGCTTCGAGATGGACAAGCTGAAGATTGCCATCACCAAGATGACCATGACCATGGAACGCCAGATGAACTACCTGTTCCACGACCGCATCAACGAGGGCATTCTTCCTCCGTTCGTGAACTTGGGCGTACTTGGCTTGAACTACGGCCTACAGGCATCGCAGTTTACCGCTACCAGCACCACTGCCGAATGCCAAACCCTGTCGAACCCGATGTATGTTCACTCAATACCGAACAACAACGACAACCAAGACATTGTGAGCATGGGTACCAACTCGGCCCTCATTGCAAAGCGCGTCATCAACAACGCTTTCCAGGTAATGGCCATCCACTACATGACCATGGCACAGGCAGTAGACTACTTGAAGATTCAAGACAAGTTGGCGCCAGCTACCTTGAAGGTTTACAACGACATTCGCAAGATATTCCCAGTCTTCACCGAAGACTACCCTCTCTACACTTCCGTAGCAGCGGTGCAGGAATACCTAAAGAACACTGAAATTTAAAAAGAAAATTATCATAAGATGAACATAGCACTTATTACAGGCGGTTCTCGCGGCATTGGCCGTGCATGCGCCATCAAATTGGCCCAGATGGGTTACTACGTAGTCATCAACTATCGCAGCAACAAGGCTGAAGCCGATGCTACCCTCGAAGCCGTAAAGGCTGCAGGTAGCGATGGCGAACTTCTTCCATTCGACGTTGCTAACAAAGAATCGGTAGAAGCTGCCATCAGCGGTTGGCAAGAGGCACACAAGGGCGAATACATCAGCGTATTGGTTAACAATGCCGGCATTCGTCACGACAACATGCTTATGTGGATGACCGACGAAGAATGGGAAAGCGTCGTAGACACTACCCTTTACGGTTTCATGTACGTTACCCGCGTCCTTTTGAAGGATATGCTTGTAAAGAAGTTCGGCCGCATCATCAACATGTCTTCCCTTTCGGGCTTGAAGGGTTTGCCAGGCCAGACCAACTATTCTGCTGCCAAGAGTGGCTTGATTGGTGCGACCAAGGCATTGGCACAGGAAGTTGCCCGCAAGAACGTTACCGTTAACGCTATTTGCCCAGGCTTCATTCAAACCGACATGACCAAAGACTTGGACGAGGCTGAATTGAAGAAACAGATTCCGGCTAACCGCTTCGGCACACCAGAAGAGGTAGCTGCTGTTGTTGGCTTCCTGGCAAGCAAGGAAGCTGGCTACGTTACCGGTCAGGCTATTTCGGTTAATGGTGGCCTTTACACCTAAACGAATTATAATTGAATACGGAAAATCTAATGGAGAGACAAGAGATTATTACCGCCATCAACAACCAGTTGGCTGAAGAGTTTGAGAAAGACAGCGCAGACTTCGCCCTCGACGGCGACCTACGCGAAACATTGGAAATTGACAGTCTAGACATTGTCGACGTCATTGTTATGGTTGAAAGACTTTTCGCCATTAAGACGTCGAAGGAAGACTTTGCCAATGTTAAGACGTTTAACGACCTCTACGACCTACTAGATAGCCGTATTAACAACAAATAAAGGAACAGGAACCTATGCCAGAATGGAAAGGTAAAACACGCGGTGGCTCGTTGGGCTACCGCATTTTTATAGGCCTACTCAAGCACTGTGGGCTTAAGGCTGCCTATGCCTTGCTGTTGCTGGTGGTGCCCTACTTCGTTCCGTTTGCCCCCAAGGCAACCAGGGCAAGTTGGTGGTACTGGCGAAACATTCACCACAAGGGACGGTTTGCCAGTTTTTGCCTTCTGTTCAAGCACTACTACCGTTTCGGACAGATCATCATCGACAAGATTTCGGCGCCTTCGGGCTACGACAAGAACTTCAAGTACGACTTCAACGACTACGAACGTTTCCTTAACGTGCTGAACAGCGGACAGGGCGTGGTGATGATTGGCGCACACTTCGGCCACTGGGAACTGGGCGGACAGTTCTTCGGCGACTACAGCAAGAAGATTAACATTGTGATGTACGATGCCGAATACCAGAAGATTAAGGAGCAGGTCGAGGCTGCCGTTGGCGGACGCAACTACAAGGTCATTCCGGTGAACGACGACGAGATGGCAACCATCTTCAACATTAAGAAGGCACTCGACAACAACGAGTACGTCTGCTTCCAGGGCGACCGCTACATTAACGAGAACAAGGTACTCACCCACACCTTCATGGGCCACGAGGCCAAATTTCCGGCAGGACCGTTCCTCATTGCATCGCGCATGCACCTTCCGGTAGTCTTCTATTTTTCAGAGAAGGAAGACACCCACCGCTACAGTTTCAACTTCTTCTTTGCCGACCCGCCAAAACGAAGCGCCGAGAAGAAACAGGAAATGCAGTTGCTCGACCAGTACGTTGCCGTATTGGAAGAACGCATGAAAGTTCACCCCGAACAATGGTTTAACTTCTACAAATTCTGGAATTAAGATGAAGCTCTATAAACGAATAGCCCTACTATGCTGGGGCTATTTCTTTTTCACTGCAACCGCAAGTGCCCAGCACACCATTTGCACCCAAACAGACAGCTTTGCCTTGCGCATGCCCAAGTTTAGCCAAATAGACTTGGCTTGCGGCACCGCACCCGACACCACCGACGCCAACGTAGTTTTCTGCACGGCAGCTGCCTTTACGGGACTCATTAAACCTGGGTTCGACCACATTAACATTGGGGGCAACCACATTGCCGGCGGCACCTACTACAAGGGTTTCAAGTGCGGCAACAACAGCGGCGGCTTCATCTATTATACCGACGGCAGCTGGAAGTTCTGCAACAACGACGAGTATGCCACGGCCTTGCAAGCCGACAACATTGCCTGTGCCTATGGGCAGTGCCTGGTGGTCTATAAGGGCCAAACGCAAGAGAAATATCCCAAGGGCCCCGAACACATTGCCTACTACCGCGTTCTTTGCGAGAAAGATGACACCCTTTTCTTCTTCGAGTCGACCATTGCCATGCCGCTATGGCGCTTCTTGCTCGAATTGGAACAAATGCACGTCAGCAATGCCCTCTACATGGAAATGGGCAAAGACTGGGACTACACCTGGTGGCGAAATGCCAACGGTAGCACCACAGTGCAGCACCCACTGGTTAATGGTTCTAATTGGCTAATATTCAAGAAGTGAAAAATTAGTATAATTGCCTACTATGTAAATTAGAGTAATTAGTGCAATTCGTTGGGGATATAATTCCATTTTATTGTTTTATAGCGTATTAGGCTATATTTGCAGATAAACTTAATAAGTTAGACGTTTACGTAATTAATGATGGATGTTCACCCTTTTAATTCAAGTGCTACAATAGCACTTATGATTTATGCATTAATTTTTATTATATTAATGATATGCGGTGCATGGATCGACAGGTTTAGACAAAAAAAAATGAAGACAGAACTTTTCAAACTTATAGCCAGTGTTTTGCGCCTGAACCCAGCATTTACCTCTAAACAAAACAGACTGATAAAAAATTACTTAAACGAAAATCAACTGTCGATAGACGGCTTAACTACAATCAGGAAAATGGTTGAGGAAAATAATGCTGTAGAGCACATCGACTACTCTTTATTTAAAAGTCTGGATTATACCCAGAGCCGCAACCTCATACACCTGTTGTTCAAACTATCAGCAGAAGACGATGGTATTAAGAATGACGAATGGAATCTGCTTTTGCTGATTATGGACAGAATGGGCGTGAACACTCGCAGCATCGAGTCTATTAAGCGCCGCTACAGTCCACTCCGTACTGAATATGACGACTATTCGAAATACTACTCTTCAAGTAGCAAGAGTTCTTCTAGCAGCAGCTCCTCTAACACAGTATACGCCAATGCTTCAGACTACGCCGAATTAGGTCTCGTTCCTGGCGCAACAAACGAAGAAGTGCAGAAGGCCTATCACAAACTGGCAATGGAACTACACCCCGACCTTCCAAAAAACACGAACCGCCACGAAGAGTGCGTACGCCGTATGGCAGCCATCAATTTGGCATTCGGAAGGTTGATGAAAAAATAAGAAATTGATATTTTGGCGTAATTTTTACACTAAAATGTTTGCAGTATTAAAAATATTTCCTATTTTTGCGGTGTAAATAATACACGATTAAAAATTAAAGCTTATGGATATGAACACATTTAACGGAATGTTCGGCAAGATTGCCAATGGCATGTGCCGAATTACAATTAATGGCAACATTGCTATTAAGACCACTAACGGTTACAAGACCTACGACGTGAAGAACGGCACACTAACCAACGTGAACAACTTCTGTTTCGACCTTGGTTGCGACTTCTTCTTCGTAATGCCAACCATGAAGGTAAAGGCTGGCGACATCATTCTGGTAGACGGCAAGCCAAAATGCGTGATTGACGCCACCAAGAAGATGATAACCGCCATTGACTACGAAACGGCTGAAGTTAAGCAGATTGTTCCTGAACGACAAGTGCTAATGGGCAACGTCTTCTTCTACGGCAAGATTGTAAGCATGCTTGGCAACAACTTCAAGGGTGCAAAGGGCTTCGGCAAGATCATGAAAATGATGGTCATTAACCAAATGATGGGCGGTAACAACAACGCAGCCGCCAACGGCAACAACGGATTCATGAACGGCAACCTTGGCCAAATGATGGCTATGAGCATGTTGATGAACAACGGAAAAGATGGCATGTTTGACGAAATGTTCGAAAACTTCGACATTGACGACAACGATAATGATGATAATGATGAAACTTTAAATGAGGAGGACTAATTATGGGATACGGAAGATGGGACATGGAGGAATTTGCACGTTACAGCACTAACGCTGGCAAAACCTACGACAGAGACACAAACAGAGTAACGGGCCAAACCTACCGCGCTAGGCACTTGGATCCAAGTTTAGACCCTAAAGGCGTAATTCGCGAATGTGCCAACAACACCGAGCACCCCAACACCATACCGGTGATTCTGGCACTAGACGTTACCGGAAGTATGGGTGAGGCGTGCCGCGAAACCGCAGAGGCGCTTGGCACCATTATGACCAACCTTTACAACAAATATACCGACATTGAGTTTATGGTGATGGGCATTGGCGACCTTGCCTACGACAACGCTCCAATTCAGGCTAGCCAATTCGAAAGCGACATTCGCATTGCCGAGGCGCTAGACAAGATTTACATGGAGCACGGTGGCGGTGGCAACGGCTACGAGAGCTACACTGCAGCCTGGTACTTCGGTTTGCACCACACCAAGCTCGACGCCTTTAACGACCAAGGCCGCAAGGGCATCATCATCACCATGGGCGACGAGCCGTTGAATCCGTACTTGCCTGTGCGTGAGCTGAACGCTGTTACTGGCGACACCAATCAGGCCGATATCGAAACCAACGCTCTTTACAAGAAGGCTTGCGAGAAGTTCGACATCTACCACATTGCAGTCAACGACAGGAAAGACTGTTTCGACGACTACAAGGATAGAATTGAAGCAACCTTTGGCAAACTTCTTGGCAACAACTACAAGGAGGCTACCATCAATGGCTTGAGCGCAACCATTTGCGAATGCATTGCCGACAGCATTGAAAAGAATCCGCAAGAACCGAAAAATGACAACAACTTCGGCATTAGCTGGTAATAGTGAAGGAGGCTGATTATGAAAGCAAGGGTAATTATTGGTGCAAACTATGGCGACGAGGGCAAGGGTACGGTGGTTGCCACCTACACCAAGCATGCCACAGGCAAGGTGCTTAACGTACTCACCAACGGTGGTGCACAACGTGGGCACTCAATCTTAACCGAAGATGGCAGCTTCACGTTCCAGCACTTCGGTGCCGGCACCTACCATGGTGCCGATAATTACTATTGCGCTTTCTTCATTCTCAACCCCATGCAGTTTGCGTACGAATATGGCGAGCTTACCAACCGCAACGTGGCAACGAGGGTAAAGCTGTTCCGCGACCGGAACTGCCGCTGGAGCACCCCTTACGACATGCTGGCAAACCAGATTGTTGAGCAACTACGCCAGAAAGACAAGCATGGCAGCTGCGGCATGGGCATTTGGGAAACCGTGCTTCGCTACGAGAACACCATTACCATGGGTTTAGACGCCTTCTGCGCGCTTGAAACGGCAGAACAGAAGAAATACCTGACCATGGTAAGAAACTACTTCGAGAAACGCTTGGGTGAGATTCCTGCCAACTTCAGGGATATGTGGTACAACGCAAACATGGTCGACCACTTTATTGCCGACTGCGCTTTCCTTTGCCAAAAGGTGAGCACGGTGCTGAACCCAACGGTCTACGACGAAGTCATCTTCGAGAATGGACAGGGACTACTGCTGAACGACACAGGCAAAGACGTGGCTGGCACCACCCCTTCTAAAACAACTGCCGAATATGCATTGCAGATTGCCAGGGAACTGGGTTGCGACGACATTACCCTGCACTACGTTACCCGCCCCTACCTAACCCGCCACGGCAAGGGTTTCCTTACCGACGAGACAAACCGCGCCTACATTGCCAACGGTGTCATGGAAGACCGCACGAACACCTATAACATCTTCCAAGACAACTTCCGTTTCGGATTGCTAGACGTTAGCGATTTGGCAAAACGCATTCAAGGGGAGGAGGCAAACATTGCCACAGCACACAACTACCGCATTGAACTGACACACTGCGACGAGATGGATCGCCTACGCGACTTCCAACAGCTTTTCAATGACATTAAGACCTACGACAGGGCTCTGATTGTGTAGCTAGCAGATAAATTAAACAACAAAAAGAAAGGATGCACTTCAAAAATGCATCCTTTTTTCTTTGAGCCGATGACGGGAGTCGGACCCGTGACCTCTTCCTTACCAAGGAAGCGCTCTACCACTGAGCTACATTGGCAATACATTCGCATTGGGGAACCCTCCTCCCCGTTTGCGAGTGCAAAATTAGGATTTTTATCGACTAAAACCGAATAAAACAGACGGAATTTGTCAATAAAAATTGTTACTTGTTCAGTATCAAGCCTCTTTAAAGGTCCTTTGCAGTGGGTTTGCCCTTCAATTTCCAGAAAATGGAAGACAGGCAGAGCATACCAACACCCAAACCCATGATGTAGACAAACGAGGTGCGCAAACCGAACGAGTTGGCAATAATGCCCACAAGGAACGGGCCGAAAAGGAAACCGGTGCCACTAATGGTGTTGACCATGGCAATGCCCGTACCGGGCGAAACGTCGGGCTGCGAACCCGACAGGCTGTAAATGACAGGCACAAGGCACGACATGCCAATGCCAGTAATAAGGAATCCGGTTATTGAGAGGTAGAAGCTGGTGGTAAGCACCATTAGGCCAAGTCCCACCAAGGCAATGACGCTACAGCCCAGCAAGATGAAAGGTTCGTGATAGCGTGCACGCACAAAGTCGCCCCCAAAACGGCCAATGGCCATAAAGGCAGCAAACACCGCCAAGGCAATAGGTGCAAAGTTTTCGTCGAGTTCCACCACGTCGTTCATGAACTTCGAACTCCAGCTCGAAACCACACCTTCAATTACACGGCTGAACAGGGCAATGAAGGCAATGAACAGCAAGAGTCCCTTCGGGAACATGAGTTTGAATCCCTCGCCCTTCACTTCCTTCTTTGGTCTTTCGCGCAAGAGGAATGGGCGTAGCATAGACAGTTCGCAAACCACCAACACGGCCGCCACGCTAAAGTGTATTTCCACACTAGCCCCAAACGAAATGAACAAGATGGCTGCCAAAGCTCCCACACAGGTGCCCACGTAGTAAATGGCATGGAACTTGGCAAGAATGCTTCGCTTGTAGGCCTTTTCAACCAGAATGGAATTGCCGTTAATGGCAATGTCGAACAACGAGACCACGGCACCATAGACCATGCAGACCGGGAAGAGCATGTATTGCGACGGCATGATGGGCAACAGCACGAAAAGGAAAGCCACCATGTAGCCCATCATGGTAAGGCGCTTACTGCCATACTTGTTGGCAAGGTTGGCGCAAACGGGCATGCAGCAAAGCGAGCCGACCGACATGAAAAGTTGAAACAATCCCAGGTGGGCATCGTCGAACTGGTAAATCTGCTGAATGGCCGGCAAGCGCGAGAACATGGTTGCGAAGACGAATCCAGAGAAAAAATACAATGTCATAAGCGCATAGCGCGCATAATGCCTGGCATTAACAATTGAATTGTAATCCATAAAACAATAAATAAAACCTTGTGTAAAGTCACCTTAATAAAACGAGTGCAAAGTTAACAAGAATATTTGGTAAACGGTTGTCAAACGTTGAATTGTTTATGGGGCGGTAAAACCAAAAAAAGAATTGATAGCTTGGTACAAGCGGAAATTTTTGCAAGCCTTGCTGAAGGAATACCGGGGAGTTTCAGGGTAAAAGGTGTGGGACAGAGCCCCGCTGTGAGAATTGCGGAGGGACAGAGCCCACACCGCGACGAATAATGTTCACGAAATTTATGCGCTAGGCGCATTTGGGTATAGTTTATTCTGTTTATCTTTGTATATCAATAAAATCGGCTAGAGTATGGGCATATATTTGAATCCGAACGCTGATGCGTTTCTCATGGATAAAAACACCGAGATTTATGTAGACAAATCGTTGGTTATAGAAGAGCTGAACAAATTGGTCAGTTCTAGATCTAACTTCGTCTGCATGTCACGCCCACGCCGCTTCGGCAAGAGCATGGCCGGTAACATGATTTCTGCCTTCTACTCAAAGGGGTGCGACACCCGAGAGATTTTTGCCAACATGAAAATCGGGCAGATAGCCGACTACGACAAGAACCTTAACAAGCTCAACGTCATCAAGTTGGACTTAAACGGCTGGTACCAGAATGCAAAAAAAAGAAACAAAGAAGTCAATTTGATTTCTGCTATCGACACTGCCGTTGCAGAAGAAATAAAGGAACAATTTCCTTCCGTTGGATTGACGGAAAACGATAATACGATAGACCAATGCATACTCAAGGTATATGGTAAAACCGGCGAAAAATTCGTCATCATCATCGACGAATACGACGTGTTGGTGCGTGAGCAAGTGTCCGAATCGCTTTTCCAAAGCTATTTGAGTTTCTTGAATGGCTTGTTCAAAGACACCACCCTTCGCCCTGCCATCGCCCTTGCCTACATAACCGGCATCATACCTATTGTCAGGGACAAGATTCAGTCAAAACTGAACGAGTTTTGGGAATACACCATGCTCACCCCCCGTCAGTTCGCGGGCCACATCGGTTTTACAGAAGAGGAGGTCAAGGAGCTTTGCGACAAGCATAATGTAGACTATGACGAGTGCCTACGTTGGTACGACGGTTATAAGATGAACGACACCGTCAGCATCTGCAACCCGCTGTCTATTGTTCAGGCGGTTATGTATAACGAGTTCGACAGTCACTGGTCTGCCACAGGCTCATTTGAAGCGCTCAAAGACTACATTATGATGGATTTTGCGGGCATAAAGCAAGATGTTATCAGCATGATAGCTGGTGAGAGTGTACCTGTAAATGTGACCAAGTTTCAGAATACGTTACAGTCCATCACCAATAAAGACAACGCATTCACCTATCTGATTCATTTGGGCTACTTGTGCTACAATGCCAAAGACCAAACCTGCCACATCCCTAACGAGGAAGTGCGTAGGGAATGGGTCAACTCAATAGATGACGAAGAGAACTACAGCTCCATCATGTCGCTTATAAACGCCTCGAAGAAGTTGCTCGACGCCACCGTTAACGGCAACGAGGATGCTGTGGCAAAAGCACTCGACGCTGCACACACCGAGGTGACCAGCCCGCTCACCTATAACGACGAGCACTGCTTTCAGAGTGCCATCTGCCTTGCCTATTTCTATGCCAACACCCGCTACACGTTGGTGAAGGAATTGCCAACCGGCAAAGGCTATGCCGACCTGGTGCTGATTCCGTACCTACCCAACATTCCGGCATTAGTAATTGAGTTAAAGCACAACAAGAGTGCTGAAAGCGCATTGCAACAGATAAAGGACAAGAACTACTGCCAGGCCCTAACCCAATACCAAGGCGACGTGCTTTTCGTGGGCATCAACTACGACGAGAAGACCAAGGAACACACTTGCAAGATTGAGAAGGTGTGAGATATTCTGTTTATCTTTGTATATCAATAAAATCGGCTAGAGTATGGGCATATATTTGAATCCGAACGCTGATGCGTTTCTCATGGATAAAAACACCGAGATTTATGTAGACAAATCGTTGGTTATAGAAGAGCTGAACAAATTGGTCAGTTCTAGATCTAACTTCGTCTGCATGTCACGTCCGCGCCGCTTCGGTAAGAGTATGGCCGGCAACATGATTTCTGCCTACTACTCAAAGGGTTGCGACACCCGAGAGATTTTTGCCAACATGAAAATTGGGCAGATAGCCGACTACGATAAGAGCCTTAACAAGCTCAACGTCATCAAGTTGGACTTAAACGGTTGGTACCAGAATGCAAAAAAAAGAAACAAAGAAGTCAATTTGATTTCTGCTATCGACACTGCCGTTGCAGAAGAAATAAAGGAACAATTTCCTTCCGTTGGATTGACGGAAAACGATAATACGATAGACCAATGCATACTCAAGGTATATGGTAAAACCGGCGAAAAATTCGTCATCATCATCGACGAATACGACGTGTTGGTGCGTGAGCAAGTGTCCGAATCGCTTTTCCAAAGCTATTTGAGTTTCTTGAATGGCTTGTTCAAAGACACCACCCTTCGCCCTGCCATCGCCCTTGCCTACATAACCGGCATCATTCCTATTGTCAGGGACAAGATTCAGTCAAAACTGAACGAGTTCGACGAATACACTATGCTCGATGCGGGCGTCTTCGCGCCTCACATCGGCTTTACCAGAGAAGAGACAAAGCAACTCTGCGCACAGTACGGATGCGACTTCTCAGAGTTTGAGCGTTGGTACGATGGTTACAAGCTCAGCGACCAGGTCAGTTTGTTCAACCCAAAATCGGTAACAACAGCCATCATCCGCAAAAGAATGAGCAGCTATTGGTCGGCCACTGGCTCCTTCGAGGCACTTCAAGAGTACATCTTGATGGACTTCGAGGGTATCCGTCAAGATGTAGTGAACATGATTGCAGGCGAATCGGTAGAAGTGGAAATTTGCGGCTACCAAAACACCATGAACAGTTTCAGGACAAAAGACGATGTGTTCACCTACCTTATTCACTTGGGTTACCTTTCTTACGATTGGGAGAGCATGACTTGTAAAATTCCGAACGAGGAAGTGCGCAAGCAATGGATATTGTCTGTTGAAATTAGTCCCGACTATAAGCAACTTATGGCCATCGTCAACGCCTCGAAGAAGTTGCTCGACGCCACCGTTAACGGCAACGAGGATGCTGTGGCAAAAGCACTCGACGCTGCACACACCGAGGTGACCAGCCCGCTCACCTATAACGACGAGCACTGCTTTCAGAGTGCCATCTGCCTTGCCTATTTCTATGCCAACACCCGCTACACGTTGGTGAAGGAATTGCCAACCGGCAAAGGCTATGCCGACCTGGTGCTGATTCCGTACCTACCCAACATTCCGGCATTAGTAATTGAGTTAAAGCACAACAAGAGTGCTGAAAGCGCATTGCAACAGATAAAGGACAAGAACTACTGCCAGGCCCTAACCCAATACCAAGGCGACGTGCTTTTCGTGGGCATCAACTACGACGAGAAGACCAAGGAACACACTTGCAAGATTGAGAAGGTGTGAGATATTCTGTTTATCTTTGTATATCAATAAAATCGGCTAGAGTATGGGCATATATTTGAATCCGAACGCTGATGCGTTTCTCATGGATAAAAACACCGAGATTTATGTAGACAAATCGTTGGTTATAGAAGAGCTGAACAAATTGGTCAGTTCTAGATCTAACTTCGTCTGCATGTCACGTCCGCGCCGCTTCGGTAAGAGTATGGCCGGCAACATGATTTCTGCCTACTACTCAAAGGGTTGCGACACCCGAGAGATTTTTGCCAACATGAAAATTGGGCAGATAGCCGACTACGACAAGAACCTTAACAAGTTCAATGTAATCAAGCTGGATTTGAACGGCTTGTACCAGAATGCTATTATTGAGGAGAAAGTGGATGTTTTGATGAAAGAGATCAACAACATATTGTTGAAGGAATTCAGAAGAGAATTTCCAGAAATTGAATTTGAAGACGGTTCCTCGATAGCTAAAAATATTCTCAATGTTTATGCACAGACCGGCGAAAAATTCGTCATCATCATCGACGAATACGACGTGTTGGTGCGTGAGCAAGTGTCCGAATCGCTTTTCCAAAGCTATTTGAGTTTCTTGAATGGCTTGTTCAAAGACACCACCCTTCGCCCTGCCATCGCCCTTGCCTACATAACCGGCATCATACCTATTGTCAGGGACAAGATTCAGTCAAAACTGAACGAGTTTTGGGAATACACCATGCTCACCCCCCGTCAGTTCGCGGGCCACATCGGTTTTACAGAAGAGGAGGTCAAGGAGCTTTGCGACAAGCATAATGTAGACTATGACGAGTGCCTACGTTGGTACGACGGTTATAAGATGAACGACACCGTCAGCATCTGCAACCCGCTGTCTATTGTTCAGGCGGTTATGTATAACGAGTTCGACAGTCACTGGTCTGCCACAGGCTCATTTGAAGCGCTCAAAGACTACATTATGATGGATTTTGCGGGCATAAAGCAAGATGTTATCAGCATGATAGCTGGTGAGAGTGTACCTGTAAATGTGACCAAGTTTCAGAATACGTTACAGTCCATCACCAATAAAGACAACGCATTCACCTATCTGATTCATTTGGGCTACTTGTGCTACAATGCCAAAGACCAAACCTGCCACATCCCTAACGAGGAAGTGCGTAGGGAATGGGTCAACTCAATAGATGACGAAGAGAACTACAGCTCCATCATGTCGCTTATAAACGCCTCGAAGAAGTTGCTCGACGCCACCGTTAACGGCAACGAGGATGCTGTGGCAAAAGCACTCGACGCTGCACACACCGAGGTGACCAGCCCGCTCACCTATAACGACGAGCACTGCTTTCAGAGTGCCATCTGCCTTGCCTATTTCTATGCCAACACCCGCTACACGTTGGTGAAGGAATTGCCAACCGGCAAAGGCTATGCCGACCTGGTGCTGATTCCGTACCTACCCAACATTCCGGCATTAGTAATTGAGTTAAAGCACAACAAGAGTGCTGAAAGCGCATTGCAACAGATAAAGGACAAGAACTACTGCCAGGCCCTAACCCAATACCAAGGCGACGTGCTTTTCGTGGGCATCAACTACGACGAGAAGACCAAGGAACACACTTGCAAGATTGAGAAGGTGTGAGATATTCTGTTTATCTTTGTATATCAATAAAATCGGCTAGAGTATGGGCATATATTTGAATCCGAACGCTGATGCGTTTCTCATGGATAAAAACACCGAGATTTATGTAGACAAATCGTTGGTTATAGAAGAGCTGAACAAATTGGTCAGTTCTAGATCTAACTTCGTCTGCATGTCACGTCCGCGCCGCTTCGGTAAGAGTATGGCCGGCAACATGATTTCTGCCTACTACTCAAAGGGTTGCGACACCCGAGAGATTTTTGCCAACATGAAAATTGGGCAGATAGCCGACTACGACAAGAACCTTAACAAGTTCAATGTAATCAAGCTGGATTTGAACGGCTTGTACCAGAATGCTATTATTGAGGAGAAAGTGGATGTTTTGATGAAAGAGATCAACAACATATTGTTGAAGGAATTCAGAAGAGAATTTCCAGAAATTGAATTTGAAGACGGTTCCTCGATAGCTAAAAATATTCTCAATGTTTATGCACAGACCGGCGAAAAATTCGTCATCATCATCGACGAATACGACGTGTTGGTGCGTGAGCAAGTGTCCGAATCGCTTTTCCAAAGCTATTTGAGTTTCTTGAATGGCTTGTTCAAAGACACCACCCTTCGCCCTGCCATCGCCCTTGCCTACATAACCGGCATCATTCCTATTGTCAGGGACAAGATTCAGTCAAAACTGAACGAGTTCGACGAATACACTATGCTCGATGCGGGCGTCTTCGCGCCTCACATCGGCTTTACCAGAGAAGAGACAAAGCAACTCTGCGCACAGTACGGATGCGACTTCTCAGAGTTTGAGCGTTGGTACGATGGTTACAAGCTCAGCGACCAGGTCAGTTTGTTCAACCCAAAATCGGTAACAACAGCCATCATCCGCAAAAGAATGAGCAGCTATTGGTCGGCCACTGGCTCCTTCGAGGCACTTCAAGAGTACATCTTGATGGACTTCGAGGGTATCCGTCAAGATGTAGTGAACATGATTGCAGGCGAATCGGTAGAAGTGGAAATTTGCGGCTACCAAAACACCATGAACAGTTTCAGGACAAAAGACGATGTGTTCACCTACCTTATTCACTTGGGTTACCTTTCTTACGATTGGGAGAGCATGACTTGTAAAATTCCGAACGAGGAAGTGCGCAAGCAATGGATATTGTCTGTTGAAATTAGTCCCGACTATAAGCAACTTATGGCCATCGTCAACGCCTCGAAGAAGTTGCTCGACGCCACCGTTAACGGCAACGAGGATGCTGTGGCAAAAGCACTCGACGCTGCACACACCGAGGTGACCAGCCCGCTCACCTATAACGACGAGCACTGCTTTCAGAGTGCCATCTGCCTTGCCTATTTCTATGCCAACACCCGCTACACGTTGGTGAAGGAATTGCCAACCGGCAAAGGCTATGCCGACCTGGTGCTGATTCCGTACCTACCCAACATTCCGGCATTAGTAATTGAGTTAAAGCACAACAAGAGTGCTGAAAGCGCATTGCAACAGATAAAGGACAAGAACTACTGCCAGGCCCTAACCCAATACCAAGGCGACGTGCTTTTCGTGGGCATCAACTACGACGAGAAGACCAAGGAACACACTTGCAAGATTGAGAAGGTGAATTAGTGAGGCAGTTAGCTACGTTCATATAAAGGCAAGAGAGCCATCACTTGACGTTGTTCAGACGTTTTCTCGCAGCGAAAGCCTCCTTCAAATGCGTTTGCCGTTGTGTGAATTTAATGTATTTGTCGTAAGCTTCTAGGGTATTTTCCTGCACGGTTTCTTCCCACATTTCTTCATCCGTCCGTTCGGCATCCAATTCATCCAATTCATTATACCGTTCCAGTTTAGAAGTTAGGCGCTTCAGAAATAAGACCTTAAGATTCGAGAAGTACAGTGCAACTTCTTCAAACTCTTCATCGGTAAATTCCTGAATAGAACCATCTTTCGCTTTCACTTCTAAAGGCAGATAAACATCATAAAAATCTTTAAGAAGCCTCACGTCTACGCTATATTCCTTTTCCGTACCAATCAAGGCAAAACAAAGCGGCGACAGCGCCGACATGCTAGCATTAGCCTCGAGCAGGAACATAGCCCTAAATTTAGTTTTCTTTGAATAAGGCAATGCCATAATACTGTCGGCACAAGCTGTCATGGTTCGCACTACTTTATTAGACGCATCTGTTAGTTCCGAAGAATAGACCTCTTCTTTACCTAAAACATTCCAGCACAAGTAGGACGTTATGAAGTTCTTCCACGACGAAAACGACATTGCCGAAAGACGTTTCACATCAGGGTAAGCCTGTCTCGCAACCTTTTTGTACATACTATTGGTTTCGTCAACATTACCTTGCACAACATCAAGGAATGTTGAGCCTTTTATACCCATAGAAGTTTGGGCCGAAGTAGCCATAAGAGCAGGCATATAAGCCAAGCCATAGCCAACACACGACTGCATAACATTAATTTTTGCCAGGCAATCCTCATAGCTCAAGTATTCGGTTTGAATCTGTTGAGCCAACGTGTGTACAGTATCGGCAACCCATAGCGACTCCGTATCGCCACCATACGGCACAGATTCTTTAGCAAACAAATCGAAAACAGCAGCATATGCTCTCACCATTTGCCTTTGTGCCATTGGTGTCAGTCCGGTCCAATCGCAGTCAGCCGTCACCGTTGCCTTTTCTTCAGTTCTAATCAGCGTACTATTGTTTATTGACTGCATGCCGCTGTTTGCCTTTGTGCCAACCGTTTTCTTTCCTTGCTTAGCGTCCGCACGTTTCCACACGTCAACATCCTGCCTGTCGCTTGCAACAGACAGATGGGAACAGCACAAGGCTGTAAGCATTATAACAAGTGTAAGTCTTTTTTTCATATCAGTTCAATTTGAGTATAAGGAAAGGGCGCAATGACTGTGCGCCCTTTTCATCATTTAGATGCCGCCACCACAATAGCCACTATCACGTTGACAATAATAATCATCACAAAATATATCAAGCAGTTTTCAGCAGCACCTTTAGCAGCAACCTTCGAATCTTTCTTCAAGTTCTTCATGAAATTGGCAACAAGCGACTCCGCATTCTTTCGCGAAGCTTGCATCTTCCTTTCAAGATCATCGTCACCAGAATAGAAAGGTTCATCGAACACCTCTTCATATTTTTGCGATGTCCCTTCATTTTGTTTCTTCGTTGCGTCGTCAGAGCCTATATTAGATTCATAAACAACAACTTGACGCCTTTTCTTCTGTTCTTGCAAGTAAAGGACATACTTGTCATATGCAACATCGTAAAGTCGTCTGCTCGCAGGATCCTTTAAGATTGAATAGGCATCGTTTATGTCAATCATCTCTTTCGACGTATCCTTTCCCGGATTTCTATCTGGGTGCCATTTTTTCGACAAAGAACGGTAAGCGCTTCTTATATCTTCAGCACTACAGTTTCTATCGACCTCTAGAATGGCATAATAGTCTCTGAACATTATTTTTGCAAGGTCGAATCGTTGTCATCATCTTTATTATCTTGATGGAACAATGAATACAAAGCGCCACCAACAGCAACCACAATAATAGTTGCAAAGGGTCCGCCACGTTGTGTTCCAGTTGCGCCACCAATAACACTCATCAATAAAGCCCCTCCAATTACAATAAGGAAGGCAATTACCCATTTTGACATACTCTAAAAATTAAGTTTTTAACTGTTTTCTCTTATTATTTAGGTCTCAAAATAAGCAAAATGGGCGCAAGAACAGAAATTTCTGCAAGGCTTGCAGAAAAAAACAATATTCGTCATCTTCGTTGAATTGCAAGCACTCGCGCAACCTAACCATTATATACATCCTTCATTTTCCTAATTTTTTCTTTGATTGTTTCTTTAAGTTCTGTCGGTTCTAATAGAACAAGTCCATCAAAGTGGCTAACAAATTCGCGTTGCAGTTCGTAGTTGTCCTTACATTTTATATGGAAGAATGCCCCGTCTTCCAACTTTGGATATTGTTGTCTCAAATGCCTTTCTTCAACCTTGCCGACTTCTTCCTGCGTTGAATGAATTGGTTTTGACCTTATATATAGCGTTTCGTGTCTGCTTGCCCAAAAGGTGATGTTAAGAACGGGATTATTCGAATAGTTTGTAACGCCGATGATGTGGTCGAAATAGCCGTCCATCACCTTCTGCATCTCTTCATTATACGCCCTGTTAATCAAACGATCAATCTTTTGTATACGATCTTTTCTATTTATTTGGTTCAGTAAAGAGATTATTAGTCTTAACCATATTGTAATATATTGTTAATGCTTTTAGTTCCTTGATATGTGATGATTATTCAAAAACACTAAAATCATCGATTGACCCCTGACTTTTAACACAATATTTAGAATCCATTGCTACGCCTACTCCTTTGTATTAGCAAATCCAAACGATGCTGGGCTTCAGGATTGCCCAGTTCGGCTGATTTCTCATACCATTCAATAGCCTTTGACTCGTTCCTCGCTAGGCCTCTGCCATTTTCATAGCATGCGCCCAAATCACACTGGGCATCAGGATCCCCTTGTGCTGCTAATTTCTGAAGCCAATGAACTGCCAAACTATCAATACCACCCATTTGCACGTTGAAATAGTAATTCACCAAATTATACTGAGCATCCGCATTGCCCTGTTCTGCTGATTTTTCATACCATTCAACAGCCTTTGACTCGTCCTTCACCACGCCACTGCCGTTATAATAGCAATTCCCCAATGCACGTTGGGCATCCGCATTGCCCTGTTCTGCTGATTTTTCATACCATTCAACAGCCTTTGACTCGTCCTTCACTACACCATAGCCATAATTATAGCATACACCCAAATTACGTTGGGCTCTTGCATTGCCAACCTTAGCAATTTTTGATAGCATCTGCAATCCCTTACATTCGTCTTTCTCTACGCCTACACCACGTATATAGCATATTGCCACGTTAATATGTCCATCCACGTTACACGCCTTTGTTGCCTTGCAACAGCATATGTAAGAACGCAGAGGGTCAGTCTTGGTTGCTTTCCCTTCTCCAAAGATATTTCCTAACAACAACATGCTAATAGGGTTTCCTGCTTTAGATTCCTCACCTAACGTAGTTTTCGCCCTTATATACCATTGGTTCGACAATTCCCTGTCAAAATTGACATAGCAACCGCTTTCATACATCTCTCCCAACTGGTATTGAGCAATACCCAAGCCATTTTCGGCTGCCGCTGTCATATATTCCGCCACCATTCCCGAATTATGCACAATGCCAATATGACTGTAATAGTGCATCGCCATGTAAAACATGGCGATTGGATTTCCATCGTCCACAAGTTCTATAAGGGTAGAAAAACCGTCTATTATCTTACCGTCACGTATCAATGTATTCGCTTCCAATACGACCTCAGCATTCCATTTAAGGTTGTCCCAAACAAGGGTATATCTATCAAAAATCATAAACTAAATATTATAAAATATAATATGACATTTCTTCATTAGTAAGTGTCCTTTCTATTTAGACACTTATCTATAAAGGTAACCATTTATAAACAAGCCGTTTTAGGATCTGTGCTAAAACGGCTTAACTTATCTAAAAAGAATACTAAAAGATTAACAAATATCTTGAGAAATCAAAATCACAATAGGCAGTATAAACTCAGACATAAAGATTTTGCTTTAATAAAGATCTTTATTAGGAGTGAAATTAGTTACATATTTGTATGATTTAGGTCCTTCAAAACCTAAATCTCTACATAGTCTTCCATAAGATTCTGGAGCTATACCATTTTCAAGGGTACTGCCATCATCAAATTTCACATCTCCTGCGAGATGGGGGAAATATCGACCAATATTATTGTCAGTAATATATTCGCTCAATTCATATGGGGCTTCAAAATCCATATTTCTGCAAATATCTAACAATCGTTGATACTCATCTTCTTTAGGATCTCCACGTTTTTTTGAATAATCAGCGCCATTGGCATAATCATAGACATCATCAGTAAAATCTACATCATAACAATTTTCAACCATCCAACGATAATAGTTTTTGTCATTATCTATTATATACTTCACCGTATCTCCAGAATGTTTTCCAAAAGGGATTCTGTCTAAAAGTCCATATGTACTCATAAATTTTAAATACTCAAAGTTTAATAATTTGTCACTAAAGGGAGTTATCATTCAATTATACTCTCACTTTGATCGTTATGTTTTTCTGCATTCTTTTGAACACATTCCTTACTTGTGTTTGCATAGCAATAAACACAAAAATGACGACATGTGTTATACATGCCAATGTCTTTACTAACCATACAACCACACACTTTTCGTTGGCCTGAATCCTTTACGTTTTTCTGTTTTGTTGGCAATGGAGGAAGTTCACCAAATATATCTCGTTCTGGCCATTTTAAAGTATGTAAATAATAAACTAGTTCTTCATCATCAGCAAATATTTGTTTCATCAATTCTCCATCAATACAACGATTATGCTCTATTTGATATTGGGCATAGTCAAAATCCTCTGCACAAGTTGCCATGGTCACATTCCACCCTTCTTTTTTCCATGCTTCGCGAATCTTCACTAACCCATCCACAACTTCCTGTCGCTGCGTCTCTGTCATTTCTGCAGACTCAACATCTTCCTTAACGAAGTAACCTGTTTCCTTTACCAAATTGTTCTGAACCTTTCGGTACGCCTTGACATCAACAAAACTGAAAACAAGTTTGTCAGTATAACCTTTTAATTTATTGCCAACATGCCATATTCTTGTTAACAATTCTCGAGGTGAAATCTGTTTTGTGACTATAAGAGGGTCAAAACGCCATATAATTCTATCCTTCCCGATTTTTGAAGATAATTCTTTAAATGTTTCAACTCGTTCTTCAACTGAGGGTACATTAGGTTCAAAGCCCTCTCTCATATAATCATTTAGAGTCACTTGAAAATAGTAATGAATTCCAAGTTCATCCAAAATATGCAAATAAGGCATTATGGGTTTCGGATTTTTTGTCCAAAACACAATGACTTTACAATTCTTGAAAGAAATATACATTTTCTGCTGATTGAAAGGATTGTACCAAGTACAATACCCTTTCTCCAAACGATTAAAAAACCATTTGGCATAGAATGCAGGTATATCAGTCGACCGGCTAGCAGATATTATAACAGGAGCTATTGAATCGACCAGACATCCATTTTCAGTCCTAAGTTTGCTCTTTTCAGACATTTACTTTATATTCCTTCTTTAAAAAATCAATAATTTTCTGAATATCAATCTTTCGATAACGATCTGACAAATACTTCATTTTTGGGTTTTCAACATCTAAATTGACCTTATTTGAACAGTAATTTCCAAAATTATCTATAACCGCAGCATTCTCCTTATTTCTACTTTTATAGAGACCTATCTCTTGTTTACCTTTTTTTTTATCATAATAAGATTCCTTATAATTATTTTGAAACCATTCAAGATCTTCTTTAAATTGGTTCCTTATGGAGCTATCTTCCGGCAAAAATTTTTCAATATGAATCATTATGTTAACATCACAATAAAAAGAATCACCTATAGGAAATTCTTTATAGACATCAAATAACAAAGGTTCTTCTTTTGCTTGATTTTTTGAGCTCTCAGAAATTGCTTTTCCAAAGAATTTTACGCATTTATCCCATTTCCTTTTTGTTGACTTTGGTGCATCTTTTTTTTTACCTAACTTTTTCATTTGGCTTAAGAAATCGTCAGCATCAATATAAGATAGAGACATCAGTTCTTTCTTATACCAGTTTGCGGCAACACCCAAACCCGTGAATTCGTCACTTCCAAAAAATTCGTTCATTATAGGGTCAACTTTTTCCTTAATGGTTTCCATTTTTACCGTTTCAGAATCCTTTTGTAGCAAGGATTCTGTATCACCTTCCTTTTCTATATTAATTAAATCAGGTAATTTTTCACCCAACAACTGTCCATATATTTCCCTATAAACATTCCACAAAGAGCCTCTATCAGGCTGTGAATATAACACATCCGTAAAGTCTCTCGTTAAATTTGAGAAACCATGCAACTCACCATAAAGAGCAAAGGCCAACCCATAATCAGTTATTTCCTTTGACTGCATAAACGACAACAATTTTTCCCAATTTTCGCCATACAACACAACTGCAGATAATGCCGAAATAAAATCTTTTCCCCATTCTAATTCAACATTATCACCGGCAATAAAATGGCGAAGATTGTTCAACCTTGTCTTATACGTACTTTTTCCCCACAGCTCATCACCACAAACGCTTTTTGTTTCTTTCGTAATATCAGTAGCAAGAACCTCCCGATAAGTGCTGATTCTACCATTATATTCGTTCTTAAGCAAAGTACTATTAATCCATGTTTTCAATATAGTATCTTCAACCTCTGCTGATAAGAAATCACCCTTTACAGAGTGCAATAATCCATCAACAACGATCAAGTCATCCAATCCAATAGTTGACAACCCATACTTTCCTTTTCCCTTTTCAGAATCTAGAATCTTAGATTTTATCCAACTAATCGCGGTATTTTCATTTTCCTCATTATTGGAGCGAAGATAAGACAAATAATGAGTTTTATTAACTTCATCCCTTACTTCTCCATACGTTTCACGTATAAGGTTCAAAACTTGTTTCCGGACATTTTCATTATCAACAATTACAGATAATTTTTGATAAAAAGGAGTTTGTCCATTGATATAAGAGAACAATTCTTCTAAGCGTTCATCTTGAGCAACAGTAGGCTGTTTTGAAAAACTTGAAAGAATAGCAGCAAATATATTATGAATTTCCTTATAGGCATTGAGACATTTAACATCATCAATACTCATCGACAATAGTTTACCTATAAAATATCCATATAACAAACCTTTAAGTTTATTTATCTTAATATCAGATTTTATTGCATCTGTATTTAAAGACAAATCATCAACATTTATTATTTTATAAGGTTCACCGACATTTTGGAGTATTTCAATTTTCTTATGATAAATTCCCCACAACTTTGTTTCAAGACTACTTTCTGACATTGAATACGTAATTTTCAGATTCAGATCAGAAAAGAACAAGAAACGAGTACTGGTTGGTGTCAAATAAATAGTGTGATCACACATATACATACCGTCACCAACTGACTTTACCATATTTTCATCCAACTCTACTTCTATCAGAAGTGGATGATCTTCCAATTCACTTTTGGGCCTTACAACATTTCCGATATAATCATATAGAACTATACAATTATCAAATGGATTTTCGGGTATCGTCATCCAACGAGAATAGCCAAACCCACGTTTCTCATAAAAGGATTTTGGTGAAATACTTTCACTTGACAACACATTATTAAAATTCAACGTAGTTGTCGGTATATATAATTTTTTCATATTAAATATCCTCCACCTGATCTCTTTCTGTTTTTTTGTACAAATCTTGCGGTATTTTAGACAATGGATAAGGCAAATCGTCACTATACATTATAATCAAATTTCGGTAAGTACGCGTCATTGCCACATACAAAGCCTTTCTTCCCGAATCATCTTGTTGCGAAACGACATTGGGTAAAAATACAGTTCCAAACTGTAACCCCTTTGCACTATGATATGTCATCACCTTTGGATTTTCTGTTGAAAAATCCAGGTTATTTATATTATTATGCCAATTTGTTTTATCATCATACTTCAATTCATGATTCACACCAAAACTATTTAATAATTCATGAACTTTTCTTACGTCTTCATTTCTTTGTACTAAGATACCAACGTCAGAAACAGAACCATTCTTTATCATCCTAGCTATAGATGATATTTGGCTTTCAAGACCTTGTATCTTCAAGAAACGAGGAATCGCATTTTCTCTTGACTTATACGTGTCGATATCAAAACCTTCTAAATCGACGCCAACATATTGCACAACCTTAGCAACAGGTCTTGGAAGTCTATAATTCCGATATAAATTAAAGACCTTAGCTCTATTAGTCAACATGTAATTAATCTCTTCTACAGGTAGAGTTCTTTTTAGACCTTCGTAAATTGATTGAGCCGTATCTCCAAAAAAGAAAAAATTTCTATTCGTTGCAGAGATAAACTCTTGTATTTCGTTTCTATCAAAATCTTGAATTTCATCTACAATAATATAATCAGCAGAAGGTCTATTACATTTTTTCCATTCATAATGATAATAAAAATCATTTCGTAATCCCAATGATTCTCTGCCTGAATTCATGTATCGACATAACGCTTTCGTAAAAACAATAACCTTATAATTATTGCCCTTTTCCTTTTGAATTCTTTGAGCTTTTATCAAGGCAAGAACCGACTTTCCACTTCCTGCACATCCGGATACTATTAACGATTTGTCATTAGTTGCCATTAGGACACGAATCTGATCTTCATCCAATTCAGACTCAATAACCATCCAATCTTTTTTCGCCATAGTTTTACAGTTTTAATACTCTCCAAGCAATCTTGCTATAATCAGATACCTTACGAGAATGACTTATATGTAATTCCTTATTATAACCTTGATTTTTATGAACGACCTCACACTTAACTTGAGAAATACCATTATCCATCATTACAGGGAGCCATTCATTTTTACATTTATTATACGTTGTAATATCTTCTAAAAGAACAATACCACCTTCATTCAACTTTCCAGAAAAGAAACTCAATAGATGTTGATATGGATTTCTCTCTAAAAATTCTTGTTCTGTAACAAATTCACAAATGGCTTTGAAGGTCATTACCAAATCAAATTGTTCGTTGAGAACAACATTAAGGGTTTCTATATCATAAAAATCCTCCACATGGATAGGAGATATTTTAACGTCCAATTCGAAATCGAGATAGTCTCTTTGTTCTCTAATAACTTTTTCAAATAGCCTTAACGCTATTTGATTACCATCTAACGCAACTACTCTTACTTTTTTCAATAGGGGGAAAGTTTCGTTCAGCACAGTCAAAAGTCCTATTATTTCGCCTCCAGTTCCACTTCCGAAATCAAAAATCGAAAGGGATTCTCGTTTTTCCCATTCCAGTCTATATTTTTGAAAGTATGAAGTAAATATATAATAAGATTCAGCATAACTACGAGGGAAATAAGTTCCTAAATAATTAAGGGTTTTCTCTCTATCGTCATGTATATTAGTCATATCGGAGTAAGAAGGAGAATATTTTGCTCCCAACTCTTCAAATATTAATTTATCTAACCATTCAGGCAAGACCATTACAACACAATTCGACAGCCTGGCTCCATACCATCATAACATACCACTACAAACAGAAAAGCGTGGAGCCAGACTATTGCCCGCTTCACGCTCTGAGGCCTTGGAACTGCCCATCTTGTCGAAACGAGCAACGTCCAAGTCCCACGCCGATATGAAAATCGAAACCAACAGAAGCATACACACGTAAAGCGCATACGCCAACAGTTGGCATGCCGACATGACATACCACAGGGACGTTGACCGTTGCTTAAGTTTTGACAAGAGGCTGAAGTGTTCCAAGTTTCAGAGCGTCAAACAAAAGCGCATAGTAAACGCCTTTCTAATATTTAACATAGGATAGGTTGTATGAAAACAAACTCGTCCTACTACCCCGCCCACCCTACACTACTTTCGTAGTTTCGGCGTGGGTTTGGTTCTACAAATATAGAGTTTTTTGTTATTTATGGGTTATATATACCCAACTTTTTTCGTTAGATTGTTATCGACAACAAGCAAAAAAAGACGCCTTTTCACGGCAAAAACGTCCTTAACAGAATATGTGTCAAATAATGACAAAAAACAGCAAAACAGTCCGCACCATTTAACAGACTAATATTCTATCGTTTAGAATAATTTTTTCACTTTTCCAAGGTATTTTGGGGTGTTTTTTGACACTTTTCCAAGGTATTTTAGCCCTATTTTGTACATTTTTCCAAGGTATTTTGGGGCATTTTTCGACACTTTTCCAAGGTATTTTCACCCCATTTCGTACATTTTTCCAAGATTTCACACCAAAATAACCGGTAAAAAGGAAGAAGAACAGTTCCACCCTTTCACAGCCCCCCAAAACGACTCCTTCAACAAAAAAACATGCGATAAGGGGTCGGTAAGTCCTAAAAAAAACGACTTACCGACCCCTTATCGCACATTTTTCCAGCAGCAACCAACATAAGGAAAGGCTGCATTATGGCATTAGATGTGGCTTTTAAGTCGGCAAATGGCTATCTTTGTAAGGAATTTGAAAAGAGATGAAACAACGCAGTCTATTGACAGGGCACCTGTGCATGATGGGCGCCAGCACCATGTGGGGACTAATGGCACCACTGGGGAAGGATGCTATGGCTAACGGCATTTCGGGATTGGAGATGATCTGCTTCCGCGTGACCGGTGGCTCCATCTGCTTCTGGTTGACAAGCTTCGTCGTTCTACTTCTTAACAGAGACAAGGGTGCGGAACAAACAAAAGAACGCATCACCCCGAAAGACTATGCCATGCTATTCGGTGCCGCACTGTTCGCCATCGTCTTCAACCAATGCAACTACATCATAGGGTTGAGCATCACCTCGCCGCTGAACGCAAGCATTATGACGACCATCATGCCTATCTTCACCATGATTCTGGCGACCATCGTGCTGAAAGAACCGCTGACCAGCAAGAAGTTCCTCGGTGTCGTCCTTGGCGCTTGCGGTGCTGCCACCCTCATCCTGGCTTCGGCTAACGGCGTGGCTAGCGGTGGCGTGCTAAAGGGCGACCTTATGTGCGTTGCCGCCCAGTTCAGCTACTCCATCTACCTGACGGCTTTCAAAAGCGTCATTCAGAAATTTCCGGCCATTACCTGCATGAAGTGGATGATGACCTTTGCCGCCCTGGTGGTGGTACCGTTCGGCATTCCGCAATTCATGGAACTAGATTGGGCAAGCATCGGCAACAAGACTTGGGCTGAAACGGCGTTCGTGGTCGTTGGCGGCACCTTCTTCAGCTTCCTACTCAGCACCAACGCGCAGAAAGTGCTGCGGCCCACGGTGGTGGCCATGTACAACTACATGCAACCCATTATAGCTTGCTTGGTGTCGGTGCTAATTGGCGTCGGCATCTTCGGTTGGAACCAGCTGGTGGCTATCGTTCTTGTATTTAGTGGCGTGTACCTGGTGAACAAGTCGAAGGCAAAAGATGACGGGCAAGCCTGCAAATAGTAAATTTTAAGAACATAAAATTGGCTAGGTATGGGCTATTTGTTACCTTTGCAAAATGAAATGAATTAGTGCTAGATAGTTCCCTAAATCATTTCGCTTTAAAAAAGTCAGAAAAAACTAATATCATATTTAAAACAACTATGCTTAAACGCGTTTTATCTATTGCCGGCAAGCCAGGTCTTTTTGAATTGGTTTCACAAGGCAACAACATGCTCATCGTAGAAAACCTTGAAACCCAGCAGCGTGTGCCTGCATATTCAAACGATAAGGTTATCAGCTTGGCAGATATCGCTATCTTCACTGAAGATGAAGAGGTTGCACTTAGCCAGGTTTTCGAAAACATTAAGGCAAAGCAGGGCGGCAAGTTGGTTGAAATTGACATGAAGTCAAAGAAGGAACTTCGCGATTTCTTCGGTAGCGTATTGTCTAACTTCGACCAGAACCGCGTATACGACAACGACATCCGCAAGGTGATCCGTTGGTACAACATCCTTACCGCAGCTGGTAAGAACAACTTCGTTGAAGACGGTGCAAAGAGCGCTGCTGCTCCTGCTGCTGAAACTCCAGCTGAAGAAGCTGGCCTTCCTAAAAAGAAGCGCACTCGCAAGAAGGCTTCTGACAACGCTGAAGAAGCTTAATTCGAACGATTAACATAAGGCAAAGCGGTTTGGATTCCGATGGAATCCAAACCGCTTTTTCATTGCGGCGGGACGGGAGCCCCACCGCGACGACCACACCAGTCCCACACAACGGTGCGTAGGGTTACGGGCATAAAAAAAACAGTTGCAACGCAAGCGTTACAACTGTCTATTATTTTATAGGTCTAATTCCCTAAGAATTACTTCTTAGCCAAATAGTCCTTAACGTCATCGTTGTGGATGATCTTTTCGTCGAAATAGTAAGCACCAGTCTTTGGAGACTTAACCATCTTGATTACCTTAGAAAAGGTACGGCCTTCACCCTTCTGGAGGGAAGCAACTACTTTCTTTGCCATGACTTAATACTTATTTAAAATTACTTAATTTCCTTGTGGATAGTGTACTTGCGAAGAATTGGGTTGTACTTCTTCAACTCAAGACGTTCTGGAGAGTTCTTACGGTTCTTAGTGGTGATATAACGAGAAGTGCCAGGAAGACCGCTTTCCTTCATTTCAGTACATTCAAGAATAACCTGAACTCTTGCTTCTTTATTTTTCTTTGCCATTGTTGTAAAACTTTTAAAAGATTAGATCAAGCCCTTCTTGTCTGCATCCATAAGGACAGCATTAAGGCCCTTCTTATTGATAGTACGGATAGCCTTTGCAGAAACTTTCATTTCGATGAAGCACTGCTGTTCTGGCCAATAGAACTTCTTCTTCTGAAGATTTACGTTGAATAGTCTCTTTGTTCTTCTCTTTGAGTGAGAAACGTTGTTACCGTTCTGAGCTTTCTTACCGGTAAGCTGACAAATTCTTGACATTTTATTTATCCTTTAATTGTTATTATCTCAATAAGAATCGCTGGAAATCTCTGATTCCCAACCTATTTTAAGGTGGGCAGCGTAACCATCAGAGCACCATTTCGTGGAGAAACTTGCAATTCAGATTATGTTAGAGACACCACTAGAGGGGCACAACTCCCTTTCGCAGTAATCGTGCGCAAAGATAGACAAAAATTAGTTATCAACAAGTGCTTTTATCATAAAAAATGCCATTGCGGTTGCAATTTCTATGTTTTGCGAACGGTCGTTTCCGAAATGAAAACAGTGCGAAATGGTCTGTTTTCCGTTGCTGGCTGCCATCCAAACGGTGCCTACCGGTTTTTCGGGCGAGCCTCCGCCAGGACCTGCTATGCCCGAGGTTGCGACAGCCACATTGGCATTGGTGACACGCACCGCGCCCTCTGCCATCTGTTCGACCACTGGTTGGCTGACTGCACCATGTCTTTCAATATCTTCCATGCGCACGCCCAGCACGCCGTTCTTTACCGAATTGGCATAACTAACCACCCCACCCAAGAAGAAACTTGAGCTACCAGCCAATGCGGTAATGTGGTGGGCAATGTTGCCACCGGTGCAACTCTCGGCCGTAGCCAGGGTGAGCTGACGTTCCGACATCAGGTCAAAAATGCGCCTTGCTGCAACTGAAGCCTCACTAGGCCACGCCTGCAGCGCCTCTTCTTCAAAATCTATCAACATAACACTATTTTAACTTCTATACAAAGATACCAAAAAAGAGGAATTATCGGCGCATTGCCAATTAGTTGGAATAAACGTCAATAACTTGTATCTTTGCATTTCCAAATGAAACAAGAGGGGAAAGCGACCAGACTTTGGCCCTTACTATTTAGAAAAGGAGGTAACGATGCCATTAAACATTCCGAAAGAACTGCCAGCCGTAAAGCTGTTGCAAGACGAAAACATTTTCGTAAAGACGACCGACGAAGCATCTGCACAAGAAATCCGTCCGCTTAAAATAGTCATCCTCAATTTGATGCCAATTAAGATCACTACCGAGACGGACCTCATCCGCTTGTTGTCAAACACCCCATTGCAGATTGAGATTGACCTCATGCAACTTGAAAGTCACCAATCGACCCACACTCCGGTCGAGCACATGATGGCTTTCTACAAGAAATTCAGCGAACTGAAGAGCCACAAATACGACGGTATGATTATTACCGGCGCACCTTTGGAAAACTACGAGTACGAAGAGGTGACCTACTGGGAAGAGATGAAAACCATCTTCGACTGGGCACGCACCAACGTATTCTCTACCCTTTATGTTTGTTGGGGAGCCTTTGCCGGCCTTTACTACCACTACGGCATTCAGAAGAAACGCCTCGACGAAAAGTGCTTCGGCATTTTCGAGCACAAGGTGAACGACCCTCTGCACCCAATATTCCGCGGTTTCGACGACACGTTCTACGTTCCGCATAGCCGCCACATTGGCCTTGACAAGAACGACATTCTTGCCGAAAAGGAATTGACCATCTTAAGCGAATCGAAGGAAGCAGGCGTGTATATGATGACCTCGAGAGGCGGACGCGAGTTCTACCTTACGGGCCACCCTGAATATGCACCTAACACCCTCGATGCCGAATACAAGCGCGACTTAAGCAAGGGCTTGCACATTCTTATGCCAGAACATTACTACAAGGACGACGACCCTTCGAAAGGCCCTATCGTCCATTGGCGTAGCCATGCCAACCTGTTCTACAACAACTGGATCAACTACTTTGTTTACCAGCTGACCCCATACGACATTGAACAGGTTCACCAGTAAAAGCTAAAAACTAACATTCAAGAATAAGAAAACGAAAGGCGCCGAGTTGCTCGGCGCCTTTCGTTTTCTTACATATTAGAACGGGTTACCAATTACAAATCTGTCAACATGAATGCCATATAAAAAGGCAATGTAAGTAGCGGTCCATTTCTGCCAATATTATAATCTCCAAATTTCACAGCATGAGTCACACTATACTTTTCAGGGTGTTTCAAAACTGTTTGTAACGATTTTGCATTGCCCGTCGTTGCCTTACATTCGACAGGAACACATTCTCCCTTATAACGAATAATGAAGTCCAATTCTATGCTATCGCTCTTATGATAATAATAAAGTTTCCTTCCCATTTTACCAAGGAAATCAGCCATAACATTTTCATAAATAGCACCTTTAAAGCCTTTCATGTTGCCTTGCAAGATGTCTAGTTGAGTGCCATCATCGAGCATACTAATAAACAATCCAGTGTCAGCCATATAGACTTTAAAACAATCCTGAATCGCATTTCCGCTTAAAGGGAGTTCTGTCATTGACAAGTTAAAGCAACGTTTAATAATACCAGCATCTTCAATCCACTGTAAAGAACTAACATATTCATTGCTTCTGCCTCCTTTACGGACTACAGAATAAGTAAATTTTTTATTTTCTCGGCTCAACTGTCTCGGTATTGATTCAAAGCATTCTCTAATACGCGGTCTATCGGCAGCAGATGCATACTTCACCATATCGGCTTTATACTCCTCGACAATAGACCTTTGGACTTCAACCATCTGATTCACATCGTGTGTTTCTAGGAATACACTTACAGCCTCGGGCATACCACCCACGATTATATATTCTAGCAGTAACCGTTTCATCCTTTCATGAATGGCAACCGGCACTGGTTTTTCCTCATTGAAGCATGAAGTTAACAGTTCAAACACCTGTTGATTTATTCCATTCGCCCACAACCATTCTTCAAAATCCATTGGGCACATATCAACAATTGTTTCAAAGCCAACAGGGACCGATCCCTCTCCATTAGTTTTATAGCCATTTACACCCAACAAAGAACCTGTGCAGATAACATCGTACCTTCCATCGAGCTTGAAAAATTTCAAAGACGCCCTAGCTCGAGGACAATCTTGAATCTCATCAAAAATCAAGCACGTCTGCCCTGGAACAAACTTTGCAGAAGGCAAAGCTGCAGAAATTGAGACTGTCAAATAATCGACTGTAAGATCTTCACGAAACAAATCTCGCAAACTTTCCTGCTCATGGAAATCAATATAAACAACATGCTTATAATTTCTTGAAGCAAAAGCCTTCACCGAACTGGTTTTCCCACATTGGCGGCAACCTTTTATAACAATTGGCTTTCGATTCTGATTTGCCTTCCAAGCCAATAAAACGCTCTCAATTTTTCGTTTAAACATATAATATATAAATCAGCATGTTAACATTTTTTCGGGCGACTTTTCCGCCAAACATCACACTTTTTCGGGCGACTTTTCATCGCAAATATACACTTTTTCGGGCGACTTTTTCACCAAACATCACACTTTTTCGGGCGACTTTTCATTTTCCGAACAAAAAAGCACCGAGTTTTAAAACCCGGTGCTTATTCGTTTTGAAGCCTCTTTCAATTATCTTACTACCAACTTAAGGTAAGCAACAGCATCGTTAGCTTGAACATTCAAGATGTAGACACCCGAATTGAGGGCAGAGGTTGAAATGGTGAATTCGTTTGAAGTGGCAGAGCCATGCATACAAACACCGCCTGTAAGAGAGGTGATGCTCCATGTTAAAGAGGTTACACTAACACCCTTCAATACCACATTGGCCTTGCCACTAACCGGATTAGGAGCAACCAACAAGCTGACACCTTCTGATGCATTCAGGTCGGCGCAAGTCTTCTCGCCTAAAATGGTGATGGTACCAGTTTTTTCAGCGTCGGGATTACCGCCAACCGTACGCACCACGTAGTTGTATTCGCCAGGTTCGTCATTAGCCACGCCCGAGAACGAAACGGTACTATTTTCGGTGTTAATTACATAGGTTATACCTTCGGGAAGTCCACTAACCTCTACCGTAGTTGCATCGCCCCAAGTGAACGAGAAGTCTGCTATAGCACTGCCTTTCTCGATGCTTTGTGAAGAGCTGCCAGCACCGTGTTTAGTCAGCGAAGCCGCATTTTCGAACGGAACAGTAATGGTACCACCAGTGTCGGTCACCTCATTGCCATCTAATGCACCAACAGTGATTAACGAATATTGGAAAACGCCTGCCTTGGTAGGAGTTCCACCAATCTGAATTTGGCCGTTCGCAACCGTAGCCGTTACGCCCGGAGGCAAGGTGCCAACCACCTTAACACTAGTTGCATTGGTGAAGTTGTAGACGGTAGTCGTCATGGCAGTGCCAACAGCAACCGTCTGGTTACGGGCACCGCCCGAACCCCAGCGGCCAATGGTAGCCGGACCAGCATTCTGCAAACTCTTGTAATATTCCCTAGGGTTATAGCCCAAATGAGGCGGTTGGTTGTAACCGCAGTTTTGCCAAGCCACAGCCATGTCGTAAACATGGTCGTCGCGCAACCAAGGCAACTTGTAAGGGCTTTCGGTTGTGGTAGAATAAATGGTCAGGAAATACTTGCCATTCAACGATGTCCAGCAAACAACCTCCTCACGCCAGTCGCCCAAGATGTCTGCTTGTAAGCAAGGGTTATATTTGGTTGCGTTATTCAAGTTAGCACCCCACTGCACCTTCTGGCCATCGACCATGATGTTGTTTCCGAAGGTGTGAAGACGTCCCCAAGTCTTGTTTACATTGTCCCACTTGTCGACGTGTCCGCGGTCGAAATATTCTTCCAACAAGTCGCCATCCCAGAAAATGCGGGAATTGATTGAGCTGGAATTGGTTGTGCCCACATGCCAAGGTGCAAACTCAACGCCCTTGCAAGAGAACATATTCGCATTACTCCATTCGAAGCATTCAGCGCCGTCGTAAGTGCTGTCGCAGTCCATAACCAAGCCACGGCCAGTATCGCCACCGGTTTGTGCCTTGTACATGAGCACCTTACCGGTCTTTGCGTCGAGCATAGCGCAGTCGTACTTCGAGCTGGTTTCCTCGGTAATCATAAAGTATTCAAGTCCCGGATTCGTTGGGTCAAATTCACCCAAGTGGGTAGCATCGCCATGTCCCAATCCCGTACGCCACAACACTTTACCATCGTGGTCGAGGCAAGCGGCACCAACAATAACCTCGTCGAAGCCATCTCCGTCAACATCGCCACAAGTTATGCTGTGAGCGCCTTCGCCATAAATGCCCTGGCCAGCCCTGTCGGAAGTGTGTTTCCACAAGTTCGACAATGTCTTGCCGTCCCAGCTGTAGGCTGCGGCATAGGTGTAGGTATAAATGCCTCGTGTGGTTACGGCGCAAGGTTTAGCACTACCGTTTACCGGAAGAACAGCCACGCACCCCTTCATCCAGTTACCACGGTGGCCATAGGTGTTGCCATCGGTAGCATTTGAACGGTCGTCCCAGTCTTTCTGAATATTGAAGTAAGGCCAGTAGTCGATGGTGGCAAGTTCCTTACCATCGCGGCCACCGAAACAGGTAATCCATTCCTTACCACCATCGGTAATGACATTCGAACCATTTATAGAAGAAGCGTAGTGGTTGGCACCTGCAGCAGCACCTTTTGAAAGGAAGTTGCCGGTTGCGTCTTTAGAGCCCTGTGCGGTTTTAGCAATCAGTTCGCCATAGCCATCGCCATCGAAGTCGTAGCAAAGGAAGGTGAAGCGGCAGCCCGCCAACACATTCGGACCAAGGTTAACACGCCACAAGAGAGTGCCGTCGAGCTTTAGGCAGTCGAGGATAGGCGGTGCAGTAGGAGCAGCGGTCGCGCCAGTACCACCCGCCCAGCACATGATTATTTCCTGTTCGCCATCGCCATCCATATCGTAAGCCGAGCAGTCGTATGGTTCGTAGGTAACGGTAGTACCCGAAGGCAAATTGTAAGAACCAGGGTGCTTCAGCGTCAGGTGACGGTAGAATGCATCGTCGACCTTAACACCCTCTTGCTTGCCTATGATGTTGCCATTGGCATCGAGCACCTCAAGCGACAAGGTAGAAGATGCGTAAGAGCCAGCAATGTTCACGTTTGTCTTTCCGGTTTGTGTGCTCACCAACTGGCCGTCGGCATAGAGCTTATAGGTTGTCCCCTTTGGAGAATCGCTGTTGCGCATTCGCCAACTGGCATAGACATTATTGCCATTCTTGCAAGCCCAAAGGCCACGCGAGCCATCGGCTAAAGCAGAAGACACAGGGAGGAGAGTTGTCAACGTCCCCAACAATATGTTCCGAAAATTCATCATAACTAATGCAGTTTAGTAGTCTGTGTTTTAAAAGTACTTACATTTAAGGTATTTACCATTACAAAAATAGATGTTTTAGGGCACCTCAATTAGGACTTTTATTTCACATAAGCCCAAAATTTTCTCAAATTCGTAGAAATAAACGGCAAAAGGCATTTACAGAATCAGTTCAAAATCGCTAACCCCAAGCCAACGGTTAAATTTGTAGCCGACTTGCTTAAAGCAAGAAACTTGTTGGAAGCCCAACATCTTGTGCAAGGCAACACTGGGTGCATTCTCCTCGGTAATGCAAGCAATCAGCACACGCACACCAGCCTGGCGCGACGCCCCTATCAGTTCGTTCATCAGTAGCGAGCCAATGCCCCTATGGCGAGCATCGCTCTTCACATAAACCGTCGTTTCCCACGTATGGGCATAGGCCGCACGCGCTTTCCATTGGTGGGCATAGGCGTACCCAAGTACTATGCCACCGTCCTCGTAAACGAGATAAGGATGGTTGGCAGAGAACTCGGCAATGCGCTGTGCCATTTCATCGACAGAAACGGCATCGACCTCGAAGGTGATTGTCGTGTTTAGCACGTACTCGTTATAGATGGCAACGATGGCAGCCGCATCGTTAATTGTTGCAGGACGTATCATTCTTCAAAAAAAGAAAACGGACACATTTTGAAGTGTGTCCGTCTGTTTTATGATTGTTTAGTCGTTTTTGAACTCCATCATTCGGCTTAAGTATTTGCCAATGATGTCGAACTCCAAATTCACTTTAGTACCCACCTCTATGTTGTGGAAATTGGTGTGGTCGTAGGTGTAAGGTATGATGCAAACCGAGAATTGGTCTTTCTGCGAATTGCAAACCGTAAGGCTGGTGCCGTTGACCGAAACCGAACCTTTCTCAACCGTTACATAGCCCTTCAACGCCAACTCTGGGGTTACCGCATACTTGAAGGTGAACTCCCAACTGCCATCGGCCCATTTCTTCGAAATACATTCGCCAGTAGTGTCGACGTGGCCTTGAACAATGTGACCGTCGAGGCGGCCGTTCATAATCATGCAACGTTCAATGTTCACCTCGTCGCCAACCTTCAAAAGTCCAAGGTTGCTACGGTCGAGGGTCTCCTTAATGGCTGTAACCGTATAGCTACTGTCGGTGTGACTAGTAACGGTTAGGCAAACGCCATTGTGTGCCACACTCTGGTCAACACCCAACTCGCCAGCAAACGGACAAGACATGGTGATGTTCAAATTGCTGCCTTCCTTCTCGAGGTTAAGGACTTTTGCGGTAGTTTCTACGATTCCAGAAAACATATCTTAATTAAATTCAAAAATGTCAGTAAAATTAGCGAATAGCAAAATATCTAGCTTACAGATACTCATTCGCACAACACACATCTGTCTATCAATTTATTAAGAAATTAAATAACATAATTTCCCAACATACGATATTCTTGCAGAATGTGTTCTTTAAGAGAGGCGCTTCAGTCTACCTTGCCGTACAATTCAAATTCTTCGGCACCGGTAATGTTAACCATATAGAACTCGCCAATGGTTAATTCCTTGTCTTTTGCGACCAAGACTTCCGGATCGACCTCTGGCGAATCAAATTCGGTTCTGCCAATATAGAAATCAGCTTCTTCACGGTCGATGATGACCTTTAGGGTTTGGCCCACCTTGTCATCGTTAATCTTTCTCGAAATTTTCTGTTGAACGGCCATCAGGTCATCCACCCTCTGCTGCTTCACTTCGAACGGAATATCGTCTTCGTAGTTTTCGCAAGAATAGGTTCCGTCTTCTTCCGAATAAGGGAATGCCCCCATACGTTCGAACTTCGCCCAACGCACGAATTCAATCAGTTCTTCAAAATCTTCTTCTGTCTCGCCAGGGTGCCCAGTCAGCAAAGTGGTGCGCAAGTGTATGCCAGGCACCTCTTCGCGCAAGCGTGTAACCAAGTCGTAGGTATCTTGCTTACTAACGTGGCGACGCATCTTGGTAAGCATGTTGTCGGAAATGTGCTGCAACGCAATGTCGAGATATTTGCATACGTTATCGCGTTCGCGCATCACCTTCAACACATCGTAAGGGAATTGTGCAGGGTAAGCGTAGTGCAAGCGAATCCACTCAACGCCCGGAACGTCGGAAATACGTTCAATAAGTTCAGCCAGACGCATTTCCTTGTAAAGGTCCACGCCATAGTAAGACAAGTCTTGCGCAATGACCTGAAATTCCTTAACACCCTTTGACACCAAGTACTTAACCTCGTCGACAATTTCTTCAATTGGACGAGACTGGTAACGGCCGGTGATGATAGGAATGGCGCAATAAGAGCAGAAACGGTTACAACCTTCTGCAATCTTTAAATAGGCGTAGTGGTTAGGAGTGGTAAGGTCGCGTTCAATGGCCAGCTGCTGGTTGTAGCTCTTGCCAAGTTCGGCAAGTATTTCCTTCCAGTTGAACTTGCCGTAGAACTTATCTACTTCGGGCAGTTCTGCCTCTAGGTCGGCAAGGTAACGTTCAGAAAGGCAACCCATGACAAAGAGTTTGCTAATCTTTCTGCGTTTTTTCAGTTCGCCTAATTCTAGTATTGTATTGATGCTCTCTTCCTTTGCATCGCCAATAAAGCCGCAAGTGTTCACAATAACAATGCCCCCTTTAGGGTTTTCGTCGTCGTAAACCACCTGGTATCCATTGGCCGAAAGTTGGCGGCTCAACATTTCGCTATCCACCAAATTCTTTGAGCAGCCGAGCGTAATAATATCTACAATATTACTGTTCTTCATAAAAACAACTGCGTTTTAGGCCTTAACATTGAACAAAGAATCAACAAAGTCTTTCTTGTTGAATATCTGCAAATGTTCAATGCCTTCGCCAACGCCAATATACTTAACAGGAATCTTAAACTGGCTTGAAATGCCAATTACAACGCCACCCTTCGCGGTACCGTCGAGTTTAGTGATGGCCAACGAATTAACGTCGGTAGCCTTAGAGAATTGCTTGGCCTGTTCAAAGGCATTCTGTCCGGTTGAGCCGTCAAGCACCAAAAGCACTTCGTTAGGAGCATCGGGCAACACCTTCTTCATAACCTGCTTAATCTTGGTCAACTCGTTCATCAAGTTAATCTTGTTGTGCAAGCGACCAGCGGTGTCGATGATGACAACGTCGGCATTGTTAGCCTTTGCCGAAGACAAGGTGTCGAAAGCCACAGAAGCAGGGTCTGAACCCATGTTCTGCTTAATGACTGGGCAACCCACACGTTCGCCCCAAATGACCAACTGGTCTACAGCCGCAGCACGGAAAGTGTCGGCAGCGCCAAGGTAAACGGTCTTGCCGGCCTTCTTGAACTGGTAAGCCAACTTACCAATGGTGGTAGTCTTGCCCACACCGTTCACGCCAACAACCATAATTACGTAAGGAGCATCGGTTTTAGGAACGTCGAAAGCTGCGCCATCGATGGTATTGTTTTCTTCCAACAGGGAAGCAATTTCTTCCTTTAAGATGGCATTCAGCTCGTCGGTACTCATGTACTTGTCGCGTGCCACACGGCTCTGAATGCGTTCAATAATTTGAAGGGTTGTATCCGTACCAACGTCGGAAGATATGAGTACATCTTCCAAATTGTCAAGGACCTCATCGTCGACTTTCGACTTACCTGCAACGGCACGCTTCAGTTTGTCGAAGAAACCCTGTTTCGTTTTCTCCAACCCCTTGTCGAGATCTTCCTTCTTTTTCGATGAGAAAAAATCGAATAAACCCATAATTGTCTTTTTGAATTTAAAGTGTGTATATAGACGTCCCTATGAAGAACAGGACATCTTCCTGATGCAAAGTTAACATTTTTTCGGGAGTGTATTGGTTTTAGGTACAATTAAAGCGGACTTTGTACGAAACAGAGCCCACTTTAATGTGCACAAAGTGCCAATATGTCAACCAGACTTATATTCCGAAAAGCTCCAGACCTTGCCTTATCTCGCTTAACGTTTCATTACCTTGTAGCACTTATGTCCGTTATTGAGGATGTAAGTGCCGTTTGGCAGACCGTCGAGCGCATTAGAACGAAGCACCTTCTGCTTATAGAGTCGACCGGTAACATCGAACACGTCGAACATATAGTCTTCGTCTACAACAAACTCGGCAGTGACTTCAATTGGTTCGGTCAGCACAAACACGAGTTCGGCATCGTTACCCAACGACTCGTCGGTCCATTTGCTGAACTTGTAGCCTTCGTTACCCACCACACGCAAGCGAACGGTGTCGCCATACATGTACCAACCGCCACCGAACACCTTACCGTTTTCGGTTGGCAAGGTCTTAACCAAGATGGCGTCGCGTTCGTAAACAGCCATCAGAGTATCGTCGTGCGCAGGCACCACATAAGTCGCAGCCATGGTTGTTGCACCGTTGGTCCACTTAACGAAGTGTCGGCCTACGGTTTCGCCAGCCTCAACATATAAAGTATCGCCATAAGCGTAATAACCACAAGTGTCGCCCTCGTAACCATAAGGCGAAACAACGTCTATCCTGTATAGGTTACGTTCGTAAATTGGGTAAATAACAGTATCACCCTCAACACGCAAGCCTATGGTGTGTGCAGTGTCGCCTGTGTTCCAGCCAATGAAACGGTGGCCTTCCTTCTCGAGTGCGGTTACATGAAGGCTGTCGCCCAATGCGCGGTAAGCCTTACCGGTATCGCCCACACAGTCTGCAGTAGGAATGTCGACCAAGAAACTGTCTACGCCAAAGATGGCAACAAAGCTGTAGTTGCCAACAACAGGAAGGGTAAGTTCTGAATTGCTGTTTCCGGTGTTCCAACCCATGAAGTGGTAGCCAGAATCGGCTTTAGCAGAAAGGTGTGCCACATCGAGGAAGGCATAATAGCCCGAGCCTTCGGTCACGCCACCACTAGTGGCAATGGCATCGATGTAGAACGAGTCGAGTTCGAAGATTGGGAACAGTGTGGTATCGCCTGTCAAACGGATGCCAATCTTCTCGGTGGTCAATCCGTTATTCCATTCCTTGAAGCGGTAGCCATAGGTTGGGACCGCAGCCAAGTGAATAGAGTCGCCATACAAGTAGTAGCCAGAGGTTGCCCCCGTAACGTTAGCGCTATCGGCAATAGTAACGTAAACGCTATCTACTGCGAAATAAGCGGTCAATGTATCGCTGCCAAGCACCTCATAAGCCAGAACAGAATCGGTCACCCCGTTTTCCCAATTCAAGAAGTGGTAGCCCGCATTTGCAACCGCCGTCAATCTTGCTGTATCCTTGTATGCATAGTAGCCGGTACCCTCAACAACGCCATTAACTGCCAATCCGCCAATATAGAACGTATCTTTTTCGAGAATTGGGAAGAGTGTGGTGTCACCCTCTACCCTAATGTCGGTTTCAGGAGTAGTTGCGCCGTTGTTCCAACCCAAGAAATGGTGGCCCGGAACTGGCACGAAACTCAAGTGAACAGTGTCGCCATAAACATGTGGCTCTGAAACGATGCTGTCGCCCATGCTGATGTGTACAGTGAAAGTATCAGGAGCAAAGAAAGCCTCCATGCTAACGTTGCTGTTAATCAGCAAATCTATACCTACGGTTGTTGCGCCGTTGCTCCATGCCATAAAGTGGTAGTTGGCGTCGGCTATTGCAGTCAAGTGAGCCGTTTCGCCAAACAGGTACTTGCCGGCACCGGTTGTGCTACCATTGGTTGCAGCCAATTCAACTACAAACGTGTCTATTGCAAATTGGGCAGTCACCACCGTATCGTCGAGCACCTTAAAGGTTGTAGTAGGTATGGTTGAGCCATCGGCCCAAGCCAAGAAGTGGTAGCCAGAGTCGGCAACAGCGTTCAAGGTAACCTCATCGCCAAAGAGGTATTCGCCACCGCCAAGAATCTTACCATTTTCAGCTACGGTTTCAACCAAGACAGTGTCTACCGAGAAGATACCGGTCAAAGTGCTGTCGGAAACCATGGTGATGGTATCGTTTGCCACCTTTCGGCCATTGCTCCACTTAACGAAGCGGAATCCATAATCTGGAACCGCAGAAATAGCCGCCTTTTCGCCGTGAAGGAACTTACCGCCTCCCGCGACTTGACCATTGCCATCGGCAAGAACGTTCAAAGTATAAGTATTGATTTCGAAGAGTGGTTCAACAAGTATGTCGCCACCTACAACGGTATCGAAGGCCGCAGCAGTTCTGCCGTTCGCCCACTTTGTGAAATGGTAGCCAAAGTCAGGAACGGCTTCGAGACTTGCAGTTGCACCGTATGGATACAAGTCAGCGCCACTTACGGTACCGTTTTCAGCCTTAACAGCCACACGGAACGAGTCGATTGCGAAATAAGCCGTCATAACGGTGTCAGAAGTCACCTTCATGGTCAACAGCGTATCCTTTGAGCCGTTGCTCCACATAACCAAGTGGTGCAACTCGTCGGCCTTTGCACGAAGGGTTGCAGTTTCGCCATAAAGGTATTTACCAGATTCGTAAGCCTCGCCCCTACCGTCGGCAATCACTGTCAATCGGCAAGTGTCGATGGCAAAAGTTGCCGTCAAGCTAACATTGCCAAGAACCACCGTATCGATTACCGCATTAGTGTTACCCGTATTCCACTTAACGAAGTGGTAACCCTTTGCAGGCTCGGCAGTAAGTGTAGCCTTTTGGCGGAATGGATAGCGACCAGCGCCAAGCACCTTACCCGAGCCATCGGCAAGACCATCGACCTTAAAGGTATCTGGCACGAAGATGGCTTTAATTACGGTATCGGAAACAATGTTTGCAACTCGTTCGGTTACCTTTTCACCACTTTCCCATCCGGCAAGCAGTGCACCGGCAATTGGTTTAGCCACGAAATTAACCGCAGTAAGCGTATCGATACAGGTCAACGGACCCGAAGTTACAGTACCAAGGGTTTCGTCAAACTCAACCTTTACGACAAACGGTGTCTTCAAAGGAGCAAACGAGCCAGCGTAAGCATTCCATCCATTAGCCTGTTCGTAGTCGTCTTGCAACACACAAGGCACATAAATGGTGAAGTCCTTACGAATATCGGCAAACGAAGAAGAATCGGCAACCGGAACCTTATCGGCCTCAACACGAATAGTATTAAGGTTGTGGCAACCCGCAAAGGCATTGCTACCCACAAAGACAACCGAAGAAGGCAATGTAACCTTTTCTACGGCACCAGCATCGGCAAATGCAGAATTACCAATGGCGGTAATGCCGTCTGCAATCTGCACGCCCTTAATTATTTCGTTGTAACCCGCCCAAGGAGCAGGGTTTTCGGCACTGTAGTTTGCCATAGCACCCGTACCCATAATCTTAAGGGTACTGTCGCAGCTTAATTCCCATTCTACATTTTCGCCACAAAGTCCCATATCGATGTAACCGATGCGGAAAATTGCCACCAAGTTGGTGTCCTTATTCAAGGTAATGACACGCGGATTTTCAATAACGCCATCGCTCCAACGCAAGAAGCGGTGACAGTCTATTGGTGTAGCCACAATGCTGTCGCGTGTGCCCGATTCGTCGCACCAGGTAGAAACCAATTCTACCGTACCAGCAGTGTCGGCGCTCACGGTCAAGTTAGCCGTGTACATCAAGCCATAAGTGCTGATGTTAGATTTGTACTTACCCCAATTTGCATCGTTGCGGTAATCCATCAGCTTGTTACAGTCAACAAATATGGTGCGTTCTTCAGCCTCACCGTCGAAGGCACGAGAGCCAAGCGAAGGAATTGAGCCTTCAACACGCAAGCACTCAACCGTATCGATAGCAGGGCAAGCGTAGAACGCGCTCTGACCAATGACTTCCAAATTGTCTGGGAATGTCACCTTATGCAAAGATGAGCAGTTGACAAACGCGCTGTTGCGAATTTCGAGCAAACTGTCTGGCAAAGTCAAGCTTTCCAAAGACGAGCAACCCATGAACGCAAAGCGGTTGATGTAGTTCAAAGATGTTGGCATAGGCGCCTGCTTCAACGCAGAACAACCAGCAAACATGCTATCGGCCAACGCCGTGTAGGTGTTCGGCATGTAAACATAGCCCAAGTCCTTACAGTTTGCCAACATGGCGGTGCCCAACTTCACGCCTTCAGGAATATTGACGAAGTTCAAACCCGACTCTGCAAATGCATACTTACCGATTGACTTAACCGACGACGGTATGGTGATGGTATCCATAGCCACACACTGCGCAAAGGCTTTGTCGCCAATCTTGGTCAAGCTTTGTGGCAACGTAATGCCCAACAACAGCGTATCGTTGTAGAAGGCATAGTTACCAATGTTGCGCACACCATTCTGCACGTCGCCATAAACAATCATGTTGCGGTAAGGGTACCAAGGTACGTCTTTAGGCGATTTAAAGTCAGGCATATTACCTTCACCGTCAATCACCAACAAGCTGTCGCAATAAAGTGTCCACTTCAGGTCGCCAACCGTTCCGTGAATAACGGTATCGGCAATGAAAATGGCTTCGAGCAAAGAGTCGCTAGTCACACGCAAGACGCGCGGATTTTCGGTAACGCCGTCTGACCAATGAGAGAATTGTCCACAACTGCGTGGAAATGCCATAATGGTGTCGACCGACACACTGTCGGAGCAACCTGTACCAACCACGGCTGCCGAGCCACGCGACTTGTAGTTCGGATATAAGGCAATGCGGTAAAGGAACGACTCCATGTACATGCGGTTCTGGAAAGCCTTCCACGACTCATCGACCATATAGTCTTCGTAACGGCTACATGGCAAGTAAACGTTAAGGTTTGGTGAGGTTCGAACCAATCCGTTCGTATTCAGTGCCGTTAAAGGATCCTGGTAACGACGGATAAGCAACGTATCGAGCTTCGAGCAATAGCCAAACGCATAAGAGCCAATCTTGGTAATGGTACTAGGCACGGCAACACGCGTCAACGACGAGCAGTTGTAGAACGAATAAGAACCCAATGCTGTAACCGTGTTCGGAATGAAGACGTAACTCAATTTAGGGCAATCGGCAAAGACATAGTCGCCAAGCATCGACACACCGTTTGGAACCGACACGTGCTGCAACGAAGAGCAATAACGGAAACATGAGTTACCGATGGTAGAAATGCTGAATGGCAAACTGATGTCGTTAAGGGCAGAACAGCCATTGAACGCGCTCACGCCCAAATTGCGTACGGTTGGTGGAAGCACCACCTTTTCGAGAGCCGTACAGTTATAGAACGTATAGTCGGAAATGGTTGCCAAACCATAAGGTATTTCAATAGACTTCAAGGCCACACAACCATTGAAGGCATAAGTAGCTATAGTAGCCACATTTTCTGGAATGCGGATAGAATCTAACGCACGGCAACCCGAGAAAGCATTACGGGCAATAGTGGTCAAAGTGTTAGGCAAGCTGACATACTTCAACGACGTACAGCCATTGAACACATATTCAGGCAATGTAACCAAGCCAGTGTCGATGGTCACCTTTTCAAGGTTAGGACACATTGCAAACGAGTAGTTGCCCATGGTTGTAACCGAGCCCGGCACATAAACCGAAGTGAGCGACGAGCAACCATAGAACGCATAGTGCGACAACGTCTTTAATGCAGTCGGCAAGTTAACAGCCTTCAAGCCCGAACAGCCGTTGAAGCTGTACTGACCAATAGACGTCAACGATTCTGGCAAGCGCACCTTCTTCAAGTTTGTACAAGCGTAGAATGCATTGTTACCAACCGAAGTTGCACCTTCTTCAATATAAACACGCTTAATCTGACCAACGTAAGAGCTCCAACCGGCAGGTGAGCTTGACGAGAAGTTGTACATGTTACCCGTACCGGTAATTTCGAGCTTACCTTGTGTATCGAACGTCCAGAACAACTTGGCACCGCACTGTCCTTCAGCAATTACGCTAGCGAAGACAGCCGTAACGGTGGTGTCGCTATTGAACGGCATCACACGAAGGGTGTCTTCAAGGTCTTCGTCATCGCTCCAGAACGAGAAGTGGTTAGGTTCAATAGGCATAGCCTTCATTGAGCCCACCAACTGGTTGTCGGCACACTCAACGCCTTCTAGTTGCGCCACGCCCAACTTTTCGTCGTTAGTCAACACGGTAAGTTCATACAAGTCGCCATACGATTTCAAGTTCTTTGCGTAGGCACTCCACACGCTGTTCTTCTGGTAAGTTTCCAACAAGCCACAAGGCACGTAAACCACCATAGCAGCAGAAGCGCCCACAAAGGTGGTCTTATCTATTGTCACCACCTTATTGCCATTGCAGTAAATGGATTCAACACCCTTGCAGTTGGCGAACGTGCCCTTACCAATGCTATTCACAGTAGAAGCAAGGGTTACAGTCTTCAGGTTGGTGCATCCGTTAAACGCATTGTCGCCAACCGACACAGCACCTTTGTTTATAACGACAGTCTTCACTTCATCGGCAAACGATGCCCATGACGAGAGTCCTGCCACGAAGTCGTACATCTTGCCAGTACCCGATATGGTAAGGATGCCACGAGAGTCGAGTTCCCAAGTCAAATTGTCGCCACACTTGCCACGGCCCAAAATGCCGATAAACTCGGCAAGGAATGTCGTATCGCGGTCAAGGGTTACCAAACGTGGGTTCTCGGTTACGCCGTCGCTCCATTTCAAGAAGGTACTGTTGGCATTGACTGTTGCATACAAGGAGTCGCGAACCGATGTCAAGTCGCAGAACGAGCCAGAATGCGAAACCGTACCCAATTTTTCGTCAGAAGACTTTAATGTTACCTTGTAGAAATCTACGTCAGAAACCATGCGGTCTACCTGCGTACTCCACGAGCTCAAAGCCTTATAGTCGTCGACACGAGAACAAGGCACGTATATGGTAAGCGTCTGTGGTGTATTTCTGAAGGTGTTTAAACCCATTGCGGTTAGGGCATCTTCGCGGCGCTGCAACAACAAGGTCTCAAGACTTGAGCAGTTGCCAAATGCAGTTTCGCCCAAGGTTAGCACACGGGTAGGAATGACCATGTTGGTCAAACCCGTACAACCATAGAATGTATTCTTGCCAATCGATACCAAGCCACTAGGCAGATTGATGTTGGTCAAGCCCGTACAATCGTAGAAGGCAGCCTCGCCCAAGGTCTGTATATTGGCAGGCAAGCTTAAATTATTTAGCGACTTACAGCCACGGAATGCACTAGAAGAAATGGTAGCAAGTGCAACCGGGAAGTTTATCTTCGTTAAAGCCACACAACCATAGAAGGCGCTGGCGTTGATAGAAGTTGCGACTTCTGGAATAACCACTTCGGTCAACAGGCTGTCGCCGTAGCACAAGCCATCTTGAACCGACATGACGTTAGCCGGGATGACTACCTTTTTCAACTTGACGCAATTGGCCAACGAATAGTAGCCCAAGCTACCCAGTTTTTCCGGCAAGTTGATTTCCTTCAGCGAACGGCAAGAATAGAATGCATACACGCCAATTGAAGTGACGGTTTGCGGAATGTTGATTTCTGGCAAGTTGAAGCAACGGTAGAACGCATAATTGCCGATAGAGGTCAGGTCAGCAGGCAAAACCACCTCGGTAAGCGCATTGTTGTGGCAGAAGGTGTAAGCCGGCAAGCTCTTTATGCTGGCGTTCACAACGGCCTTCTCCATCAACGTACAACCCTGGAACACGTAATTACCCATAGATGTTACGGATGAAGGGATGACAATTGAACGCAAGGAAGCGCATCCGTTAAACGAATAGGCACCTAGGGTCTTAAGGCTTTCGGGGAACTGCACTTCCTGCAACTCCATACAAGAATAGAATGCGTAAGAACCAATGGTCTTCAAAGTAGAAGGGAACGAGACGTCGGTTGCATTTGAGCATCCGAAGAACGAATAGTTACCAACCATAGTAACACCCTCGTTAATTGCAATGTGCTTAATGTCGCCCAAGTGTTTAGCCCAAGGCACATCGGCAACATCGGTAAAGCTGTTCATGTCGCCATTACCCTTAATAATAAGGTAGCCATCGCTCGTATATTCCCAATACAAGTCGTCGCCACACTGTCCGCCATCAATCTTATTGGCAAAGATGGCCGTATAGGTCACATTGCCGGTCACCTTCACCACGCGTGTGGTGTGGGCGTTTGAAGCATCGTCGGCCCAATGCGAGAAATAGTTACCAGCCGAAGGTGTTGCAACAATCGTGTCGTAAATGACACCATCTTCGCACACCCTACCAACAAGCTTCACCGAACCCAAGGTGGCATCGTTGGTCTTCAAGGTCACCTTATAGAAGGTATCGAGTGCCTTTATCTGTTTTGCGTAGGTATTGGTACCAGCGCTAGCCTTGTAGGCTTCGGTCAAGTTGCAAGGCACGTAAAGCACAAAGGTTGATGGTACGGTAGGGAAACCCGAAGCCCCAATCTTGGCCTCGGTTTCAGAAGGTAGGCCTATAGACTTCAAAGACGTGCAACCGTAAAAGGCACTATCGGCCAACTCCTTAACCGAAGTTGGTAACGACAGGGAGGTTATCAGCTTACAGTTCTCGAAGGCATTCTTACCAATGCTAGCAGCACCCGGTTCAACCACCACCGACTTAATGGCACCTATATGTTCGTACCAAACAGAGCCATGTGTCTTAAAATCGTACATAGGTCCAGAGCCGTAGATGGTGAGGACACCGCTACCGTTCAACTTCCAATAAAGGTTATCGCCACACTTGCCTTCGGCAGTAAGTTTACCGAAGTTAGCCTTATAGGTGACATCTTTAGTCACTTCAATTGGGCGTGGATTCATGGTGTTTCCATCGTTCCAATTCAGGAACTCGTAACCGTCAAGTGGTTTTGCATAAAGTGTATCTACAGCCGAGTAACGTCCGCAAGACACGCCAGCATGTGCAACCGTACCGTAAGCCTTGTTATTCGTAGAAACGGTCACTTTAAACTTCAAGTCATCGGCTCTGAAGTTGCTGGCATAAGGGGCCCAGTCTCTCGTCTCTTGGTATTCATGAAGAAGTCCGCAAGGGACAATAATAACCAGCGAATCGGGCACCTTTTGCAAGGCATTGTTTCCCAAAGTTGGCAACGGATCCTTTACACGGTTTATCTTCATTACAGACAACGCTGTTGCACCTTGGAAGGCACTGCCGCCAATGGTACAGATACTAGCCGGAAGATCAATTTCGGTCAACGAAGTACAGTTAATAAAGGCACCCGCTTCAACACTCGTCAACGTATTTGGCAAATGCACCTTACTCAACGAAGTACAACCATAGAACGTATAGTCTGGCAAGGTCGTCAAGCCATCGGGAATGACGATTTCCGACAATGAGGTACAGCCATAGAAAACATAGGTGCTCATAGACGTCACACTACGCGGAATAACCACATTGTCGAGCGAGGTACAATTAATGAAGGCCTGGTGACCGATGGTGGTCAAGCCAATATTCATTTCCACATTCTTCAAAGAAGAACATGAGTAGAAGGTATAGTTAGGGAGCGACTTAACACCCGAAGGTATGTTTATGGCGCCTAGGTTTGAGCAATAGCCGAAACCATAAGTACCAATCGTAGTCAGTTTCTCGGGCAAGACAACCTTATCTAACGCCTTACAGTTATAGAATGCGTATTCGCCAATAGTCAGCAATTCGCCAGGCAACTTCAAAGTAGGCAAGGCCTCGCAACTGTGGAAGGCGTAGCCCCCAATAGCGGTAACGGTTGATGGTATGTTGATAGATTTCAACGAACTGCAATAGTCGAAAGCATAAGCCGGAATTGTAGTCAGTTCGCACTTAATGTCTACTGTTTCAATGGAGCTACAACCATACAACACGCCAGCACCAATCTCTTGTACTTTTTTAGGGAATGTAAATTCCTTAAAGTTTGAGCAACCAAGGAACGCATATGCGCCAACAGAGGTAAGGTCTTCAGGCAAATCGATGTTGAACAGATAAAGGCAAGCCCCAAAAGCATAGTCGCCAATTCGGGTAACCGTAGACGGCATCTTCACGTTCCAAAGGAGTTCGCAACCATAGAAGGCATAGTTACCGACACTGGTAACACCCTCTTTCATTTCCACCTTTTTAATCTGTCCCACCACCTTGTTCCATGGCACAACGTCGGCAGCCTTGTAATCGGTCATGTCGCCAACACCCATAATGGTAAGGATGTCGGTGTCGTCGTCGAACGAGAATGTAAGGTTTTCTCCGCACTTTCCTTCTAAGACCTCTGCGTTAACATTAAGGATGGTTAAAAGGAACAGAATTACAGTTATAATAATACCCTTTGTTTTCATGCAAAAATGTAGTTTAAATGCAATTGAGAAAATTACAAAAAAAAAATCAATCATTAAACATAAATGAAAAAAAATTAACGATACAACTACCATTTCACAAAGTCTCATACTATTATTTCACTAAATTTGCGGACGAAAAAGTCTGTACCCACAAGAAAAAAATTTCTCTGGAACACACTTGGCTCTTTTTAAGACCTATTAAATACAATATAATGCGAAAAAAACTTTTAAGCCTGGGCATCTTCGTGTTTGGGGCTTTATGTGCGAATGCTGAAATGCAGTACATGGTTATTGAACAGAAAACCGGTGAAAAATTCAATTTTCTTCTAGATGAAAATCCTATAGTTACTTATGAGGATGGGAACTTGGTGGTAAACGGAAATGCTTCTACCACCTATGCCATTGGCGATGTGAAAAACTATCACTTTACCGAGACATCAGAAACTGGGGTTGACAAACAATTGGCAGAATCTATCCAAATAGAAAACATCGACGAATCGACAATCCTAATCAAAAGTACCGATTCAGATAAGCCTGTCACATTGTATGCCGTTAATGGCGCCATAACTTATACAACAACCACCAATGCGGAAGGGAAGGCTACGGTCTCTCTGCCCAAACAGGGTGTTTATGTCCTTACCATTGGTAAACAATCCATCAAGCTCATTCGCAAATAATTGATTGAACAGAACAAATGAAAAAGATAATCCTTCTAGTAGCGGCAACCCTACTGACTTTTATGGCAAGTGCCGTGACCTATATGCGCATAAAGACGTTTACTGACCAAGACATCAAATACAACACAAAAAAAGTTGAGCAGGTTGATTATGAAAAAGATGCCGCCACAGCAAAGCGCTATATGCGAACAAAGACATCAGACGGTAAGACATACAAGTACGATTTGGGAGAAATTACCAACGTAGATTATGTGGACGCAAATTTAATACTCGACACGACAGGAACCGCAGCACAGGGGGTAACGGTAGACGGACAAATAGAAGGTCACACTTTTGTTGACTTGGGGTTAAAAAGTGGCCTATTGTGGGCTACCTACAATGTGGGCGCAACCAAGCCTACAGAATACGGGCAATACTTTTCGTGGGGAGAAACATCTTCCAAAATTTTCTATACATGGCCGAAATACCACTGGTGCGACGGTTCAGCGACAGAAATCAACAAATATTGCAAGAACAGCAGCTACGGTACAGTTGACAGTTTGGGCATTCTTTTTGTTGAAGACGATGCCATTGCCGCCAATTGGGGCAGCGTTTGGCGCATGCCAACCATAGATGAGTTCAAAGAATTGAACGAAGGATGTGAATGGGAATGGACGAACGACTACAAAGAATCGGGCATTGCCGGATATATTGCAACATCGAAAACCAACCATAATACCATTTTCTTCCCTGCCGCAGGCGTGATGAACAATTTAGACATTGTTGCTAAAAACACTTACGGTCGCTACTGGGCAACAAACATCAGTTCAAAAAGGTCTGACCATGCCCTTTTCTTCAGACTTGAAAATGGCGAGCACTCTACGAGCACCTCAACAGCTCGTTGCTACGGCTTGTCGGCCCGCGCTGTTGCAAAAATCAGCGTCGAGAAATACACAGTAAGATTCTTCGCGGCAGATAGTTCTCTACTAGAGAGCAAGAATGTGATAAATGGTGCCCTTGCCACCACACCAGAGGCACCAGACCTTAAAGGCTATGTGTTTATTGGTTGGAGCGACTCTTCGTTCACCAATGTGCAAGACAACCTAGACATTTATGCCCAATATGCAGAAAACCCTAAAGTAGATGGTGTAACCATCTCGGGCGAGGCTGACGGATATACCTATGTAGACCTGGGATTAAAAAGCGGCATTTGGTGGGCAACCAACAACGTGGGCGCTACTACCCCACACGAATATGGCGACAAATTTGAATGGGGTGAAACATCTACAAGAGAGAAATCTTCTAGTTGGTCTGATTACAAATGGTGTGAAGGCAGCAACAACAGCCTAACCAAGTACTGCACCAACAAGGCAAACGGCACAGTTGACGGCCTTAAAACCTTGGAACTTGAAGACGATGCCGTTAATGCCAACTGGGGCAACACATGGCGCATGCCAGCTTCTGACGAACTAGTAGAGTTGGCAGAAGGCTGTGACTGGAAATTTACAGACGATTTTAATGGTACGGGCGTAGCCGGATATATAGGAACTTCTATTGCAAACGGCAACGTCATCTTCCTACCTTCTTTAGACGCCTCTACCTGTTACGGTTATTATTGGTCGTCTAATGTTGCGGCACAGACGTCAAACAACGCCTACATTATGACATTTGGCAACGACAAGTCGATAGAAATGGCAGACAAGGAACGACACAACATTTACAACGTGCGTGGCGTTAAGGCAAAGCACTTCACTGTAAACTTCTTTACGGCCGACAGCATACTCATTGAAAGCCAACAAGTTGAAAAGGGAAAGTCTGCCACCGAGCCTGTGGCTCCTGAAATTGAGAATTACGTGTTTGTGGGTTGGAGTTCAACTTCGTTCTCTGACGTTCAGAAAGACATGAACATCTATGCCAAGTATAAGCAGATCATCTTTACCGTAAACTTCTTCTTAAACGACAGCACTCTTATTGAAACACATAAGGCAAAGGCCAACGAGCAGCTTACAGCTCCTGCGGTAGAAGAAATTGCAGGTTACAACTTTATGGGATGGAGCGATTCTTCGTTCACCGAAGTTCAAAAAGACATTAACACCTATGCTGTCTATAAAAAGATTGCAACAGAAGAAGGGCTTACAATTACAGGTAAGGCGGGCGAATATTCTTACGTAGACCTGGGCCTTTCGGTGCTATGGGCGACACAGAATGTTGGTGCAAAGCCTAACAAGGCAACCGATTTTGGCGGCTATTACGCTTGGGGGGAAACGGAGGAAAAGAAAACCTACTACCCGAAAAACTACAAGTGGAGCGACACAACTAGAACCATTCCATTCATCACCCCAGAAACCCCAATGTTAACTAAATATTCGTCGGCAGATTATGGCGAACATGACGGCATTAGCAAACTATTGCCAGAAGACGATGCTGCAACCGTTAACATGGGCGGTGCATGGCGAACCCCAACTAAAAACGAGTTGAACGAGCTGATGCAAAAATGCAAATGGACTTGGACTACCATTAATGGAGTGGGCGGTTGCCTAATTACCAGCAAAGTGGAAGGTTATACAGACAACAGCATATTCATACCATCGGCAGGTTTCAAACAAGAGAATAAGTTCTATAACGAACAAGACAGAATCATACTATGGTCGTCAGAAGTAAATACATCTAGAAACTGGCTTGAATCTTTCAATTTGAACTATATGAAAGGGATTTCTTTTGAAATATTCAACACAGGACGCTACGAGGGCTACAATGTAAGAGCTGTTATTGATAAAAGCAATGTAGAGTAAAGGTACATTAGCCCACCGGTTTCGACAAAAAAAGTCCTTCAAACTCATTTACGAGTAAGAAGGACTTTTTTCGTATCCTGTTTTTTCAAACAGCTATCACTTAACAACAACGGTGCTAGTCTTCACACCATTGTTCTTGAAAATCTTAACCACATAAAGGGCTTTTGCCAAATCGGCAACAGGAACAACCACATCGGCAGAAGTGGTTGCACTGACCGTCTTTACCGTAACACCCTTAACATCGACTATCTCAACCTTGTTTACATTGCCATCGTTAGAAACATAGAGCACGTCGGTTGTTGGATTAGGATAAACCGCAACCGGTTGAGCCGTAAACTGGTCAACACCAAGGCCAACGCCAGGCACAACAACAGCCGTCATAGACAATGCCGGAACGGATAGGGTCAAGGCATTTGACGACACATTTACCTTTCCTTTTACCAAGGCATTGTCTTCGTGCGAATTAAAGGTTTCGCCACTAGGCAAGTTTGCCAATTGGTATGTTTCGTGGCTACCATCGATGGCGTCGAAGTTACCCAAAGTAATGTCTACCTTCTGCGCATCCTTCTCTGAACGGTTGATAAGGATGATGGTCATTGAGTCGCGATTGGCATTAACCGAGGTATAGGCTGAAAGCATTTCTTCGTTAGAAGATACAGCGCCTACGTTAATGTTCTTGGCATAACGGCCAAACAAGTGCAGGGTTTCCCACATACCGGTGTTCCAAGTCCAAGGTGTAAAATACTCCATGCCATGGCGAGCACCCTCACCCAAGAATGATGCATAGCTCAAAGCTGTAACGGTAGGATTGAACGATTCGGTATTGTCGTATTCAGAGATGGCGAAGGTAATGCCACGATTAGGACCAAAATATTTGTCAATCCAGTCTTGGCAACGGCCAAAAATGTATTCCTTCTTCTGGCTTTCGTCCCATCCGCCATTAACAGTTTTCACACCGTTTGCAAGGGGATAGACAAAGTTGCGGTCCCAAAGCACACGGTGGGTTTGAAGGACATCGGCAACTGACTTGTCACCAGGATAGAAGTGAATGTCGAGCACGTCGAGCATATTCACACCGGTTTTCTTTTCTTCTTCGGCACAACGCATAATGAAGTACTCGAGCCAGCAATATTTCTTGCCTTTGTAAGTTGGTTGAGTGCTAGCAGGATAATACCAAGTCCACTCGCTGCCAGCAACAGGTCCGGTCAGCTTCACGCTTGGATCGATGGCACGAATAGCCTTTGCGGTTGCAAAGTAATTCTGCATCATGGTCTCGAACACCTCGTCGGTGTTTTCTTCCACCAAGTCGCTGTGTGTCCATGGCCACATTTCGAACTCGTTGTCCATGTTCCAATACTTGAATTGAGCCATGTCGAGGCCAAGATCGTCGCGCCAATGGCTGTAGATGGCGACAGTAGAGTCGGCAGGCCAATCTTCAAGGTAAAGGTTCGGATCGCCCTTTGCTATTAGGTTTCCATCGGCATCGGCGCTACCACCACCACAAAGGTCTAGGCTACACCAACTACCCCACTGGCTATGATTGTATTCCCAATCGTTGAAGTTGTAGGCATTGGTCTTTGCAGCCTTGCCAATTAGCTGAAAGGCATACATACCTTGCACATTTGGCAATTCGTCTTGTAAGGTTTGAGCCGACTTGTCCCAATCGCAACCATAAATGTTGTTGTACCAGTCGGGGTGACAAGTCAATTTCTTACGCCAATTGTATTTAGTGGCATTATTACCGTTATTCTGACGCGAGAAACGCAAGCCAGACTCGCGGTTACGAATCATGTCGGCCTCGCTAGTTGGTGCATCCTTGTCGCTAACAGCTCCGTTCTTGCCATAGATGTAAGGCGAGATGGGCATGTTGTCGGCATCGGCATCAACGATGACAGAAACCTGTGCATTACCAGCCGATATGGTAAGAGCTGGCAAGAGGAATTGTAGTAAGTGTTTTTTCATGGAATTTATAGAATTGTAGTTATAATCGTTCAATTAGTTTCTAGGGGGATGCAGACTTATTATTCGCCTACGGCCTTTGACTTACCTAACACATACGACACACCCACCAAGAAGTTGTTACCATGCAAACGGCCTAGCACTTCGTTGTCGTCGGCATAGGCAAAGTCTGACACATAGCGGTATTGCAGGTGTAGCTGCATATTAGGGCAAATATTATAGGCGCATTGCACACCCAACAATAGAGAAACGGGATGATGCATCTGCTGAAAATCGATATTAAAGGGAGCTGGAGCGTCTAACGAATTGAAGACGTTGAACTGCAAGCCTGCCAATGCGCCCGCACTCCATTTCTGGCAGAACGGGAAATGCAAGTCGGCATAAACCGGCATTCTGAAATAACGCAGACGAACAGTGCGTTCCCCATCGCCAAAAGGCTGTTCCTTAAAACCACCCTGCATATAGCCCAAGCCCAAATTTGCAGACAAGTTTTTATTGAAATCGTAGCCAGCATACACCTCGGGGTAAACACCTACCAACGAAGACACTTCACGGCCTGCCGGATTCAAGTTAGTTGCAGAGACGCCGGCGCCCAAGTTAGCCCCTATATGGAACTGTGAGAATGCCACGGTTGCCGATGTTGCCAGCAATGAAAGTATGAGAAATAACCTTTTAAACATATTCTAATAAACTGAAGAATTGTGTTTTGCACAAAAATATTAAAAAGTTTCAGTGTGCAAAAATGTTAAGCAACTAAAACCGAGATACCCAAGTCGCGAACCGGTTGAGCCAAGCGACTCAACTCCTCGTTCGTCAATTTCTCGAGACCTGGCACAGGGGTTTCACGGTCTACTTGGTAAACCATAACTTGTTTAGGACGGATTTGGCGGACTGCCTCGGTCCAAGCCGCAATTTCCTCGGGAGTCGTATTGTCGACCACCTGGCCATTATACTCGCCACGCAAGAAGATGGTTTGCAAAATGAAGTTGCCATTAAAGCGTTTCAACAGCTCAATCTGCTTCTCCACGCTATAAGTTGGCGAGTTTGGTTGGTCAATAAGTTTAGCCGTAGCATCGATGCCAGAATCGAGTTTTAAGATGTTGTTATCTACTTTCAGTAATGCATTGAACACATCTTCGCGTCCAATCATCGTAGCATTCGACAACACGCTAATCTTCGCCTCGGGAAAGTACTGATTACGCAAGGCAATGGTATCGTCGATAACGCCCGGAAATTCAGGATGCATGGTAGGTTCGCCATTACCGGCAAAAGTGAACACATCGAGTTTCAAGCCCTGTGCCTGCATCTCCTTAAGTTTAGCCTCCAACGCCATTTTCACCTGTTCGCGTGTTGGCATTTTCGAACCCATAATCTTCTTTGTGAATCCACATTCGCAGTAAATGCACTCGAAAGAACATAATTTCTGGTTTGTAGGCAGCAGGTTAACACCTAGCGACATGCCTAAACGGCGACTTTTAATAGGGCCGTATGCTATCTGGTCAAAAAGTATTGTAGACATAGATAATTAAATTACTAAAGCAAATATAATCGGATTTATTCTATCAACGGAAATTACTGTCTTTTGGAACAAAAAACAGACCGCCCAAAATGTCAGCCAATCATTTAACGAGAAGCCAAATCGTCGATGAGGCACTGCAAATAAGCCTTTCCTTTTTTAGTGAGGGCAGGGTCGTCTTCCCTCACGTTCATCGATCCGCCACAATCGTAAACCGATGCGCCATTAGGGGTTACGAATCCGAATCCGTCATTAAAGGCAAAGAATGCAAATTTTGGCGATTGTTCGCTCAACATATTCTTGCTGAAATTAAATGCACTGCCATCAATTCCCAACTGTGCAAGTAAAGTTCGCGCCAAATCTATTTGAGATCCCATTTGTGTAATGCACATAGGTTGCTTAACGGCTCCCCCCGTCCAAATCATCGGAGCCTTGTAATTGGCAACATCTTGGTTAGTCATACCTTCGGGGTAAGGTTTACCATGGTCGGGTAAAAGGATGAACAACGTATTGTCCCAATAAGGCGACGTCTTCAAGTAGTCGTAAAACACACCAATGCAGCTGTCGGTATAGGCAACGGAATTGGGGTATAAGTCGTCGAACTTATGGAACGGAACGTCGAAAGGTTCGTGGCTGTTAAGCGTGAGCAACACCTTGCAGAAAGGCTGTTTCTGCGGTTGCTTCAAATCGTCAATCAGTCTGTTGATTACCAAATGATCGTAAGCACCCCACTTGGTAGAAAGCTCGTTTCCTGAAAAATCCTTATCGCACAGGCGCTTCTCGAAACCGGCATGTACCAAGAACGAGCGCATATTGGTAAAGTTTTCGTCACCACCATAGAAGAAAGAAAGGTCGTAACCATTGTCCCTTAACGTTCCGGTTAGGGTTGGCACGTTCTGCGACTTTTCGGGGTACTTCATCAGCGAGGTCACAGGTTGACCAGGGTAGGCCGACAGTATTGCCGCCAGACCACGGTCGGTACGGTAACTGTTGGCGTAGAAGTTACTGAAGAAGATGCTTTCGCTGGCAATTCTGTTCAAGTTTGGCGTCAAACCTTTTGCACCGCCAGCCATTTCACACACGTTAGCGCCAAAGCTTTCAAGGATGAACACCACCACATTCGGGCGATTAGTCTTCAAAAGGAAAGTATCGGGCGGCAAGACCTGACGATTCACTAATGAATCCATCGCCTTGTGCGCCTCGGCATCGTCCATAAACCGGTATTGGGTTGAGAGGTCCTCTTTCGAGAATGAGCCCAAGAAATTCCAAATAGGATTAATTGCCGAGTGGTTAAGGAACATTTCGTTACTGAAATAAACGCGACCTGCATTCATAACCGAAACCGAAACACCACCACGAATAATGACGAAGAGTAACGGCAAAATCAGCAAGAAAGGAATTACAGCCTTAACACAATGGCCATCAATAGCAAAACACTTCTTGTGGAAAAATCTGAATGCAAGCCAATAAACCAAGTATTCAACAATAAGGCAAACGGCTGCACACAGGTTTTGCGACATGGTGCCACTGGCGGCCGCATTCTTTGGCGTTTCCATGTAGAACAACGGTGTAATGTCGAGACGGTACCCCCAGAAAGTGTAGAGTACCATGTCGGCAACACAGCCTATAACCACAACCGCCAGCAAGAGGGCCGTAGCTACCTTTATGCCCTTACCTAGCCACTTACCTGCAGGCACGAAACAAGAAGCCAGCACCATAAGGAAGACTGGCAACGAGAAATAGCCAGCGGTAGACAAGTCCATAGGCATGCCGTGCCACATAACATTCAGCCAGTCGGTGAACGAATAATCTTTCGCATGTTCCCACTGGTACAACATGAAGACTGGTTTCTGAACCAAAAAGGCTAGAAACCAGAACAAATAGTATGATAAGAAGTATTTTAACCTAGACTTCATTGATGTCTATTCTTTTTAACCAATGCAATAGCCTCGTCGCGCAACTGTTTAGGCAAAGTAACGCCACGTGCACAAAGGCTGTTCAACCAAGGAGCCACCTCTTCACCTTTCAGGGTAAGCAGAATGTCGCGGAACTCGGCCACCTCTGCATCGCTGTACCCTTCAGCATCACGCTCCTTAAAGCGGTCAAGTTCCTCGTCTTCATAATAGTCGAAAGTCACCTCTTCCTTACCGTTACAGATTGCACGCATGCCACAACCACCCTCGGCACAGTCTTCAGCCGTATGGCTTTGCCTTGCCTTTTTGTTATCGGTGGGTTCTGCCACCTGCTCTGCATTCTTCTGCATTGCGCGTTCGGTAATGAACTTGGCTATAAAGTAAAAGACGATGACTGCAATAAAAGCAGCAAGAACGTATTCTTTAGGAAACATAACGATGTAAAAGTTTTAAAGTTAAAGGATGTCGACCACCTTAATGAGCTTGGTACTGTTTGAACCCTTTACCAAGATGTTGGCACCAGTTACCGGGTTAGCCTGCAACCAGGCATAAAGTTCGTCAACATCGTTAAAAGTGTTAAACGCACCACCGGCAGCAGCCTTGAAACAGTCGCCCACCAAGCATACTGACTTGAAGCCGTTAGCGGTAATCCATTCTATCACCTTATTGTGTTCCATTTCGCTATCTTGCCCCAGTTCCTTCATGTCGCCAAGAATGAGCATCTTGTTAGGCACATCCATTACTAGGAAGTTGTTGAGCGAGGCAGCCATGCTAGTAGGGTTGGCATTATAGGCATCGATGATGAGGTGATTCTTACCCGTATCTTTAAATTGAGAGCGATTGTTGCTAGGCACATAAGCTTCTAGGGCAGTTACCACATCGTCGGCAGCCACATTGAAGTAAGTTCCCACCGTAATGGCAGCCAAAACATTCTCGAAATTATAGTCACCGACCAAATTTGTCTGAATGGCCTTACCATTCCACTCTACCTTAAGGAAAGGCACAGCACCCAACGACTTACCATAAACGTAGTTGGTAGAAGCCTTACCATAAAGCACAGAATCGAGTCCATTGGCAATAGAAGCAAGGTTAGGATTGTCGGCATTGCGGAAAACCTTACCACCGTTTGCACGAATAAAGTCGTACAACTCACCTTTTGTCTTAACCACACCTTCGAAAGAGCCAAAGCCAAGAATGTGGGCATGGCCAACGTTGGTAATCAATCCGAAGTTAGGTTCTGCAATATCAACCAACTCCTTAATATCGCCAGGATGGCTAGCACCCATTTCCACAACCGCCAATTCGTGTTCCTTCTTTAAACGCAAAACAGTAAGAGGCACGCCAATCTGGTTGTTCAAGTTGCCTTGGGTGAACAAAAGGTTGTACTTTTTTTGAAGCACAGCAGCCACCAGTTCCTTTGTAGTTGTCTTGCCGTTTGTACCGGTAATGCCAATAACTGTAGTGCCAAGTGTCTTGCGATGAAGGTTGGCAAGTTTTTGCAACATGTTCAGGCAATCGTCTACCAAGAAGACGTTCTTGTCGTTGGCATACTGTTCCTCGTCAACAATGGCATAGCGGCAACCAGCCTCAACAGCACCATTGGCAAAGGCATTACCATTGAACGATGCACCCTTTAGGGCAATGAACAGCGAATCTTTAGGGCAGTTACGAGAATCGGTCGTAACAGAAGTCGATTCTAAAAAGAGCTTATAAACCTCTTCGGTATTGAGTTTTTTCATAAATCATCAAATAAAAAACCCCCAATTAAAAAACTGGGGGTTTATAAACTATTTAATATAGTTACAATTATCTGTCATCATCTTCAGGACCTACCTTACTCATTGCGCAACGGAAACCAAGGTCAGAACGGCAAGCGCTCTGTTCGAGGTAACGACGCTGTCCTGGGTTCAACCAGTATGCACGGTCTTTCCAGCCACCACCCTTGTAAACACGAACTGTGTTAGAGATTTTAGTAGCAAGCATAGCTACAGGGTTTTCATCTGGATCGTACATCTTCTTTGTAAGAGCGTCAGTAGTAGATTCCAAATCCTTCCAAGCGTTCAAGCTAGATGCAGCGTCACCATCCTTAAAGTTACGAACATCGAGTTTAGCGATTACAGCTTGAGAAGTAGTAGAGTCAGCATCAATCTTGAAGATTACGCGACCGTATTCGTCGATAACAGGGAGCTTCATATCTACACCGTCAACGGTGCTAGATTCAGTCTGCATAACCACATATTCGTTACCACGGAATGGGTTGTATTCCTGTTCGTCATCGCTGGTGAGTGGACGATAAACGTCGAGCACCCATTCGTTAACGTTACCAGCCATGTTGTAAAGACCGAATTCGTTAGGGAAGAAAGCGTCAACTGGAGCAGTGATGGTGGCCTTATCGTTCAACTTACCACCCATACCCATCATATCGCCTCGACCACGGACGAAGTTGGCATTCATTTCACCACGGAACTTCTTATCAGGGTTACGCATCTGGTGACCATACCAAGGATAAATCTTCTTTTCTTCGTAGTTTTCCTCGCCTTCAACAGACTTGGTACCATAAGCAGCATATTCCCATTCAGCTTCGGTTGGGAGACGGAATTTAGGAAGTAGGATACCGTCAGACATGTTAGTCTTACGAGCATTGCCATAAACGTCCTTCATACCCTTCTTACCTTCAGTAGGCTTGTAGTCAGCCTTAGCAATATACTTGTCGGTATTGAAGACCTGGTTGTTTCTGATATCGTCGGTTTCAGTGTTACCCTTCAAAGCCTGGAAGTCAGGATACTGGATTACGCCAGCGTCAACCATACGCTTTTCGTTAACACGGTCGCTACGCCAAATACAGTAGTCAGAAGCCTGTTCCCAGCTAACACCAACAACTGGATAGTAGTTATAAGCAACGTGAGAGAAGTAGTAGTTGAGGTAAGGCTCGTTGTAAGCCATTTCCTCACGCCATACCAATGTATCTGGATAGCACTTTTCGATCAATTCAGGAGTATTGTGGAACATCTGTCCCATCCAGTGCAAATACTCACGCCAGTTTACGTTACTGATTTCATATTGGTCCATATAGAATGAAGCAACAGTTACACGGCGAGGAATGTTATTCCAGTCACCAATAACGTCTTCAATTACACGACCCATTGTAAAGGTACCACCCTGGATGAATGTCATGCCTGGAGGTGTATCCTGTTCATAACCTGTTACAACCTGGAAACCACCGTTTTCCTTGTCATTGTATTTCCAGCCTGTAACATTTGAAGACTGGGAGTCTTTCAAAGACTTTTTACCACCACAAGATGGAAGTGAACCAACCACCAGTAGTAATGCCGCCAGCTTTAAAAGCTTTGAGTGTTTCATAGTACTTTATGAATAAGATAATTGTTTTACAAAAATAAAAAATTGCTTTACGTTTTCTCGCGCAGAAATAACAAAATTGAACGAGAGCATCGTCGTTTTAGCCGATAGCGAATGCAAACCTAACTAAAAAAAACGATATTCTCTAACAAAAATCGCATTTTTCTACCCAAGCACCCATGAAAATACATCCATAAGTAGATAGTATCTCCATCAAGTGATTGGGCAAAGATATAGATTTTCTATCTTTGTAGAAATAAAAAGAGAATATTTTTTTACTCTCCGAACTAAAAAAAAGGATAAATGGCTGACTATAAAACAATCAACTGCCGAGGAAAAATCGTGCACCTAGACGCCCCTATCGTAATGGGAATCGTCAACATCACTCCCGACTCCTTCTTTGAAGGTAGCCGCTACCGCGAAACCGACGCCATAAAGAAACGTGCCGAGGAAATTGTAGCCCAAGGCGGAAAAATCATCGACGTGGGCGGTTTCAGCACCCGCCCCGGAGCTGCCGACGTTAGCGAGCAGGAAGAGTTGGACCGCGTCTGCATGGCGGTGGAAGCCATTCGCGCGGTCGATGCCACCACCCCCATCTCGGTAGACACTTTCCGCAGCAAGGTCGCCCTTGAAAGCATAGGCAAATGTGGTGCCGACATTATTAACGACATTTCGGGCGGATTGGTGGAAGACGGCATCTTCGAGGCTGCCGCAACGCTGAAAGCGCCCTACATTCTGATGCACACCGCAGGGCATACGGTGCAAGAGATGCAACAAAAATTCACCTATAATAATATAACAAAAGATATTTTTCGTTATTTTGCAGAGAAAATCAGCAAGCTACACGAACTTGGCGTGAACGACATCATCCTCGACCCCGGTTTTGGTTTCGCAAAAGACATTGACCAGAACTACGAGCTAATGGCGAAGATGAGTGTCTTTAAACAGTTCGACCTACCCATACTAGTAGGCATATCGCGCAAACGCATGATATGGCAAGTATTGGAATCGAGCGCCAAGGAATGCTTAAACGGCGTAACTGCCCTAAACATGGTTTCGTTGCAGCTGGGTGCTGACATTTTAAGGGTTCACGACGTGAAGGAAGCCGTGGAGACCGTTAAACTTTACTGCGAGTTACAGAAGCATGCCAGCGTGCTGGCAAACAACTAAACTAAAACAAAAATGGCCGATCGTTTTGGAATACGAGCAATAGACATCATAGACATCGTCATAGTGGCGTGCATCCTTTATAGGCTTTACAAAGACCTTAGGGGCACAGCCGCCATCAGGCTGTTTGTGGGTGTCCTTATATTTATTGTATGCTGGCTGTTCGTCAGCTTCGTCTTCCAGATGAAACTGTTGGGAGCCATCATGGATCAGATTGTGAACGTGGGCGTCATTGCCCTCATCGTCCTGTTCCAAGATGAAATCAGACAGCTGTTCACAAGGTTGGGGTCAAGGCAGAACTTCATTTCACGCTTCATGAAGCGCATCCTCAACTTCAACGAGCAGAAGATTGAGAACAACGACATCATGCAGATTGTGTTGGCTTGCAAGAACATGGCCCGCAACAAGGTGGGCGCCCTCATCGTCATTCCGCACAACATCGACCTCCGTTACATTGAAGACACTGGCGAACGCATCGATGCGAAAATTAGCGAGCGACTGATTGAGAACATCTTCTTTAAGAACTCGCCTCTCCACGACGGCGCCATGATCATTTCGAACGGCAAGATAAAGGCTGCGAGCTGCATCCTTCCCGTTACCAACAAGACCGACGTCGATCCCGACCTTGGCCTTCGCCACAGAGCCGCCTTGGGTATCACCGAAAAATCGGACGCTTGGGCTATCGTCGTCTCGGAAGAAACCGGCAGAATATCGTGGACCGAATTTGGCAATATTGAAACCGGCATCACGCAAGAAAAGTTAGGACAATACCTTTCTAAAATGATGAAAGAGCAATGATTGAGATAAAGGACATCAGCAAGAGTTTCGGAAACCTTCAGGTATTGAAGGGCATCGACTTAAGTATAAAGAAAGGTGAGGTCGTTTCTATAATAGGGCCAAGCGGCGCTGGCAAGACCACACTGCTACAAATAATAGGGACACTTTCGAAGCCAGACAGCGGAAGCATCTGCATTAATGGCGAAGACGTATTGAAGCTAAACGAGAACGACTTGTCGGCATTCCGCAACAAGCACATCGGTTTCGTTTTCCAGTTTCACCAACTGCTACCAGAATTCAGCGCGCTCGAGAACGTCTGCATTCCCGCCCTCATTGCCCACAAGAGCCAGAAGGATGCGGAAGCTGAAGCCAAGAAGTTGCTGGAATACCTGGGAGTGGCAGAACGTGCTGACCACCGGCCAAACGAGCTGTCGGGCGGCGAGAAACAACGTGTAGCCGTAGCAAGAGCCCTCATCAACAAGCCCGACATCATTCTTGCCGACGAGCCTTCGGGCAGCCTCGACTCGAAGAACAAGGCAGAGCTCTACAAGCTGCTTTTCGACCTGCGCGACAACTTGGGACAAACCATTGCCATCGTCACCCACGACCACGATTTGGCAAAGATTTCGGACCGTGTCATCAGCATGGAAGACGGTAAAATTGTAGGTTAAAAGGATTTTTTAAGATTTCGGGGACCTTTTAGGACCGATTTTTGTATAAGAACAACTAAAAACTGAATATAACATGAAACACATTGCACTTAAAAGCGCCGTTGCTTGCGCTATAGTATTGGCTTCATACAGCTGCGACGAAGCATCTTCAATTCTCGACGGTTTGACAGAAGATAGCGAGGTTGCTACCGGTTTGAAATCGGCACTTTCTGTAGGCATCGACACAGCTGCAAGCCGCTTGAGCAAGAGAGGTGGCTACCTGAACGACATTGCCGTTAAGATTGGCATGCCAGAAGAAGCAGCAACCGCATTCACAGCAGTTCAGAAACTTTCGCAGAACGAAACATTCAGCAAGGTACTAGAAGCAACAAATTCAAGTATTCCTGACGAAAACACTTTCATCAACTTGTTCAACACTTCGGCAGAAGAAGCAGCACCACAGTCTGTAGGTATCTTTAAGGATGCCATTACCGGCATGACCATAAACGATGCAGAAGGCATCTTGTTCGGTGCAGACAATGCGGCAACAACATACCTTCAGACCAACACTTCAACAAGACTTCAAGGCGCATTCCACAAGCCAATTACCGAAACATTGAACAGCGTGCAGGTTGCAGGTTTCACCACAACCAAAGCATGGAAGTCTTTTGCCACCTATAACAACAAGCTTGCAGACTTCAAAGCCAAGAACTCTGACGTAATTGAAGGTGCTTTAAAGATTGCATCACTAACAGGCGTTATCACCTCTGCACAGGCAAACTCCATCAACGCAATACAGCCTGTTACCGACGACCTTTCAGACTACATTACAGGCAGAGCGCTTGACGGCTTGTTCTATAAGGTAGCCGACCAGGAACTACAAATCCGCACCAACGTCAATGCTCGTGTTAACGATGTGTTGAGAAAGGTATTCGGTCGTTTAGACGCCAAGAAGCAGTCGTAAATGAACGTCAAGGCATACCTTTCCGACTTTGTCCAGCTGTTCTATCCCAAACTTTGTGTTTGTTGCGAAGAAAAGTTGAGTGAAGGGGAAGAGATGATTTGCCTAGACTGCCAAAGCAAGTTGGCACACACCCGCCAACACGAAACCAGAGGCAACACGTTTGAACAAAGGTTTTATGGCAGGGTAAGGGTTGAAATGGCTAGCACCTACCTCTACTTCGAGAAAGGAAACATTAGTCAGAAAATACTACACGGCATTAAGTACCGCGGTTACACCGACCTTGGGGTTATGATGGGACGACAATTCGGTTATGAATTGAAAGGCGGAAGATGGGAAGACATAGACCTCCTCATTCCCGTACCACTCCACCCTACGAAGTTTAAGGCCAGGGGTTATAACCAAGCGGAACTGATAGCCAACGGCATTGCCCTTGAACTTGGCAAACCGGTTGTAACCGACGTGCTATACCGAAAGGTTGCCAACGCCACCCAAACAAAAATGACCGCAGACGAAAGACGCGAGAACGTTAAGGACCTTTTCGCCGCCCACAATCTGCAAAAAGTCGAAGGCAAACACATAGCAATAGTCGACGACGTACTTACCACAGGCGCAACCCTAGAATCTTGCGCCAATGCCTTTAAAGGCTGCGACGTAACGATTAGCATGCTAGCGCTTGCATCGGCAGAAAAATAACAATTCTAAAACATTAAATACGAAACAAAATGAAAAAGAAATTCATCACTCTTCTTTCTGCAGTTATGCTCCTTTCTGTAGGTTTCAACACTACTGCATGTGGCGACGACGATGACGACGACACTCCAGTTGTTAACGACTCTACCAACGGTGGTAACGACAATGCAAAAGAAGCATCAGTAAAGCAGGGAACCGCAGATGGCAAGGCTTTTGCTGAACTCTACACAGAAACAAAAGCAAAAGGTTTCACTTTAGATAACACCACTAACATCATTTCTTTGATTAACAGTGCAAAGAGCTACAGAAACAGCGAAGACAAAGCCTACAAAGCAGCATATCTTGCAGCAGCATCAGGCGCAACAGGCCTTGCCGAAGGTCAGATTGAGAAATTGTTAGGTTCAGAATCTGTAGAAGCACTCCTTCAGATTGTTAATGCAGTTAAGTAATCAGCAACCAAACAAATAAGCATGAGGGTGTATCAAAATTGATATGCCCTCTTTTCGTATGCAAATAAATGTAAA